>CAYNCP010000031.1:0-44244 GCA_964395905.1 uncultured Ohtaekwangia sp.
TTTGAAGAGGTGGGAGGAGATAAAAAGGGCAAATCGAACATCGCACCGCTACAACCACCTACCCTTGCTACCTTCCGGTCCTGGGGGAGTTCAGCGGGAGCTGGTCGTGCCGATTTGCCGGGCGCAAAGGTAAGCGATAGCTGCCAAGCATCAAACTGTGAACGGATCAGAATTATTTTATTAATCCGGAAAGATGGAGATTGAATTCCATGGCGCTCACCTCCACAAATCCATCCTCCGACAGTTCATCCCATATTTCAGCATCAAATTCCAGTTGTCGTGTTTCCAGTTTCCCGTTTTTATGCACGATCATTTCAACGCCAGTGAAGTGGACCGGGTTAACTTTGACCAATATTTTGACGTCTTCCAGTTCACTTTTGAAATACTTGTGCACGATATTTGAATGAACACTCATTTTTAATGCGTCATTTGCCGGAATTGATTGAAACTGAAAGACTGCGCATGGTGCGGCTAAAGTACGAAGATGCCGAAGAAATATTTTATGCTTATGCGAGTAAGTTGGAAGCCACCCGGTATGTCTCATGGCCCACGCACAAGACGGTAGCCGATACCAATAAGTACCTGCGGTATGCGGTGGCTGCCTGGCATGCCGGACTTGAGTACAATTATACCCTCAGGTTGAAATCAAACAATCGCCTGATTGGATCCATCGGGGCGGTCAATGATTTTGGCAAATATCAGTTTGGTTATATCATCAGTCCATTGAATTGGAACCAGGGGTTTGCCACTGAAGCCTGCAACGCACTGATTGAAAAACTTCAGGAATTAAATGACGTGTTCAGGATTTGGACCTTTGTTGATGTGGACAACAAAACATCCAGCAAAGTGCTGCTAAAATCCGGGATGAAAGAAGAGGCCAGGTTGAAAAACTGGTATCGATTTGTCAATCAGGGCAACCAACCCAAAGACTGCATCTTGTACTATTTTCCACTGAGCGACAAACGAACTTAGCTCAAAAATTGTAAAGGGCTGGGAAAAAAGGTAGAGGTTTTTAAAGTGAGCTAGTGTGGGTAATAGAAGATAAGCATGGAAATCAGAAATGCCAGGATGGATGCGACAAAACCAAACATGAAAATACTGTACGATATCCGGAGTAGTCGGTATTTACGGGCAAGCACTTTGCCATTAAAGTAAATGTCTTTAATTATACTTCCGTACAAAAAGTCCGAGTCCTTCATCATTTCCTTGACGCCCCACTCATAATTGTCAAGCTGCATGCCGTGGAAGTTGCCGAAGAACAACAAATTGGTTTTCTTCTTCTTGATGTCGTCTGTCGTGAATTTACCAGAGGAAATATTAGGCCGGGTGGCAACCACTGCATAAATGATAGTGGCGAGACATGAGCCAATGAGCATCAGTGTGGGTATTAGTAGTTCGGGGTACTCTTCGAGCTTGCCCAGGAGTAGAGAAACAATTACGGAAAGAATGATGGCGTTAATGGAAACCATGATGTTGGCTTTGGAGTCTGCCATCTCACTTAGCGTAATATGATTTTGGGAGGTGATGCGGAACATGGTTTCGATTCCCCTTTCCGGACGGGCAGATTTCTCCATCTTGCGATGAAGCTTCTCCAATTCTTTTTCCAGGGATTTCACATACCCCTTGTCCTTTTTGGGTTTAATCTCCTTTTTAAACTTCTTGAGGTTTTTCTGTTTCTTTTTTTCCAGCACCGTTTTTCCATATTCAGTGAAGTAAACATGAGACTTAATGAATTGTAAGTTGTAGTCCAGCCACTCTTTATCCGTAAATACCTGTTGTTGGGTGGCACTCAATTCCTGTCTTAAGCTTTTTCCAATTTCATTCAGGTTTCCATTGGCCAAATGATGCAGGTCGGCATCACACAATACCATGCCCACGATGTCACCCGGATTTTGTGGCATTTCAGTAGCCTTGATGGTATGGCATACCGCTTCTATTTTAGTTTGAGGAGCGCCCCACCGGGTAAGCTGTCGTTTGGCATTTTCAACCGAATGCCGCTCATGATTTTCAGCGCCATTGAGATAACCAGTATCATGAAGCCAGGCAGAAATGATTACAGTTTCCATCTGATCCTGCGATAATCCACTTTTTTCACCAATCTCTTCTGCAGCCGCTACTACCTTGCGGGTATGATTTAAGTTGTGATACGAATAGTCATCCTTTAATTCAGCAAGTTCTGATTCTGCGTAGGCTTTAGACTTTTCAATGAGATCTGTATTCATCATTTTTATAATTATATAAAACTATGAAAATTGACCATATTTATGCTCACCATTAAGTACTTTGGTTATGAAGGTGATTGAAGGTTGTGGCCACTGCATTTGATTTACCATGAAGTTGAGGTTATTGATTGCTTTCCTATTGATTTTTATTGCTGTATTTCGGGGGCTGTCGCAGCATGCAGCTACCCAAGACCAATACTATTTATACTTGATTGGTGATGCGGGAGAACCGGATGTGTCTGAGGCTCCTTACATCCCTACCATCAAATCCCAATTGGCGCGAAAGCAAGGTGTGCCATCATCTTTTGTTTTTTTGGGAGACAATGTATATCCGCGTGGTTTGGAAGAGGAAGAGCATGCGCTGAGAAAACAGGGTGAGCAGATACTTTCTGCTCAGATTGCCATGGCTGATGCTGAAAGCAATGTCTTTTTTGTGCCAGGTAATCACGATTGGAAGAGAGGGAGAAAATATGGCCTTGACCAATTACGGTACCAGCAGGATTGGATTGATTCGCTGAATAATCCCAACATTAGCCTTATCCCTCAGGATGGATGCCCAGGCCCGATTGAAGTTTCATTGACAGATCAACTTACCCTGGTTTTCATGGATACGCAATGGTGGCTGCATCAATGGGAAAAGCCGCAAGGTGAAAGCAGCGAGTGTGATCTCAAAACCCAGGCTGATGTAATGGCTGAGCTGGAAGATATTCTTCAACGAAACCAGGGAAAGCAGGTTATCGTTGCTTCGCATCACCCGATGTACACCTATGGAGAGCATGGCGGTGTATTTACAGCCAAGGATCATTTTTTCCCCTTAACAAAATTAAACAAAGCGTTGTACCTGCCCCTGCCAGTATTGGGTTCCATCTATCCTTTTTATCGCAAAGTATTTGGGAATATCCAGGATACCGCCAATCCATTTTACAATGAGATGCGCATGTCTATCGAATCCATTCTGAAAAATTACCCGGGTACTATTTTCGCGGCAGGGCATGAGCATTCTTTGCAATACTCCATCAAAGACAGTGTTCATTACGTGGTCAGCGGTTCGGGGTCCAAGACTACCCCGGTCAAGAAGAAAGGACATGCTAAATATGTTAAATCTGAATCTGGATTTGTACGCGTGGTGCTCACATCCGGCAGGCAGGTACGCATTGAATACTTTGCTGGCGACAATCAGTCTCCCGATTTTGTGCAGGAGTTTGGGATAGCTAAGCAGCCTGAAGGAATGGATGTGAGCGCGATTTCGGAGCTGGGATTTGTCAAAGCCAAAGCAAGCGACCAATACAAGGCAGGCAAATCCCGGAAAAGGTGGATGGGCAGCAACTATCGCGATGTATGGTCGCAGGAAATTCAGGCCCCGGTTTTTGACTTTAAGTCAGAGGGTGGTGACTTGAAAATTGTGCAACGAGGTGGCGGCATGCAAACGCTGTCTTTGCGATTGGAGGATCCCAAGGGTCGTCAATACACCCTGCGTTCAATTGAAAAGTATCCTGAAAAAGCAATACCGGAGGCTTTCAGAGAAACTTTTGCCAAGGACATTGTACAGGACCAGATTTCTGCGGCCCATCCCTACGGAGCCCTGGTGGTTCCTCACCTGGCCAAAGCGGCAGGAATTTACCACACCAACCCAAAAGTCGTTTGGTTGGCTGACGATCCAAGACTGGGCAACTATCGCAATACGTTTGCCAATCGGCTGATGCTGTTCGAAGAGCGACCCAGCGGGAAGGCCAAAGGCCTGGACTTCTTTGGCAATGCAGATGAAATTGAAAGCACCTTCAAAATCATTAAGGAACTGGCAAAGGACAATGATAATTATGTAGACCAGCAATTCGTGTTGCGTTCACGGTTGTTTGATCTGTGGATAGGTGATTGGGATCGACACGATGACCAGTGGAGATGGGCCGAGTTTGACAAGAAGGGAGGGAAAATGTACAGACCCATCCCACGTGACAGGGACCAGGCATTTTTTGTGAATGAGGGACGAATACCCAAATTGGTCAGTAAGAAGTGGGCCATACCTAAACTGCAGGGCTTTGATTACGAATTGAAATGGCCAGCCGGATTCATGTTCAACGCAAGATATTTTGATCGGAGTTTTCTTACCGCATTGGAAAAACAAGATTGGATCAGCGAAGCAGAAAGTCTTCAGCAGGCAATGACGGATGAAGTGATTGAAAACGCCATCAGGCAATGGCCTCCCGAAATTTATGATCTGCATGGACTTGAGATCATTAAAAAACTCAAAGCCAGACGTGAGCAACTAGTAACGTACGGTCTTAATCACTATTATTTTCTCTCCAAGGCGGTAAATGTAGTAGGCTCAAACAAGCACGAACGTTTCGAGGTGAAATATTTAGACAATGGAGACGTTGACGTCACAGTCTATAAGATCCAAAAAGATGGGGATATAGAGGAAGAAATATTTCAAAGAAGGTTTGCGCTGGGTGAAACCAGGGAAATCAGATTGTACGGCCTCGATGGAGATGATCGATTTAACTTTAGCGGTGATGTCAGGAAAACCATCAAAGTGCGTGTGATCAGCGGAAAAGGGGATGACCGTTTTCTGTCCGATGCCCGGGCCAAACCATTGGTATACGCCAAACCAAAGGGAATAAAAATCAGAAAGGAAAGTAAGTTTAAAGACAGGCGCTCAAAAGACAAGATGGTCAACCATTACAATCGGAAGGAGTTTAAATACAATTTGACAGCACCCCTGCCGCTGCTGAATTATAATGTGGATGACGGAATCTTTGTAGGAGGTGGATTTTTTGTGACCACACATGGCTTTCGAAAAGATCCTTTCAAAACACGACATCTTTTCTTGGGCAGCTATGCCATCAATACCAGCTCTTTCAATTTCAAATACAACGGCAAATTTACATCCGTTATTAGAAATTGGAATGCAGAATTGGATCTGGATGTGAAGTCACCCAACTTTGTGAATAATTTCTTCGGTTTAGGTAATGAATCTGTGTTTGATAAAAATATAGATGACGATCCATCTCGCAATTTGGATAACGCCATTTCCTACTATCGCCTGAGATTCAAAGAATGGAACTTTAGTCCCAGTCTGTCGCGCCAGATTGGCTCCAATGCATTTCTCAAATTCGGGCCAACCTTACAGGTGGTGGAACTAGAGCGACCCAATAGGAGTCTTTTTGTCAAAGATTATGAGGCTACTTTGACTGAACCCATTCTGGAGAAGTCAAAAAGTTTTGCCGGAATCAATTATAGCTGGGGAATTGACAACAGAAACAGTACACTCTTCACAACGCGGGGGATGTATCTTGAGCAATCCTCCCGGCTCATGAAAGGTTTTGAGGGCACTTCTTCCGCATTCAATGCGCACACCGCTTCCATTTCGGTCTATCAGTCCTTTCGATTTCCGGCAAGGGTAACGTACGCAGTGCGCGCGCTGGGGGGGATCAATTCGGGTGACTTTGAAATTTATCAATCGCAAATCCTGGATGGTAAAACGGAATTGAGGGGCTTTAGAAAAACTCGGTTCTATGGCAACCGCAAGCTGGTTTTCAATAATGAAGTACGATTTAAACTGGGCAATATCAGATCATTTGTTTTGCCCGCTTCGGTTGGGATGATGGGCTTCTATGACATTGGCAGGGTATGGTACAAAAATGAATTGGGTGTTGATCCGACCACAGCCACGGGCAAATCCAGCGTCTGGCACCAAGGCTATGGCGGGGGGATTTGGCTGACGCCATTTAACATGGCACTCATAGCTATAGAGGTGGCCCACTCGGTGGAAGGAACACTGGGTTATTTCAGACTGGGATTTCTGTTCTAGATCGCTGAGCAGCCTGTAGTGATGGCAATTTTAATTTTTCAATGAGCTGGTCCTCTAATCTTTGGGCCATGGCCAATAAGTAGACAACTACATGGTCCTTCCTGTTGTGCGTCAGATTTCTCGATTCCAAGGGCAAGCTTTCAATTACTGCCGGATCTGATAGTCGCTCAAGATGGGTGAGATCATCGATATCAAAACCAAAGTCCAGTAAATTGGAAATGAGCAGATCCATCTTCAACCCACTTGTCGGACAGTAATCGTTAAGCTGTTCCCGCCAATCCCCATGACCTTCCATGGCTGCCGAGTGGATTTCCTTTTTCGAAAGTGACGTCACTTGCTGTGCTAGAAACCCACAGTTACAGGCGCCCATATGCCCCCACTGATAGTAGGAGGATGACTCCAGGGATTTGGCCGTGGCCCGAATTGTCTTAATTATTTCCAAACTGGCTTTTGCCATCGTATTCTTGTATTTTGATAGTAAATATAACTCGTGAAATAACAGCATACTCATGGTTTTTGTTTTGATTTTTGATTTTGCATGAGCGATACTTTATTCAACGAAGAGAATTTTAAACGAATTATTGAGCATGCGCCCATTGGAATTGTCATCATTGACAAGGAACTAAGGTGGAGATTGGTGAACACCCGATTCTGCGAAATCATCGGGTACAAGAAAAAGGAGCTGGTGGGTATGACATTTTTGGACATCACCTATAAGGAAGACCTTGATCAGAACCTGGCGCTCTATGACAAGTTAAAAAGCGGGGCGATTAAGGAGTATAGTTTTGAGAAAAGATACGTTAGAAAAGACGGTAGAATCATTTGGGTGAGATTGACTGTGGCCGGGGCCATGATCAAGGGTGAATATTCGCACCTGGTGGCCCTGGTTCAGGATGTGGATGAAACCAAAAAATTCCAGAACGAAATTCTGTATAAGAACAAAGAATTGGATACGCTTTTCTATAAGGCTTCCCATGACCTGAAATCACCCATTAACACGTTGGAAGGATTGTTTCATATCTTAAAATCGGAGCGTGGAAAGCATAAAGAGGAGGCATTGGACCATCTGGGCGGGACCATTGCAAAGTTAAAAGCGCAAAATGAGTCCCTGCTTCAACTGGTTCGAATTAATGAGGTGGACCCGGTTGTGGAATCCGTTCAGCCGTTTGAAATCATTAAGAAATGTGCGCTGGCACACGACAGATTGAAACTTTTAATCAAAGGACCATCCAATTTAAAGATAAAATCAGATCCTTACTTTTTGGAACTCATATTTTCCAAGCTGTTTGCCAACAGCGTAAAGTACACTTCAGGTCAGGAGGCAGAAGTAAAAATTATTTATAAAAGACAAGCCAAAACGCATGCGTTTACTTTAATGGATAGGTCAGATGGTATTCACCCGGACATGCGGCCACAAATATTTGAGATGTTTTTTAAAGGACATGAAAAATCTCAGGGAAGCGGCCTTGGATTATATATTGTAAAGAAGGCAATGGAAACACTGAAAGGTGAAATTACGGTGGCTGGCAATAAGCCCAAGGGGTCAGTTTTTACACTAACATTTCCAATTTAATTCATGGTGCGCTTTACTTAGTTTTCACCCTTATCCTATGCGACTTTGTTTACTACTTGGTATTGTTGTTATCGTTTCATCATGCGAAAGTCACCAACCGCCTCAGCAAACTTACGTTGGGTTTGAATGGTCTGATTTGGATACCACTGTGCGGCCGCAAGACGATTTGTTCCACTATGCCAATGGGGGCTGGATATCCAGGGCTCAAATTCCTGCCGATAGGGGAAGTTGGACCAGCTTTACAGAAGTAAGCGCACAAAATGATCTGATTATGCGCGAACTTTTGCAAGAAGTAAGTAGCAATGCCAAATACGTTGAGGGAACGGATTACAGGAAGGCGGCTGATTTTTACACAGTAGGCATGGACTCCATCAAAGCCGAAAAGGCAGGTGCTGACGTTTTAAGGCCAACGTTGAGTGCGATCAACAAAATTAATAGCATGGATGCATTGCAAACGTACCTGGGTGAAAATGAGCTCAGGGCAGGCAGCGCCTTTTTCAACATTTCCGTAAACGCAGACGCAATGGACAATAAAAAGCATGCGGTCTATTTAACATCCGCAAGATTGGGTTTGCCTGAAAGAGAATATTACCTCAGGGGCGATGAAAGTTCCAGAAAAATCAGAGATAAGTACTTGGATCATATTTCCACCATGTTTGTGTTACTTGGTGAAACACATGAGTGGGCGGAAAGGGCAGCAGAAAAAATTTTGGCAACAGAGAGCAGATTAGCAAGGGCCATGCTAAGCAGGGAAGAAAAGAGAAATCCGAAAGGTGTTTACAATAAGAGATCGATTGCGCAACTATATACAGTTGTCCCATCATGGAAATGGGATACTTATTTTGAACAATTGCAGATAAAGACCGATAGTGTCATCATCGAACAGCCTGACTTTATGCGGGAATGCCACCGCATATTTGAATTGGAAAGATGGAGCGATCTGCAAGCCTATTTAAAGTGGGCCCTTATTAGGGAGGCTGCACCTTACCTTAATTACTCTTTCTTTATTCAAGATTTTGAGTTCAACAACAAGTATTTTTTAGGGGCTGACAAACTGAGACCAAGATGGAAGAGAGTTTTGGAGGTGACCAATCGATATTTGGGCGAAGTAATTGGTCAGTTGTACGTGGAAAAAACATTTTCTCCAGACACAAAAGAGAAAGTATTGGAGATGGCAGAGAACATAAAACTGGCCACGGCACATCGGATCAAAACGCTTGACTGGATGTCGGACACCACCAAAATGCTGGCATTGAAAAAATTGAGCAGGGTAAATGTGAAAGTTGGATATCCGGAGGAGTGGAAAAGTTATGCAGGACTGGTGGTAGAAAAAACCCCTGAAGGATCGACCTACTATCAGAATGTGGTGAATGCTTCAATGTGGATGGTCCGCCAGCAGTTCAATAAGCTAAGCAACCCCGTTAGCAGAAAAGAATGGACCGTTACCCCACAGACGGCAAATGCTTTTTACAATTACAAGTTAAACGAAATTTACCTCCCCGCTGGAATTTTACATCCCCCCTTCTACAGTCGCCAGAGGGATGAAGCAATTAATTATGGGGGCATAGGTGCCATTATTGGCCATGAGATCGTTCACGGATTTGACGATGCTGGAAGTCAATTTAACGAAAACGGAAGTTTGAAGAATTGGTGGATGGAAGAGGACATAGTAAGATTCAAGCAGAAAGGTTTTGCGATCACTGCACAGTTGAATGATTACGATGCTTTGGTTGGAGACTATGGTTCAGGTGAATTTTCATTGGGTGAGAATATCGCAGATTTGGGAGGGCTGAGCGTAGCATATGAAGGTTTGCAGCGGTATATGCGTGAAAATGGGAATCTTGAGGTAATTGACGGACATACCGCTACCCAAAGATTTTTTGTTTCCTGGGCAACGATTTGGAGATCAAAAGCGAGAGCAGCGAGTTTAAAAACGGCCGTAGCCACCGATCCCCATGCGCCAAATGAATATCGCGTAAATGGCCCTGTTTCAAATCTACATTCATTTTATGAGGCCTTTTCATTAGGATCGGGTGATGAACTTTATAGGGAGGAGCCGGAACGCATTGTGATATGGTAGTACAATCACTAAACCTTAAATTTCATAGACGGGTTTGTAATCAAAGGCACCTTTAGTATTATTGCTCTTCGAAAACGAGAACTATGGGTAAAGGAGATAAAAAAACGAAGAAAGGAAAGATTTGGAAAGGCTCTTACGGCAATTCCAGAAAACGTAAAGTAAAGACATCATATGTGGCATCCGATGCCACGGAAAAGACTGAGAAAGCGGCAACAGAAGCTAAGCCTAAGGCAAAAAAAGCGCCTAAAAAGGCACCGGCAAAGAAAAAAGCCAAGGCGGCAGATAAGGAATGACAACGAAAACAAACATAGCGTGGTGGTGGCATTTCCGCAAATCGGGGAGTGGCTGCATGTGCTATAGTTAAAATGATAGACCTAAAATAGTAAGCCCGCCCCGATCATTCGGGGCGGGTTTTTTTATGACAAAAAATGAAATATCAGATACACACTCGATCTAAGAAATTGCTGGCAGACACGCTGACGCCTGTTAATATCTACCTTAAACTCAGGGACGTATATGCCGGAAGTTTCCTGCTCGAAAGTTCCGACTATCACGGGCATGAAAACAGCCTTTCGTTTATTTGTTGCGACCCCATCGCATCTTTTCAGGTAAAGGGGTATGACCTCAAAGTGCAGTATCCGGATGGTATTGTCAGGGAAGTTCAAATTCCTGAAGGGAATAAAGTCATTGAAGAATTGGATGCCTTCAGGAATAGTTTTGAAGTGGAGGAAGTAGAATCGAAATATATTTCCGGGGGCCTGTTTGGTTATATGGCGTATGATGCCGTTCGATATTTTGAAGATGTAAAAATCCAAACTTCAGACTCGCAGATACCAGATGTACTTTACAAGGTTTTTAGGTACGTCATTGTCATCGATCATTTTTCCAATGAGTTGATGCTTTTTGAGAATAGTATTTCCGGTGAAGCGCCTTCCCGCCTGGATAACCTGGAGAAACTTATTTTCAGCAACCGCTTCAGCACCTTTTCGTTTGCCTTATCTTCAAAGGAAATTTCCAATCTTACCGATAAGGATTTTTTAAGATTGGTAGACCTGGGCATCAGCCATTGCAAAAGGGGTGATGTGTTTCAGATTGTCTTCTCCCGAAGATTTACTTCTGAATTTCAGGGGGATGAATTCAATGTTTACCGGGCATTAAGATCCATCAATCCATCACCTTATTTATTTTATTTCGACTTTGGAAATTTCAAAATATTCGGGTCGTCACCCGAAGCGCAGATTCAAATCAAGGGTGAGCGGGCCACCATCTTCCCCATTGCAGGTACCTTTAGACGAACAGGTGACGACAAGCAAGACGCAGCTTTGGCCGCTGAACTTTCTGCTGATGCAAAGGAAAATGCAGAGCATGTGATGCTGGTTGATCTTGCCAGAAATGATATTAGCCGCGATGCCGTGGATGTAAAAGTGGAGGTCTTCAAAGAGGTTCAATATTATAGCCACGTCATCCACCTGGTCTCTAAGGTAACAGGTCGTTTGAAAGGAACTTCTCCTTTAAAAATAGCAGCCAATACCTTTCCGGCAGGTACTTTGTCTGGCGCCCCGAAGCACAAGGCACTGACATTGATTAGCCAATACGAAAACCTCAACAGAGGTTTTTACGGTGGGGCCATTGGTTTCCTGGGTTTCAATGGCGACTTCAATCATGCGATCATGATTAGAACATTTTTGAGTAAATCCAACCAACTGATCACGCAAGCCGGGGCAGGCATCGTAGCCAAGTCAGTTCCGCAAATGGAATTGCAGGAGGTAAACAACAAACTGGAGGCCTTGCGCAAAGCACTTAAGATGGCCGAACAACTATGAACATGAAAATACTGGTACTCGATAATTACGATTCTTTTACCTACAATCTGGTTTATCAGTTGTACGAATTGGGCCATCAGCCGGTGGTAGTCCGCAACGATAAGATCGAATTGGATGAGGCTAAGCCATTCGATAAAATCATGCTGTCACCGGGGCCCGGCATACCCGATGAAGCAGGAATCATGAAAGAATTGATCCGTGAATTCGGACCTACCAAAAGCATATTGGGTGTATGCCTGGGGCACCAGGCCATTGCAGAAGTTTATCAGGCAAAACTTTTTAATATGAACGAAGTGCTGCACGGTGTGACGAGCCAGGTAACATTTCATGATCGTGAGGAGAGATTATTTAAGGAACTGCCCAGTGCAATGAAAGTGTGTCATTACCATTCCTGGGCGGTGGTGCCGGAAAGCATCAATGGATCATTGAAAATTACGGCCACCAATGAAACGGGTATTGTGATGGCCATTGCGCATACCCGATTTGATGTGAAGGGTGTTCAATTTCATCCCGAATCAATATTGACAGAAAATGGACTGAAGATGATTTCCAATTGGATTAATAGTTAAGCGATGAAAGAGATTTTAAATGAGTTGATCAGCCATCGATCGCTGGACAAGTCCAGGGCAAAGCGCGTGCTGATGGATATTGCATCTGGTAAATACAACGGCAGTCAAATCAGTGCATTCATGACGGTATACATGATGCGCGCTATTACCATCCATGAGTTGGAAGGGTTCCGCGATGCCATGCTGGAATTGTGCATTCCAGTGCAAACGGGATTGCCTGTGATCGATGTTTGTGGTACTGGTGGGGATGGAAAAAATACGTTCAACATTTCTACGCTGTCTTCGTTTGTTGTCGCTGCTGCTGGTCAGCCGGTTGCCAAGCACGGAAACTATGGGGTGTCATCGGTAAGTGGCTCTTCCAATATCATGGAACACCTGGGCTACCAATTTTCTAATGATCAGGTCAAACTAAGGTCTGAACTGGAGCGCACCAATATTTTCTTTATGCACGCCCCGCTCTTTCATCCGGCCATGAAAAATGTAGCGCCCATAAGGAAGGAGTTAGGTGTCAAAACTTTTTTCAACATGCTAGGCCCTATGGTAAATCCAGCTATGCCACCACGGCAATTGGTTGGTGTTTTTAGCCTGGAGCTTGCCCGTCAATATGGCTATCTCTATCAGCAAACCAGCAAGGACTACGTTATCTTGCATGACCTCAATGGATATGACGAAATTTCCCTTACCGGAGCGTTTAAAATATTTTCCAACCGGGGAGAAGACCAGCTGGAGCCGGATGACTTAGGTTTGCCCAAAGTATCGCGGGAAGACATCAGTGGCGGAGAAACCGTGGAAGAAGCAGCCCGTATTTTCCTGCGGATATTGGAGGGTAACGGCACCGAAAGCCAGAATGCCGTGGTAATTGCCAATGCAGGATTGGCATTGTTCTGTGGAAATAGGGCAGGAGGCATCCAGGATGCAATAGCTAAAGCGGAAAAAGCGCTGTCATCGGGTGCTGCACTAAAAACTTTTGAAAAACTGATCCACTAGCATGAAAATCTTAAACCAGATTGTTAGCCATAAAGAAAAGGAGGTTGCCGAACGGAAAAGCTTGTATCCTACCAAGCTGCTGGAGCAGCGTATTTATTTCCCTACCCAAACGGTATCGCTCAAGAGGTATATACTCAAGGAAGGAAAGTCCGGAATAATTGCAGAAATCAAGAGACAATCTCCTTCCAGGGGTGTCATCAACCCTGATGTTTCTGTAGAGCGTACCTCCATTGGGTACATGCAGGCTGGGGCATCGGCTCTTTCGGTGCTTACCGATTCTGCTTTCTTTGGTGGGAGCTCAGAAGATCTTACCCTGGCAAGAAAGTACAACTTCTGTCCTATTCTCAGAAAGGATTTTATCATTGATGAATATCAAATTGTCGAGGCCAAATCAATAGGGGCAGATGCAATATTGCTCATCGCATCCATTCTTGATCCAGCCAAATTAAAATCCCTGGCCTCATTTGCGCGATCGTTACAACTGGAAGTACTGTTGGAGGTCCACAATGAAAACGAACTGAACGCTCATATTGAGTCAGCACCCGAACTGGTGGGCGTGAACAACCGTAATCTGGATACCTTTGAGGTGGATATTGCCGTGAGCCAGAAATTGGTGGAGCGCATTCCCAAAGAGATGATCAAAATATCCGAGAGTGGTATCGATTCACCGCATACGGCCGTGGCTCTGGGAAATGTTGGTTACGATGGATTTCTTATTGGGGAGTTGTTTATGCGTTCGAGCCGGCCTGAAAAAGCGGCACTGGAGTTTATCAGGGAGATGAAAAGATTGAAAAACAAAAGCAAGTCTGATGTCATCCGTTAAACTCAAGGTCTGCGGAATGAAGCAAAGGGAGAATATCCTGGAGGTGGCGACACTGAACCCGGACTTTATGGGATTTATTTTTTATGCCAATTCTCCGCGCTACGTTGGTGGTGCGTTTAAAATGCCAGCTGAGCTTAGTCCAACCATTAAAAGAGTAGGGGTGTTTGTCAATGAATCAACGGAGCGGATGCTGGAACTAAGCATGCAACATCAGTTGGAGTTTGTTCAACTACATGGTGATGAAACTCCAGGCCAGTGCCGTCAGCTGAAAGAGCAAGGGTTGAAGGTGATCAAGGCGTTTGCCGTTGATGAATCATTTGATTTCAAATCATTACCAAACTTTGAACCTTTTGTGGATTACTTTCTTTTTGATACCAAAGGCGCACAACGAGGTGGCAATGGTATTCCCTTTGACTGGCGTATGTTGACCAATTATAAAAGTGATGTGCCTTTTTTGCTGAGTGGAGGTATAGATCCGGTTAATGTTGGAAAGATCCCTCAAATCAATAATTCAAATTTGTTCGCCATAGATGTGAACAGCGGAGTTGAAGAGTCTCCTGGCATTAAAAGCGTCCACAAATTAGCGGCACTACAGGCAAAAATCAGAAAACTGAAATTATGAAAATACAAGTAGACGAACGCGGCTATTATGGGCAGTTTGGCGGGGCCTTCATTCCGGAGATGCTGTATCCCAATGTGGAGGAGCTTCGTACAAAATACCTGCAGATCATTGAGAGCCCGCAATTTCAACAGGAGTTCAATAAGTTGTTGTCCACCTATGTTGGCCGTCCAACACCACTTTATTACGCTTCCCGCTTGTCCGAAAAATACAATGCGTTGATTTACCTGAAACGTGAAGATCTTTGTCATACGGGGGCACACAAGGTCAACAATACCATTGGTCAGATTATTCTGGCCAGGCATTTGGGCAAGAAAAAGATCATAGCCGAAACAGGAGCGGGGCAGCATGGTGTGGCTACGGCTACTGTATGTGCGCTGATGGGCATGGAGTGTACCGTCTATATGGGCAAGCTGGATATGGAGCGACAAAAGCCCAATGTAGAACGCATGCGAATCCTGGGTGCAACGGTTGTCCCTTCATTGAGTGGCAGCATGACCCTCAAAGATGCCACCAACGAAGCCATGCGGCATTGGATCAACAACCCAACCGACACCCACTATATTATCGGATCGGTGGTTGGCCCCCATCCATATCCGGATATGGTGGCCAGGTTTCAGTCTGTCATCAGCAAAGAAATTAAATCGCAGTTGCTATCTGAGCAAGGCAACCCATTTCCAGACTACGTGGTAGCTTGTGTTGGAGGCGGCAGTAACGCAGCCGGTGCATTCTACCATTTTATGGATGATGACCATGTAAACCTGGTGGGGGTGGAAGCTGCGGGCAAGGGAATTGAATCAGGCGAGTCGGCAGCTACAACAGTGTTGGGTAAACCGGGTGTCTTACACGGCAGTAAGACATTGCTGATGCAGACAGCTGATGGACAAGTCATCGAGCCATACTCCATATCTGCAGGGCTGGACTATCCTGGCATTGGACCATTGCATGCACATTTGTTTGACATTGGTCGCGTGGATTTCTTAAGTGCCACAGATGACGAAGCCATGCAGGCAGGAATTGAATTAAGCCGGTTGGAGGGCATTATTCCAGCCATTGAATCTGCGCACGCAATCGCTGCACTCGGCAAACTGGAATTGAATGCAGACGACATTGTAGTAGTTAATTTAAGTGGTCGTGGAGACAAAGATTTAGAAACGTACATTCGCTGGGGAAAATATTAGTAAAAATGAATAAGCCGAAAACAATATTATATACGCTTGGGCTAATCCTGATGATAGGGTGTACCCAGGAAAAAGGACAGTCGGAAGATCCCATGGCCCATCGTCAGGAAATTGACGAGTGGCATGCAAAACGAGAACGGAGCCTCAAGAGCGATGATGGCTGGCTCAATCTGGCTGGCTTGTATTGGTTGAATGAGGGATTCAACACTTTCGGAAGTGCAACAACCAATGATATTGTTTTTCCGGAAGGAAAAATAGCTGCCAATGCGGGGACATTCATGGTGCAAAATGGAAGAGTGACCATTGAAGCTTCAAAAGATGTTGAAATACGGATGGACACAACGGTCATAAGCAGGGCCCTGATACATGTTCCAGATTCCTCTTTTTATCCTGTGCTCAGCCATGGCAGCTTAAAATGGCTGGTCATCAGCCGGTCAGGCAAATTGGGTGTGCGGTTACGTGACCTCGAAAGTGAGGCAGTTGCAAACTTTAAGGGCGTTGATCGATATCCTGTTGATTTGAGTTGGCGCTTAAAGGCGTCTTTCGAACGATATGACCCTGTCAAACAAATCGATATCACCAACATTTTAGGACAAACCTATCAGCAGCCTTGTCCCGGTGCTCTGGTATTTGAAATCAACGGGGCAACCTATAGGCTGGACGCCATTGATGAGGGTGGTGATGAATACTTTGTCATCTTCGGAGATAAGACCAATGAACATGAAACCTACCCGTCTGGCAGGTACATGTACGTGAGTCTGCCGGATGCGGATAACATGGTGACTGTGGATTTCAACAAAGCCTATAACCCGCCATGTGCGTTTACTGCGTATGCCACCTGTCCTTTACCACCACGACAAAATATTTTGGATGTGGCGATTGAAGCCGGTGAAAAGAATTTCGGAACGCATTAGGTGCTGGAGTGAAGTCAGCAAAAAAGTAACAAAGTCATTGAAAAAATAAAGTGCATAAGATTGATTGAATGGAAACAGCGCAAAAAGAAAATAGAATAAACACACTATTGAATTCCAAGAAAAAGAATTTATTGTCAGTGTACTATACTGCGGGATTTCCATCATTGAATGATACCGTGGAGATTGGAAAGTTGTTGGGTCAAAGCGGAGCTGATTTGATTGAGATAGGTATTCCCTTTTCTGACCCGGTAGCCGATGGTCCGGTCATCCAGGCGAGCAGCAAGCAAGCACTTGATAACGGGATGACATTGACCCTGCTGTTGCAGCAGGTCAAGGCATTAAGATCAAGTGTAAATGGCCCCATCATCCTCATGGGATACTTCAATCCCATCATGCAGTTTGGAGTAGAAAAATTTCTTAAACAATCCGCTGAAGCAGGTGTGGATGGTCTTATCATCCCCGATCTTCCATTGGCTGAATATCAGGAGTTTTACCAATCGTCCTTTATCCGGTTTGGATTGCAAAACATTTTTTTAATTGCTCCCACCACCTCAGAAGCCAGAATCCAGGCAATAGATAGTATTTCTAAAAGTTTTATTTATGCCGTTTCATCTTCAAGTACAACCGGAGCAAGAAAAGGTTTTGAATCCGAACAACTGACCTATTTTGAAAAGCTTAAGAACATGAACCTCAAGAATCCATTTTTAATTGGCTTTGGCATTTCTAATAAGGAGACGTTTACAACTGCAGCTAAATACGGAGCAGGTGCCATTGTAGGTAGTGCTTTCGTCAGTTTGCTAAAGGAGAGTAAAGACTTTAAGGCTGACATCCCCAAATTTATAAACAGTTTACGCGCATGATCATTCAAATTGACAAGAAGGCTTCTGCAGAGGAGAAAAGGAACATAGAAGAAGTGGTGAAGGAATTCGGGTATAAAACCACCAGCGTTAAAACACAAGTGGGTGAGTACTTGATTGGGATTGGAAAGAAGGACTTTGACATCCGCAAGGTGGGTAGCCTTCCGGGCATCAGTGATATCCATCGGGTATCTGACGATTATAAATTGGTTTCCCGCAAATGGAAGGTGAACCGTACCATAATTGATTTGGGTGACGGGGTACAAATTGGTAATGGGGAACTTTCCATAATGGCTGGTCCTTGTTCCATTGAATCGGAGGCGCAAATTCATAATACCATTGAGCACCTGGTAGAAAATGGTGTGAGCATTATGCGTGGAGGTGTGTTTAAGCCCAGAAGTTCGCCTTATGCATTTCGTGGTCTGGGAACGGAAGGTTTGAAGTTATGGTCAATAATGGCACGTGCCAGCGGAATCAAAATTATCTCTGAGGTCATGCAAGTGAGCCAGATTGAGGAAATGTACGACTATGTAGATGTGTTTCAGATTGGTGCCCGCAATACACAAAATTTTAATTTATTGGACGAACTGGGGAAAATAGATAAGCCGGTGATGATCAAGCGCGGCATCTCCGGTACGATAGAGGAGCTGTTATCCTCAGCAGAATATGTGTTCAGTGGAGGTAATGAAAAGTTGATTTTGTGTGAACGGGGCATCCGCACCTATGAAAAGGCCAGCCGCAACACTATGGACCTGAATGCGATTCCTATACTCAAAGAAAAGACCCATTTGCCCGTGGTTGCGGATCCATCTCATGGCATTGGGTTGAGGGAATTTGTAGAGCCGATTGCTTTGGCCAGTATTATGGCGGGGGCGGATGGCATCATCTATGAAACCCATCAACATCCGGAAAAGGCGTTTAGCGATGCACAGCAAACACTGGACTTTGTGGAGTCGCAACGATTGATTGAACGGGCGCGTAAGGTTTTCGATTTGAGAGAGAGTTTTTAACTTTCGGTATTGCAATGAAAACCTTAAACATGAAGTGATGACAGTATATGGAATTAAAAACTGCAATACCGTAAAATCTGCGCTGGACTGGCTCAGGAAGAAGAAAGTTGACTTTGAATTTCATGATTATAAAAGCAAGGGCATCACTGCCGAAAAGTTGAAGGCATGGAACAAGCAAGTAGGCTGGGAGCGTTTGGTCAACAAAAAAGGGATGACCTGGCGCAAACTCGATGATAAAGCAAAAGCGAAAGTAACCAACCTCAATGCAGCCATTGACCTGATGATGCGTCAAACCAGTGTCATCAAAAGGCCATTAATTGAAGTGAAAGGAAAAGTAGTGGCTTTGGGTTTTGACGAAGAGGATTATCGCAAAGCAATCAAGTAAAACTGGGATACGGAAGTTCGCATCAAATCCTATAATAAAACAATAAATAGGGCGGAAGTTACTTCCGCCCTATAAAAGATAATTCTAGTTTTTCTTCCACTCCGGTATACGACCGGGGGTATAAGGTGCTCCTGCATTTTCAAGCTTCTTTTCAATAGCAGGAATATCCGTTTCGATCACCTGCTTCAGCAGAGTGCTTAACGTTTCATATTCTTCCCCGGCCCACCTGATTTATAAATAGGGCGGAAGTTACTTCCGCCCTATAAAAGATAATTCTAATTTTTCTTCCACTCTGGTATACGACCGGGGGTATAAGGTGCTCCTGCATTTTCAAGCTTCTTTTCAATAGCAGGAATATCCGTTTCGATCACCTGCTTCAGCAGAGTGCTTAACGTTTCATATTCTTCCCCGGCCCACCTGATTTGATCTTTCATCGTAGTGGTAGGCTCACTGGTGCTGCTATAACCGGCATATATTCCACTAAACATCCTGCTCATTATGGATGGTTCTCGGTCAATATCCAGCTGATCGGCCACGCGGTCTCCGAACATTTTATCCTGAATATCACGCAGTTTGCTTTCCACGTCCAGTATGTCTTTTACAAAGTTTTGATTGGGCTCGGCCACACTAAACACTGCCGCCTTCAAATACTTTACCTTTTGATTGGCATCGCGTACAATAGCTGAGCTTCCCTGCAAACTTCGTTGCAGTTCTGCCGCCTGACGCTGCCATGCAACCATGGCTGGTCTGTCCGTTGCAGGAAGTGTGGTGCCCGGCAAAACTTTCACTACAAATGTTTCTTCGGGGGCCACTTCAGTGAATTGGCCATCAGCGAACTTGGACATGGAAACAGTGTATTTGCCAGGAGCTGCCAACTGACCCACGTCATCCGAGGCAAATGGATTGTCATTTGGCCTGGGGTTGATATCCACTGGATTTGAAGTAGGATACCTGAAATCCCACGTTATCCGGTTGACCCCTTTCTTGGCTGGTGTCTTTAGTTTGCGAATAATTACGCCCTGTTCATTTTTAATGGTAAACATCAAATAAGGGGCCTCCTCATCTTGTTCGGCCTTTAGTTTATCATAGGCGGGGTAGAAAACATCCTTGCCATCCTTGGCCAGCTTGCTTTCTTCATCCTTGCGCTTGTCTTTCTCAGATTTGAGGTCGTCTTTATAGAAATAAGTGAATACGGCCCCCACATCCGGATTGGATGCATTATAGTATGACTCACCCTGGAATCCTTTTCCGCGAATACCAAGTGGGGTACTTTGAATAAATAGCCAGCTGTCTTTGATCGGAAAAATATAAGCCTCTCTTCCTTCAGACTGCTTTAGGTTTCTCAATGGAGAATAATCATCCAATACATAGAAGCTTCTGCCAAAAGTGGCCAGCACCAGGTCATTCTCCCTTTTCTGAATAGCCATATCCCTGACGGCAATCGTGGGCAAACCTCCCTTCAATGCCTTCCAGGAAACGCCTCCGTCATTTGAGTAATGGACACCAAACTCAGTGCCCGCAAAAAGCAAATTAGGATCGACATGATCTTCTGCGACACTGTAAGTTGAACCTCGTTCAGGAAGACCCGAAACAATCGCAGACCAAGTCTGTCCTTTGTTGGTGCTCTTATAGATATAGGGTCTGAAATCTCCACGCTTGTGATTATTCAACGTCACGTAAATTACATTCTCATCATGTTGGGATGTCAATACGTGATATACGTAAGTCATGGATGGTGCTCCGGCAAAAGAATCTATTTTTCTCCAGGTTTTGCCACCATCGGTAGTAACCTGAACAAGACCATCGTCAGTACCGATCACGATCAGGTTTTCGTTTATAGGCGACTCTGATAACGCGCTTACCGTTCCGTACAGTGCGGTGCCACTGTTTTTGCCGGTAGCATCTATTCCCCATACCCGTCCCATGAGAGGCAATTTATTTCTGTCCATATTGCGGGTCACATCTTCACTGATCACTTGCCAGGTATTGCCATAATCATCACTTCTAAAAACTTTGTTGGCGGCAAAATAAATTCTTCCTCGCTGATGTGCACTGGTCTGTAAGGGTGCATCCCAATTCCAGCGATATTCTTTTTCTCCTTTTCGTGCCTGCGGCTGAATGCCCGTGTTTTCTCCGGTGGCTTTGTCATATCGGGTGAGCCCGCCATGTTGGTATTGAGCATATACTATATTGGGATTGAATGGATCGATGGCGCTTTCAAATCCATCCCCACCTTGTGTCACAAACCAATTATCATTGACAATGCCATTCTCACTTCGCGTCCGCGATGGCCCGCCCAGGCTAAAGTTATCTTGCGTTCCACCGTACACATAATAGAAGGGCTCAGTATTGTCCACTTCAACTTTGTAAAACTGGGTTACCGGCAGGTTGGATTTGAAGTGCCAGGTTTTGGCGCCATCCCAGGTTTCATAGATACCACCATCACATCCATTGCGCATGTGATTGGTATCATTCGGGTTTACCCACAGGGCATGGTTATCCACATGTTTTGCATCTTCCCCAATCGGACTGAAATTTTTTCCTCCATCATTGCTTATGCTAATGGCATAACCCATCGTGAACACACGATCTTTATTAATTGGATCGGCAATTACTTCATTGTAATAGTTACCTCCAGTCTGATGCGCGCTCATTTTCACCCATTTGGCTCCCCGCGTGGTGGTCCTGTAGAAACCTTCATCTTTGGCTGCCTCTACAATCGCATAAATATATTCAGGGTCGGCCGGTGAAATAGCCATACCAATGCGGCCCATATCCGCTGAGGGTAATCCGTTGTTTGCTTTTTCCCAGTTAGCACCTCCGTCCGTTGTCTTGTAGATGCCGGATCCCGGACCGCCACTGATATATGTATAGTCACTGCGCATGCGCTGATGCGCTGCGGCATAAATTACTTTGGGATCGCGAGGATCCATCACGATATCGTTGACACCCGTGTATTGATCTATCTTCAGTACCTGATTCCAGGTGTTGCCACCATCTGTTGTTTTGTACACACCTCTTTCTCCGCCCTCTTTCCACAGTGGACCAATAGCAGCCACATACACCACGTTGGAATTGGTTGGATCTACAATAATTCTACCGATATGTTCTGAGGTTTTAAGACCCATATTTTTCCAGCTGGCTCCGCCATCTTCTGATTTGTATATGCCATCACCATAGGCCACACTTCGCTGGTTATTGTTTTCCCCGGATCCAACCCACACTACATTGGAATTGTTTGGATCCAATGTGATGCATCCAATGGAATAACTTCCCTGACTGTCAAAAATGGGCTGAAAGGAAGTGCCGGCATTGGTTGTTTTCCACACTCCACCGGAAGCGCTGGCCACATAATACTCATTGAAGTTGTTGGGGTTCACTGCCAGGTCTGCTATCCTGCCGGAAGTAACGGCCGGGCCAATGCTTCTGAATTTCAAACCGGCTAAACCGATGTCTTCCTTTTTAGCCTGTGGCTCATCTGGTGTCTTTTTCCCGCGTTGAGCAAAACTTTGTGAGCTAATGATAATGGCTAATAAAATGATGATGTTTTTCATTTGGAATGGAGTGTGGTTAGACTTGACTACAAGTACGCTAAATAGTCGTTTCCAGGGCGTAATTTTTGCTAAAAGGTGGAATAGCAGGGATTGCTGGTGAAAAAATTAAGCCGTTTTTTCATTTTCTGATTCGATCCATTTTTTAGCCTCGCTGGTTGTACTGAAACTCTTAATATCAACATCATACACGTCCTCAAACCCTTTTTTACTTACAAATCCTTGCTTGATCATTTCTTCCGGGAGTATAAGTCCAACTCTTTTTAAGCCGGCTTTTCTGAGTTCCATCCGGTGGTTGCGCCTCCATTCATTGAGTTCTTCTTCTTCCCGGTCCATTACCTGGGTTAAATTCGAAATCCAGTTGATGGTCCGGTAATCTTTTATAAAATCAATGCTCTTTTTTAGCAGTTCTTTGGTTTGCTCCACCGATCCGGTTTGTTTCCAATTGATGCCGATGCAATTTAAAGGTGCGTTGAAATACATGGTGGCAATCTTGTTGTCAAGCAATATTTGCTCATCCAGGTTGTCAGGCTTGGGTAAGGTAAGCGTGAATTTAGTTCCCTGTTCCAAAACGCTCTCCACATCGATTTGGCCTTCCAATGCTTCTACCTGAAGTTTTACCAGGTACAGCCCCAGTCCCCTGCCTTCAGTATGCAAGTGAAATCGCTTGTATAAGCCAAATAACTTCGGACCAAATTTTTCCATGTCAATTCCAAGTCCATTGTCCGCTATGGTGATTATGGAGCAATCTGGTTTCGCTAAAGACCTCAACGTGATCAGCGACTTTCTTTCCATGGATCTGTATTTGATTCCATTGCTGACTAAATTATACAGCACGCTGTGCAGCATGGGCTTTACAGAAAAAATATAAGGTTCATCCTGGAAGTGGGTTTGGATGTCAATCTGATTGTCCTCTATTTCTTTTTTGAGCAGCGTCTTGATTTCTTCCACTTCATTTTCAAGGTGTATTTTTTGCTTTACCCTTGAAATGTCATTTCTAATGTCAATGATATTGCTTAAATCTTTGATGGTTGTATCAAGAATCTGTACAGATTCTGAAATGCGCTGAAATATTTCCTTGTTGTCTTCCGTTAAATCAGTCTTGTTGATCAGACTTAGCAAGCCAGTCAAACTGGCCACCGGGCCTCTCAAATTATGAGAAATGGTATATGAAAATTGCTGTAACTCATTGTTTTGACGGATCAGCTCCTTATTGGTCTCAACCAACTGTAAGTTTTTGTTGATTACTTCCTGGTTAAGGCTCAGGTTTTCTTCCTTCAGTTCTTCTCTGTGCTGGTGAATGATTTCTGATGCGCGAATAATTTCATTTTGTCTTTCGGACAATTGTGCAATAAGTGATTCATTTTCGTCTTCGGATTTTTCAAAACTAAATTTTAGAAAAGTGGTACTGCCCGCGAGTACAAGATAGCCGTACAAGGTGATGTAATTCTGAAAATAATAATTGGGGGATGAGAAACCCAGCTGATAATACCCAGCATTAAACCAGTTATGGATTGGGTCAAAAAAAATAATGGCTAGCAACGACATAAGCATGCCGGTCAAAAGTTTGCCCTTTTCCCGCAAGGAAAATAAGATGAATGGTATGATGGATGAGCTCAGAAGCAGCACACGGTATTGATAGAATTCGAATTCCTCAATCAGGTTGGTATGATCAAACTTATCCTGGATGGAAACCACCAGGGGTAAAATGGTAATGAGTGCGATTAGGAATAATCGACTTGCATTGAAAAAACCAATATGATTGAGCAAAAGTGGAATAATAAAAGTAAAGGAAGCGACAAGCGCCAGTTTGGTGGCCAATATCCACCTGAAGTAGCCCCATGAAATCAGGAAAAGTACAAGTACAAGTAAGCCAATAATCAGACTTACCCGGTTGCAAAGACGGATGTATCTGCGCGCTTTGGGATGGTCTCCAAAGTGCACTCCAATTTCGGATACGATTTGCCAAACACTCATTCTGATTGAGCAATATAACCATACTTGCTCTTAGTTACACCGTAGCACAGCTTTCAAAAAGTGGTATCTTTGGGTTTTCAATGGCAGAACTGAGATGATGGAAGTAATGGTAAAGAAATCCGGGAAAAAGTTAAACATAAGTAAAAAAATTCTGCTACATGCCTATGAGCTCATGTGGACCGCCCGTCACATGGCCGTTGGATATGATGATAACAAGGAAATCTGCAGTAAGTATGTGCACAGTACTTCACGTGGTCATGAAGCCATTCAAATTGCTGCCGGCTTGCAACTCAAAGATTTTGATTTTGCTTCTTTATACTACCGCGATGAGTCAGTATTACTCGCGCTTGGCATGCAACCTTACGAACTGATGTTGCAGTTAATGGCAAAACGAGATGATCCGTTTTCTGGTGGCAGAACTTACTATGGCCACCCGGCCCTCAAGCGAAAGGGTTTTCCAACCATACCCCATCAGAGTTCGGCTACTGGGATGCAGGCCATTCCTGCTACGGGCATGGCCCATGGCATTTCTTATCTGGAATCACAGCAGTTGGTCAAAGGAAAGAACAGGCCGGTAGTCTTATGTTCCTTGGGCGATGGTTCAGTTACAGAAGGTGAAGTAGCTGAGGCTTTTCAGATGGCGGTCCTTAAGAAGCTGCCCATCCTGTATCTCATTCAGGATAATGACTGGGGAATTTCAGCTTCCGGTGATGAGATGCGCGCCATGGATGCCTTTGAATATGCTGCCGGGTTCAAAGGCCTTGAACGCATGAGAGTAGACGGTTCCAGGTTTGAAGAAAGTTTTAGCGCGATGACCAGGGCAGTAGATTTCGTACGCAAAACAAGGTCACCCATACTGGTACATGCCCGCTGCCCGCTGCTGGGTCATCACACCTCTGGAGTCAGAAAAGAGTGGTACAGAGGTGATGACCTGGCCAGACATGAAAAGGAAGATCCATTGGTGAAGTTTGATAGCTATTTGATCAAACAAGGATTTACAAGAATAGAACTTGATAGAATAAAAGATAGGGCGGAGGCTCAGGTAGATAAAGACTACCAAAAAGCATTGTCATCACCGGATCCTGAGGTGGTGGATTTTGATTCACATGAGTTTGCTCCTTCTCCCATCACTGAAGAAAAAGGAAACCGGCATCCCGTCAGGGCTGAAAAGGTGAATATGGTAGATGCAGCATTGCATGCAGTGGATGAAATTTTAAAAAAACATCCGGAAGCACTACTTTATGGACAGGATGTGGGCAAGAGGCTTGGAGGTGTATTCAGAGAAGCGGCTACATTGGCAAAAAAATATGGAGACGAACGGGTTTTCAATACACCCATTCAGGAGGCATACATTGTTGGATCTACGGCTGGGATGTCTGTAGTCGGAGCCAAGCCGATAGTGGAGATTCAGTTTGCTGATTACATCTGGCCCGGCATCAATCAACTGGTAGAAGAGTTATCTAAAAGCTGCTACCTCACCAAAGGGAAATTCCCTATTCAGTCACTGATACGTGTGCCCATTGGAGCGTATGGTGGTGGTGGACCCTATCACTCCGGCAGTGTGGAATCTGCGCTCTTAACCATCAGAGGGATCAAAGTGGTTTACCCCTCAAATGCGGCTGATATGAAGGGCCTTTTGAAGGCATCCTTTTATGATCCCAACCCGGTGGTATTGTTGGAGCACAAAGGATTGTATTGGAGCAAGGTGACGGGTACGCTTGACGCCAAAACTTTTGAACCAGACAGGGATTATGTGATACCCCTGGGAAGGGCCACCAAAGTTCAGGAAGCCGACATTAAAAAAGTGGAATCGGGTGAGAGTGCGGTGATCATTACTTATGGCATGGGCGTCTACTGGGCTAAGAATGCTTCCGTAAAATTTCCCGGGCAAATAGAAATACTTGATCTGCGTACGTTGAACCCCATTGACTGGGAGGCTATAGTTGAAGCGGTCAAACTGCATGGTCGCGCATTTGTGCTCACCGAGGAACCTCTGCTCAATTCATTTGCAGAATCCCTGGCGGGAAGGATTGCCAAGGAGTGTTTCACCAGCCTGGATGCGCCTGTATGGACGTACGGTGCGGCTAATCTCCCTGCCGTGCCTTTGAATGTGGATTTGGAAAAGGCCATGTTGCCCAATGCCGAAAAGGTAGAGTTGGAGATTAAAAAACTACTTTCATTCTAAATCTTGATCCAGATTCCATCCCAAAAGATATCGGAACAGCAGCTAGCACCAGCATCCAGCTAAAATGGATATCCAATTCCTATATTAAAAATTACAGGTTCTTTGTCGATGCTAAAAGGCCTGAAGAATTTCACCTTGTCTAGAACAAATCGATCGCCAGCCTCCCGGGCCGGGTCTCGCACTTTAATTCCCACGTCAAATCGAAGGACTAAAAATGAAAAATCAAACCGCAATCCAAAGCCCGTTCCCACAGCGATTTCATCGTAGAAATTATCAAAGCTGAATTGCGTACTGCCCTTCCAGGTGGCTTGCGTTGTGCCCCCAGACCCGGATGCCAGTTGGGTTTCATTAAACGACCACACGTTTCCCCAATCTACAAATACAGCGCCATTTACAAATCCGAATAGTTTTTTTCGCAGCTCAACACTGCCTTCAATTAGCACATCGCCAGGTTTTTCAAAGCTGTAATCAAACAACCCATCTTGTCTGGGATCTTCACTGAGCAGGGGTGGAGTAGACCCAACGCCTAATCTTCGGGGACGCCAGGCACGGACGCTATTACTTCCCCCCACGAAGAAATATTTTTCGTAGGGCAACACATTTTCATCACTATACGCCCAGCCCACTCCAATGTTGAATCGATAGGCCAGTATGGTGTTCTGGTCCAAGACTCGATTTTTGCGGTAGTCTGCATTGATACGTAGGTATTTGAACAGTTGAAGACTGTCTCTTTCCACCAATCCCGGAGTGTAAAAATTGAGCATGGTTCCGCCACTTTCAGCCTGCACCCTCAAGAACTTGGAGTTGCTGGTGGTGTTCCCGTAGTTTTCCGGGTTCCAGGTCATGGAAAAAATCATGCTGCTTACAAAGGAAGGGTTGAATGATAGCCTGATGTTATTACCCTGCGTGGTGCTCAGGTCATCGAGTAACGCCCTGAAGTTGTCATCCAAAGAGGAACGGATGATGTTTAAGTTGGCTAATGTGAAAGCGTATTGCGTTGTTCTTTTACTCTCCCAGGAATAGGTATATGAAAAAGTAGTCGTCTCCCTTCGGTACTCAGGCCGATCGGAGTAGGTAAATCCTGCAAGCAGTTTTGTTTTGGGATTCAATTTTCCAAATCTGTACTGCGCATTTTCACTTAGTGGCAAAAGGAATTGAGGAAAAGTAATAGAAGCATTCAAACCTGCCTCAATGCTTTTGTAAAAGTTGCCCGCGTCTGTTGCCGAGGCCACACCTTCAAATCCCACTCTTCCATTTAACTCAAATATTTCTATTCCGCCAAAAAGATTTCTTTTAAGAAAGCTCATGTTGTAGTAAGGACCTGGAAAACCCTGCGTTACTGTGAGTCCTGCTTCATTGCTCCATGAATATCGATTCAGGGGACTGGAGAATAAGTTGGCAATGAATTTTCCGGCAGAGGTGTCGTAGTTGATGTTTACAAACTTGAACATGCCAAGATTGGCCAACTGCCGTTGCGTGTTGAGGGTGCCTGAGCGCGTGTAGAGACTGTCCTGATGGAAGAAAATCCGTTGACTTAAAATGCGCTTGCTGTACTCATTCTTGAAATATTGATAAGTAATATCTCTATAGGGGACAATTTGCCTTTTCGTTTGGTCTACAGGCGCTTTGGCACTGGCATCTGTGATAAAAATAATGGAATCAATACGAAATTGTTTGTGGGCCGATAATCGGGCGGGGTTATTGATATTGAGTCGAAGTGCTATCTGATGGAATCCACCAAATGTGGTGTCGATATCATATTCAACATATTCGCGGTTGAAAGCAAAATATCCGTTGTCTTTTAGAAGAATATCAATGCGCTCCCTTTCTTTATTTAATAAGTCTTGATTAAACTGATCTCCCTTTTTTATTAAGCTGGAAGAGGCATTGCTTTCAACGATGGCTCTGATTTTTGTGTCGACAATATTTATTGAAATGGAGTCGTAAAAATAGGCAGCTTTGGGACTGATGATGTAGGTTACAGTTACCCGTTTCTTAAACTCAGATTTCTTAATGTCGGTTGCGGCTTTGAAATACCCTTTAGTAAAAAGAAAATCTGTCAGCCGTTCAGCGGTAAGCGCAACATTGCCTGAGTCGTAAACAGCAGCCTTTTCACCCCACTGCATAAACATGTTTCCATTTTCAAGTTTTCCATTCAGCACATCAAGTTTGTGTTGCCTTCGGTATTGCAGTGATGATTTCCTTTTTTCGTTGGTAGTCCTGGCGATCTTTCGGTTAAACCTGGTTTCTACTTTGGCTTTTTTTGATTCAAATTTTTCTGGATTATATTTTTTTTCTCCGGTATAATACATCCATACCAGGCTATTGATGGGCAGTCCAAGAAACCTGCGATTGGTTTTTTGCAGGTACAGGTCTTTCAGTTCGTCTGTTTTGAATCCCTTGGGTCCGTCAACGGTTTGCTTGTAGAGCAGTTTTTCACCGGGCTTGAGGTATCGGCTGCCAAGACATCCAGAAAAAAGGATTGATAACGAGCTTAAGATTAAAAAATATCTAATTTTCCCCTTCAAAGACAATATATGATTAGTAAGAGTCAGGTCAAATTCATCAAATCCTTGCAATTAAAGAAATACCGGAAACAGGAACAATGTTTTGTGGTGGATGGGGAAAAGGGTGTCGGTGAGCTGTTGCAATCTGACTTTACTGTTGAATTAATAGTAGCCTCACAATCTTACTATCAACGTAACCTGCAAGAATTGGATCAGGCCAAAGCAACTGTGCTTATTGTTTCGGAGGATCAATTGGCTCAATTAAGTTCATTTCAAACCAATGAAAGCGTTATTGCGGTTGTAAAACAAAAACCAAACCACATTCCAGCTTTGGGAGATCATGAGTTTGCCTTGGTGCTGGATGACATCCGAGACCCGGGCAATTTAGGATCCATCATCCGATCAGCGGACTGGTTTGGCATCAGAAAGATTTTTGCTTCCGTGCAGACAGCCGACTTTTATAACCCCAAGGTAATCAGTGCCACCATGGGATCTTTTACCCGCGTGGCAATGGGATACTGTAACCTGGCAGACGAGATATCAAAACTTAATGTGCCCCTCTATGGTACCTTTATGGAAGGAGAGAATGTGCATCAAATCCCATTCGGAAAAAGCGGACTGATCGTAATCGGCAATGAAGCGAACGGGATTTCTGCGCCCGTTCAGAAGCTCGTCACCCATCGCATCACCATCCCAGGGGTAAGTGGGGCAGAGTCGCTCAACGCAGCCGTAGCTGCTGGTATAGTGCTGGACAATTGGAGCCGTTTAACCCAGATTATGCATTAGGAGTGCATAATCTGCCCGATGGGTTGACGAATCCTGACGGTACCGTCAGCATTGTCAAGGTTTAACCCTGACAATGAAAATCACCAAAATGGTTTTGTGTGAAGTCAAGCTGAGTTGGTGATTTTCATTTGTCAATAATGCAATAGAATTTTTTATTGCATTATTAGGGTTTAAAAAAATGATTGACTTTGGCTGCTGGCCTCATCGGAGATTCGCTGCGCATGTTCTTTCCCCAAATACTTGTCAATGGCATAATGCCCGGCATAGATGACGGGCGTAAGCAGGATGGCAACCACAAATTTGTAAATGTAATTGGTGATGCCAATCGCAATCAGTTGAGAAGTGGTAAAAATTCCTGCAAAAGCAATGAAAAGTACTACAAAGCTATCCACCAGTTGTGATACCAGGGTGGAGCCTGTAGCCCTCAGCCACAGTTTTTTGGCGCCTGTAATTTTCCTCAGCTTCTGAAAGATAAATACATCCACCAGCTGACCAATCAAAAATGCAGTCAACGAGCCGATGATGATTCTTTGACCCTGACCGAATATTTTGTTGAATGCAAAATCGATGTTGAAGTAGTTTCCGTCTGTATCTTGATTGTTGGCATCGAGCCACCAATCAGCCGGAGGCAAATTCATGGATAGAAAGATGACAACAAAGGAGTAGGCAATCAGTGCAGCAGTTAAGTAACTGATTCTTTTCACCCCGGGTTGTCCAAAATATTCGTTGATCAGGTCGCTGGTGATGAAAACTACGGGCCAGATGACCGCTCCCGCGGTGAGATTAAAATCCATGGTAAAGCCCAGGATGTAGAAATGGGCAGGAGCCAGGCCCAAGGCGCCTTCACCTGAAAAAATTTTCACACCAATCATTTCCGCGATTAACGCGTTGGTGAGAAAAATCCCAGATAGGACAATAAATAAATTGTTCTTCTTTCGGACTAAATCAGAACTCATAAGTCTGCAAGATCTGTGGTTTCTCCCTCAATGGCAAGACGGCAATTTTGAAATTCCTCAGCAGCCTCTGCCCGCAAGGATTCCAGTTCTTTATACCTGGCCGAAAAATGGCCCAGCATAAGATGTTTGGCATTTGCCTTTTTGGCTATCTCAGCCGCTTGCCGTGCGGTGCTGTGTAAAGTGATCTCTGCCTTATCCATGTGTTCCGTCATAAAGGTGGCCTCATGATAGAGCAAATCAACCCCGGTAATTTGTTTGACAATCTTTTCATCATATAAAGTGTCCGAGCAATAGGCATAGGAGTAGGAATCCCTGGGGGGTAGGGTGTAGGCTTCGTTTTTGTACAATATACTTCCGTCAGGATGAAGTACATCATGACCGAGTTTCAGTTGGGCGATATGCTGCAGTTTCATCCCTTTGGGTAATACTGACTTGTCGATCCTCCTTTGGTTCTTTTTTTCTGTAAACAGAAAACCGGTGCACGGTATTTTGTGGGTAAGCGGGATAGTAAACACACTGATTTTATTGTCTTCAAAGAGGCAGGTAGGCGCCTTGTCGACTATGGGATGAAATATCAGTTTGAAGTTGAGGGAAGATCTGGAATACTTCAACTGAAGAATAATGATTTCATCCAGGCCAGGCTGACTGTAAATATGCAGATCGTTGGTCCGCTTTTGGAGGTGCATGCTAAAGAGCAGTCCGGTCAGTCCCAGATAATGATCACCGTGCAAATGACTGATGAAGATGCGGTCAATTTTGTGAAGGGGCACACCAAACCTTTTGATTTGAATCTGTGTACCCTCGCCACAGTCGATAAGAAAGTGGTGATTTTGTATCAACAGGTATTGTGAAGAAGGAAATCTTCCGTATGCGGGCATTGCCCCGCTGGAGCCGAGTACGGTAAGTTTTATCGACATGAGCAGGTTAAAATAACAAATCCCAACTGGAGGGTTGGGATTTGTGTAATAAAAAGAACGTTAAAGTCATCAAGACTCGCCATCCTTCATGTCTTTTTCTATTTCATGCATGAAAACGGCATCAATGGCTTCTTCCACAGAAGGGAGGATGTGCAGCACACTGTCGAGTTGAGAAATCTTGATCAATTTCAGGGTATGTTCTGATAGTTTCGCCAATACAAAAATTCCTCCATCTTCCTGGAATATTCTGTTGCCGACAAGCAAGGCACTAAGTCCGGATGAATCGGTATATTTTACATCTGTTAGATCCAGGATTATATTCCTGACCCCTTCGGCCTGAAGGGTAATCATCTGCGATTTCAAATTGGGGGCAATACTGGAGTCCATCTTCTCTTCATGCAGGCTCAGCAGGCAGTATTTTTCTTGTTTGTCAATCGTATACTTCATAATGAGATATTCAAAGGCTAAAAATAGTTTAATTTATGGAATTAACGATGCTCTGCTCTATTCGTTCCAAAAGAGAGTCGTAATGGATGGGTTCCAATGTTTTACCTGTCATTTGCTCATACAGCTCCTTGTACCGATCGGATATGGACTGCACGATGTCATCCGTCATTTCAGGTACCTGTTGCCCGTCTTTCCCCTGAAATCCGTTTTGAATGAGCCATTGGCGCACAAATTCCTTGGAAAGCTGCTTTTGAGGCTGGCCTTCTTGTTGTCGCTGCGCATATCCTTCTTCATAAAAATACCGCGATGAATCGGGCGTGTGGATTTCGTCAATCAGATAGATTTTGCCGTTGTGCTTTCCAAACTCATACTTGGTATCCACCAATATGAGTTTTCGCTGAGCTGCAAGCGACACTCCTTTTTCATACAGTGCCAACGTATAATTCTCCAGCATTTTGTATTCCGACTCTTCAACCAGTCCGCGCGCGAGTATTTCCTCACGGGAGATGTCTTCATCGTGACCCACCTTGGCTTTGGTAGTGGGTGTAATAATGGGCTGAGGAAATGGATCATTTTCTTTAAGTCCCTCAGGCATGGCTACGCCACACAACTTTCGTTTGCCGGCACGATACTCTCTCCAGGCATGCCCGGCCAGGTATCCCCGCACGACCATTTCCACTGGAAATGTTTCACACTTAAAACCAATGGTCACGTTAGGATCGGGGGTGGAATGCACCCAGTTGGGGACAATGCTTTTGGTGGCTTCCAGATTGAAAGCAGCAATTTGATTGAGCACCCTGCCTTTGTCGGGAATGGCCCTGGGCAGGATAACGTCAAATGCAGAAATTCTGTCGGTGGCCACCATGGCCATTTTGTCTCCGAAAAAATAGACGTCCCTGACTTTTCCCCGGTAAAATCCTGTCTGGTTCTTGAATGCGAAATGGGTTTCTTTGATGGCTTGCATGGGCATTACTTGGGGCTGCAAAATAAAGAATGGCTTTGGTATCACCCAATGACCAAACTGCCTTTTATTTTTCCTCAATGAGAATGCCGGCTTTAAACGTATACGTTTTGATCACCTTGCCCTGTTCGTCATACTCAATCCAATCTTTGTGCTTTTTGTCGGCAATGTATTCGCCTTGCTCTTTCATCATACCTGAACTGTAGAAACTCGTGTACAATCCATGTTGCCTGTTGGCCCGGTACTCACACTGCCAGCGTACATTGCCATTTTCGTAATAACTTCTTACCGGCCCTGTGATTAAATTGAATTGAAACGTTTCCTCCAGAGATTTCTTGCCCGTAGGGTAGTAGGTGGTGCGCAATCCATGCAGTTTGCCGTTTTCATATGTTTCCTTCAGTCGGGGTGTTTTCCCATCGTCTCCATAAAAAATCCAGGTGCCTTCCGGCTTTTCCTTTTTGAATGTTTTGCGGGTCAATTGAATACCTTCCTGATTGAATTCTTCAAGCGTCACCATTTGTCCGTTCAGCGATACTTGTTCTCTGGTTCTCACTTCGCCATTGGGAAAATATGCAATGTTGGTTCCGGTTTTAGCGCCTTCTTTAAATTGGAAGTTGTGTTTTACAGAGCCGTCCGGATAATAGGCCATGTTGTTTCCATGAAGTTTGCTGTCCAGGAAATTGGCATCCAGTAACAAATGCCCTTCTTCATCGTAGTTTTTAAAGTTACCGGTCTTTTCGCCCGGATTCATGGTGGAGATGGTTTCCAATTGTCCGTTAGGATAATAGGTTTTGTAAAAATCGGTGAGCACCCCATCCCTGAAATTGGCTTCCGTTTCCTTTCCTCCACTTTCATAATAGGTAATGGTGAGACCATTCGGTTTTTTGTTTTTGTACATGATCTCTTTCCTTACTTTTCCTGAAGGATAAAATTCGCGCATCAATCCATCTGGCTTTCCTTTCACAAAAAACGATTCGCTTTTTACTGACCCTGTCTCGAAAAAGGAACGGATGCTGTCCACCAACAAATTGTTTTGATAGAATGCGCGCTGTATGGGTATGCCATTGTCGTCATAGACCTCCACGGCACCGTGGCGCCTACCGTTGAGGTAGTTAATTTTTCGAAGCAGTACTCCTTCTTCATTGTATTCCCGGAACAGACCAGAGCGATAGCCATTTGAATAGAAGCCTTCCATTTCTACATTACCATTGGGAAAGTAACGTTTATATGGACCTTCCAAAGTCTGGTTGTCGGCATTAGATACCGTATATTCTTCCTGGAGTTGTTGCCGCAACGGATCATAGTACTTGCGTACTACCTTTTGCGCTGAGGCAATGAAAGAAATAGAACAGTACAGAAAAGTGATTACACGATGTATCATTTCAACGATGCCTTGAAATCAAACGAACAAAAAGCATGGATGTTGTACAGCTGCAATCCTGAGGCCAATCCCGATTATTTGTTTTCGATCACAATCGCTGAGGCCCCGCCACCGCCATTGCAAATGCCGGCTACACCTATACTCGCATTGTTTTGTTTCAGCACGTTGGATAACGTCACTGTTATGCGGGCACCTGAGGCCCCCAGCGGATGTCCAATGGCTACGGCACCGCCATTTACGTTTACGATGGATTCATCCAATTTCAAATTTTTGTTGTTGGCAATGGCCACTGCCGAGAAGGCTTCATTGATTTCATAGTAGCCCACATCCTTGCTGGCCACCCCGGCCATCTTCATGGCTTTAGGTATGGCCAACGAAGGTGCAGTGGTAAACCACATCGGATCCTGCGCGGCATCTGCAAAACCAAGTATCCTGGCCAGCGGTTTGATGCCCAGCTCATCTGCTTTTTCCTTACTCATCAAAATCACGGCAGCAGCACCATCATTTATGGTGGAGGCATTGGCTGCGGTAGCTGTTCCGTCTTTTCCAAAAACTGGTTTTAATGCCGGTATCTTTTCAAAGTTCACGTTCTTGTACTCCTCGTCTTCAAGAATGGAAGTCACCTCGCCTTTTCTTCCTTTGATTTCCACAGGCACCACCTCATTTTTGAATTTTCCCGCTGTCCAGGCTGCTGCGGTGCGCTTATAGGATGCTATGGCATAGGCATCCTGCGCTTCACGCGAGATCTTCATTTCCCTGGCCGTGTTGTCAGAGCAAACGCCCATGGCGCAATGATTGTAAATGTCAGTGAGCCCATCGTAGGATAGTCCATCAATCAATTCGCCATTGCCAAATTTATAGCCGAAACGCGCTTTGGGAATATAGTAGGGTATGTTGCTCATGCTTTCCATACCACCGGCAACCACCGCGTCATTTTGACCCAGCATAATCGATTGGGCCCCCACCATGATGGCCTTCATTCCGGAAGCACAAACTTTATTTACCTGCGTGCAGGGCATTTCATATCCGAGGCCTGCTGCCACCGCTACCTGGGTAGCCGGAGCCTGCCCCAGTCCTGCGGAGATCACATTGCCCATGTACACTTCCTGGATGGATTTTGGGTCAAGATTAATTTTTGCAATGGCACCCTTTACAGCCGCTGCGCCCAACTGAATGGCCGACAAACTGGAAAGGCTTCCTCCAAAACTTCCAATGGGTGTTCTTACTGCGGATACGATGTATACTTCTTTCATAAATAGTATTTAGTCATTAGTCATTAGTCAATAGTCAATAGTCAATAGTTCTTAAGTCATTGGTAAATAGTTGTTCGTCTTTGAGCCTTAATTGCAGTTAACTTGCGACTCAAGACTAAATACTACATACTCACGACTATGGACTACCAATCCGGTTTGTTTTTATCTTTTGGCTTGGTGGCTTTGCGTTTATTTTGTTGTAAATATTGTATTTCCTGATTCTTCATCGCTTCCAGAATCATCTTGGCCTTCTCTTCACTCATCTCCATTTCTTTTAGCTTGTCGGCAACGCTGGGAGGGATGTCTTTCTTATCTTTTTCCTCTTGTTGTTCCTGCTCCTTTTCTTGTTCACTTTTTTCGTTATCCTTTTTTTCTTGCTCTTGCTTCTCTTTGTCCTGCTCTTGTTTGTCTTTCTTTTCCTGCTCTTGTTTGTCTTTTTGATCTTGCTTTTGATCCTTGTCCTGCTTTTCCTTATCGTCTTTGTTCTGATCGTCTTTCTTCTCCTGATCTTGTTTGTTCTGGTCTTTCTTTTCTTGTTCTTGCTTTCGCTGCTCTTCCAATTTCTTTTTCACCATTTCGTAATTGTACCGCGCATCCTCATTCGTGGGATCTGCCTTGAGAGCCTGCTTGAAATAGGAGAGGGCCTCTTCATATTTTTCCAACCTGTTGGACATTACACCAAGTTGTTGGTTGGAAAGGGAACGCAGTTTGGGTGACTTGCTTTGCGCCAGCGACTTGTATCGGCCCGATGCGTTGGTGGTATCATTCTCCTGGAAGTACGCATTGGCAAGGTTCATGATCACTTCGTCTTCTTTCACTTGAAGCGAGTCGACCAGGTACTGGTATTTTTTTATAGCGGTTTTATAATCTCCGCTTTGGTAGGCTTTTCTGGCTTCCGATTTCAGCGAATTGATTTCCGCAATCCGATCGATGTCAGCGATCAGCAGTGCTGCAAGCAAAATGCCGAAGAAAACCTTCATATCCTTACTGTTTTCACGTTGACCATTACATCAATAACCAGCAAAAATAGAGCTATCAACAGGAAATAGTAGTATCTGTTGGCAGATACATCCACAAAACGGGTATCGCGCAGTTCACCTTCGATTCTACTGATTGTATTTATTAATCGCGAAACATCATTTTTAGTTTCATTGATTTCGAAATATTGGCCTCCGGTCTTACTGGCAAGCGATTGCAGTGATCTGGAGTCCAACCGTGTGATGACGGTATTGCCCTGCCGGTCGGTTTTGAAGCCGCTGCCCGCATAAAGCTGGCTGCCTTCATCCGTGCCTACGCCCAACGTAAATAGTTTGATGTCATTGTCCTGGACCTCGCTTATTTCCTTGTCGGTATTTTCCCCAAAGTGTTCCCCATCGCTGATCAGGACGATCACCTTGGACTTTTGTTGCGAACTGGGTCCTTCCTGATCGATTAATTTAGACAATGCCATTCTGATCGGAGGACCGAAATCGGTACCGGAGGAAGGAACCAGGCCGGTGTTCATGGTTTCTATAAAAAGATTTAAGGCATTCTGATCGTACGTAAGCGGACTTTGCATGAAGGCCTCTGATGAAAAAATAATAATGCCAATTCTGTCTGAGCTGAACGCATCCACGATGCGCTTCATTTCAAATTTAATTTTCTCCAGCCGTGTGGGTTGAATGTCAAAGGCATCCATGGATTTTGAAAGATCTACGCAAATCATAATGTCCTTGCCTACGGATTTGACTTCTTTGCGCGAATCGCCAAAGGAAGGTCCGAGAAAGGCAACGATCATCAGGGCAAAAATCAGGGAGCGTAAAATGAGCTTGTAAAAAACACTGCCGTAGGGTGTGTTTAGGGATTTGGCGATTTTGATAATCTTGATGATATAAATCAAATAGAACCCCAAAAAAAGAAAGAGGAGAATCGTCTCAAATAATCCAAAATCGCGAAACCAGGTCATGTATTCCTTTTGACGCAATTATAGCCAAATAGGTTGTGAAAATTAAATGAGCCGCGAGAGCCTAGGCTTACCGCTTCCGGCTGGTGTCCCACTTGCCCGTGAGTGTTCCGCTGCGGAAGGCACCCGCCAACGCAATGGGAATTTTCGCCTGCTCTTCGATGACGTGCGCCTTGGCTTCCTGCACCTTGGCAATCATCTCCTGTTCGCTGGCCACCGCCATGGCCCTGCGCTCTTCGGCTTTGGCCTTGGCCACATTCAGGTCAGCGTTGGCCTGGTCCATTTGCAAAATGGCTCCGATGTTTCTGCCGATATTGATGTCGGCAATGTCTATGGATAAGATCGTGTAGGCTGTACCGGCATCCAAACCATTTTGAAGTACCACTTTGGAAATCCGATCGGGGTTTTCCAATACCTGCATATAACCCGACTGGCCAATGGTGGAGATGATGCCTTGACCTACCCTGGCCTTGATGGTCTCCTCTCCAGCGCCCCCAACCAATTGTTGGATATTGGCACGTACCGTTACCCTGGCCTCGGTGATCAGCTGGATGCCTTCAATAGAAATGCCGGTAATGGAGGGTACGATAATCATATAGGGTGACACGGAGAGCTGCACCGCTTTTAATACATCCCGACCGGCCAAATCAATGGCCGTAGCCTGCTGGTAATCCATCTTGAGGTTGGCTTTGTCCGCCACCACCAATGCCTTGATGACGTTGGTGAGGTTGCCCTTGGCCAGGTAATGGGTCTCCAACTGGTTGGTAGTGATCCCTTGAATGCCCGCTTTGGTAGCCAGAATCAACGACCTCACGATGAGACCTGGTGGTACCTTGCGCACCCGCATGAATACCAGATTGATCAGGTTCACTTTTACACCTGAAAACCAGGCAGTGATCCAAAGGTTTAGGGGCAATACGTACAAAAATATCCAGATGCCGATGATCGTAGCACCAATCCAAATGAGAACCATATATTGCTCCATACCTAATTACTTATTTTGAGAGGCCCAAGTTAGTGCAACTGCTTGTGGAATTTTGTTTTTAACAAGTAATTACTTTCCATATGCCACCCAACTTTGGCCCCAGATTAGGCAATGATCAATTTCTAACCTATCTTTGCGCAAGTTTTTAGCAGAAATCAATCTGTTTAGTCTAATTATCCTCTTAAAGGAAAGTTCTATCTACTCCCAATTTTTGTTTGCTGAAGATCATGTTTGCCCGGATAAAAGTTATCCAACACATTGCTGTACAGTACTTTAACGAGTGCCGACAGCTAAAGGGGCGGAATTATTTTTAACAAACAAAATGAATTTAAGAAGAAAAAAAAGACCAGGGGGCAACTCTGGCTCAAATCACCGAAAGCAATCCTCACAACGCAAAGGTCCAGCAGTAAGCACCATTGATCCTCGCTTATTTGTAAAGAAGGCAACACCTCAGAGTGAAGCCACATTTATCCCTTCGGTGAGGATACAGGAACTGACGGTTGATGCAAGAATAAAGTCGAATCTATTAAGCAAAGGTTATGTCTACCTGACCGAAATTCAGGAGCGTGCGATTCAGCCGGTGCTCGAAGGACGCGATGTGATGGGCATTGCCCAGACGGGAACAGGGAAGACCGCGGCATTTTTGGTTCCTATTGTAAATAATCTATTGGGCAAGCAAGCCGGGTTTCAAGTTTTAATTGTAGTACCTACCCGCGAACTTGCCGTGCAGGTAGAAGAGGAGTTCAAGACCATCACGAAAGGACTGAACTTATCCAGCGCGTGCTTTATCGGAGGTACAAGCGTGGGTAGAGACATCTCTAGATTGAGAAGGCCAAGTCATATTATCATAGGTACTCCGGGAAGACTGATCGACCTGGCGCGTCAAAACGCACTTCACTTCAGGGATTTTAAAACCCTGGTGTTGGATGAATTTGATCGCCTCCTGGATATGGGTTTTCTAAAAGATATCAAGTTCATGCTTTCGCACATGACCAATAGAAAACAAACCGTACTGTTCTCTGCTACAGAAGAAGCCAACCAAAAGAAATTGATTGAGTCCTTATTGAATGAGCCGGTGGTGGTGCGCGTTTCAACGGGCAAGGTTACGGGCGATCATATCGATCAGGAAATCATCAGCGTGAAACAAGGTGAGAAAAAGATGGACATACTGGTGAATATGTTTCGTGATAAATCATTTGAAAAAGTGATTGTTTTTGCTGAAACAAAACGCGGAGTGAGTAACGTAAGGAAGAACCTGCACCTAGCGGGTATACGCGTTGATGAGATCCACGGCAATAAATCTCAAAATTACCGACTCAAGGCGTTGAATGACTTCAAGTCAGGTAAGATTCAGGGTCTGATTGCTACCGATGTAGCGGCACGCGGATTGGATATTTCTGCGGTGACACACGTCATCAACTTTCAGCCACCACGTGATTTCGACAGCTACATTCACCGGATCGGTAGAACCGGCCGTGCTGGCAAAGGAGGGAAGGCGTACACTTTCGTCAATTAATATAATCGAACACAATAAATAATAACTAATAAACAATTAACACAATGCAAGAAGGAGTAGTAAAATTTTTCAACAACACCAAAGGTTTCGGATTCATTAAACCATCTGATTCAACAGAAGACATTTTTGTTCATGAGTCAGGTTTGATCGATGAGATCAGAGAGAATGACAAAGTGAAATTTGAAGTGGAGCGTGGAAAGAAAGGAATGAATGCAGTGAACGTGGAGCTGGTAAGCTAAACACAAGTCATTACGTCAAACTAAAACCCTGCATTTATGCGGGGTTTTTTTATTTACAGGGATAACCATTGCCTACATCACCCTGAGCGTAAGTTTGAGCTACGCTGAGCGTAGCGCCTCAGTCAAGGATTGGAAGAGTCTCAACTTACCAGGCCTTCTTCCATCCCAATTAAGAAAACTGTGTAAGCAATATACCCGGCCAGCATCATGATGGCCTCCCATCTATCCAGCTTTCGCTGCTTTAAGGTAAACATAAAGACCATCAACAACAGCGTAGAGGCAAGCAGTACATAAATATCAAAGTTCATAACAGGATTATATGCAATTGGGTTGACAACCCCTGTAATACCCAGAATAAAAAGAACGTTGAAGATATTGGATCCCACCACATTGCCGATCGCGATGTCTGTATTTCTTCGGTATGCTGCAACGGCTGAAGTGGCTAATTCAGGGAGTGATGTTCCGGCTGCCAAAATGGTAAGGCCTATAAGTTTTTCACTAAGTCCGAAGTGGTTGGCAATGGAAATTGCATTTTCTACCACCAGTGATCCACCCCCAATAAGCATGGCTATACCAAAAGCAATCAATGCAATGGAAGCTGGGGTGCTATAGATTTTGACAGAGCTCCCTTCGTTCATATCGCTTGTGCTGGACATCGTTCGGTAGATATACAGCATGAAACCGACAAAGAGCAACAGCAAAATGGAGCTGTCAAAGCGACTTAATGAGTTGTTTTTTGCCTCCCATAACATGCCATCATTGACCAGGAGGAAAAGTATGGCTGCCACCATCATGGAAATGGGAACCTCAAACTTCACGGTGTTTTTCTGCACTGTGAGCGGATATATGATCCCTGATACTCCAAGAATAAAGAGCAGGTTAAAATTATTGCTTCCAATTACGTTTCCGAAGGAGGCATCACTTTGCCCGTTGATAGCGGCTATTAAGCTTACGATCAATTCTGGCATGGAAGTACCGAATGCCACCACCGTCAACCCTATGGTGAGATTTGAAATTCCGTTCTTCTTGGCCACAGAAGAGGCACCACTGATCAATAGATCTGCGCCCTTGATTAGAATGGCAAGTCCGACAACCAATAGCAGCAAGGCAACTGTCATATCCTTAATTTAATATTGTCAAAGCATTTTAATGAAAACTAACTAAGCAAAGTATGTTGGGCTATGTAAACCATGGCTCCAGCCAAGTAACCCAGAAGCGCCAGCAAGCTGATCTTCTTGATGTACCAAATGAAGTTTACTTTTTCCATACCCATTACGGCCACTCCGGCTGCCGAGCCGATAATCAAAATGCTTCCACCCGTTCCGGCACAATAAGCAAGATATTCCCAAATCATATGATCTGTAGGAAAAAGGGTGGGATCATACATGCCCATGCTGGCTGCCACCAGTGGGACATTATCTACAATGGCTGACAGCAACCCAATGAACGTAATGATAATTCGTTGATCTCCAAAAGTGGTATCCAGAAATTGGGCAAGCTGTTTCAAAACCTGCATGGATTCCAATGCGGAAACGGCAAGCAATATTCCCAGAAAGAACAATACACTGGGTACATCAATCCTGGATAATGCACCGGCTACGGTATAATGTTTTTTGAGTGCTTCGTCCATGTCAGGATTGATAAGTTCGGATACGATCCACAACAACCCAAGACCTAAAAGTATACCACTGTAAGGCGGCATGTGTGTCAGGGTCTTAAAAATAGGAACTGAAACCAAAGCACCAACTCCGAGCAGCAGCATGATTTTTCCATGTGTACCGCTGTGATTGATGGGTGCTTGAACTTCAGCGCCTGCCTCTTCCATTTCTTTTTTCATGGTGAAGCTCAGTAGTACAAGAGGGGCGAGCATACATACCAGGCTGGGCACAAAGAGCGCTTTCATAATATTCAGCGAAGTAATTTGTCCTCCAATCCACAGCATCGTGGTTGTTACATCCCCAATGGGTGTCCAGGCGCCACCCGCATTAGCGGCAATCACCACCATGCTGGCAAAGAAGAATTTGGTTTCTTTGGCCGGAATAAGTTTACGAATCAGGGAAACCATCACAATGGTTGTGGTCAGGTTGTCAAGTATAGCGGAAAGAAAAAAGGTGATCCAACAAATGATCCAGAGAAGTACCCGGATGTCTTTTGTCCGAATCTTGTCCGTAATAAATCGAAATCCATGGTGTGCATCCACCAGTTCAACGATAGTCATCGCACCCAATAGGAAAAACAGGATTTGTGCAATTTCTCCAAGATGTTCTGAAAGGGAGAAGGTTACAAATTCCCTATGTAGCTCAACAGATGTTAGGCTACCGGATTTCTCAGCGCCCATTTCCAGCTGAAGAAAATTCAGAAATTGCTGATAGTTCCTGCTTTCCAGCAACCCATCGGTTTGTTCTGAAAACATGAATAAGGTCCAGCAAAGAATGCCAGTTACTATCGCGATAGCAGTCTTGTTGATCTTGGTGGCGTGCTCAAGGGCAATGAACATGTAGCCGGTAATAAAGACTACAATGATAAGCGTGTACATAAGGGTGGGTTACAAAGTAAAGATGGAAGATTTCCATTACCGATTTTAAGTAAGCCTCTTCTTTTTTTTTCAACGGGTCCTTTTGACCTGATTTTTCAAGGTGCAAATCTATAGCCTGGTTGCTGCAGGGCATTGGAATGGGAAGGGGGGTATGTCTAATTCCCTGGATTTAAGTGAAATCAAATGCCCAAAACTTATTTCAGGGTGCTCTTGGATATTCAAATGGATTTTAATCTACTTTTGCATATTCTCATTCCATGGCACGGACTAAAGTTTGCGCAAAATCGATTAAAGCCTACCTTTTATTTGGAGTTTTTGCTTCACTTATTGCTTTGAATTTTTACATAGCTGACTGGCCGGGCTTTTGTATCGACAGACAAGATTGCGCACCCACGTGGCTCGTGAAAACGAAGCAAATTGAGACTGAATGCCCACAACTTTCAGCGGACACAGGTGATGTGCATAACTATGCGAAGCATGAAGATGGCCATTATCGTATTACTCAAATCGCAAGAGGTCAGAGTGCTAGGTGCTTCAAGACCTTGCACGCGCTGTTAACCACAAGGAATATTTCGTTACTCCTACAAATTAAGTTGGCCGCATTGCCATCTTCATTGATAGCTGAGCAACAGCGCTCGATTCCTGTTTTTTTAAGAAGGCTTCTTATCTAGAAGATTCCATCCATTCAATAGTTCAGCAGAACTTAAAGAAGTGTCATTCGCACACTTCTTGGCTATCATTTTATGTTACATCAATTACATCAAGATATTTTGTATGAAAAAATTTTTGGAATTTATGGGTCGTTTTGGCTTCGTCATATTTGTTGCCATTTTATTCATTGCCTCTTTCGCTATGTTGAAATTTGGCTAATGCAGGCCATTGGAGTAGAAGGGCCAGGCTCGCCTATAAAAAACAAGACCTCAGGCTTTCGCCTGAGGTCTTTTGATTGTCGGGGTGGCAGGATTCGAACCTGCGGCCCTCCCGACCAAAGGTCGGGCTGCGCTAACTATTATATTCAATCCAATTCCTGACTTTTTTAGGATTTTTCCAGGATTTAAGTTTCTTTTCTAGAAGAACAGCTTCAGACCTAGTTTGAAACTCTTTAGAGAACAATAATTTCCATGGCCCTTTATTTCTAGTAGAAAGATTCTGATTTGTATTATGCCGATGTAATCTGTCATTCAGATTATTGGTTTGACCAATATATAACTGGTATGAAGATTCAGATTCGAGTATATATGTGTAAAACATCGA
>CAYNCP010000032.1:0-3666 GCA_964395905.1 uncultured Ohtaekwangia sp.
CAACCTGAAGTGTATGTCATATCATAAGTAAAAGGTGGCCTGCCAGGGTGAAGTGTGTGTCATACCATAAGTAAAACGTGGCCTATCAACCTGAAGTGCATGTGGTACCAACCTGAAGTGTATGTCATATCATAAGTAAAAGGTGGCCTGCCAGGGTGAAGTGCCTGTCATACCATAAGTAAAACGCGGCCTATCAACCTGAAGTGTATGTCCTGTCAAAAGTAAAAGTTGGCACTTTCATGATGGCATTGCCGGCATCGAGGTAGCCGGTAGTTTCGCGCAGGGCGGGCCCTGCCAGATGCCATACCTGCGGCAGGTAAACAGACAGGGCGACTTGTTGGGAAACTATGGGCTAGCTGGGGGGCTCACCGTTCTGTCAGGTCGGAAGACCTGACTTCACTTTAATTTTCCACAAAGTAAAATAAAGAATTCTCCTAAAAATCACGTGATGAAGTGGTAGATCTTAAGCCTTTATTGTTCAGTGACGACACCGAAAGAGAGGCGAAGCGCATGATGAGGGATCAAGTTTGGTCGGTGATAACACCGACCAAAGGCAACACCGACCAAAGGCAAGGCAAAAACCAGAATAAAAACTGCCCTTTTTATCCGCGCAATCTCTTGTGATGATACACGTAGGATAACCCACCCGTAACACATGGGAAGAGCATCATGAGCATCAGCGGATCGAAGCCACCCACTACCAATCCGGAATATACAGCACCGCTGAGATCGAAGAAAAACCCTGCATAGGCCCACTCCTTGATGCGTGGATAACCGGGTACCAGAAGTGCAATGATGCCCAGTACTTTGGCTGCACCTATTACAGGTAACAAATACAATGGGTATCCCAACTGCTCAAAAACTTCCACCCACTCCGGAGCAGAGAGGATATTGGGGATGGCGCCAGACAACATGAAGGCAGAGAAGAGTCCGGTGAAAACCCAGTACAGGATGTTATTGCGTTTGGAAGTTGGTTGTGTCATTATAAGCAGGTTGGGTTAATGGGTGAAATAACTCAATTTTTTGAACAGGAAAAAATATGGATGGATGTAAGGGTTGCTGATACTAGGTAGGTCGGTGAGAACACCGACCTAAGGCAAAGAAAGGGAGAAATAAAAGCGGAGTTAAGAGATCGGTTAGAACACTGGCCTAAGACATTCCAGTTTAGCATTTTATAGCCATGGGACCGCCACTCCCTACTTTGTCGTGATCGCGATGACGGCTAACATAAATAAGCATTTCATCACGTGAAGCAGCTCTGTAGTGAGAACGGCAACATCTAAGAGATTGCCACGTCACTTTGCGCTCTGGTCCATTCCTTGCGTGCTCCAAAGCAGGCTCGTGCAGACTTAAGTGTTGTTATAAGTTATCAGGCATAACTTATATTAAATCAAGTAGATATGATGACATACCAAAGTCTTTACTTAACTACCATATCTTGATCCGTTCTTCCTCAGGCTTGTAGTTTTTGTCACCGGGTTGCAGATCAAAAGCCTCATAGAACGGTGTGAAATTCATGAGCGGCCCATTGACGCGCCACATGGCCGGTGAATGAGAATTCGTATTCACGTAAGTGCGCATGTATTCATCACGGGTCTTTACCCTCCATATGCGGGCGACAGACAGGAAGAAACGCTGGTCGGGCGTGAAGCCATCAATCTTCGTATCGCTTTGCCCCTGTTTGGTGAGTTTGAACGCATCGTAAGCGATGGAAATACCGCCATTGTCGGCCGTGTTTTCTCCAATGGTCATGGCGCCTTTGATTTGCACGCTGTCCAGCACCGTAAACGTACTGTAGCGGTCGATCAGCAATTGTGTTTTGGCGTTGAACTTCTTATAGTCTTCTTCCGTCCACCAGTTTTTTACGTTCCCGTCTTTGTCGTACTGCGCGCCCTGGTCGTCAAAAGCGTGTGTCAGCTCATGACCGATCACCATGCCTATGCCACCATAATTGATGGCGTCATCGGCATTCACATCAAAGTAGGGATATTGTAAAATGCCTGCCGGAAACACGATCTCATTGAAGGAAGGTCGGTAGTAAGCCGTAACCGTAGAGGGTGACGGACCCCACTCGTGCTTGTAAGGGGGCTTGTTGAGCTTGCCCAGTTGATAATTATAGTTGTCCTGCGCCAGGGCCAAAATGTTTTCAAAATATTTATCCCGAATGATGGTCACGTCATACTCCCTCCATATATCAGGGTATCCCAACTTCTTGGTAATGGCATAGAGCTTCTCTTTGGCTTTTACTTTGGTGCTGTCGCTCATCCAGTCCAGGTTGTTGATCCTGCTTTCAAAAGCCTTTGTTAAGTTGTCGACCAACTCACCTACCCTTTTTTTAGCTTCCTCACCAAAATGTCTTTTCACATATATCTTTCCCAGTGCAAAGCCCATCTGCCGGTCCACGACCTGGGCAATCACCTGGGCACGCGGTTGTTCTGTGGCTTGTCCTGACAAGGCTTTCCGGTATTCAAAAGAGGCCTGGTCAAAATCCCGGCTCAGGTAGGAACCATAACTGGAAATCGTGTTGGCTTTGAGGTACACCTTCCAGTCGTTGATAGAAACGGTCTGCAACATGGCATTCAGCTTGTCGTAATAGGCCGGCTGACGAATGTCCAGGGTATCGGTGTCCATGCCCAGTTGATCGACTAGCGCTGCCCATCCGATATTAGGTTGTTTCTTTTCAAGCTGTGAGACGGCCAACTTATTGTAATTCTTCTTTACTTCCCTGCGTTCTATTCTTGTCTTGTGGGAGGTGGCCAGTTCCTTTTCTATTTGATAGACGAGTTCTGCTTTTTTAGTTGTGGCATCTGGGGCGTCACCTGTGAGCTCAAACAGGGTGGCTATATATTTTTTGTATTCATTTTGAATGCCCAGTGTAGGTGCATCGGTCTTGAAATAATAGTCACGGTCGGGTAACCCGATGCCCGCCTGGCTGAAATGAGCGATGTTGATACTACTGTTTTTATCGTCTGGAGAGATGTTAAAGCGAAAGAGGGAGTGATCTCCATTTTTTATTTCATTGGCTACATAGCCTATGAGGTCCACCTTGTTTTTGATGGCATCGATTTTAGACAATGTTGATTGTATGGGTTGATAGCCAAGTTGGTTAATGGCGGTGGTGTCCATACCGGACGCATAGAAGTCGCCCACTTTCTGTTCATCACTTCCCAGTGGGTGGGTGCTGCCAGATACTTCCTCCAGGATGTTTTGTAATAGGACTTTTTGTGGGATATTGAGAAAGCTATAGGAGCCTACCCCCGATTGGTCTTCAGCGATTTTTGCGGTGTCGTACCAGGTGCCGTTGACATACATAAAGAAGTTGTCACCGGGTTTGATGGTGGGATGCAGTCCGGGGACATCTACGTATTTTCTGCCTTCCGGCTTGGGTTGGGTGCACGAGAAGGTGATGAGGGCGATTATGGCGCCAAAGCGTATTCTATTCATTTTGGATTGATGTTAGCTGATTTACGATAGGACATTCCATGGGAATATTTTTTAAAGGTATGTAGATTTAAAAATGCCGAGTCCAAATATTCCTTCAATGGTTATTTCAAGGGTATTTGCACTGTGAGATGATACCTGGATCAAATAATTGAAATCATTCCTTCCAATTATATACATATTCCTGATTCAAGAGTTAATTTTAAAGGAACAAAAAACAGCACG
>CAYNCP010000032.1:3766-28529 GCA_964395905.1 uncultured Ohtaekwangia sp.
TTATATACATATTCCTGATTCAAGAGTTAATTTTAAAGGAACAAAAAACAGCACGCTATGAAATTTACAAGAAACGCAAGCGCCAACTGGAAGGGTGGCGGCAAAGATGGAAAAGGAACTTTGACAACTCAAAGCACGGTGCTTGAAAATACACCGTATTCGTACCATACTCGTTTTGAAAACGGAAATGGAACCAACCCTGAGGAGTTGGTAGGTGCAGCGCATGCAGGATGTTTCACCATGAAGCTCAGCTTTCTTTTGGTGGAAGCAGGCGTAACGCCAGCAAATCTGGATACCTCAGCAGTCGTTACCTTTGAAGATGGTGCCATTACCCACATCGAACTCAACCTGACAGGAACCGTTGATATGGACGAGGCCAAATTCAGGGAGGTAGCTGAAAGGGCCAAGAAGGAATGTCCAATCTCCAAATCGCTAACAGCGAAAATAACGCTTAACGTGAGCAAAAAATAGTCACACAATGTAAAAGGCCGCGCCCGCATGGGGTCTTTCATTAGTTGGTTGGTGATAATACCGCTCATAGACAGGTTACGAAGGGCAACGAGCTGAAATCAAAGTAATGGGAACTGAAATTATTTTGCAATCTACCATTACCTGTCCCCACTGCTTGCATGCAAAGGAGGAAACCATGCCGACAAATGCCTGCCAATACTTTTATGAATGTGAATCTTGCCATGCGCTGCTAAAGCCATGGGAAGGTGATTGCTGTGTGTATTGCTCTTATGGCAGCGTAAAGTGTCCGCCCGTGCAGCAAGGATCAGACTGCTGCTAAGCATGAATATTTATGGGCCGCTGATTACACGGATCATGTACCTGCAAAAAAGCAAGAATACCTATTCGCGGTTAACCAGCGCTAAGAACTAAATCATTTTCTCAGCGGCAGCAAGGATATCTCTACGGCTCACTTGTCCGATCAATACACCATTGTCCACCACTGGAAATCTTCTTATGGGTGAACTCAAAAAATGCGCGGCAGCCTCCACAATGTTAGTCTTGGGTGAAAGTGATTCGACTTTGGGTGTCATATAATCCGCCACTTTTCGTGTTTCAGCGGGCAGGTTATGATAAGCCTGATCAACGATGAGGCGAAGACAATCCTTTTCGGATATCATACCCACCAGGTGTTGCTGATCGTCCAACACGGGAGCCCCCGCTATCTTCCTGTCGATGATGATAGAAATAACATCCTGAATGAGTTGATCTGGTTTAAAAGTGATCATCTTACTCAAGGGCACCATGTATTTGTCAATGGTTTCGTATTTCGTATCGTTTGCATTGGCAGCAGCCGGGTTGTTATCCATGAGTCAGGTAGTATGTTTACAAATATAATTATCTTAAAAAAGCAGGACTTACCAGGTACTTGGTTTCATTTTGGTAGCAATACGCAGGATATCCCTACGGCTAACTTCCCCTATTAAAGCACCGTTCTGTACGACAGCATACCTGCGTATGGGTGAATTGAGAAATTCAATACACGCATCAACAACACTGATGGTTGGGGGAAACGTAAAAACTTTGGTGGACATATAATCCGAAACCTTCTTATCTTTTACAGGTAGGTTGCGCTCCACTTTATCCGCAACGATGCGAAGGCAATCTTTTTCTGAAAGGTTGCCCACCAGGTGGCGATTTTCATCCAGCACGGGGGCACCGGAAATCCTTTTCTCCAGAATGGTGGCGACCGCTTCCATGATGCCCTGATCCGGCTTCAAGGTGACCATATGATTAAGCGGCACCATGTATTTTTCAATCGGATCATGATTCGGATCGTGTGGTTTCTTTTTTTCGAATAAGGGTTTAAAATTCATCGCAATGCGTTTTGATTAAGGCTGTTCTCCACATTTATTTCTATAGTCCTAATTAAAGCTACTCAATTCCATTAAGAATATCAACCGCCTGCCCGTTTCAATGGGGCAATCCTATAAATTCACCAGTGAACGAATCAATGCTATAAGTAGTTCGGGAAAAATGCCAAGCCAAATCAAGGCTATAGAGAGTAGCGCCACCGAAAACCCGCTGATCAGGTATACCGAGGGACGCAAAGCGATGGAAGCCGGGTCAACGGCAGTGTGCTTTTCACACATCAGTGCGATAATGCGGATATAATAAAATAGTCCGATGGCACTATTGACCACCAGCATAATTACCAGCAACCAGGTACTGCCTTGCACGCCTGCAGCAACAATATAAAATTTGCCCACAAATCCTGCAGTAAGAGGTATCCCCGCCAGGGAGAGTAACATGGCACTGAATGCAGCAGCCGTAAACGGCCTGCTCCAGAACAATCCTTTGAAGTCATCCAGCAATTCAGCATCACGGTCTTTGTCTGATAAGTAAGTAAGGATGCCAAAGGCACCAACTGTGGTGATGAAATACGCCACGAGATAAAAGGAAACTGCCTCGATGCCCAATGAACCGCCTGCTAAAAAAGCTACTAGTAAATATCCGAGATGTGAAATAGAACTGTAAGCCAGCAGGCGCTTCATGTTCTGTTGTCGGATGGCCAGAAAATTTCCTATACTCATAGAGGCAATAACGAATATGGTAAAGAGGGTAACCAACGTGTCGTACTGTTGTCCATTTACTTCTGTGTAAAAACGAACAAGCAATGCCACCACCCCACCCTTGGATACGGTGGCAATAAATGAGGTTACTGGCAGCGGAGCACCTTCGTAAACATCAGCGGTCCACATGTGAAAAGGAACGATCCCCAACTTAAAACCAACACCAACTATGACAAAACCCAAGCCTGCCATCATGATGAACGGCATCGCTGTATAGGAAGACAAATATTCTCCAATGGCTCCAAACTCCATGGAACCGGAGGTGTAATAGATCAGGGCCATACCAAAGAGCATGAAAGCAGAAGAGCAGGCCGCTATAATGAGGTATTTTATCCCGCCTTCATCTGAGCGTTCGCGCTTACGCAGATAGGCGATCATGGAATAGAGTGACACACTGAGTATCTCCAGCCCCAGAAACAGGGAGATAAAATGTTTGCTGATCGCCAGGGTGCACGTGCCAAGTGTAGCCAGGATCAACAGGATATAATATTCCTCTTTGCGCTCTTCACGTTGCTCGAAGTAGGCATAAGAGAGCATGGTTACAGCCAATGCCGTTATCAAAATCAAGCCGAAGATAAACCTGCCGAAGCCATCAAAAATAAAAAGGGGTTCAACTGTCCATATTACGGGAGTATCCACAGTCACGAGGTAAATAAAGTCAGCCAACAGACTGAGGGAAGTGATCACATAAATCACTTTGTGGTTGCGCTTAACCGCTATTGAAAATAAAATTAGAATGGAAGCACTCGTGAGGATGAACAGCGGAACGATACTTAATAAATCCTGTTTACTCATCACTTCCTCCTTTCTGCAAGGCTGGCTTGTCTTCACTTTCCGTAACTGATGTGAACTTACTCACCCGGGCATTGTCGCAAACTTCTACCAGGGCTTTTACCGTGTGACGGGAGGTGTCCAACACGGGTTGAGGATATAATCCGAGCCAGAGGATAGAAATAATTAAAACCCCCATGACCAGCTTTTCCCGAAGGTTGAGATCGGGCAACACCTGACTACCGGTTTGCACGCCCAAAAAAACTTTCTGAACAATACGGAGCGAATACGCTGTAGCAGCCACCAACCCGATGGTGGCAAAGATGGTAAGTACAGGTGCGGCTTGCCAGGCGCCTACCAATGTCAGGAACTCAGCTACAAAATTGCCCAGTCCGGGCAACCCCAATGATGCCATAGCAAACACCAGTGCACAAACTCCGAGGAACGGCATGCTCTTCCAAAATCCACCCATGGCTTTGATGTCTCTCGTGTGGATGCGTTCATAAATGATTCCTGCTATGATAAAAAGTGCTCCCGTACTTATGCCATGTGTGATCATTTGCAAGACCACTCCCTGCATGGCCAGTTCATTGAATGAAAACACACCCAGCATAATAAAGCCCATATGACTTACACTGGTATAAGCTACCAATCGTTTGAGATCGGTCTGTGAAAATGCAAGAATAGCCCCATAGATAATCCCAAACACCCCGATGGTCATTGCCCAGCTTGCGATAGCCGATGCCTGATCAGGAAAAAATGGGATGATAAATCGCAGTAACCCATATGCACCGGTTTTCAGGAGTAGCGCAGCAAGAATCAGACTTCCAGCGGTGGGGGCTTGTGAATGTGCATCGGGAAGCCACGTATGGAACGGAACAACAGGAAGCTTAACAATAAACGCTGCCAAAAATCCTAACATCAACCAGAAGCCAACGCTTCCCGTGAATTGCGTATCAAGCAATTGGAAATAATCGAACGTGAAATGCTGAGTCTGGTTTCCATGTACGAAGTACAGGCCTATAATCGAAACCAACATCAACAGTCCACTGGCTTGTGTGAAGATGAAAAACTTGAATGCAGCGTACCGGCTATTTTCGTGGCCCCAAATAATGATCAGGAGGAACATGGGTATGAGCATTACTTCCCAGAAGAAGAAAAATAAAAACATATCCATGGCAAGGAATACTCCGGTGATACCCGCCAGTACCCAAAGCAAGCAAAAGTGATACAAGCCTACCCTATGCTGAATTTCATTCCAGGAGATAATTACCGAAATGGCTCCCAGGAAAAACGTAAGCAGCAGGAGCAACAAGCTCAGGCCATCTAGGGCCAGGTGAAAGCTGATGCCAAATCCGGGAATCCAGGGAATGGAATAATCCATTAACCAGGTCTCCATTTCATTGCCTTTGTACTGGAACCACATCATAATCGTTCCCATTAAATCCACGACCAGCACAGCCAACGAAATCCATCGCGCCAACTGCGGATTTTTTTGTGCAGCTATCCAGGCAGCCATTCCGCCAAGCATGAGCAAAAGTATGGAAGCAGCAAGCGTCATAACATGAGGCCCAGGGTTAAGGTAAGAATGGCACCCAGCACGATGCCGATTAAATACCATCGCAAAATTCCACTTTGAGTGAAAGATAGCACGCGATGAATAGCACTTGCTACATTTACGAGCACATTGAAAGGCCAATCCATCCAATCATTTTTGTTGATCGTGGCCAATAAGACAAACGGCCTGACAAACAACGCATCGTAAAAAGCATCAAAATTCCAGCCTTTCAATAAAAACGCATGCACATTGGTGAAGGATGCCTTGATTTTCGTGTGAAGCGCTGGCTGTACCACATAGAAATGATAGGCCAGCCATGCACCACCTAGTGAGAGCGCGGCCGCCAGTAGCTGTATCATCCATTCCATGCTTTCCATTTCAGGTTGCAGCATGGTGACTGGCAGTATTGGACTTAGGAAATCTGTCAGCAGTTGGAAATGACCAAATGAATGAGGTAATTCAATAAACCCGGCAACTGTAGAAAGTACAGCCAGCACAATTAAGGGGACGTTGATCATGGATCCCGGCACATGTGCTACATGCGTCTTCTCTTCACCAAAAAAAGTCAGGAATACCATCCTGAATGTATACACAGCCGTGATGAATGCCCCTACCAAGGCAGCCAGGAAAAACCAGGTGTTTCCTTTTTCACCTGCCAGCGACAACCAGAGAATTTGATCTTTGCTGTAGAAGCCGGCAGTTACCAAAGGAAGCGCAGCCAGTGAAGCCGCACCGATAAGGAAGGTATAGTAAATGATTGGAATTTTCTTTCGGAGTCCGCCCATCTTGAACATGTCGTGTTCATGATGCAAAGCCATAATCACAGCACCTGCTGCCAGGAAGAGCAATGCTTTAAAGAAGGCGTGTATCATGAAATGGAAAATGGCCGCTGACCAAGCACCCACACCCAGTGCCAGGAACATGTAACCTATCTGGCTGATGGTAGAATAAGCCAAAGTACGCTTGAGGTCAAATTGTGTGAGCGCGCTGAACCCAGCGATCAACAATGTAACTGCACCCACTACGCCCACCAGAAACTGTGCAGTGGGTGCCAACTCAAACACAACGTGTGTGCGGGCAATCAGGTACACCCCTGCCGTCACCATCGTGGCGGCATGAATTAAAGCACTCACAGGTGACGGCCCGGCCATGGCATCGGGCAACCAATTTTGCAACGGTAGCTGTGCCGATTTTCCAACAGCCCCACCCAACAACAACAGGGCAATGATCGTTGCTTCCTGAGAGCCGATGTCCCAAACAACAGGTACCTGACTTTGGATGTCCAGTAAATTGATAGTGCCAAATGTTTTAAAAATCATGAACAAACCGATGGCCAGGGCAGTGTCGCCCACGCGGGTCATAATAAAAGCTTTGCGTGCTGCATACCCATTCTTTTCTTCCAGATACCAAAATCCAATGAGCAAATAGCTGCACAACCCCACGCCTTCCCAACCGAAATACAGCAGTAGCAGATTATCGGCCAGCACCAGTACAAGCATAGACCCGACAAACAAATTGAGGTAAGCAAAGAAGCGGGCATATCCTTCGTCATCTACCATGAACTCAGCCGAATACACATGAATAAGAAAACCCACAAACGTGATTACCACTGTAAAGCAAAGCGAGATGGCATCCAGGTGGAATCCAATATTTGGCGAAAAGCCAGCCACGCTAATCCACTGCCACAGCACCTGATCAATAGCACTTGTTCTTCCAGACAAAAAATTAAATCCGATCAACAACGTGATCAAGGCTGAGATGCCCACACTTCCGGAACCAATTATCGGAATCATCCGTCTGGGTAGTTTGCCCCCACCCAGGATCAGTACCAGGGATCCGGCAAATGGCAACGTGGGTATCAACCAGAGTAGATCATTCATAGTCCTATCCTTTCATTTTGTTGGCCTCATCACTGTTCAGCGTTTTGAGTTGATGATAAATCTGCAATATCAAAGCAAGTCCCACCGACACTTCGGCCGCAGCCATCGTGAGGATAAACAAAAACATAACCTGGCCGTCAGCTTGATTCCATCGTGAGCCGGCTACTATGAATGCAAGTCCCGCGGCATTAAGCATGATCTCAACCGATATTAGCATGAACACAATATTGCGTCTGATCAAAAGACTTATCAGTCCCAGCGTAAAAAGCACGGAGGCCAGCACTAATCCATATTCTGCGGGGATGGGCATCATTCTTCTGGTTGTTTGAGAAAACGATGGACTACTTTTTTCTTTTGTCTGCCCAGATGGTATGCACCCACAATGCCAGCCATCAAGAGAATGCCGGCCAGTTCCACTCCGATCACATAAGGACCGTACAACGATAGGCCCACAGCCTTGGCGCCAATCACGTTCCCGGAAAGTTGGACGGACACCTCCGTTGACAGCATGTAAATCAATTCGGCAGCCAGTACAAGGGATAATAATACCGGGCCTACTACGATTCTTAAATTCAGCCATTTCCTTTCCTGCGCCACCGATTCCTGTCGGAGGTTCAACATCATGATGACAAAAATCATGAGCACCACAATGGCGCCAGCATAAATAATGACTTCAAGAGCGGCAACAAACGGAGCGCCCAGCACATAGAAAGCCATGGCCACAGCCAGAAACGAAACCACCAGGTACAACAGCGCATGCACCAGGTTGTGCCGGGTGATGACCAGCACGGTAGAGATGATGGCAACAGCAGCTGCGATGTAAAAGATGATCAGCATATCAAGGCAATAAACTTTTAATATCTACAGGAGGCGCTTCGTTCTCGGCCTCCCCTTTTGCTTTTCCACCAATGGCCAGGCCGGCTACTTTATAGTAATTGTATCCTGGATACTTGCCTTGCCCGTCTATCAGCAGATCACTTTTTTCATACACCAGGTTTTGCCGGTTGTATTCGGCCATTTCAAAATCCGGAATTAACTGGATCGCATAGGTAGGACAAGCTTCCTCACAATAGCCGCAGAAAATGCAGCGTGAAAAGTTGATCCGGAAGAATTCAGGATAACGCCTTCCGTTCTCATCTTCTGTCGCTTGCAGCGAAATGCAATCTACAGGACAAGCGGCCGCACACAGGTAACAGCCAACACAGCGTTCACCCATGTCGGGATCACGGGTCAGCACAATCCTGCCCCGCCAACGCGTGGTGAGTTTGTTCTTTTGTTCCGGGTACTGAACAGTTTCCCGCTTATGAAACATGTGAAGAAAAACAAGCCACAGACTTCGAACAATGCTTATCATAATGATTTCAATTTTCTATCTCTACATCTTGTTCTATCCTTTATTCATTAATATGATGCCTGCCGTCACCACTAAATTGACCAACGTAAGCGGCAGTAAAATTTTCCATCCAAAATCCATCAACTGATCATAGCGCGGTCTCGGCAATGAGGCGCGCAACAGGATGAAAAAGCAGATGAAGGCAAATGTCTTGAGCACGAACCACACCAAAGGGGACAGAAAGGCCGGACCGAGCCAACCACCAAAAAATAGCGCAACGGTTACGGATGATATCAGAATGATTCCCAAATACTCACCCACGAAAAATATTCCAAACTTCATCCCGGAATACTCTGAATGAAATCCAGCTATCAACTCGCTCTCCGCTTCCGGAATATCGAAAGGTAGCCGATGAGTCTCTGCCACTCCGGCAATAAAGAAAGTAAGAAAGCCAAGAAACTGCGGGATCACAAACCACATGCCTTGTTGCGCTTCGACAATGGCATGCATGCTAAACGATCCGGTGTGCAGGACAACGCCCATCATGGAAAGCCCCATGAATACTTCATACGATATCATCTGGGCGGCACCGCGCATAGAACCCAATAATGAATACTTGTTGTTAGATGCCCAGCCACCCAGGATAATGCTGTATGCACCCAATGATGAGTTGGCTAAGAAAAACATTAGACCAATATTCAAATCAGAAACGATGACCCCTGGTGCGAAGGGCACTACGATGAAGCTCATAAACACGGTGATTACCACAATACCTGGTGCGATGACAAAAACAAACCTGTCTGCGAAGGGTGGAATCCAATCCTCCTTAAAAAATAGTTTGATTGTATCGGCCAGTACGATCAGCAAACCAAAAGGCCCGGCCCGATTGGGACCATATCGATCCTGCCAGAGTGCAAGCATCCTGCGCTCCAACCAGATGAGTCCCGGAGCTACAAGAAGCAACCCGCCCAGTACACCGGCAATGATCAACAGTTTATCGATGATGGCGTCATCCATATTAATTCTTTATTACACCCCACCCGGGAAGGTCTGTATACTGAATTTTGCTTAATCCCATTGGCAAACCAGCTGCGCCTAAAGCGATTGAATTACTCCACTTCACCGGCAGCTTGTACGACTGACCATAAATTTCGAATTCAATGGTATCTCCTTCGCTAAGGTTTAGTTGGGTACTATTATATTTATTGATGAGCACATATGGTTCGGGTACACGTTTGGCCACCGATGCTCCCTTCGCGCTTAATTCTTCAGAACCGTAAATGTGATGTATCGGAACAATCCACAATAGGTTTTCGACAGTTTTGAATTGCTCAGGCACATCATTAAAGAATGGTGCTTGCGATTTACTTTTCGCTTCTAACAACCTAAGCCCCGGATCTCCACCACGCAAGGCTGCACCCACTTCTTCCTGATACTTGTTCACTGACTGAACAGAATTCCAACCTGGTGACCAAAAGAATGGTATCATAGAAGATGGAGGTTGTGCGCGTGTTCCTTCCATGGTATACGACATTCCGGAGTCGGGATCTTCTGGCGGTTTTGGTTCGCTCACGGCAACATTGGCGAGCATGGAAGTGCGACCACTATATCGATGCGGTGCTCGCGCTACCCGCTGCCCGTCAGACGCACGGAACTCAGCTCCGGGTGTCAAATTTTCTATTCCGCTAAATGGTTTTTCCGCTCCGGCTAAAGATAGTGTCAAGCTGTCTATATTTTTCCACGACTGCATACTGGCATTTCCGAGGGCCGACCCGATCTCCATTAGCCAGCGCCAGCTTTCTTTAACACCAGCCTTTTCATAAACCTGGAAGTATCGTTGTGCGCGGCCTTCGTTGTTCACAATGGTGCCATCTGCTTCCGCAAATGTTCCGGCCGGAATCAACCATTGCGCCTTCGTGGATGTGGCCTGCTGTAAGTGATCGATTACAATTACATTTTTACACTTTGATAAAAATGCATCCACTTCATGACTCGATTTGTGTCGGTATAGGTCGCATTCCAGAACAATGGCCGTGTCAACTCCTTCGGAATTCGCTTTTTGGAACGCCTCTTCAAGTGAACGGCCATTCATCATCGCCAGCCCGAGGGAGTTACATTCGGGCGCTGTCAAAACTATTCCAACGTCTTTACCTCTTTTGTGCAATGCCCATGATACATGAGCAGCCGCTTTCATGACGTCATCACTTTGACAAGAAGTTCCGGAAATAATGGCCGGACGTTCTGCTGCGAGCAGGTCGTGGGCGATCACTTCAGCCAATGATCTTTCGTCATCAGCTAGGTTTGAGATTTTTGGAGCAGAAGAATCGATCAGGTTAGCAACAGCCAATCCCAATCGGGCAATGTCTTGAGGTGTGGCGTGAAATGTTCTGCTGGCAATGTTGTCCAGTTTCGTATCAGTGACAGTAGCAATAAACAATGGACCTTTCTTGTCCTGTATAATTTCGCGCGCAGCCGCATCATTCCATGTCGGAACTTTCAATTTATGAACCTCCTGCATGGGCTGATGTCTTACCGACTGACGGACGGCCAGTGCCAGCATGGGTGCTGCGTTGGTGAGGTCCTCTCCCAGGATAAAAACGGCATCGGCTTTCTCTGTTTCTTTCATGGAAAGCGCTCTTACCGGCCCCTCTTTCAGGATGAACAACATCAATTCCATTAATTGTTGTTCTGTATTCGAAATGCCTTTGTAAAAATTGGCGTCACCTACCAACTTCTTCAATGCGAAATTGGATTGCAGCGAAGCCCTTGAAGAACCGATACCCATAATTTTTGAACCCTTTAACAGCTGAGCGACATCATTTATTACTTGATGGCAATCTACTGGTTTGTTCAAGTGTATCGGCTGAAGGACCCGCTCAGGGGCGTTGACAAATTCGTATCCAAAACGGCCGCGATCGCAAATGAAGTACCCATTCACTTCGCCATGATAGCGATTGGCAATCATACGCAAATCTCCATAGCGTTCGCCAGCGATGATGTTGCATCCCAGGCTGCAATGCTGGCAAATAGATGGCGCCATGGTCAGGTCCCACTTGCGCGTATAATGTTGCTTCAATGTCTTATCGGTGAATACACCTGTAGGACAAACTTCGGACAGGTTGCCACTGAACTCACTTTCTAAAGTACCTGGTTCGCTCCGGCCGAAATACACGTTGCTCTTTGAAGCGAATACGTCCAGGTCATCGCCACCTGCGTAGTCTTTGTAGAACCTGACGCAGCGATAGCATTGAATGCACCGGTTCATTTCGTGGTTGATGAACGGGCCGAGGTATTGATTGACATGCGTCCGCTTTTTGAAATTATACCTGCGGTATGCGTGGCCCGTCATCACAGTCATGTCCTGCAAATGACAGGAGCCACCTTCATCGCACACGGCACAGTCATGCGGGTGGTTGGTCATGAGTGCCTCGATAATTCCTTCCCTGAATTCAACGGCACCCTTGTCGGCAATTGAAATGCGTTGGTTGATAATGACCGGCTCCATGCATGACATCACGAGCCTTCCTGTTTTATCCTCTTCGTTTTTGAATACTTTAATAGCGCACTGGCGACAAGCTCCCACCGATCCAAGAGAAGGATGCCAGCAAAAGTAGGGCAAGTCAAATCCCAGGGTAAGGCATGTTTCGAGCAGGTTCTTGCCAGGCTTTACCTCGTAGGGTTTATTGTCGATATAGATGGTTACCCTATTCATCTAGTATGGACATCGTTGTTCGTGTATATGTCTTTCAAAGTCATCACGAAAATATTTCAGGGCGCTTTGCAACGGCTCCATCGCTCCCGGTGCAAAAGCACAGAAAGTGTTTCCCGGTCCCAGGAACTTCGTGTGATGCGTCAGCAAGTCAATATCTTCCGGAGTGCCTGTACCCGCATCAATGGAGGAAAGAATTTTCTCTACCCAGGGCAATCCTTCCCTACATGGCGTACAAAATCCACATGACTCCTGGGCAAAGAAGTGCTCTAGGTTTTCAACAAATCCCACCGGGCATGTTTTGTCATCCAATACCACAATGGTTCCGGTACCCAGCCGACTTCCTGCCTTAGCCACATCGGTATAATCCATTTTCACATCCAGATGTTCTTCCACCAAAAAATCAGTGGAAGCTCCGCCCGGCAGCGCTCCACGAAACTTCAATCCATCTTGCATGCCCCCAGCATGCTCTTCAATCAATTCCCTGAGTGTGGTACCCATTGGCAGTTCCCATGCGCCAGGCTTTTTTACTTTACCGCTTACTCCATACAATTTTGTACCCGCATCAGCTGTTAAGCTCAATTTTTTAAACCATTCGGCACCGTTGTTTAAAATATGAGGAAGGCAGCACAACGTTTCTACATTGTTTACGATGGTGGGCTTTCCATATAGTCCGCTGATTTGAGGAAAGGGAGGCTTGGCTCGGGGTGTTGCGCGCTTACCCTCCAATGAATTAAGTAGGGCTGTTTCCTCACCACACATGTAGCGCCCGACACCCGTATGCAGGTGCATCTCCAAATCATAATCTGATCCCAATATATTTTTTCCGAGGTAACCGGCAGCCTTGGCCTCTTCAATGGCCACTAGAATGGTTTGCGCTGCAGTTTTGTATGCCCATCGCAAATAGACATAAGAGATATTTGCCTGAATCGCATAAGCTGCGATGATCATTCCTTCAATCAACTGGTGCGGAGTACACTCCAATAAAATTCTGTCTTTAAATGTGCCCGGCTCCATTTCATCGGCATTGCAGATGAGGTATTTTGGCTTTGGAGCATCCAAGGGAACAAAACTCCATTTGAGTCCCGTACTAAAGCCAGCACCTCCTCTTCCCCGCAGATTAGAATCCTGCACAAGTGTCTGTACCTCTTTAGGAGTCATCTTCACAACTTTGCGCAAAGTCTGATAACCACCTGCAGATTCATACTCTTTCAGGCTGAGTGGCTTGCCGTCTTTGCGGATATGTTGTGTTAATGGTTTCTCCATAAAATCGGTAGTCGGTAAGTCGGTATTCAGCAACCAATGGCAGGTTTACTGAATTACCGATTACCTGTATTTCTTTAAAATAGTATCCAGTTCTTCTGTTTTAACATTCCTATATAAATCATTGTCAACCATCAAAGCAGGTGCGCAATCACAAGTGCCCAGGCAACAATTCGGTAGCACCGTAAACAAACCATCGGCTGTTGTCTCACCATACTTGATTCCCAAGTGATCAAACAACTTGTCTCGTAAATTTTCGTAGCCCATCACCCAACAACTGATGCTGTCGCACACCAAAATCACATGTTTGCCTACCTCCTGCCGAAAGATCATGTTGTAGAAAGTGGCCACAGAATCCAATTCCTCCGGACTTATGTCCAGGAACTTCGCCACATCACGCAAGCTCTCATCCGATACCCACCTGCGATGCGCCTGAACTATTTTCAACGCTTCGACACTCGCTGCCTTTTTGTACGGCACCTCGGTAATGGCGTGTTCTATTTCTTTAATTTCTTCGGCTGTCAACATAAGTTATCGGTCAATATCAGCAAGTACATAATCCATGGCGCCCAGAATACTGAGCAAGTCAGCAACCGTATAACCCCTGCTGATGTAGGGTATCATTTGCATGTGTGCAAACGAGGGTGTCCGTATGCGCATGCGGTAAGGTGACGTGTTGCCATCACTCACCGCGTAGTAACTGTTGGCGCCCTTCGTTGCCTCAATGCAACTCATTGACTCCCCGGGTGGTATCACAGGTCCCCAGCTCACGCCCAAAAAATGGGTGATCAGTGTTTCAATGTCCTGCATGGTGTGTTTTTTGATGGGTGGAGTGGTCAGCGGATGATCTGCCTTGTACAACCCTTCCGGCATATTTTTCATGCACTGCTCGATGATGCGCAAGCTCTGGCGCATTTCTTCAACGCGCACCAGGGCTCGATCGTAACAATCACCATAGTTGCCGATGGGTACTTCAAAATCAAATTGATCGTAACCAGAGTAGGGACGTTTCTTGCGAAAGTCCCACTGGAGTCCACAAGCTCTTAGTTGCGCGCCTGTTGCGCCCCATTCAATGGCTTCTGCTTTGGTAAAAATTCCAATGCCAACCGTTCTGGCTTTGAACAGTGTATTGCGAAGCACCATTTTATCATACTCTCTCAATTTAGCCGGGAAATAATCTAGAAATTTTTTCACCAAAGTCTCCCAACCTTTAGGGAGGTCTTGTGCCACCCCACCGATCCGGAACCAGTTCGGATGCATGCGACCACCACAAATGGCTTCCACCACATCGAATACGCGTTCACGGTCGGTAAACATGTAGAACACCGGTGAGAGCTGACCGACATCCTGAGAGAAAGTTCCAAACCATACCAGATGACTCGCAATGCGAAAAAATTCACACATCATCACACGGATTACCTGGGCCCTGTCCGGAATGGTAATACCCGCTAAGTTTTCCACCGCAAGTAGGTAGGCCAGGTTGTTATTGACTCCACCCAAATAATCCACGCGATCTGTATAAGGAATATAGGTATGCCACGATTGGCGCTCTGCCATCTTCTCTGCACCCCGATGATGAAAGCCAATGTCGGGCACGGCATCCACGATGTCTTCGCCATCCAGTTGCAACACAATTCTCAAAACGCCATGTGTGCCCGGGTGCTGCGGACCAATATTGAGAAACATAAAATCTGAATCCTCGCTCTGACGGGCAAGGCCCCAGTCTTCGGGTTTGAATTGCAGGGCAGATTGTTCACGGTCCTGCTTTTCATCCCACAAGCGGAAAGGCCCCATCTCCGTGGCACGCGCGGGATGTTCCTTCCGCAAAGGATGTCCCTCCCAAGTGGGTGGCATCAAAATTCTTTTGAGGTGTGGATGCCCTTCGAAGCGAATGCCAAACATATCAAACACTTCGCGTTCATACCAGTTGGCATTGGCCCACAAGTTGGTGATGGATGGTACAGACGGATATTCACCGGCCAGTTCTACTTTGAAGCGGATGAATTCGTTGCGGTCGAAGGAGAATAAGTGATAGACTAGTGTGAACCCGGTGGAAGGATAATCGGGATTCTTTTTACGGCTACGTTCATCAATGGCGGTGAGATCATATAATAACAGGTAGGGTTTTGGAATTTCATGCTTTGCATAAAAAAGCACCTCCTTCAACTTCACCAAAGGGAGCCACATCGAAACAATACGGTCTTTTGCCACTGGCTCTGCGATGATGTCATCACCGAACCGGGCCTTAACCTGTTCTGTGGGGCTCAGATTGGTTTCCACGGTTTAAAATTTTTAGTTCACTACTTTATATTTATTTCATCCTATACCTTTTTATTAAAGTTTAAAAAATGATTACGCGTTCTCATTTAAATTTCATCAGGAGAACGGAAGTTGACCATGCTTTTGCGTTGCTCGTATTTTGTTTCTTTAACTGAAATTTTTTCGGGTTTAATCACACCCTGTTCGCCTAGTGTCCAACTCAACGGGCGCCTTTCCTTGCCCACAGATTTTGCCAGCAACACCAACCCTTCCATAAAAGCATCTGGCCTGGGAGGACAACCAGGCACATAAACATCAACAGGCAGGAATTTATCTACACCTTGCACCACACTGTAGATGTCGTACATCCCACCGGAATTGGCGCACGAGCCCATGGAAATCACCCAGCGTGGCTCCATCATTTGTTCATGCAAGCGCTTTATGATGGGAGCCATCTTAATGAATACTGTTCCTGCTATGATCATCACATCCGCTTGTCGCGGAGTACCACGTATCACCTCGGCACCAAAGCGGGCAACATCATACTTGGGTGTCATGCTGGTAGCCATTTCAACAAAACAGCATGAGAGTCCAAAATGGAATGGCCACATGGAATTTTTTCTACCCCAGGCGAGCAGGTCTTGCACCGTAGTTAATAAAATATTTTGTTGTACTATTTCTTCGAAAGAACCAGTACCATTGATTACGTCTGTTTGGCCCGGCTTAGTTGTCCACCAATTCATTGCGAAGAGTTTGAGGTGGAATTTTTTTGGAAGCTTTTAAGATCTTTTTCCCATCTGGTCCAAAATCCAATGCACCGTTGCGCCATTCATAAATGAGAACAACGACAAGCAAGATAATGAAAACGAGCACACCTATGTATCCATACCAGCCAAGTTCTTCGAATGCGATAGCCCATGAAAAAATAAACATGGTTTCGACATCAAAAATCACAAACAGCATGGCGATCAGGTAGAACTGAGAGGAGAAGCGCAAACTAGCAGACCCTGTGCTGAGGATGCCCGATTCAAAGGGCTCACCGGTGGCGCGGTCTTTGTGTCGTTGACCGAGGAAATAGGAAATACCCAGCATGGCTCCCACCAGACTAAGCACAATGGCTCCGTAAACCACTACCGGCCAGAATTGACTTGTGCTTTCAATTGAATCGTTCACAAATTATTGCCTCCATCAATGCATTTAAGTAAAATTCTAAATACCAATCTGAGGAAATCAACAACAGTAGGATCATCCACGCCAGGATAATCATCTCAACTGCTTAAAGTAGTTTTTTTATTAAAATTAAGAAACAGATTGGCTGTATTAATTTTAAACGGCTTACTTCATATATTAATGAGTTAACCCCTCTGGGAAGCTAGGTGAAAGAATATAGGGATAAGGAATTTGAGACTAATTGGGAGCGTTCGCCTGTCGCGTCACTGCTTTGCCCTCACCCCTTTTACAATTAAATACAAGCAGAGCCCCACTTCCGCCACGAGTGCTGAAATCACCACCATGTATTCTGTGACAGCAGCGTACCGGGGATATAAAAAATTGGTGAAGCTATCGATCAGGTATCCCAGGCCGGCCATAGGCAGCAAAAGGCCAAAAATATTGGGAAACAGGGGTGATCGGTACATCAGATACCCCAGGATAATGCAACTAAAGGCAAAGAAAATGAGCGCAATAAGATAGCCATAACTTTGCGCACTCAGGTAGAACATTACCTGTGCTTGTAATGCGCGTTCGCCAAGCATCTCCCTGTAAGTACTATCACTCAATAATATGATGGCATTATAGTGGTTGAGCAAGTTGATTCCTAAAATGGATGACTGGGTCAATCTGAAGAGTGACGACAAAAGTGCCAGTCCGTTGTTTACAGGTCGCAGCAACACGTAAAAAGTAGCAGCCACCACCACATCAGCAATAACCATAATGAGATCACTGACAAAGCCCATGCGGAAAATCATCATGTTCGCCACGATATTGGCAACCGTAGTTGACGCATCTCCTGGAACAATCAACGATGCTCTCACAAACATCTCAGTAAACATGCCACAGACAATAATCACCAGGTAAAATAAGCCAGTAGTTCTTCCATAGCATTTCAAAGATTGAGCAGATAGTTCTGTTTTCACGATTTACAAATTTGCTTTATTAATGACCTAAAATATAGTGAACAATTCAATGTTCTCCTTTTTTCCTCTGAGTTCACTTTTACCCAAAGACTTAAAATGAAATTGAGAAGAAGTTGGTAATTCCCTGACTAAATCTTCTGATATAAGAATATCAACACCATATTGGTTGCAGAGGGATTGAATTCTTGAAGTTGCATTGAGCGTGTCACCGGTAAAAATAATCTCTTTCTTCAGCGCACCTATTTCTCCGGTAGTTACCTCTCCGCAGTGCAATCCTGCTTTAAATTCAGGTTGTAACCCAAAATGATGTTGATAATAAGTAGATCGACTTTTTAAATCATGCTTTATCCCTGCAAAGCAACGGATACAGTTGTGGTTTTCAACCCCATTTCCAATTGTCCAGGAAACAATCACCTCGTCCCCCACATATTGATATATCTCCCCTTTGGTTAGGACGATGGCATCCGAGAGATCTTTGTAATATGTTTTCAGGAGTTCAAAATACTGAATGTGTCCCAGGTGCTCCGCAATGGCTGTCGAAGACTTCATGTCAAGGAACATAAAGATTCTTTTTTCTTCTTTTGGCCTGTGGTACCTGCCAGTTAAAAAATTGATCATGACACCGTGGCCGATGTTTTCGCTGATTTCAAAATAGAACAATGATACTATCAATTCTATTGCTAATTGGACATTGGTACTTAAGTACGTCTTGCTTTTAATGAATAACAAGTACTTATCCCAAACACGTGAATCCAACAAGCCGGTGTTCAATTCGAGGCTGGCCGCGATAGGGAAGGTTAATTGGATAATGATAAATAGAAATGAAGCATAGATAATTGTTTTGATAACCACTTTGTATGCCAAACTCTTATTGGCAAATCTATTGCTGAGGTATAACACCTCAATGGTGCCCACCAATAACCCCACCACCACTACAGCCAGCGTGGCAAAAATGTATATCTTTAAGTCAAGTTGAATGGCAGACGCGGGCACATCATCCGCACTTCTTACAGCCATTATTTCTATGAATAAGAAAACGTTAGCTAGTAAAAACCAAATAACTCCGAACGGGATAATTCGGGAAATGTTTCTCTTTGTTCTGGGTGATAATTTGATGGGCATCTATTCAGATCAGCAACCAGTTTATGAATAAAATAAATGAATGGCAATCGGTTTTTTTTATGGTATTGAAATGAAACTTGGCGATCGCGCTATAAGCTCGACATATCTATCACAAACCGATAGCGCACATCGCCTTTGAGCATACGTGCATATGCATGCTCGATGTCTTTGATATCAATCAGTTCAATATCTGAAACAATATTGTGCGTTGCACAATAATCCAACATCTCCTGTGTTTCCGGCAATCCCCCAATACCAGAGGCCGCAAGGCTTTTCCTTCCGTTCATGAGATGAAATGGATGTATTTGACCAGGCTCAGGCGGGATGCCTACCATAATATGAGTGCCATTGGTCCGCAACAATTTCAGATAAGGCTTAAGATCGTGTGGTGCTGATACTGTGTCAAGAATAAAATCAAATGAATGCTTCGCTTTCTTTAATTGTTCTTTGTCAGTGGTAAGTAAAAATTGATGAGCACCCAGTTTTTTAGCATCTGCTTCTTTTGCCTGTGATGTGCTCAGCACCGTTACCTCAGCGCCAAAAGCCACTCCAAACTTAACGCCCATATGTCCAAGCCCCCCTAATCCCAAGACAGCGAGCCGATGACCCTTCCCTATTTTCCAGTAGCGCAGCGGAGAGTATGTGGTGATGCCCGCACACAATAATGGCGCCACAGCAGCGAGTGATAATTTTTCAGAAACCGTCAGTACAAAATCTTCGTGTACCACAATCGTGTTGGAATACCCTCCGTAAGTAGGTTTTCCATCTTTACCGCGTGAATTGTACGTTCCTACTGATTCATTGAGGCAATATTGCTCCAGTCCTGCCTGGCAATTCTCACAGGTTCTGCATGAATCTACCAGACAACCTACTGCAGCAAGATCTCCCACTTTAAACTTCTTCACCGCCATCCCGACCTTCACTACCCGGCCTACTATCTCATGGCCCGGAACCATGGGGAATATGCCTGGTGACCACTCGTCCCGGATCTGATGCAAATCAGAATGACAAACGCCACAATACAAAATATCAAAATGTACATCTGCCTCTCCTACTTCGCGTCTTTCAAAACGCCATGGAGCAAGCGCTGTGGTGGGTGACTGTGCGGCATATCCTTTGGCTGAGATCATTATTGAATTGTTTTATCCTTTTGTCTTTTTTTATCAAGTTTTCCTAATGCATCCTGAACTGTCGTCCTGATTATGATTGAAATTATCCGTTTTCAACCCACAAAAAAACTGGTAACCCGTTTACCTTCTATTTGAAGCAGAAACCGAATCAAATACCTGCCATAATTCCTACTGTAAAAGTACGTGCTGGCGCATAGCTGGCATTCCGATCGATACCTGGTGTTAATGGATCAGGTGGAATCTGTGGGGCTACAGGAAACCTGTCGATCCAAACCGGCTCCGGATCTACTCCGGAGTACCCTGTGATTACGAAAGCATTTTGTACGGTACCAAAGAAGCGAAGGGTCTGCAACCAGGAGCCTGCTTTGACAGGCAGCGAATAACTAAGGGTGACATTGTCCAATTTCAGGAAGCTGGCCTTTTCTACATAAAGAGAACTGTATTGTCCGTAGGTAAGACCACTCACAGCTTTATCCGTTTTTACCCGGTTGTAGGAATTGATTGCCCCCGGGTCAACTGGTTCATGGGCCAGACGCAAAATGTTGACCAGACTATGACCCAATGCGCCACGGAAGAATGTATTCAAATTCCAGTTGCGATAACTCAGTTCGTTGCTCCATCCCCATTCCCAAGACGGAATGGCATTGCCCAACGATGTAAAATCGGTGAGCGGATCAAGGGCCTGACCGGGGTTGGCTACCAGCATGCCGTCACCGTTGATGTCTTTAAAAATTGGTGCACCTGTGCCAGAGACCCCATCGAAAACGGGTCCCCAAATATCACCTACTTTTTCACCTACTGCCAGCCGCACAATCTGTGTGGAACACCCACAACCAGGTGAGTCGAGAAATCCTCGCAGTGATAATGTCTCGGGATATTGATCAAGAATCGTCTTGTTGGTGCTCAAGGCCAGACCCGTGCGCCAGGTAATGCCTCCCCACTGTCCCGCATAGTAGTTGAGCATGAACTCAAGTCCGATGCTTTTAAGGCCGCCAGCATTTTCAAATCTCCTGCCTGAAGGATACATCAGTGGGTCAACATTACGTTCTAAAATCAGGTTTGAAATAGTTCGATTGTATACATCCAACGAGCCAGTAAATCGACCTGCCGAAACATCAACTCCGAAGTTGACCTCTCTTTTTTTCTCTGATGCAAGATCGGGATTCGCATCCCTTACCTTTGAAACCGTGCCACCATTACTAAGCGAATAATCAAAAAGAGCTGAAGCCAAGCCATAATTAGATGGAATGGATCCCGTAAGTCCATAGCCCAGTCGGACATTGAATAGGGAAAAATTCAGGTTCGGCAGGTATCTCAATAGATTGGCGTTCAATGCTGCAGATGGAAACAACCCGCTTTGCTTATGGTCGCCAAGTTTGGTGGATCGTTCCTGCCTCAAGGAAGTGGATAGCACAATGGCTTCGTTCAAGGTGAGCCGCGCACGAAGGAAGCCGGCTACGATCTTGTTTACTGGTGAAGAGGTACTGGCAATATTAATGAGGTTGGGCTGGCCCGACAGTATATCAGCAGAATAGCCAATGGCATTATAACCGAGCTCGTCATTGGGAAAATTGCCCAATTCTGCACTAAAACTTTCTTGCTGGTCTTGCTGAAAGGAAAAACCTGCCACCATGTTGAAGGCAGTCCGCTCACGGTTGGTTCCAAACGTCAGGTATCCTTCCGCCAATGTAAAGTTACTGTCATCTGCATACCGCTGTGCCAAGCCTCCCCTGTTCTGGCCGATATAAAGTGAATTGCGTGAGAAGTATTTGCCATTGAAATGGCTTTCGTATTGCTGCGCCACCTGAAAGGTGGCCGTAAAGGAATCGCTGATATCATAATCCACTTTTGCATTTGTGTTAATGCTCCGCCTCCTGCCATGATTCACATTTTGTTCCAACAGGGCTACCGGATTGTAGTTATCAAATAAAATAGCCTGGTAAAACTGCCCATTGTTAAAATGAACAGGTGCAGAGGGCAAAAAAATGTTGGCATATCGAAATGCTTCAGGGAAGGAAAAGTTTATTTTCCGATTGGTGAAGGCAAGATTAAAATCAACGCGCAAACGCTCCTGTAGGGCCCTGTGCCGGACATTAACCCTTGTATTTACCTGGTTGAATCCTGAATGGAGGAGAATGCCCTCCATCTGCCTCAGGTGGGTGGCCACACGAAGGGAAGAGTTTTGATTGGCAGCGCTAATCGCCAAATGATGTGCGCTGGAAATCCCCGTGCGGGTAATCTCTTCCTGCCAATCCGTTGCCGAACCCAGATCATTTCCACCAATTGCCACGTGCTCGGATGCGGATAACACGGGTTGCTTTTTCATCAAGGTGCTGGCCGCACCTTCTGCCCGATAGGTCACTGCAAGTCCACGTGCGGGTGACCCTTGCCTGGTTTCCACCAGAATAACCCCATTAGACCCGCGCATGCCGTAGATGGAGGCTGCAGCTCCGTCTTTCAGCAAAGTGATGGATTCAATATCCTGCGGATCGAGATTATGGAGTGTGGCCAAGGGCACCCCGTCAATAACAATCAGCGGGCTGGCTTCGGGATCGAACGAACTAAGGCCTCGAATGCGCAACGCACTTTCTGCATTTGGATTACCCCCCCGATTGTAGATGCTAAGTCCTGCCAATTTCCCCTGCCATAACAGTGCAGGATCAGCAATGGTACCCTGATTGAATTCATTGCTGTTGAGCTTTGCCGTGGCTCCCGTGGCTACATCCAGTGTAGTGTAGCCATATCCTGTGTTTAAAAGAGGCCAATGATTAGTTGCATCTGTGTATAAATCAACATCCAACGTAGTCCGTCCGGACACTTTAACTTCCCTACTTTGAAATCCAATAAATGAGAAAACAAGTATGGCGTCCGGATTTACAGTGATCGTATATACGCCTTCGGCATTTGAAACGGTATTGTTGTCGACACCTTTTTCATTAACATGTACACCAGGCAGTGCAGCACCATCTTCATCAGCGGTTATTTTTCCCGTGACCATTATGGTTTGTGACAAGAGGGAGGATGACACAAAAGTGAGCACACAGGTAAGCCATGTTCCAGGAGACATTGAAATCATTTAGAATAATCCTAATTGCTTAAAGTTAATAAGTCAGTAATTTTTATACCAGAGTAAATGAAAGACTTTTTTGAAGTTAAATAAAATGATGGACTCAACGAATATTTTCCTCGGGTCGATTTGTTTACTTTGCTTTGAGTTAACCTATACCTTACATATCATGATCATTAAGGAGGAAGAGCTAGCCCACTGGGTGAGTCATTTTTACGGTTATGGATCGTGGAAGGCCAGAATTTGGTTCATTGCCTATGAAGAAGGTGGTGGAGATACGCCTGAAGAAGTGGCAGACAAATTCAACTATTTTTACCGCGTTCACCCTTCCGGTCCTACGACCGAACTCTGTGACATTCGCTTATTGTACAAAAATGTTTCCTTTACAATTGATGGCCCAAGGGCTGACTTGTTTGCCACGCTATTCGACTACCGCTTCGGCCACCATGCCGTACAACACGGTAGTTGGAAGAACCTCATCGCTTTTGTGCATGGATTCAAAAATCATCCGCTGCCCGATCTGATCAACTATCAAAGAGATACCCTGGCAATACCATCATACAAAAATGAAGCATTGCTTCGATTGTTCCCTTTACCTGCTCACAACCATGCCTGGTACTACAGTTGGCTCAATCTCCCGCGATTGAACTATCTTCTAAGTCGAAATGCCTATGAGGAGTTCGTTTACCCAGATAGAATAAATCATTTGCTTAGCCAGATGAAGGAATACAAACCGGAAGTAGTGGTGATGTACGGGATGAACAACATTAACAAACTCAAACAATCGGTTCAGTCGTTTTACCCCGGCACTTCATTCAAAATGATCAAGGCAGTCAAGCGCGAGATTCCACAACATCACATGGCCGAAATTCCCGGAACTATTTTGCTGATCACCACACAAATTCCGCAATTGCGTCACAACCGTATCGAAACCGGATTCGACTGGGAAAAATGGGGTAAATCCTTAAGACCTGAGGGGATTTAATCCGAGCAGTTTACGTTCCCAAGGAAAGCCCCCTCAAATGCTGACAAAGTTCATGATGTAGAAACTCTATAGTAGCCTGCCTTAAGAATTTTATGTTTACGACCGAGGATAGTTAATTTGGATTTGCAATCGCGTGATTGATCAGATAAAAATATAAAAAAAGAAATCTAATCAGTCACACTATACCCATGACAACAGGCTTTACTAATCCTTACAAGGTCCTTTCGTATCACCATGTTTTTCATGGGCTGGCCACGCTGAGGCCGGTATGGTCAGCGTCTGAAAATTACCACGATTTCCCGGAGGATGGTGACAAATGGTTATCTTGTCTGAGTCCTGCTCCTTCGATTTGTCACCTTCCTCATTCTTTGATTTATCTTCATTGTCCTTAGACTTATCTTGATTCACCTCTGACTTATCTTCCTCTGCAGGAGGCTGAACAACCGGACAAGGACCCTGGGTATCGCCATGTGCCTGATGCGCAGGCCATGCCGACTCCGGTATGCTGATGGTTTGCGGATTGCCACTGTTGCCCGGAGGGATGTGACAAATGGTAATTTCCTTCGGTTGACAAACAAAAGAAACGGTTTGCGTGGCTGAGCCTGCACTGTTGGTGGCTTTAACTACAAAACTTTTTGTTCCGGTAAAGTCCAAGTTGGTTACGGTCACCGTTTTATTGGCGAACTCAAACGCCACCGGAGTTTCATTTTGTGTGACGGTGATGTTTTGCTTGTCGGTAATGTTTTCTACCGTTGCTGTAATGGAAGCTTTGCAGTTCTCTACAGTAACCGATGAAGTGTTCGGTGAGGTGATGGTTACTACAGGAGCAAGCACTACGGGCTGTTGGATAACCGGACAAGGACCCTGGGTATCACCATGCGCCTGATGCGCAGGCCATGCCGACTCCGGTATGTTGATGGTTTGCGGATTGCCACTGTTGCCCGGAGGGATGTGACAAATGGTAATTTC
>CAYNCP010000032.1:28629-36066 GCA_964395905.1 uncultured Ohtaekwangia sp.
AGATTGTAATCATTTGTACCGGAGGCTGGCATACAAACAAAACAGTTTGCGTGGCTGAGCCTGCACTGTTGGTAGCTTTAACTACAAAACTTTTCGTGCCGGTAAAGTCCAAGTTGGTTACGGTCACCGTTTTATTGGCGAACTCAAATGCAATCGGAGTTTCATTTTGTGTGACGGTGATGTTTTGCTTGTCGGTAATGTTTTCTACCGTTGCTGTAATGGAAGCTTTGCAGTTCTCTACAGTAACCGATGAAGTGTTCGGTGAGGTGATGGTTACTACAGGAGCAAGCACTACGGGCTGTTGGATAACCGGACAAGGACCCTGGGTATCACCATGCGCCTGATGCGTTGCCCATTCATTGGCTGGTATGCTTAGTTCCTGCCGTGCTGCACCCGGACTTTGATGACAGATTGTAATCATTTGTACCGGAGGCTGGCATACAAACAAAACAGTTTGCGTGGCCATGCCGGCACTGTTTTCTGCCATTATAGTGAAGTTTGCCGTTCCGGTAAAACTGATGTTCGAAACAGTGACCATCTTGCCTGTAAAGTCAAAAGAGATCGGAGTTTCACCCTGCACAACGGAAATATTTTGCTGGCCTGTAACATTTTCCACAGTAGCGCTAATCGAGGCTTTGCAGTCCTGAACTGTGATGGGTGAGGAAGTCGGTGAAGTAATGGTCACCGTTGGTATTTGAACTGCTGGCAGTTGAGCTACTGGACACTGACCCTGCGAATCTCCATGCGCTTGATGAGTGGGCCATTCATTCAAAGGAATATTTAAATTCTGCGGAGTAAACCCTGGAGCCCGGTGGCAAATGGCAATCATTTGCAAGGGAGGTTGACAAACAAATGAGACAGTTTTAGTGGCAATTCCCGAGCTATTACGCGCAGTAATTACAAAATTTGTTGTGCCCGAGAAGTTGATATCAGAGACAGTCAATGTATTGCCGCTGAATTCAAAGGCAACTGGCGTCCTGCCGCGCATTACTGTAATGCCCTGCTTACTGGTAATGTTTTCAATTGTAGCATCAATTGCAGCTTTGCAATTTTCAACAGTTACCGGTGAGGTAGATGGAGAATTAATAGTAATCAAGGGTGCTTGAACCACAGGTCTTTGAGGCGGAGGACACTCACCTTGTGAATCGCCATGAGCCTGATGAGCCGACCAATCCGTTAAAGGAATCTCAATCGTCTCGGCACTTTGGCCCTGGGCGCGATGACAAATGGTAATCATCTCCACCTTAGGCTGACAAACAAATGAAACTGTCTGCGTGGCAGTGCCCACATCATTTTTAACATTAATTACAAAATGGGCAGTACCTGTAAATCTGACGTTTGAAATAAAAAGGTTCCGGCCTGAAAAATCAAAGGCGACCGGTGTTCCGTCAAGCAGCACTGATATTTCCTCATCGTCCTCAACATTTTCAACAATAGCCCTGATAGAGGCACTGCAATCTTCCAACGTTGTCGTTGATGAGGCAGGAGACGTGATCCTTATTGATGGAGGACTTGGGGCAGGTTCATCTGGTGTAACGGGCAGCACGGGCGTTCTGCGAGGAGTAACCTTGCCGGTGACCGGGCCACCGCCAATGAGCTTACCTACTCCATAATTTAGACCAAAAGAGGCATAGTGGTAAATGTCATTTCTTGAATTGGTAGTTCCATATTTGTTTCCATCAAGCAAATCGGTACCTGTAAATCCGACCTTATATTCGAGCGAAAGCTGAACACGGCTACTCAGTTGTATGCCAAATCCGGCACCAACGGTTGGTGTAAACGCCCAGGAATATTTGCTGCCTCCCTCTCCATAGGTTTCATAAGTGTCATCCCTGAGATCTTTCAAACCTTTCTTGATATTGGATTTCTGTCCACTGGCGCTGATGAGGTCATAATCATATAAATTGCCTGAGGCATCACGTTGATTCATTGAAGCGATATAGCCCGTACCTCCAATTCCTCCAAACACATAAAGGTTGATTCTTGAAACAGCCCGCAGCCTGTTTAACGAAATGATGACGTTGCCGGAAAGATCAGAGATTTCTGTGGAGTAGTTTTGAAAGACATAATCCTTGCCGCCTGTAAGTGATGCATAATCAGGATTTCCTGATGATCCATTCAGTGCTGGGTTATTTTGAATGTTGTAATCACGTGTAATGCCCAAACCCAGCGAGGTCGCCTTAACATATTGCCCCCTCACTCCTATTCCGAACACACTGTGGTCATTCCTGATGAAATAGTAGTCAAATAGCAGACTAGACCCTGCCCCTGATGCTGGCCTGATGTCGCTGCCTTGCCAAAATCCACCGATATTAAAACCCAGCCACGCCTTTCTGTCCTTGTCTATGGCCACGCTAGCACCCTGACCAAATATGGTTACTGTCTGAAAAGTAAAAAGAACAAAAAGGGCGGTGCGCATGATCATATCCAGACAGTCAGGTTAGGTGTATTAGATTCGTCAATGCAAAACTTTTGCCAATAAATGTAATCAGGTAATTAAATGATGACAAATCTACTCATAGCATATCTTAATGGCCATAATTAGCCGGTTGCCAAATTTCAGTATTACACATATTATTTTTATGATCAATGGAAGTCATAAACCCCTATCTCCCCAACCAGTGTGCATTAAAAAAGACCTGAGCGGAATGCGCAGGTCTTGCTATGGATGAATGTTTGAAATGAATCAATCAGGCATCCGCCTCAGCCAGGTTCACACCCTGCCGCAAAAGACTTATGCCCATCAACACCAGCCACATCACTTTGACATGAAATAGTGGTTTGTAAAGTTCAAAGTTATCAGGAATTGCCAGGATTAGGGCCACAGCAGAAAAACCCAAAAGAAAAGTGAGTCCACCCAACCACATAGGTACTATTTTCCATTTGATGAACGCAAAACTCAGCAATACCAAACCTACCCCGGAAAAAATCCGTCCAAAGCGCAAAAAGCAGGTGACATATTGATTGGTCGGCAAGATGCTGTCCATAAACAATTGAATCTCAGCGGCAGATTTTCCGGCTGTTTTTCCCACGCCCCAGGCTCCAAAGTTGTAGTAAAAAGCAGCGGCTATGGCCAATGTAAATGTCCCTACGATTACCATACCGGCTCCGGGCAATACCACAACGCGAAACGGTTTCTTTGAGATAATGGAGACCAGAGAAAATAAAGAAATGGCCATGGTCACCCAACCGAAAATATGGATACGGTACATCCAGATCCAGTACCAGACACGTTCCCCTACCTTTTCAAAATCAGACGCAACAATGTACTCTCCAATATGATGTGACGACATGGCCCAACCGCCCCACAGCATGAGTGCAGCTGCAAGGAAGGACCAGCCCGTCCAATTGGTCTCAAAATCTTTCTTCATTTTTCTTCAGTATTTTAGTATCCTGTAAACCTAAATGGAAGAAACTAAAAGGAAAGTGACATTGGTTACAGAAGAAAAATGGCTGAGGTGGTAACTTGTACTTTTTTAGTCCAAACGCATTAATTCATCAACTTGAAAAGGCGAGACTTTGTTAAAAAAGCCACATTGAGTTCATTGGCAACTCTCATTGGAGCAGAAGTTGCTTTTGGCGCCAACTTGCCAAAAGGATATCAGGTACTGGCATTGCAAGAACCTGATCCTTTCAAAATGTTCTCCAAGAACAAAGAGATGGTGGTGCTCAACGACAAGCCATGGAACATTGAAGCAGCCGCTCACTTGCTGGATGATGAGGTCACTCCCAATGCCAGCATGTTCATTAGAAATAATGGCCTGATCCCGGAAAACGTGGATGCAAAAAATTGGACACTGACCATTGATGGTGAATCGGTGATTAACAAAAAGACCTATACCTTGGCAGAGTTGAAGATTAAGTTTCAACAATACACGTATCAACTCACACTGGAGTGCGGAGGCAACGGAAGAAGCGAGTTTAATCCACCCGCCCAAGGTAATCAATGGACAGTAGGTGCCGTCCACTGTGCCAAATGGACGGGCGTACGTCTTCGAGATGTACTTCAAGATGCGGGCATTAAAGGCAATGCGGTGTACATCGGATTTCATGCGGCCGATTTGCATTTGAGCCGGGACCCGAATCACGAAGCGATTTCGAGGGGATGTCCCATGGCAAAGGCACTGCAAGATGAAACCATCCTAGCGTTTAAAATGAATGGGGAAGACATTCCGTTAGCTCACGGTTATCCCCTGCGCCTGGTGGCAGGTGGCTGGCCCGCTTCCGTTTCCGGCAAGTGGGTTAACCGAATCAGCATCCGGAACAAAGTGCATGATGGCTCCAAAATGACCGGAGACTCTTACAAGGTGCCTTGTGAACCGGTAGCACCTGGGGAGACCGTAAAAGATGAAGACATGTGCATCATCGAGTCGATGCCAGTTAAGTCCTTGATTACCTATCCTAAATCTGGCGCAGTCATTAAATCAGGTGCAGCACTTGATATTAGAGGCCATGCCTGGGCAGGTGAACTGGAGGTGGCAAGAATGGAATACTCGATTGATTTTGGTGCCACATGGAAATCATGTGCCCTCAATAAACCAGCCAACCGATTGGCATGGCAGCATTTTTCTGCCAGGATTGATTTCCCCAAAAAAGGTTATTACGAGGTGTGGGCGAAGGCCACAGATTCTCAGGGCACTGCCCAACCCATGTTACTACCCGGCTGGAATCCGAAAGGATATTTGAACAATGCATGCCATAGAATTGCAATCAAGGTAAGTTAGATGGCTAATCAAGAAGATTTCCCCATCCTCATCAGCAAAGTGTTACGGCTGATGATATTTGCTGTCAGCCTGGTGCTGGTGGCGTGCGTGATGCTGGTATATGTGATGATGGATCCCCATCTCTCCCTGTTGAAAGGATCATCAGAAGCGCAACCAATCGCTGTCAACTATGATTTAGAAGATGAACCAAATAAAATTGAAAATGGTATTCATATAAGGACCGGACTGGTGGAAGCAGAAGGATTGATGACGGTCGTGAACAACTGCACCTCCTGCCATTCTGCAAAGCTCATCATGCAAAACCGAATGAGTGCCGAACGATGGAACGCAACCATCAGGTGGATGCAGGAAACCCAAAACCTGGGCGATCTCGGTGAAAATCAGGAGGTGATTGTCAACTATCTCGTCACTAACTATCCACCAAAAATTATTGGAAGACGCGAGAACTTGACCAACATCGATTGGTATGAATTAAAAAATTGATTTTAAAATAAGAGCATATAAAATGGGAAAGTATTTTGATGCGTTTGTGGGTGCTTTTATGGGCACAGTGGACTGGACATGGAAATCTATCATTTTTGAGGTCCCTTGGTACACCAATTATTTCTGGGGTCTGGTCGTCATTTCACTTGTCGTATGGGGATTGGAAATCGTATTTCCCTGGCGCAAGGAACAGTCCATCATACGAAAGGATTTCTGGCTGGATGGATTTTACATGTTTTTTAATTTCTTCATCTTCTCCATTGCCATCAGTGGCATCTACCGGCTTCTCGAGGTATTATTTACCGATTTTAATATCACCATGAAAAGCCTGGCGATTGTTGATATTGCTCAATGGCCGATGGCCGTGCAATTGATTGTATTCTTTATTATCCTTGATTTCGTGCAATGGTTCACCCACGTGTTGCTACACAAGTATCCCTTCTTGTGGAAGTTTCATAAAGTGCATCATAGTGTGAAAGAGATGGGTTTTGCTGCCCACCTGAGGTACCACTGGATGGAAAACATTTTGTACAAACCGCTCAAAACTTTTGGTGTGATGATATTAGGGGGATTTGAGCCAGAACAGGCTTACATTGTTCACTTCACTGCCATTACCATAGGCCATTTGAACCATGCTAACGTCAAAATCACCTGGGGACCGTTGAAGTACATTTTCAACAATCCCGTGATGCATTTGTATCACCACGCCTACGTTTTGCCCAAGGGTAAGTACGGTGTTAATTATGGCATCAGCTTAAGCCTCTGGGACTATATATTTAAAACCAATTACATACCGGAAGACAGCGGAACAATCGAAATCGGATTCAAGGGTGATGATCAGTTTCCTAAAGATTTTATTGGGCAAAACACGTACGGATTTAAGAAAGGACAACTGTAAACTCGACACGTTGCGCACGGATACTTAGGTGCTTATTGTGATGATTGTTCTTTCGCTGCCGCACGGAAAAGCAACCCGGCTAAGGTATATAGCACTGTAAAAAAGCCGTTAACACCAAGAATTTCTGCGACAGAGCTTCCAGGGTATTGGTCCATACGAGCGATCAATGCGATGGCCGCCAGCAGGATCAGTGAGACAGCGGTGTAGAACATGGTCTGCTGCATGCCCATAGCCTTGAATCGGGAACGGAGAGCACCGATTGCCGCAACACCAACTACAACGATGTACATAAAATTACCGAGGTGAGGTCCACTTCCAATAAGACCTACGGCCAGGTTGGCCCATATCATGAAAAACGTAGCGCCCAAAGCCAAACCAATGGCTGCCCGATAAAAGAAATTAGAGGTATAATGTAGCACCAGTACAAACGAAAGCCCGGTGCCAAAAATGAGAGCACCCATGATTATAAAATCGCCTAAACTCCAGTTCACCTCACTCGTAAATTGCATCGCCACCAGAGGCACAGCCAGGAGAATCGCAGTCATCACGATAACACCGAACATTGACTGATTGAATTTTTTTTGACTTGACATATTAGTTGATTGTTCCATATTTCAATTATGCTTTGGTACTCATTATTAATGGTGACATCGGGCCATAATCAGTACAGGCCAAAGGTCACGAAGTATGTATTCCCCTACTGTTTGCATGGCGCTACACTGATCCTTTGATAACACTTCAAAAGTACTTTGTATTTCAAAGTAAAGCAACATAAACCAGTAGAATTATTTTCAGTAGTTACTGGTTACCTTCTATTTACTATGTTTTGGTAGAATACTTACTCCGGTAAACCTCTCACAAATGGTAAGGAACTCATTCTGAAGGTCTTCATCGTTTGCCGCTGGCACAAAGGACCTGGCACGTTGATGAAAAAAATACTGACCACTTTCCGTGGCTTGCTTACTATTACTTGTGGCCAGCCATACCTGGGTCTGGTATCCTTTTTCCAGGTCATCGGGAGCACCTCGCCCTCCCATTTTGGTGGGCACCCAGCCCGGATCAATTGCATTGACGTGCACATCAGTCCACAAGCGAGCTACGGCCATCGTGAGTATTACCATGTGCAACTTTGAATCAGAATAAGTGACGCGTCTGTTTTCTAGTTTCTTTAAATCAGGATCACCTGTAAGGTGCATATTTGAACTGAGATAAACGAGTCGTCTGGGTTTTTGAATCAGGCAAGTAAGGATATACGGGGCTAAGATGTTGACTTTAAGAATCTCTTCACTGGAAGCATGATAAACTGCCGCATTGTGAATGATGGCATCAAAT
>CAYNCP010000032.1:36076-44111 GCA_964395905.1 uncultured Ohtaekwangia sp.
GCATTAACGGCTCTTGCCAATTGTCTGGTTTCTTCGGCACTGGTCAAATCACCGGTCAGTACAACTTCGGCTCCAGGTAGTTCAGCCAACGCTTCCTTTCCTCTTTGATCATTGCGTGCATGCAGCACAACATGATGGCCCTCTTTTATCAATTGTTTTGCTGATAGCTGTCCCAGTCCATCCGATGATCCTGTAATGAAAATTTTTGCCATCTTTTAAGCTTTGTTTATTTATTGATTGCGTGAGGTGACAGGCGTCAATTTGCGTATTTATATGGATTAGGACTATAATTACTCCCTGAAAGCTTCTATCTTCGGCAACCTAAGACCAAAACCATACATACTATTATGATAACATTGAAGAAAAGACTGGCAACCGTCCTCATTCTGGCCTTTTTATCCACTGCTGTGATTGTGTCTTGTGGCAAGCAAGGTGCTAGTGAGGCCACAACCGAAGAAGCGGCAGATGAGCATCCGGCAGATGCTGAACATCCATCGGATTCTACTGAACATCCTGCTGAGCACCCGGCAGACTCTACTCAAAATCAGTAATACTTAGTTAAAGTGCCGGACCACCGGGACGCTTGAACAGGAAAGTTGTTTTTGCGGGTGTCTCATTCCCGTTGACTTCTAGTATCGGATAAGCCAGGAAATTAATAGGCCCCGAAGCAGGACCTGGCTTTACCTTGAGATCACGTCCTCTGCTGAACTCGATTCGGTTGGCAGGGTGGTGTCCAAAATAGTAGGTAGCCAATGCCGAATATTTATTGGCTTCGCTGATGTCTATGGGCCACCATTTGCCTTCCGCATAAAATTCGGCCCAGCAGTGATAGCCATCTATGCCCCCCTCGTTCCTTTCAGATGGAATGGATACGCCTACTGCAAACCGTGCGGGTATGCCAATTGATCTGGCCAGTGAAATGAAATAGGAATGGAACTCGGTGCAATTTCCGGTTTTTACATCGCAGGCATAATTGGAATCGCCCCGGCCATAGTTACCGAATTTCATGTATTTCATATTGTCTATAACGTAATCATATAATGCACGCGCTTTGATGAGATCACTGCCATCTCGTCCCTTGACGGCCGCTTTGGCTAGGTCGGTGAAGCGCCCACCAACTGGCATGAGCAAATTATCCTCCAGGTGATTGCCAGTGACCGGAGCCTCTTCTTCCACCGGTCCTTTTTCTTTTCGCTTAACCGCATAGGCAATTTCAATTGTCTTGTTACTCTGTACGGATGAGAGCTCCATGTATATAATGCTATTATTAAACTCCTTATCAGTAAGTACCTTATATTCAACAGGTACACTTATTGATATTACATCAATAGTTTGATAGCTATCTGAGGTTGCCATAGGCATCCATAAGTGGCCTTTGCCCATAATTTCGGGTAGTGCAACACGGTAAGTGAACTCAAACTCGTCCTTCCCTTCAATTACACCCAGCAAGCGGTTTGACGCATTTTTAACGGGTACCCTATCCCATGTTTTATCCTTCTTTTGTTTCCATGCATAAAATGGCTTTCCATTTAGCTTGTGCACGGTTGTCTCCGTGACATCTATTTCTCCGGGTTGGCCTTCGAGGAAGAAATCCACGTCATATACATCCCCACTGATGTCAGCAAGATCTACACAGGCAAACTGACGATTGGGTCCGAGGCTGGACAGGTATTCCGTGTGCACGCGCACCAATTTCATCTTGAATTCCTTTCCCCGGTCTGCTACGAGAAAGTAGCCATCGTTTGCTTTCGTTTTCGTTTGGATGTAATGCTTGATTCCTGCTTCAATTTCATCAATAGTGGCTCGCTTGATGACCGGCTTTGTTTCTGAATCCGAGACCCCCTTCTTCCCATTACATGACAGGATGAACATCAGGATGACTGATACGCAGATTGTATTAAATGATTTTTCTGGCATGGAACAAAGTTAACGAACTGTTCGGGGATGAATAACAATCGATTACAAATCGGTTTACGTTGTGTTATGAACCCAAATTCTCATTGTTTCGTTGATACCAGGTAATTGCAACTTTAGCGCTAGTTATTTGACATTAGAATTGTCTTTATCTATGTTCGCGCCTTGATTAAAGTTTTCACAACCAGATATCTTCTTCTTCATTGCATCTTTTTGGGTGTAATTGGGCTTCTATTTGCCCATTCCGGCCAGCATTCAGATGCCGAAATCCAGAAAAATCAAGTTTCAGCCGTTCAAAATCTTGCGTATGGAAGCTTCATTGCACCCACTACACATGGCAAATCCTCAGCGCACCACATTGCTCACGCTATTCCCGAATTTGAAGAGGAGGATACCACCTCAACCAGTAGGAAGCATCTCAAGATGGGTAATCTTCTCACTTTCATCTTTGCGACTTTACCGGCCGGAATCTCGAATCCACATCTAAAAATAGTTTCATCCTTTTACGGGCATCCTTATTTTATCCCTTCTCAAAGACAGCACCTATTAATTCAGGTGTTTCGAATTTGATGCCGTAAGCCAAAGGCCGGCATGGCCTGAATTTTCTCACTTATCAAGTGACGTCCCTTAGCCAAGTGCGACTGGACAAACCGGGTGTTGTGATACACCGATTAAAATATTTATCCAAACCATTTTTTTAAAGTAGAATTAAGATGAAGCAATTTCTCGTGCTTTCAAGTTTAGCGGCATTGTTATGCTATGCAAGCTGTGAATCAGGAAAAGAAGAGGCAAGGGAGGAAATCGAATTTTTGGTAACCAGTCCCATAAAAATGGACACCTCAATAACCAAAGAATACGTATGTCAGATCCATGCCATAAGCCATATTGAGGTTAGGGCATTGGAAAAGGGCTACCTGCAAGACATCTATGTTGACGAAGGGCAGCAAGTCAAAAAGGGTCAACTTATGTTCCAGATAATGCCATTAATGTATCAGGCGGAGGTTCAAAAGGCACAGGCAGAAGCCAGCTTTGCTGAAATTGAATACCTCAATACCAAATCGCTTGCCGATAGCAATGTGGTTTCCAAAAATGAATTGGCATTAGCTAAAGCAAAATTGGAAAAAGCCAATGCAGAGCTATCGTTAGCCAAAGTTCATTTGGGATTTACGCAAATCAAAGCTCCTTTCAATGGCATTATGGATCGCTTTCATGCCAGATTAGGAAGTCTAATCGATGAAGGTGATTTGTTAACTGTGCTTTCAGACAACAGTAAAATGTGGGTGTATTTCAATGTTCCCGAAGCTGAATACCTGAACTACAGTCAGAAAATAAACAAGGACAACCTTGAACAGGTGAAACTGCTCATGGCCAACAACAAGGTGTTTCCGTATCCAGGGCTAATAGAAACCATTGAGGCCGACTTTAATAATGAAACGGGTAACATCGCTTTCAGGGCAACATTTCCTAATCCTTCCGGCTTACTCCGCCATGGTGAGACGGGTAATGTCATCATGACACAACCTATCAAGGATGCATTGCTCATCCCACAAAAATCCACGTTTGAAGTCCTGGATAAGAAATATGTTTTCGTCATCGATGAAAATAACATGGTGAGGTCAAGACTAATTACCGTGTCTGCTGAGCTGCCTCACATTTTTGTGGTGAGCAGCGGTCTTGATGAAGGTGATAAAATCCTTCTTGAAGGTCTCCGTCTGGTACAAGAAAACGACAAAATCAATTTTGAATTCGTATCGCCAAAGGATGCCATTTCCAGTTTGGAATTGTACGCAGAATAATCAGGCACCTTAAAAGTATTCAGAAATGTTCAGTAAAATTCTTCATAGACCAGTCTTTGCTATTGTCATCTCGGTCATTTTCATATTTACAGGAACGCTTGCGATCAGGCAACTACCGATCTCTCAATTTCCACAGATCGCACCTACTACCGTAAGCATTTTTATTGCATACCCCGGATCGAGTGCTGATGTGCTGATTAAGTCTACACTCATCACCCTGGAAAATGCCATCAATGGCGTGCAAGGCATGAGATACATGACCAGTGATGCCACGAGCGCTGGGGAAGCCACAGTGAGTATCATATTCGAGCCAGGTACGGACCCAAACCAGGCTGTTATCCGAGTCAAAACCCGGGTCGATCAGGTGATGCCGCTATTGCCGGAGTTGGTACAACGAGAAGGTGTGATCATTACCCCTATTCAACCCAGCATGTTGATGTATGTCAATTTGTACTCCACAGACAAAGAGTTGGATGAAAAATTCTTATACAATTACGCCAACGTCAAAATGATTCCTGAAATAAACAGGATTAATGGAGTTGGCCGGACTCAAATATTGGGAAGTCGCACCTATGCCATGCGCGTGTGGCTCAATCCCGACCGCATGCGTGCCTATAGTATTTCAATTGAAGATGTGATGGAAGCTATGGGTGAGCAAAGCATTATCGGTCGCCCTGGCAGAATAGGACAAAGCTCCGGAATTGCCGCTCAGTCGCTGGAATACGTGCTTACCTACAAAGGGAGATACAACAAACCTGAAGAGTATGAAAGCATCATCATCAGGGCCAATGCTGAAGGGGAAAGTATTCGACTTGGCGATATCGCCAGGGTGGAGTTAGGAAGTGAGTTCTTTGATATCTATTCCAATCTCGATGGATATCCATCTGCTGCTATCGTGTTGAAGCAGAACTATGGCAGTAATGCCAGTGATGTGATCAAAGAAGTAAAAGAGCGCTTGATAGAAATGAAAGCAAACTTTCCGCCTGGCGTGGATTATAAAATCAGCTATGACGTATCCCAATTTTTGGATGCCTCCATTGAAAAAGTACTTCATACCTTGGGGGAGGCATTTGTACTGGTGGCTGTTGTGGTGTTCCTATTCCTTGGCGACTGGCGCTCCACTTTGATTCCAACATTGGCAGTGCCTGTTTCTTTGATTGGCGCTTTCTTCTTCATGCAGTTTTTCGGATTGTCCATCAACCTGATCACTTTGTTTGCTTTGGTATTGGCGATTGGTATTGTAGTGGATAATGCTATTGTGGTGGTGGAAGGAGTGCATGCCAAAATGGAAGAGAAAAACTTATCTCCTTACAAGGCGACACAGGAAGTCATGCATGAAATCAGTGGTGCCATCGTAGCCATCACACTGGTTATGACCGCGGTATTTGTGCCATTGGTATTTATGACGGGACCCGTGGGAGTTTTTTACCGGCAGTTTTCAATTACCATGGCTACGTCTATTATTCTTTCTGGAGTTGTGGCACTTACACTCACGCCAGTGTTGTGCGCTATGATTTTAAAGAATACGCATGGACAACCCAAAAAGAAAAATCCGTTGAATCGGTTTCTGGATGGTTTTAACAATGGATTTGAAAAACTCACAGGAAAGTATACCAGCTTTTTGAGATTAATTGTCAATAGAAGGTCAGTTACATTTGGTGTACTGCTGGCATTTGGTCTTGGCATATTTTTCGAAAATCAAATTCTACCATCCGGGTTTATTCCGGGTGAAGATCAGGGTACCATTTATGCCATTATCCAAACGCCTCCTGGCGCTACTTTAGAAAGGACCAATCAGGTTTCACAAAAGCTTCAAAAAATTTGTGAAGAGGTTGATGGCGTAGAATCTGTTTCTTCTTTGGCGGGTTATGAGATCATGACCGAAGGACGGGGCTCTAACGCTGGTACCTGTCTGATCAATTTGAAGAACTGGTCGGAACGTGAGCAATCGGTAAAAGAGATTATGGAAGAGCTCGAGGCGAAGTCACGAAACCTGGGTGCCATCGTTGAATTTTTTGAACCTCCGGCAGTGCCCGGCTTTGGTTCTTCCGGTGGTTTCTCTTTGCGATTACTGGACAAAACAGGTAGTACCGATTATCAGGAATTTGATAAAATCAATAAGGAGTTTATCAGTAATCTTGGCAAGCGTGATGAGCTTACGGGATTGTTTACTTTTTTCGCTGCCAATTATCCGCAATATGAGTTAGTGATTGACAATAAGATTGCTATGCAAAAAGGGGTTTCAATTGGTAAGGCCATGGAGAACCTGAATATTTTAATTGGCAGTACTTATGAACAAGGTTTTATCCGGTTCGATCGGTTTTTTAAAGTTTATGTCCAGTCAGCTCCTGAGTTCAGAAGGCTTCCTTCTGATGTGTTGAACCTCTTCGTCAAGAATGATCATGGCGAAATGGTGCCCTACTCGTCATTTATGAAGCTTGAGAAAATGCAAGGCCCCAATGAAATCACGCGATACAATATGTACAACTCAGCCGCAATTCGAGGGCTTCCAGGGAAAGGATATACTACAGCAGATGCCATCGAGGCCATCCGGGAAGTGTCAAGCACGACCTTGCCCAAAGGGTATGACATCGCCTGGGAAGGTCTTTCCTATGATGAAGCAATAAGCGGCAATGAGTCCATTTACATTTTCATTATTGTACTTGCATTTGTTTATCTGGTATTGGCTGCCCAATATGAGAGTTTCCTGTTACCCTTTGCTGTTATTTTTTCACTACCCATTGGTGTGTTTGGATCCTTCCTGTTACTCAAGTTGATGGGATTGGATAATGACATCTATGCCCAAATTGGAATCATCATGTTGGTTGGTTTACTGGGAAAGAACGCGGTACTGATTGTAGAATTTGCGGTACAAAAGCACCGACATGGTGCCACTATTTTTGAAGCCGCCATTGAAGGTGCCCGCGTTCGCTTTCGACCTATCTTAATGACTTCATTTGCCTTTATCGTGGGATTAATTCCTTTAGTTGTCGCTACAGGTGCAGGCGCCATTGGAAACAGGACTATTGGTGGGTCCGCTTTGGGGGGCATGTTGCTTGGTACTGTTTTGGGGGTGATCATCATTCCCGGCTTGTACTACATATTTGCCAACATGGTTGAGGGTCGCCAACTACTACGTGATGAAATCGACAGGCCATTGTCGGAAGAGTTCGAACACAAGAAAAAGAAATCAGATGATGAATAGAGTATACCATTACCTATCTGCCATAAGCATTGCATGGTTGTTTGCCAGTTGCACTATTCCTGCACTGGTTGAGAAAACGGAAGATGAAAGATTGCCAGTGAGTTTTAATAGTTCTCAGGATACAACTAACACGGCTGGTATTAACTGGCGTGAGTATTTTGTTGATCCGAATCTTATCTCATTAATCGATACTGCACTGCACCACAATCAGGAGTTGAACATTACATTACAAGAGATTGAAATTGCCAGGAATGAGGTAAGAGCCAGAAAAGGCGAATACTTGCCTTTTGTTGGTCTAGGTGGTGGTGTGGGCATTGAGAAGCCGGGACGATATACCAGCCTGGGATCGAGTGAGGCAAATATTGAAATAGAACCCGGACGCGAGACACCTGATCCGTTGCAAGATTATCGTGTGGGTGCCTATGCAAGTTGGGAATTGGACATTTGGAAAAAACTGCGCAACGCGAAAAAATCTGCTTACAATAGATTTTTATCATCTGTTGAAGGCAAGAACTTTTTGGTCACCCACCTGATTGCAGAAATTGCCAATTCGTATTTTGAATTGCTGGCCCTGGACAACCAGCTGAGTATCGTACAACAGAATATCCAAATTCAAAATGATGCGTTACAAATCGTAAAACTCCAGAAAGAATCTACACGGGTTACCGAATTGGCCGTACGCAGATTTGAAGCTCAGGTACTTAACACCAAAAGCATGCAATATGGCATTCAACAAAAGATTGTAGAGACTGAAAATTACATCAACTTTTTGGTAGGCCGATATCCGGAACCGGTAGCCAGAAATTCACAGGGCTTTAATGATCTGATTCCGAAGACGGTTTATGAAGGTATACCAGCTCAGCTGTTGGAGAACCGTCCGGATGTAAAGCAAGTGGAATGGGAATTGGCCGCCAGCAAGTTGGACGTGAAAGTAGCCAAGGCCAGGTTTTATCCCTCATTGGGAATTTCTGCTGGCATCGGATTCCAGGCATTCAATCCATCGTATGTATTCAGGACACCTGAATCTTTGTTTTATGGTCTGGCTGGAGATTTAGCGGGGCCTTTGGTCAACCGAAATGCCATTAAGGCAACTCATTATATGGCCAATGCCAGCAGAAAT
>CAYNCP010000033.1:0-43849 GCA_964395905.1 uncultured Ohtaekwangia sp.
ATAAATTGCCATATAATTTAGCATACATGCAAGGACTCTTAATCGATATGGACGGGGTGATCTACAGCGGAGATCATTTAATACCCGGAGCAGATACCTTCATCAATTACCTCGTCAAACATGATGTGCCTTTCACATTCATGACCAACAACAGCCAGCGTACGCCTTTGGAAGTGATGCGAAAATTAAAACGCATGGGCATTGTTGTGTCAGAAAAACACATTTACACCAGCGCCATGGCCACGGCTGCTTTCCTGGCCAGTCAGGCGCCAGGGGGTACAGTATATGTATTGGGTGAAGGAGGATTACTTTCCAGTTTGAATAATGAAGGACTGATTATGGTGGACTCAGAGCCTGACTTTGTGGTACTAGGAGAGGGAAGAAATTTCACCCTCGAAATGGTGCAACGGGCAGCGGATATGATTCTAAGCGGGGCACGCCTTATTGCCACCAATCGAGATCCATCACCCAAAATAAAAGGATGGAACAGTCTGGGCATCGCAGCTACGGCAGCCATGATTGAAGAAGCAACAGGAAAAAAAGCATTTGTAACAGGCAAGCCCAGTCCGGTAATGATGCGTTCAGCCAGAAAATTCATTGGTCTTGACTCTGCGAATACAACCATTATCGGAGACACCATGGAAACGGACATCCGGGGAGGTGTGCAGATGGGATATAAGACCATTTTGGTATTCTCGGGGGTTTCTAAAAAAGAAGAACTCAACAACTATGCCTTCAAACCTGATCTTGCCGTTAATAGTCTAGCCGATGTGAAATTGCCACTTTCCTGGTGGCCGCAGGATTAGTTAGGATAGAACCTTTCAACAATACACCAATTTCTGCCTCTGTTTCACCCATGGCGTAGTATTACCCTCATTCTCATTGCATTGAAGTTTTTTTCCTTTCTTGTAAGGATTAAACTTTCTTTGATACTATATAGAGTAGATGACGACTCAGGAGCAACAAGACATCTTCAAGCAGTGGCTCGATAAATACAAGGCGTTGCTCTTTAAGATCGTGAGGGCTTATGCATTTAGTGGTGAAGACAGGGATGACCTTTTCCAGGAAGTATCGCTTCAAGTCTGGCGATCAGTTCCAAACTTCAGGGCTGAATCAGCAGTGACCACCTGGCTTTATCGAATCGCCCTTAATACGGCATTGCGATGGAAGAGCAAGGAGAAAAAAGAAATAACCAGGGACCACGATTTGGATCACCCGATGGTGGTGCTGAAATCAGAACCAAGTCCGGTCAATGAAAGAATAGAGTGGTTGTACGAGCAAATTGGAAAGTTGAATGAGGTAGATCGGTCGCTTTGCCTGCTTTTACTTGACGATTTCAGTTATAAGGAAATGGCAGATATCCTTGGTATTTCTGAAAGTAATGTAGCCGTAAAAATACATCGAATAAAAAAACATTTAGTGGAGCAATCCAAAAATTGACAAACCATGAAATTTGAAGACATGAAAAAGATTTGGGACGAGCAAAAGCAACAGCACTTGTATGTGATTGATGAGAAGCTTTTGCATGAAAACATCCTAGCAAAGAAAAGGGGGGCAAGTAGATTTATCAATAGGATGGAATGGCTGGCTATTTTCGCCAATTTGTTTGCAGGAGGGGTAATAATTACAGCAAATATGTATAGTCATCCTGGAGCTGTATATGTCAATTTCACGGGAATCGTGATGATTGCAGCCGCAGTTTATTTTTTTATCAGAAGATTAATTAGGATAAAAAACGACAATCAGTTCGATCGGACGATGTTGGGAGACCTTGAGCATGCCATACGCAATGCTTCTTATCGTGCTCAATTATCTTTTATATTGCTCATGTACTGGATTATCTTTGGAATTCTTTTTGTTATCGTCTTCATTCAAGAGGGCAAATCATTACTTCAAATTTCTTTAGCTATTGTGTTTTGTATTGTAGTTTGGTTTTTAGGCCGTTGGGAACATAGAAGCTGGCATCTTGCCAATAAGAAAAGACTGGAAGCCATGAGAAAGAAGCTGATAGAATCCGTATAGCTTCTGGTTTTCCTTTCTGACCGTTCGACCACCCCGAGTGGCTTGACGAACTAGATTAAATCTCCAAACTGAAATAATACCGATAAACAGAAAGGCAATAGTCTGTTTAAAGTAAAACATCATTTTTGCTTTTTACGGATTTGATGAAGCACTCTTCCCTTCTGGTCTTGTTACTAATCACCGCCCAGGCTGCCCAGGCTCAGGTGGCCAATCGTGATAATTATACGCTAACCATAAAAAGCACTTCCGAAACGATAACGGTAGATGGTGTGCTCAACGAATCCAGTTGGGCAGAAGCACAACCGGCCAACAACTTTTGGCTCAATGCCCCGTCCGATAATCGAGCTGCAGGAAATACCACCACAGTCAAAATCACTTATGACGACAAGAATATCTACATCGCTGCCGTGATGATGGGACCAAACAACTTTATTATCCAATCACTAAAAAGAGATGGGGACCTTGAGTCCAGTGATTCATTTGGAGTCATACTGGATCCGGTAGGACAGAAGTCATTGGGATATACTTTTGGCGTGAATGTAGGGGGCGCTCAGACGGAAGCATTGGTCTCTGCTGCTCAGGGTACATTTGTAAAATCAGTGGATGAATCCTGGGATGCCCGATGGTACTCTGCGGTGAAGGAGAATCATGACGGATGGACTGCAGAGATTGCTATTCCATTTAAAAGCATTCGGTTTAAGAAAGGCATAGCCAATTGGGGCATCAATTTTTGGCGCAGCGATCGGCAGTCCAATGAACGTCATGTGTGGGCAAAAGTGCCCGTGCAATTTCCACCTACAGACTTAGGTTTCACAGGTAGTCTGGTTTGGGATGAGGTGCCTACACCTACGGGTATGAACATTTCCATCACGCCCTATGCACTCACCTCAGTAGTTAAAGATTTTGAAAACACCAAGGATGCAATAGGTGATTTTGATTTTGGGGGAGAGGCTAAAGTGGGAATTACACCCACGCTTAATCTGGATTTAACGCTTAATCCCGATTTTTCTCAAACGGATGTGGATAGGCAGGTGACTAACCTTTCAAGATTCTCCATCTTCTTTCCTGAACGCAGGCAATTCTTCCTTGAGAATGCAGATGTATTCACCAATTTTGGTGCTTTTCCTGATGCGCCATTCTTTTCGAGAAGGATTGGACTTGATGCCTCGGGGGACAAGGTGCCCATATTGTATGGAGCAAGGCTGAGTGGTAACCTGGATCGCAATTGGCGAATTGGAATACTTACTTCACAAACCAATGGTGACTCGTTATCTCCTTCTCAAAACTATACGGCAGCAGCCATTCACAGAAGGGTATTGAAGAGGTCAACAATACGGGCACTATTGGTCAACCGGCAAATGATATCGCAAGGAGATTTTAGCAAGACAGATTACGGGAGAAATGCTACTGTTGAATTTGAGTATTTGAGCAATGACGGCAGATGGGTAGGCAAAGCCGGCTACAATTACGCGTTAAAAGAAGATGTGACATTCAACAACCAGTTTATGGTAGGAAGCTTTGGCTACAATGGCAGGCTGTTTCAAGCCAACTATGAGTTGCAAAAAATGGGCACCAACTTTTCAGCCGACATGGGTTTTGTTGGACGGTTGAACAATTACGATCCGATCAGCAACGTGGTGGTGCCTGTCGGTTATACACGTTCTGCAACCAATATAGACTATAGTTGGTACCCGCAGAACAAGAAAGTGATCCGTCATTGGGCAGGATTGGAGAATTATGTGCATTGGGTTCAAAATGGGTTGCTCAATGAATCTTATACTCGAATTCGTTACTTCTTTTTCTTTAGAAACACCAGTCAACTGAGATTCAGATTTAATCATAATCATGTCAATTTATTGTTCCCATTTCAGCTTACCAGTGAGGCACCGTTGCCAGTTGGAGATTATGACTTCGCTGAGTTCAATGTTCAGCTGAATACGGATTTAAGAAGAAAATTAAATCTGGAATTTTTTGCGGTAAGCGGTACTTACTATACCGGCAATAAAACCACTTTGCGATCTACCCTTAACTACCGCGTGCAGCCGTGGGGAAATTTTGCCATGGGATTTGAAATGAATGATATTAAGCTGGGCGACCCTTATGGAAGCACAAGATTGTGGTTAGTTAATCCCAAGCTTGAAATTAACTTCACCAACAATTTGTTCTGGACCACCTTTTTACAATACAACACCCAGGCAAATAATTTCAATATCAACAGTCGTTTTCAGTGGAGGTATCGCCCCATGAGCGATGTATTTCTGGTCTACACAGATAATTATTTGACGGATGGCATGTTGGGTCCTAAAAACAGAGCTATTGTTTTGAAGTTTAATTACTTTTTTCAATTGTAACCTTTCCTTAAATATATTTAATGCTGCCATCTTAGCCTGAACTTATAAGTCGTTGTAAGCATTATCTTTGAGCGGATTTTAGATGAAGAGGAAGCAATTCTATTTTTTTACTATACTCATTCTGGGCGGCCTCGCTACCATTAGCCCATTTTCCATTGATATGTATTTGCCGGGCTTCACGGCCATTGCCAGGGACTTGAACACCACCATCGATCAAGTGCAGTTGTCACTCACAAGCTATATGCTCGGCATTTCTATTGGACAAATGTTTTATGGTCCTTTGTTAGATCGGTTTGGCAGAAAAAGACCCTTGTATATAGGATTGATAATTTACATTCTTTCATCTATTGGCTGCGCGTTGACGGCCTCAGTTGAGTCACTGATAGTGATCCGATTTCTTCAAGCCATTGGAGGTTGTGTTGGCATGGTGGCAGCGCAAGCCTTGGTTCGAGATCTTTTTCCGATCAATAAATCAGCACAGGTTTTCTCCCTGATCATTTTGGTGATCGCCATTTCACCGATGATTGCTCCCACACTGGGAGGCTATGTAACAGCAGCATTCGGATGGCATTATGTGTTTATCATATTGGCCGGTATTGCTTTGTTGATTATGGCCGCAGTGTATTTATATCTGCCTGCTGGAAAGAAACCAGATGCTGGTATTTCATTACGACCGAAGTCTGTACTGGCCAACTATTTTTTGGTAAGCAAACAACCACAGTTTCTGCTTTATGCGTTAGCGGGAGGCATCGCGATGGCCGGACCTTTTGCTTATATCGTCAGTTCGTCCGATGTGTACATGAATGTGTACCATCTGACCGAGCAACAATATGGCTGGGCCTTTGCATTTGTGGCTTTTGGAATGATAGGTACTACCCAGCTCAATCATGTGCTATTGGGACATTTCAAAAGCGACCAATTGGTAAAAGTGGCCCTTATTTTACAAAGCATTGTGGGGGCGGTGCTTTTGTTAGGCACTTACTATAACTTCTACGGTCTGTTTAGCTTCACCATATTGGTTTTTTTATTTGTGGCCACACATGGTATCATGTCACCCAATATTACTGCCTTGTCAATGGCACCCTTTACCAAACATGCAGGGAGTGCTTCCGCCTTGTTGGGAAGTTTTAGGTTAGGAGTTGGTGCGTTTGTTTCGGCACTGGTAAGTGTATTTCATGATGGTACCAGCCTGCCCATGACAATAATCATGTTATGCTGTTCTTTTATCGGATTGATATTACTGAATTCCGGATTGGCCGTAGTGAGATACCGTGCGCGCAAGGCAGATGCTGAAAGAGAAGTTTCCGTGATTGCTTAATTCATTTCATTCGAAGGATTGCAGATACAACCGTTTGTTAGGTTTAATAAATATTTATTTGATTTCTGATCTATAATATTTTCTCCTTTGTTGATGTAGTATATTTGCACATCGACATATGATTAAATCTGTCATCATTGGAACGGGTTCGTATATCCCCGAAGTAAAAGTAGCCAACGCTGTTTTTGCTGATCATTTATTTCTGGAAAAAGGTGGGGCCGTGTTAAAGCATGACAACAGCCTCATCATTGAAAAATTTCAGGAGATTACGGGCATAGCAGAACGAAGATATGCCAGGGATAATCAACAAGCTTCTGATTTGGGCACTCTTGCAGCAGAGCGGGCCATTAAAGCTGCGGGCATTGACAAAGAAACATTAGACTACATTATTGTTGCACATAATTTTGGAAATGTAGCGCACGGCAGCACGCGCTCTAACTTATTGCCTTCTATTGGCTCGAGAATAAAAGCAGCCTTGCAAATACACAATCCAAGTTGCGTAGCTTATGATATGGCTTTTGGTTGCCCGGGTTGGGTAGAGTCATTGATTCAGGCCAATTTATTTATTAAAGCGGGTGCAGCGAAACGATGCCTCGTTATTGGTACGGAAACTTTATCAAGAGTTATTGACCCGCACGACAGAGACTCGATGATCTATAGTGACGGGAGCGGAGCAGTGATTGTTGAAGCTCAAGATACTGAGGCTGGAATAATCACACACAAAACCCAAACCCATGCGGTTGATCATGTCATGCTGTTGTTCATGGATAAATCAAATACAACCGAAGACACTGATGACCTGTATGTAAAGATGAATGGCAGAAAGGTGTATGAATTTGCGCTCAACCATGTGCCGCTTGTTGTCAAACAAGCGCTCGACAGTGCCGGGGTCGATATTCTTGAGATTAAGAAGGTATTGATCCATCAGGCCAATGACAAAATGGACGCGGCCATTCTCGAAAGACTCTTCAAACTTTATGGCTACGATACGGTACCGGATGGTATTATGCCCATGACCATCAGCTGGCTGGGCAACAGTTCGGTGGCCACTATTCCCACCATGCTCGACTTAATCCTTCGCAACATGCTGGAAGGCCATGAAATTGCGAAAGGAGACAAAGTGATTTTTGCGTCTGTTGGCGCTGGCATGAACATCAACGCGGTGCTCTATCAATTCTAGTAATCAGCCGCTGTCCAATTCAGGAACATCTTACTTCTCTTAGTGCCTTCGTGTCTTCGAGGCAGTAATTTAGCCACAAGGCACAGGGACACAAAGTATCATTCACGGTGGGTGTAGTCAACCACACGTTAATGGGCTTACAATCCGCAAACGTAAATAGCGCCATTTGTTTTCAAAATCAGGAGATCGCCACGCCACCTACTGGCGGCTCGAAATGACGCTGGCATTTGAGTTTTTTATTGCCAATCGGTTCGAGCCTCAATTCCATCCGAATATTCCTATCTCAACGTTTTCCTACCGTTCAACAATTTAAGGTAACCCTATTCGTTAATCCCCGTTAGCAGTCGTTGCTGGCGCGAGTCTTGGGTATGCGCGATGGAGCGAGGATGACTCGTGCCCAACGTTAAGAGGTCCTGCCCGCATGCAAACGACAACAATTGCGCTGGTGTATGGGCAAGTCTTCAGGCTATGCACGATGGAATGCGGGTTACTCCTGCATGATAAGTGTCCGATCCAGGACACTTTATACTACAGTTGCATTATTTATCCTTGGGAATTTCTTTCCACATTATTTTATACCATTTAACAATTTTGTTACAACCCTTTCCGTTGTCCTGCGTAAGCAGCGGAAAGCCTGTGGTATGTTGGATGTGCTGTAACCATATGCGATAATAGTAGTATCCATAAACATATCATGAATACTTAATGACGAAGTTATTCCTCCTCATTTTTGCATTTGCAAGCTTCAGTGTTTATGCTCAACGCGATTCCACTAAAATTTATACCACTGCCCGGCTTCAGGGTGATGCGCCTGTCATTGATGGCCGCACCTATGATGATGCATGGAGTCAGGTGCCCTGGGCCGGTGGAGATTTCCGACAGGTAGAGCCCAACAAAGGAGAGCCGGCATCGGTGCAAACCAAGTTCAAAATATTGTATGATGCCAAAAATCTTTACGTGCTGTTCAGGTGCCACGATCCGGAGCCTTCCAAAATAGTGAGACGCATGTCTCGAAGAGACAGTTTTGATGGTGATTGGGTTGAAATTCATATAGACAGTTATTACGATAAACGTACAGCCTTTTCATTTACGGCTTCAGTTTCGGGCGTAAAAAGTGATGAGTATGCTTCAAACAATGGCGACAACTGGGATGCAGGGTGGGATCCGATATGGTATTTAAAAACAACCATCGATGACGAAGGCTGGGTGGCAGAAGCACGTATTCCATTGAGCCAGTTGCGATTCACCAACAAGTCTGAACTGGTTTGGGGCATCAACGTTACGCGGAGATTCTTTCGCAACCAGGAGCGGTCGCAGTGGCAATACGTTCCGCCCGATGCCGGGGGATATATTCACCTGATGGGGGAGATGAATGGAATCTCTGGAATCAAACCGCAAAAACAATTGGAGATACAACCTTACTTGGTCGCTAAGGCAGAGACGTTTGAAAAAGAAGATGGAAATCCATATCTGACGGGTTCATCTTCCGGTCTGACTACAGGACTAGATGCGAAGATCGGATTGACCAGTGACATCACCCTGGACCTAACAGTTAACCCCGACTTTGGCCAGGTGGAAGCCGATCCATCTCAGGTAAACCTTAGCGCGTTTAGATTGTTTTTCCGTGAGCAACGTCCTTTTTTCACGGAAGGAAACAATACCTTGAGTTTTCCACTCACAGAATGGGATAGCAACAATCTATTTTACTCCAGGAGAATTGGCAGACAACCACAAGGTGGGGTAGATCCGGATGTACAGGGTGACGATGGCGTAAATGAATATACTCAGGTTGACCCGCGTACTACTATACTGGGAGCAGCCAAACTAACTGGCAAGAATAAAAAAGGATTTTCGTGGGGACTACTGGAGAGCGTAACGGCCAAAGAATATGCCGAAGTTGACAGCCTGGGGTTTAAAAGGAAACATTTGGTGGAGCCGATGACCAACTACCTGGCAGGACGGGCACAACAAGACATCAATAAGGGCAACAGTATCATTGGCGCCATGTTCACGGCCACCAATCGCAAAATTGACGATCCTGCTTTGTCATGGCTGCACACCGATTCCTACTCTGGTGGGATTGACTTTACCCATCACTGGAAAGATCGCGCCTACTTCGTTAGTGGCAGGGGTTTTATGAGTCATGTAAATGGAAGTACCGAATCTATTTCACAAACACAGTTGGCATCGGAGCGTTTTTTTCAGCGGCCCGACAACGATCATACCGAGTTTGATCCAAACCGGAAATCATTGACTGGCACAGGCGGTCAATTGGCCGTTGGCAAAAAAAGTGGTAACATCATATCCAACCTGAATGTGAGTTGGCTCAGCCCGGAATTGGAACTCAACGATATCGGCTTTCTTGCTCAAACGGACAATATCAATGAATCCTTCTGGATGCAATACCGGATTCTGCAGCCGCGCGGTATCACCCGCTGGCAACGGTATAATATCAATCAATGGAGGGAGTGGGACTTTGGTGGGAGGAATTTGAATGCAGGGTTCAACACTAATGCCCATGCACAGTTTACCAACTTTTGGAATATGGGTGGAGGTGTCACATACATCACCCGCAGTGCCTCTAATGCAGACTTACGCGGAGGCCCCACCATCAGGTACCCTGGGGGAATGTATTACTGGATGTATATTGGAACGGACAGCAGAAAGAAACTGCAAATTAATTTTAATCCTGAGTTTGGAGTTGGCAATGATAATTACTCGCGAAGGACGAGCCTGGATTTGGATGTAACGTACCGACCCATTAATGCGCTTCGCATTTCCCTTTCTCCCAGCCTGAACTACAACAGGAACCACATGCAGTATGTAGCCACCGCTGACGAAAATGGCGATGACGTATACATCGTAGCCAAAATCAATCAAACGACAGCAAGGGTAGTCATGCGGGCCACCCTCATGCTCACGCCTAACCTTTCCATTCAATATTATGGTCAGCCGTTTGGCACTTCAGGCAAGTACACCGACTTCAAGCAAATGACCAATCCAAATGCAGCTGAATATCATGACCGTTTTGTGCCGTTAGCATTACTTACCCTGGCCAATGATGTGTACAATGTCGATACGGATGCGGATGGCAGCGGCAATTATAGTTTTGGCAAACCCGATTTCAACTTTGGGCAATTCCGCTCCAATGCTGTCCTGCGGTGGGAGTATATCCCGGGATCTACTTTATTTTTGGTGTGGACGCGCGAGCGCAACGGATCCTTCTACGACAATGACCCCGGTCGTGAAAGTTACTCCTTCGATTTTGATGAGAAGGGCCACAATATCTTCCTGCTGAAGTTTACCTATCGGATGGTATTGTAGGCCGGACCTTCCCGCTTATCTACAGCCAGGCAAACAAAAAAGAGAAATTATAGCCCGTAACACTACCCGGAGAATTCGCATACTCTTTTCCGTGTATATTTAAGCTAGATAAGGTAAAGAAGCCCCTGACAATCATAGCCAATTGTTGGCAGAAGTGAGCCAGGAAAAATTTGTGTTCCATACGGCCAAATGAAGCTTTTGGACAAGATGGACTTTAAGTAAATAAATCGTGAGATAAATGATAAATTAAAAAACGGACGACCCCTCGCATTTTAGATAAAGTTGTCCTCCGAATTGTTAATGTAATTTTCTGGCTAATCTACCTAAATGCTACTACTCTTTTTTCTAATAGCCTTTCTTGTCGCATGGTTATTGTTCATAGCCGCCAGTCTCATCTCTAATAATGGCCAGCTTTCAACCCTTTCACACTTACTAATTTTTATTGGAGCGATATCTCCAGGCATAGTAGCTATTCTTATTACAGCAATAACACAAGGAGGCGCAGGAGTAAAAGTTTTGATTGAGAAAATATCTTTCAAAAATACTAATGCAGGGTGGTATATCTTCGCCCTTACCTTCTTTGCATTCGTCAAATGTCTGGCAGCGCTTATATTCTTTTTACTTTATAAGTCGTGGCCGCAATTTGGAACAACTTCATGGTACGTTATGCTGGGTGCCATAGCTGTTTCCACCTGGGTTCAGGCGGGTGAAGAAATTGGATGGCGCGGTTATGCCCTTCCGCTTATGTCAAAAAAAATCGGTCTGGCCATGGCAAGTGTTCTGTTGGGTATCATTTGGGCTATATGGCACCTACCGCTATTTTATATAACAGCAGCTGATACATTTAACCAATCATTCCCACTGTATTTATTACAAGTAACAGGGCTTTCAGTTATCATGGCATGGCTTTTATGGAAAGTCAATGGAAATTTATTACCCCTCATGGTTTTTCATGCAGCAATCAATAACACGAAAGACATTGTACCTTCTGCAACTGAGGCATCAGCAAGTCCGTTTACGCTAAATGCCTCCCCAATCGGATGGACAACGGCAATTCTAATTTGGGTACTTGCGTTTTACTTAATTTACGCTATGACCCAAAAACCAAAGGCAACCATTTGCTGAATTCGCTATAAAAATTTAGGCCGATTAATTTGAGACGGCTAACAATAGTTATGCCCAAAAGTGGCGAAATGTGTTAACGAAAATATCTATCTTGTTACTAAGCTAGTTTAAGGTGGACTGCAACGTTTTTCAAAACTGCACTGGTCATTGCCGAACGGAATACATTAAATGGTTTGATATTTAGCCTCGTTCTTTTGAAATCTGTTTATTTATCTTAAAAATGAATTATTCATATAACTGAATGTATAATGGCTAATTATATTGACGGATTCATCTTTCCCGTTCCCCTAAATCACCTTAATGAATATAAGGAGGTAGCTGAAGCGGTTGCAAAAATTTGGAAGGAACATGGCGCGCTTGCCTACTTTGAGTATGTGGGTGATGATTTAAAATTAGAGGGTACTCGTTCTTTTCCAGAGATTGTAGGTGCAAAAGAGGATGAAGCCATTGTATTTGGATGGATTGAGTTTAATTCGCGTGAATCGCGTGACCTTGCCAATGAGCGCGTTGCGACTGACCCGAGAATGACGGAATTAGTTGCCCCATTGACTGATCCGTCAAGAATGATTTTTAATGCCAGCCGAATGATTTATGGCGGATTTCAACAGTATCTTCAATCTATAAATAGCAAGTAAGTCAGCATTGAATATTGCCACAGATCAAAGTAATTGTTGGAATTTGAGGTGCCAGTGCTGACTATACTCATTAGTGGATGGCGAGAAGACGAATGGTAACATGAGTAGGTAAATTGGACAGCACTATGTTCGTAGATGTTTCCTATTATATTAATTTCATGCATGGCATATGGTAAATATCATTCCAGTATGAAATGTACTCTTTTACTAACCCTATTTTTTTCAATTATTACAGGATGTAATCGCCCTGTAAATACTCAGCCTGAAACCTCAGGCAATCCCATTTTCGAAGGATGGTATGCAGATCCTGAAGGCGCGGTATTCAATGACGAATTTTGGGTTTATCCAACGTATTCAAGTGCTTATGAAAACCAGGTCTTCTTCGATGCCTTTTCGTCTAAGGATTTAGTTACCTGGAAGAAGCACAGTCGTGTGCTTGACACTGCGGCAGTAACGTGGGCCAAACAAGCAATGTGGGCACCTGCGGTAGTGCAGAAGGATAACAAGTATTATTTCTTTTTCTCTGCCAATGACATCCAGCGTCCTGGCAGGCCTTCATGGGATGAAAAAAATCCCATCAATCACACCGGTGGGATTGGTGTAGCCATTGCTGATTCACCTTCCGGACCTTACCTTGATTATCTGGGTAAGCCACTCATCGATCAATTTTATAGTGATGCCCAACCCATAGATCAATTTGTTTTTAAAGACAAGGACAAGTATTATATCTTCTATGGAGGGTGGGGACATTGCAACATCGGTATTCTGAATGATGACTTTACCAGCTTAATTCCCTGGGAAGATGAAACTTTGTTCAAAGAAGTGACACCCGAAGGATATGTGGAGGGGCCATTCATGTTTCTAAGAAACGGAGTTTATTATTTCATGTGGTCAGAAGGCGGGTGGACCAACGATACCTACAAGGTAGCCTATGCCATGTCGGATGATGTGCTGGGGCCGTACAAAAAAATTGGAACCATATTGGAGTCGGATAAGGATATTGCCACAGGGGCAGGACATAACTCTGTCATTCAAGCACCGGGCACAGACCAGTGGTTTATCATTTATCATCGAAGGCCGATACCCAATGAAGGACGGGATCACAGGGTCACGTGTATTGACAAATTGGAATTCAATGAGGATGGCACCATAAAGCCGGTGGTCATGACATTTGAGGGTGTTCCGAAAATAGTTTTGGATCGGAAGGATTAGATTTCCGCTATAAATATTAACACATATGATTTTTAAATCATTATTTCATTTTCTCTTTTGCCTGTTGATATCCGCAAATGTATTGGCACAGCAGGAGCCGCTTAAGTTAGGAGTGGTAGGACTTACCCATACCCATGTGCACTGGATTCTTGGACGAGCAGATCGTGGAGATGTTAAAGTAGTAGGGATTGTCGAACCCAATCGGGAGCTGGCATTGAGATATGCCAAACAACATGGTTATTCAATGGATCTGGTATTCAATACCATGGATGAAATGATTGCGGCCACCCATCCTGAGGCCGTAGCTGCATTTGGAACCATTTATGAGCACCTGGCTGTGGTAGAAAAATGTGCTCCACTGGGAATGCATGTTATGGTGGAAAAACCGTTGGCCGTGAGTCTTGAACATGCTAAAAAAATGCAAGCACTCGCCAGCAAGCACAAGATCCATTTGCTTACCAATTACGAAACAACATGGTACCCATCCAATCATAAGGCATACGAATTGTTGAAGTCAGGAACAGTGGGTGAATTACGTAAAGTGGTGATTCGGGATGGGCACCGCGGACCAAAAAAGATAGGCGTGAATGAGGAGTTTTTGGAATGGCTTACTGACCCTGTGCAAAACGGGGGTGGAGCCATTACCGACTTTGGTTGTTATGGAGCCAACCTCATGACATGGTTGGTGGATGGGAGGAGACCTGGCAGCGTAACTACCGTGACGCAACAACTTCAAAAAGAAAACAATCCGAAGGTGGATGATGACGCCACCATAATCTTGACCTATGACAATTGCAATGCCATCATCCAGGCCTCCTGGGATTGGCCGATGGGCAGAAAAGATATGGAAATCTATGGCCTGACCGGAGCCATTTACGCTGACAATAGGAATCAACTTCGGGTGCGTAAGGCAAAGGGCTACGATGGCTATGATGAAGATTCCCATACGCTGGATGATCAGGCCACTCCGTATGAAGATCCGTTTGCTTTCTTTACCGCGGTCATTAGAGGAGAAGTTAACATGAAACCTTTTGATTTATCATCATTGGAAAACAATATGCTGGTGGTTGAGATTCTGGATGCGGCCAGACTAAGCGCAAAAACTAAAAAGACCATCAAACTCAAGTAGTTGTTTCGTCAAATTCTTTGATGATTTCTCACTAAATTGTAGAACAAATACGTAATACCTGCGTATATAAGCTCTACAATCTAGTATGTAATGATAGAAACACGATTAGGAGAATTTGAAGAAGTGATTTTACTCTTGGTGGGAATTTTGGGTGAAGATCGCTCGTATTCATTCAGCATCGCAGAAGAATTCGAATCACAGACCGGCAGATCGGTATCCATTGGTGCAGTGCACTCCACCCTTGACCGCCTGGAAAGCAAAGGATTTCTGAAGTCAGCCATGGGAAAGGCTACAGCCGAAAGGGGCGGAAGGCGTAAGCGCATTTTCACCATTACGGCCTTGGGCAAGCGCGTTTTGAAAGATTCGCGCGACTTCAAGGTTTCGTTATGGCAACAGTATCCAGCCTTTGAAGGCAAAATAAATTTCGCTTAATGGCTAATTATCCTCCCAAGCTTGCTAAAAAACTGCTACTTCGCTTCTTAAGGGATGATTTGGCAGAGGAAGTATTGGGTGATTTGGAGGAGAAATTCCATCAAGCTGTGAAATCTAAATCTGTAGTCCACGCAAAAATAAACTATTGGTTTCAAGTCATCAATTACCTGAGGCCATTCGCCCTCAGAAAATTACATTCATCATTTAATCAATACACCATGCTTCAAAGTTACTGTAAGATCGGTTGGAGAAGTTTGTTACGGCAAAAGATGTACTCCCTCATCAAGATAGGAGGCTTTGCTATGGGTTTAGCAGCCTGCTTTCTCATCGCACTATTCATTCGGGATGAGCTCCAATACGACCAACATGTTCCAGACGGAGATCATATATACAGAGTCATTGGAGTATTTGATAATGGTGATGAGCTAAATAAGGATGTCTGGTTTGCGGCTCCGTTTGCTTCGGCTATCCAACAAGACTTTCCTGAGATAGAAAAGGCAGGCAGGCTAAATCCTGTTCCATTGTTTGGCGCGGGTAGCAACGAAGTGAGGCGCGCGGATAAACCTGACAATAGCTATGACGAAGGATTCACCTTTGCTGACCAGGAATTGCTGGATGTGTTTCAAATTCCAATCATTAACGGAAACCGTGATAAAGCACTTACCAATCCTAATTCTATTGTTATTTCAGAAAGTAAGGCCAGGAAATATTTCCCTCATGAAGATCCGATTGGCAAAGTCTTAATCATCAATGAGAATGAAAGTAAGCCCTACCTGATTACTGCAGTGATGGAAGACTTTCCGGTCGCCTCACACTTGAATTACAGCTTCTTGATAACGCTGGAGGGCGTCAACTTCTATCCAGGGGAACAAACCAATTGGGGCGCTAGCAATTACCCAACCTATGTTAAAGTGCGTCCGCAGACTAATATTAAAGAGTTGGAAGCGAAGATGACGAAGGGTGTAATTGAGAAATATGTGCGTCCGATGCTACTGGACCAGGGGTTGCCCAATGTGGATGAGATGTTGAGTAAAGGAAGACTTGAGCTGCAGCCCTTGCATGACATTCATTTGCATTCTCAGGGCATCCATGACAGGCTTAATCATGGCGATATTCGTTTTGTGTGGTTATTTGGAGGTGTAGCAGGACTAATACTTATACTGGCATGCGTTAATTTCATCAACCTGGCAACAGCACGTTCGGCTAATCGCGCCAAAGAGGTGGGCATCAGAAAATCCATAGGTTCTATGCGCAGTCACCTGGTCAATCAATTTTTGACTGAATCTGTCATATTGAGTTTCATTGCATTTGTGATCGGAGCTTTACTGACAGCCTTGCTATTGCCTTACTTCAACAACCTGTCCGGCAAGGCGCTCATCTTCCCCTGGACGGCCTGGTGGATGGTTCCCATTTTAGTAGCAGCAGCTTTGTTGATTGGAGGTTTGGCCGGTTGCTACCCGGCATTTTATCTTTCTTCGTTTAAGCCGGTGCAAGTCCTTAAAGGAAGTGTTAGCCAGGGCAGTAAGAATTCAATGACAAGAAATTTGCTGGTGATATTTCAGTTTACCAGTTCCATTGTACTGATCGTTGGCACTTTTGTTATTTACGGCCAGATGGATTTTATATTGAACACTAAATTGGGTTTTGATAAGGATCAGGTGATCTTATTGCAGGGCACCAACACACTGGGTAAACAGGTGTTTACCTTGAAGGAAGAATTGAAGGCGCTGCCCGACATACAATCGGTAAGCATAAGCGATTACCTGCCGGTGCGTGGGACAAAGCGCAATGGAAACACATTCTGGAAAGAGGGCATGGTCAATACTGAAAATGGGGTAAGTGCGCAACGATGGCGGGTCGATCACGACTATATAAAAACCTTGGGAATGCAATTGATGGAAGGAAGGGACTTTGCCCCTGACATGCCAACTGATTCAGGAACGGTTATCATCAATGAAGCCATGGTGCGCCAACTGGGATTATCCAATCCAATTGGTGAGCGGATTACTAACAAAGGCTCTACCTGGACGGTAATCGGAGTAGTCAAGGATTTCCATTTTGAATCGATGAAAGATGAAATCAGACCGGTGTGCCTGAGTCTTGCGTTGAGCCCAAGTACTATTTCTTTAAAGATGGCAAGTGATGATATGCAACGAACCATTGCATCTATTACCAGCGTTTGGAATAAAATGTCTCCCAATCAGCCCATCCGTTTTGCCTTTCTCGATGAAAGCTATGCTCGCACCTATGCCGATGTAGAACGCCTGGGTAAAATATTTACCAGTTTCGCAGTGTTTGCTGTCATTGTAGCTTGTCTGGGCTTGTTTGGTCTTTCTGTTTTCATGGTAAGTCAGCGCAGCAAAGAGATCAGTATCAGGATTGTGTTGGGCGCATCAATGCAAAGTATCCTACAGTTGCTGACCCGGAATTTTGTATTGCTGGTAATTATTTCTTTTGCAATTGCCGTACCTGTTGCCTGGTACACCATGCAAACCTGGCTTCAGGACTATGTATATAGAATTGAAATCACCTGGGAAGTGTTTGCCTATGCCGGTGCGATAGCACTGGTAATAGCTTTTCTTACCGTCAGTTATCAATCTGTTAGGGCAGCATTGGAAAATCCGGTCAAAGGCCTAAGGTCTGAGTAACCTCTTTTTTGAAACAAGCTACCGGATAAGAAAGTGGGCCATGTGATAGGGTCAATTTGAGTAACAATTATCTATATTGTAACTGTTTGAAATAGAGCAAAACAATTAACTCTGGCTTAATATGAAACATTTTTTCCTTGCCCTTTTGTTGGTCTCTTCCGTATCGTTGGCGCAAACCAAGACACCTAAGATCTATATCTCTGTAGACATGGAGGGTATAGGGGGAATAGGCACTTCCAAGATGGTGAGCAGTTCGGGTAAGGACTATGAAACGGGCCGAAAGCTGATGACCCATGAAGTGAATGCGGTGGTCAAAGCCATTTACGACCTGGGTCCGGCTGAAGTGGTGGTCAATGACAGCCACGGAGACATGCAAAACTTGTTGCATACGGAATTGGACCCTAGAGTGAGTTATATTCAAAGCAACATCAAGCCATTTGGGATGGTGCAAAACCTGGATGCCAGTTTTGATGGCATCATTTTCATCGGATACCATGCCATGGCTGGTACCGAAAATGGTTTTCTGGCACATACGGGTTCGGGTAATGTAAAAGGGTTATGGATAAACGGAGTTGAAGTGGGAGAGGGAGGGCTGAACGCTTACTTTGCTGGTGCCCTGGGTGTGCCGGTAATCCTGGCCAGCGGTGACAAAACGTTTACGGAAGAAATCAAAAAGTTGACATCAATCCGAACAGTGATAACCAAAGAGGCCATCGGTGCCAGTGCAGCCAAACTGATTCATCCGGATGTAGTGAAAAAGATGTTAGGTGAGCAAACTGTCGCGGCCATCAGGGATTTAGAAAAAGCAAAGCCCCTTTCAACAACCTCCCCAATCGAATTTGTTTTAAAAGTAGAGTCCACGGCATTGGCTGATGTGGCCATGGGCATACCGGGAATTAAAAGAGTTGATGGATTTACCATTTCTTACCAAGCTAAGGATATGAAGGAGGCCTACGGATTGATCAGGATAATCTATAAATACCTTAATTGGTAGGTACATCTCTTATTACTTGTGAGATATATCTATACTTATTTAGCAGGCTATTTTTTTAACCGCATAGGCAATAGAACACATCAGAAATGCAGTTGTCATTTGCCTGGAAAGTAGCTGGTCCAATAATAGTATTGACATTTTCGTAACCTTTTTCTTCGGGATAGGTATGCCATGTAATTGGCAAACCGCACCAGTTTCATGCCATTTTTTCAGTAGGTAAAGCAACAAATGTTGGTTGCCACGTGTCTTTTGTTGGATTATAATACCAATTAACATGCTCAAACACAGTTTGATCCTCATTTACCGCAATTTTGTTCGCGCAAAGGGTTATTTCTTTATCAATCTGATCGGGCTAGCTACCGGACTGGCCTGCACCTTACTTATTTATTTGTGGGTAAGGGATGAAGTCAACATGAATAAGTTCCACGTCACGGATGAAAGACTATTTGAAGTGATGGAACATCAGCAATATGCCGATGAAATCATGACAACCACATCAACGCCTGGTATTCTTGCAGAAAACCTGAAAATAGATTTCCCTGAGGTGCAATACGCGGCCACTACTACCTGGATCGAACCCTATACTTTATCCTTTAAAGAGAAAAATGTAAAGGCTGAAGGATACCATGTGGGCAAGGACTTTTTCAATATTTTCTCCTACCGGCTTATTCATGGCGCAGCCGACCATGTGCTACAGGATAAATTGTCAATTGTCATATCCGGCAGCCTGGCCAGGCGGCTGTTTGGATCGGTTGAAGATGTGTTGGGTAAAACCATTGAGTTGCAACACGACAAAAGCCTGACCATTACTGGCGTTTTTGAAGATACACCCACCAATTCATCACTTAAATTCGAGTTCGTCATTACACTGGAATTATTTTTCGAGGATAATGCATGGGCAAAGGAATGGGGTAACAATGGCCCAAGTACATTCGTGGTATTGAATGAGGGAAGCAGCCCCTCTGATTTCTCTGCAAAGATTAAAGATTATATCAAAGGCAAGGAAGAAGGCTCTAACACGACCTTGTTTTTGCAAAAGTACAGCGAAAGATATTTGTATGGTCGCTTTGAGAATGGCGTTCAATCCGGAGGGCGCATTGAGTATGTACAGCTGTTTTCAATTATAGCCATTTTTATTTTAGTGATTGCCTGCATCAATTTTATGAATTTGTCTACCGCGCGCGCCTCCCGCAAGGCGAAAGAAGTGGGAATCAAGAAGTCGGTAGGCGCAGCACGTAACTCGATCATTTTTCAGTATATGCACGAGTCCATGGTGGTGACCATTGCTGCGGTAATGCTGGCATTGGGTATGGTCTATCTTTTTCTCCCCCAATTCAACTTAATTACAGAAAAGAAAATAGCACTCACCTTGCTTGACCGAGAGTTGATGATATGGGTGATGGGCATAACGGTCCTTACCGGATTGCTGGCAGGTAGTTATCCAGCCATGTACATTTCAGGTTTCAAGCCAGCTGCGGTGTTGAAAGGGGAGATGAAAGGATCGTGGGGTGAGCTATGGGCACGGAAAGGACTGGTGGTGTTCCAATTTTTCCTTTCCGTAATTCTTATCGTGTCGGTGCTGGTCATTTACAAGCAAATTGATTTTGTGCAAACACAAAGCCTGGGATACACAAAAGAACATTTGATCAAACTTCCTATGGAGGGTGCAGTTGAAAAGAACCGAGAAACTTTTCTGAAAGAGGTGCGCAGAATACCTGGTGTCATCAACGCTTCCAGTGTTGGTCACAGCCTGATTGGTCGCAACAACAATACGTCTGGTTTAGAATGGGAGGGAAAAAACCCTGAAGACAGAATCCTGTTTGAAAATGTGGGATGCAATTATGGATTATTGGAAACTTTAGGGGTGGAAATGGCACAGGGAAGAATGTTTTCAGACGAGTATGGTGCGGACAGTACCAAAATCATTGTCAATGAGGCAGCGGTCCGGGTGATGAAAATGGACGAGCCTATGGGAAAGACCATTAAATTATGGGGTCAATATGATTTGCAAATCATTGGCGTTGTCAAGGATTTTCATTTTCAATCCCTTCACGATGTTGTGAATCCGCTTTTTTTCAGACTCAGCCCCAGAAATACCTGGACCATCATGATTAGACTGGAGGCCGGTCGGGAGAAAGAAACGTTGGATGCGTTGTCCAAATTTTATGCTGACTTCAACCCGGGTTTTACCTTTGAGTACCAGTTCCAGGATCAGGAGTATGCCAAGCTCTATGCTGCAGAGCAGCGGGTAGCTACGTTGTCGTTTTACTTTGCAACCATGGCCATTCTGATTTCATGTCTTGGTTTATTCGGTTTGGCCACATTTACCGCAGAACGCAGAACCAAGGAAATAGGTATTCGAAAGGTGATGGGATCCTCTGCCACCAATATCGTTTTGTTGTTGTCAGCCGATTTTACCAAAATGGTTTTACTCTCCATTGTAGTGGCGCTGCCGATTAGCTATTGGCTGCTTAACATGTGGTTGCAGCGTTTCGCATTTCACATTGAACTTGGGTATTGGTATTTCGCGCTTGCCGGATTTATCGCACTTATCACGGCATGGCTCACCGTAGCTTCTCAGGCGGTTAAGGCGGCACACCTTAACCCTGTAAGTTGTCTTAGGGATCAATGAAATTATGTTGCCCGGTAAAAAGTAAAAACACCGCACAATCGGTGGATTATTGAATCAAGTTGTATCTTCAACAATTAAAATAGGCTCAAAATATAATTGAGATGCACATGTTGAGGATTGCACTTTTTGTGGCAGCATTGTTTGTTTTTACAATAAACTTTGCGCAAACCAGGTCTGTAAAAAATTCACCACCGCTATCTGAAGCCGCGCCTGCGAGTGTCGGAATGTCGCCAGAAAGACTGGCTCGCATAGATGCCATGTGCCAGGATGCAGTGGCTAAGGGACAAGTACCTGGATTGGTTGCTTTGGTGGCCAGGAATGGAAAAATTGTTTTTCACAAAGCCTACGGATTGGCTGATGTAGGCGCCAAAAGGACTATGAAGCGCGATGACATTTTTCGCATTGCTTCACAAACTAAAGCCATAACTTCAACTGCGGTCATGATGTTGTGGGAAGAAGGAAAATTTAGAATGGATGACCCCATTTCCAAATACATCCCTGAATTTGAGAGTGTACAAATACTGGATACCTTATTTGAGAATGGAACTTATTGGACCAAACCTGCAAAGCGTCAAATTACCATAAGACACTTGATAACTCACACATCCGGAATCGGGTACGGGGTGATTGATGGTGATGAACGATTTAAGAAGATTTACCATGATGCAGGTATAACTGATCTGTTCACAACTGAGAAGATTAGTATTGGAGAAAGTGTGAAGAAGTTGGCCAAGTTACCCTTGCACCATGAGCCTGGGGAAAAATTTACTTATAGTGAAGGACTTGATGTGCTTGGTTACTTTATCGAAGTAATCTCTGGAATGCCGCTGGATCAATACTTCCGGACACACATCTTTGATCCTTTGGGCATGACAGATACTTATTTTTACCTGCCCGAGTCAAAATATAGCCGATTGGTTCCGGTGCAATATCAGAACGAAGGTAAATGGGAGAAATACCCGATCACATTCTATGACCCTGATTATCCCATCAAGGGGGCAAAAGCCTTCTTCTCTGGTGGTGCCGGACTTTCAAGCACGGCCAAAGACTATGCGATATTTTTACAAATGTATTTGAACCAGGGGGAGCTAAATGGCATTCGGTTGCTGAGTCGTACGACTGTCCAATTTATGATGACAAATCAGATAGGTGACTTGGGCTCCTATGGATTGGCCTTTGGACTGACTGACGAAGAAGCTGCACGTAAGGGTGGGAATGGGAGCCTGGATACCTTTGATTGGGGTGGTTACTTCAATACGCAATACTTTGCTGATCCCAAAGAAAATGTAATTGGAGTGATCATGAAGCAAACTCAAGGGCGCACGAATGATCAAACGGGTTGGAAATTTCGACAACTGGTTGGTCAGGCAATAGATAACTGACAAACCTAAAAGTATTCTGCTAAATGATTGAGAATGCCAACTTAGTAAAATTTGAAAGTAGTAAATTACCTTTTAGTGGTAATTAATATTACCCCATTATTTCCTTGCATCCCATAGCGGGCTGTCTCGCTCCCCGATTTGAGTACTTGCACATTATCAATGTCATTGACATCTACCAGTGGAGCTGCGCGTTCATAGCCAGCCCCTGCATTCATACCATTAATAATGAATAGGGGTTCGCGTTGTTCGGAAAAACTGTTGTTGCCTCGCACCAGTACCTGATAGCTTGAACCGAAGGTGGATACCTGAACGCCAGGTATTCGTTTCAAGTAGTCAGCGAGCGTAATGCTTGCATTATCCGGACTAATTTGGTTAGAGGCATTGGCCTTAGAATTGACACCGGATGCACTGTACTGAGTGGGGGCACAAGCTGCCAAAAGCACCACCAAAGAGATTATTGAAATTTTCATGATTAAAAATGTTAAACTAATGTAGACATATCAATTGGCAATTTTCTTATTCTTTTTCCCGTCAGGTCAAAAATGGCATTGGCCAATGCAGGTGCTACCGTGGGCAACCCGGCTTCACCGGCCCCATCAGGAGCTGCCTCACTGGGAAGAATATATGTTTCAATGTCGGGGCATTGGCTGATTTTGAGCATGGGATAAGTATGAAAGTTCTGCTCTGCCACGGCTCCATTTTTTATGCTTAGCCCCGCGTAGGCGGCACCTAGTCCCATTACAATGGACCCTTCGGTTTGGGCCCTCACGGTATCGGGATTAATGCAAATGCCAAGGTCTATCACTGTGGTTATTTTAAGGGGCACAATTTGTTTTCTTTGCTGTTGCACTTCAACCACCATAGCAAAATAAGCGCCTGATCTTTCTACCGTTGCGACACCTTTACCAATACCCTTCTTCTTTTCTTTCCAATGGGTTTTTTCAGCCACTGCTTCCAACACCCTGCGATAGCGCGGATGATCCAGCATATCCAGTCGGAATTGCAATGGGTCTTTGCCAGCGGCATGTGCCAGTTCATCAATGAAACATTCGTGAGCAAACGGGTTGGTGGAGTGATACACAGCGCGCCAGTAAGAAATGGGAATGTGCCGCTTTTGAAGAATGCCCTTCACGGAAAGGTTGGGAATCAGGTAGTCGGTATTAATACCTCCCATCAACTGACGGCCTGCATTCATATCAGGTCCGGTCTGGTTTTGAATTTCCTGTGCCACTACTTTGTGTTCAAGGGCAACCACCTTTCCGTTTTCCAGCATGCCTTTGCACACATTCAGGCTGCATGCACGGAACGGACCCTGCGTTTGATCATCTTCACGTGTCCAGATTACTTTCACGGGGGCTCCTGATTTTTTGGAGAGGTCAGCGGCTTCTTCTACCACATCAGTCATTGACCTTCTGCCAAAGCCTCCCCCCATAAACGTGTAGTTGACTTTGACGTTTTCTTCTTTGATGTTATACGTTTTGGAAAGGAAGGATTTGATACCATTGGGATTTTGCGTAGAGCCCCAAAACGCTGCCTCATTATCTTCAATACTGACGATGGCATTCATGGGCTCCATGGGCACATGTGCCTGATAAGGTGTTTCATAACTGGCCTCAATCACTTGTGTGGCTCCATCAAACGCCTTAGCCACATCGCCTTTACCAAACAACTCATCGCCATTTGACCTGGCGGCTTCGTAGTAATCTTTGATGATGGTTTCACTGGATACCTTTTCGAGTCCTTGTGTATCCCATACTACTTTGAGTTGCTTCCTTCCCTGAACGGCATTCCAATAAGTGTCTGCCAGTACAGCCACCCCTTCGCGGGTCTGCCCGTATACTTCGCGGGAAGTTTGGAAAACATGTCGTACCCCTTTTACTTTCAATACATCTTCCTTATTAAAGCTTTTGACTTTGCCTAAGAATTGCGGAGATCGTTCGATTGAGGCATGCAACATGCCGGGTACGGTGATGTCTATTCCAAATTTGGCTTCTCCATTGGTTTTCAGCGGTATATCCATTCGGGCTGCTGACGTACCGATGATGGTAAAGTCTGCCGGTTTTTTTAAAGGCGGATCATTGTTGGGTTGGATCTTCGCAGCTTCTACTACCAGCTCACTATATTTCAATGTTTTACCTGTCGCACTTACTATGGTTCCCCTGGCAGCCTTGCATTCATCAATGCTTATTTTCCACTTATTGGCGGCCGCTTGTTTCAATACCTCGCGTGCAGCGGCACCCATCTTGCGCAGCTTTTCAAATTCAGTTTGGATGCTTCTGCTACCCACAACCATCTGACTACCGTATAATTCCCTATTCGCAGCAGATTGACGAATTTCAATCTGATCCAATGATACTTCCAATTCTTCAGCAAGAATCATGGGTATGGACTGGTAAGTTCCCTGTCCCATTTCAGGCCTGTGGTTGAACAGGATGATGCTTCCATCATTTCCAATCGAAATGAACTGGTTGAGATCCACCTTTGAGGGGTCAGATGTAAGTGCAGAAACCAATGATTCGTTTCCATGCGCATCGGGGAGACAACCAATGGCCAGGAATGCCCCGGCTGCAGAGGATAATTGGATAAATTTTCTACGGCTAATGGTTTCCATAATTACATTTTAGCAGCTTCTTTAATCGCTTTTCTTATTCTGGGATAGGTGCCGCATCGACAAAGTACTGCGCTCATGGCATTGTCTATGTCTTCATCAGAAGGATTAGGGATTGCTTTTAATAAAGCGGCTGCACTCATGATTTGCCCCGACTGGCAATAGCCGCATTGTGGAACTTGTGCGGCAATCCACGCACGCTGAAGGGGATTATCGTTGTGTTCGGATAATCCCTCAATGGTAATAATTTTTTTTCCAACAGCGGCAGAAACAGGGATCACACAGGAGCGGACGGGGACGCCATCCATGTGCAAGGTGCAGGCTCCACATTGGGCGATGCCACAGCCAAACTTGGTGCCGGTGAGTCCGACAAAGTCGCGAATGGCCCACAGCAGCGGCATCTGAGGATCCACGTCAATTTCACTTGTTTTCCCATTGACACTTAATGATAGCTTAGCCATAAGATTTGCATGTTTCCTTTCCTTATCGAATTTAACGAATCCGTGGCCTGATTACAAGCTGTTTTACGGGACAGGAAATGAGCTCCAATTGTCTTACGATACTGAGCTGATCGATTATGCCGATGTTCGGACATCGTTTAAAGTGCATTGACCATTTAATTTATATTGCACAAAATCCAACCCAACATTCAATGAAATCATATTTAACACTGCTTATCAGGCTTTTTTATCCATCCTCGAAGGTGAATTGAAACTTGGCGCAAGTGGAACGTTCAGGCTTATAATTTGGGTGGAGGAGGACCTGGAGTTGGGCCTGCACAAGTCAGCGCGTCAGGCTTGGTTTCCTTCATTGTGCCATCCGCCATGGTCATTGAAGAAGTGGAATGCCAACTTTTTGTGATGCCATCACTTATCGAAGAAGATTATGTGCCCAGCCCCTTGAATTGATGTTAATTACCGGCAACAAAAAAAATTGAGATAGGTAACTAATATTCATGGATTTAATTTCTAATTTCATATTAAACATTTCCATTGCCATCATGAATGCATTCACCAGAAGCTGGAACATTACCAAGCTCTCGTTTGCGGTAATCAACAAGGACAGGGAATTAATCTGGTTTGCTTTGTTGTCTTTTATATTTTCCAGTTTGTTTATGGTGGCCATGATTGTACCCACCGTCATTCCTACATTAATGAATGAAGGATTGTCGCAATCATCGTTGGAGGTTTATCAATACGCCATAATTTTTCTAACCTACTTCGGCCTCGCCTTCATTGCCACTTTCTTCAACGTCTGTGTGGTATATACAACCAAAGTAAGATTTGAGGGAGGCAATGCCACCTTCAATGAAAGTTTTCGTTTTGCTTTTTCAAAACTTGGTTTAATATTTCAATGGAGTTTGCTTTCAGCCACGGTAGGGTTATTGTTAAGGATTTTGGACAACCTGGCATCCCGACTAGGTAAAGCAGGTCAAATCGTTACGCATATCATAATCGGATTAATAGGAATGACATGGAGTATTATTACCATTTTTGTGGTGCCCGTTTTGGTTTATGAAGGACTTGGTCCCATTGAGGCAGTAAAAAAATCGACTCAAGTGATCAAGAAGACATGGGGTGAGAGTTTGATAAAAGCCATTGGACTGGGGCTTGTCCAGTTCTTTGTCTTTGTAATTATCATTGTATTGAGTATAGGCATAACCTATCTGCTTGTCAACCTTGCAGGGGAATCTGGATTCATAGCTGGTGCGGCTATTGGCGTGGTACTCTTATTTTTTACTGGACTCATTTTTAGTGTGGCCAGCACCATATTCAATACGGCATTATATGTCTATGCCAACAATAACAAAGTGGCTGAGGGATTTAATGAGGAGGTGATAAAAGGTGCCTTCAAAGCCAAGTAAGACTACCCAGGTTGATTGCAACCTGATAGATTTAGCTTTCTACAGATTGTGACTGCTCCACCAGGAGCACCGGATTCATTACCACCCTGGACTTAATGGAGTTGCTGATCAAGCATGCTCTTTCTGTTTTCTCCAACACCCGCAACGCTTTGTCTCTGTCCTTTTCATGAAGCAAAGTTACGGTAGGCGTTACGGTAACTTCTGTCATTAAAAATTGTTTTTCAATCTTTTCCAGTTTGCCTTTTGATGGGCAGCTGAATCGTGAAAAGGCAAGGTTGGAATTTTCAGCGATGGCCAAAAAGGTGGTCATTATACAACTGGCCACTGATGCAGTAAATAGATGCTCTGGCGACCAAATGCCTGCAACGCCTTTGGGAAACTCGGGAGGCGTAGCTACTTCAATACATCCATTTCCATTGAGTGATGTGCTCAGTTCAGGGGAGCACATCATGCCTTTGCGGTCACTGTTCCAATCTACGTTTACTTGATAAAAATGGGATTCCATATGCTTTAAATTTGCGTGAAAGTAGGTAACTGAAAGCAGGATAGCCATGACAATGGTCAGGTGAAACCATGATTATAGATAGTTCATCATGCAACAATTTGGTGATTGGCGGCAGGCATGGGATTAAATGTAGAAGTGATTCATTATATTTCATCAATCTATTGCTTTGACTTTGATCCTTGCAGAAAGTATCGGCACCATTCAGAAAGGGCGTGTTTTGCTTATACGTCTGAATTATCTGGTCCTCATTGCCACTACCCTTTACGCTTTACTTGATCAGTTCCTGGGAATTTATGTTGCTTATTACGTATACCTGGGATTTTATCTTTTTGTGCTGATCAACGCTTTATTGATCAGGTATAATAAGCTGGAGATTTCAAAGGCATTCGGGCTCACCAGTTTTAACATCATGATTTTTATTATTTCCACCAGCGAACCTTTTTCTACAGGCATGCACCTTCAGTATGTTACTTCAGGGGCGGTGGCATTGTCGTTTTATGGATATCGACAATGGAAGAATGCGCTTTTTTTTGTGGGCATGGCGTTAGTGCTTGACATCATTACATTCACCGCTGGTACGCCCTTGATCCCTTGGCGACATGTTGAAGTGGAGCAGGCCAGGGTTTTCTTTGTTTTGAATACGCTGATTGCGGCATCAATTTCAATTTACGTTTTTATGATTGCCTCTAAAGTAAATTTTGAATCCGAGAAATCATTGATTGAAAACGAAAAGACAATAAAAGAGCAAAACGAGCGACTTAAAAAGGCCAACCGGGAGTTGGATCGTTTTGTTTACAGTGCTTCTCACGATTTGCGCGCTCCGTTAAGCACCCTGACAGGACTTCTCAATCTTTCCAGGATGGAATCAGATCCGGTTTTGAAAATGGAATACTTGGAAATGATGCACAACAGAATTAAGGCGATGCATGAATTCATAGATGAAATAATAGACTATTCAAGGAATACCCGACTTGAAGTCGCCAAGGAGAATGTGAATATTAAAGGCTTATTACAAACAGTCACAGAAGAACTGAAATATTCCGAAGGGCGAAACCATTTGTCAATTTATTGGGAAGTGGATGAGCATATTTCAGTTCGGTCTGACCTGGTCAGATTAAAGATTGTTTTCACCAACCTCATTTCGAATGCGATCAAATACAGCGACCCAAACAAGGTAGAGCGTTGGATTAAATTGAGAGCCAAGTCATCAGATCACTATGCGGAAATAACTGTGGAGGACAACGGCATTGGCATTGATGAGTCATTGAAGAATCAGGTTTTTAACATGTTTTTCAGGGCGCACGATCATTCTGCGGGATCAGGTTTGGGATTGTATATTGTCAGGGAGACCTTGAGCAAACTTTCGGGATCAATTGCTGTATCTTCGGCAATAGGGAAAGGATCTGAATTTACCGTTTATTTACCGCTTGCTCAAGTATAGCTAGTGTTCTGGCGGGGCTTACTTAGAAGCAGTAAAGTAAACATTCCCATCGTTAAGACCATCCCAATCGATCCAATCAAAATAACCATAAACCATTTTTGTGTGAATGTATTGATGATCACCACGTTGGGGTTATCGCGGTGTACGTATAGTGCTACACTTTCTCCTTCTTCAAATTCAGGAGTGTCACCGTACACAAGCGCTTCAATTGTATAATTCTGGTTGTTAACTTCGTAACTAATAATGGGTGTGTATTCAACAGGTTCACCATAGGAGTGATAGGGTTTGAGTTCGGTCACAATTCCTGCTACGATGGAGCTCTCACTGATCTGTTGGTCCCTATAAAGATAGATTCCACAGGCAATAAGCAGTGGTGGTATGCCGATAAATCCACAGATGATTGCAGCATATTTAAACATCGTATGCCTGCACCCTTTGCCTCCAGCTACATGGATTGACGCCCTTTTTAAAACGGCGGAGAATAACTTTGCAGGGGTAACATTTTCCCTAATTGCCAACTGCAAGAGTTTTTCTGCCTCGGCACGATCAGCACCGTATTTTCCCTGGAGTAATTTGATGGCCTCCTCTTTTTTTCCTGAAAAGACAAGGTCCAGCAATTGCTCTTTTATCTCAGCCAAGTCATTCATGTCTTACTATCTTACGATTGATTTCAATGGTGACTTATCCATAAATTTGATAATGAACTTTTGACGTAATGGCAAAGTGCATAAAATGGCTCTAAATCAGCAAGTAATCATCGAAGTTTTCGTTGGAAGCAATGCCAAAATTACCGTTGAATTGCTATGTTTGCTTCCATTATTCAAAAAACAAAATCCCGGGTTATCTTTCAATCACAGTCACAAACATAATATGAAATCGAGCGTGGCTCGAACGACAACAGAGGAATGATCATTACCATTGAAAAATAATAATATACATATGAAAAGAACATTACAATTTGCATTAGCCCTGGCGTGGGTACTCGTGATAAGTTGCGATAGCGGGTCCGAGAAAAAACCTGAGCTCGTATCAGGCATTATTTTTGAGAATATGGATTCCACCATTAATCCTGGCGACAACTTCATGCAATTTGTGAATGGACGCTGGATACAGGAAACACCTATACCTGCCGACAAATCGTCATACGGAATAGGTACCATTGTGCACGAAGAAGCGGAAGAGAGCGTAAAGAATATTATCGAGGAATCATCTGCCGGTAATTTTCCTGATGGATCAGACGAACAAAAGGTAGGAGGACTTTTCAATTCCTTTATGAATACGGCCTTAAGAAATGAACGCGGAGTCAACCCCTTAAAGGAGGAGTTGGCAAAAGTAGATGCCCTTAAGAGTTATGACGACCTGGCTGGTTATTTTGCCTATGCCAATAAATACAATTACAATACGCCCTTCGGTCTCTTTGTATACCAGGACTTTAAAAACCCTACCGTTTACACCATTTATATATGGCAGAGTGGTTTGGGTTTGCCCGATCGTGAATATTATCTAAAGACCGATGAGCGCTCGAAGGAAATTAGAACCAAGTATGAGGCGCATATTGCCAAAATGTTTGAGCTGGCCAACTTGCCCAATGGAGAGAAAGTAGCTAAAAGCGTGCTTGCCCTTGAAACCAAATTGGCGGAAAAGCAGATGGCCAAGGAGAAGACACGTGACCTGGCAGGCAACTATAACATGATAGAAATCGCTGAGTTGAAGAAAATGATTCCCAATTTCAACTGGGATACTTACCTCAAAGAAGCTGGCATGGAAGGTCAGGAGAAGATTGGCGTGTTGATGCTGGATTATACCAAATCGTTAAATCAAATATTAAAATCCACCAGCATGGAGCAGTGGAAGCAATATTTGAAATGGTCGGTTATAGATGCCAATGCTTCCAATCTCAATGAAGCCATGGACCAGCAGAATTTTGACTTTTACAGCAAGGAACTTCGCGGCACACAGGAACAAAGACCTATGTGGAGACGCGGGGTTTCCGTAGTCAACAATAACCTCGGTGAGATCGTAGGAAAGGTATATGTAAAGAAACACTTTCCGGATGAGGCCAAGCGAAGAATGGATACCCTTGTTGCCAACCTGATTAAAGCCTATGAGGTAAGTATTAAAGAGCTGGACTGGATGAGTGAGGAAACCAAAGCGCAGGCATTGGACAAGTTGAGTAAGTTCAGACCTAAAATTGGATATCCGGATAAGTGGAGAGACTACGCTTCCCTGGAAATAAAAGGAGACGACTATTACAGTAATATCAGGAACGCCACGCTGTTTGAGTACAACCGCAATCTGGCCAAGCTGGGACAACCCATTGATAAAGACGAGTGGGGAATGACGCCTCAAACGGTAAATGCGTATTACAACCCAACGCTCAATGAGATTGTATTTCCTGCCGCCATCCTGCAGCCACCGTTTTTTAACTTAAATGCAGAGGATGCCGTAAACTATGGTGCAATAGGAGCTGTGATTGGTCATGAAATTGGCCATGGCTTTGATGATACCGGAAGCACTTTCGATGGGGATGGTGCTTTGCGCAATTGGTGGACCGAAGCGGATTTGGCTGAATTCAAGAAAAGAACTGGCGAGCTCGTGGCGCAGTACAGTCAGTTTCAGGTGCTTCCTGACTTGAATGTAAATGGAGAATTTACACTGGGAGAAAACATAGGAGACCTGGGTGGGCTGAGCATTGCACTGAAGGCATACAAAATGTCGCTTAAAGGGAAAGAAGCACCAGTGCTCGATGGCCTTACGGGCGAGCAACGCGTGTTTGTAGGCTATGCACAAGCGTGGCTGGGTAAATCGAGAGATGAGGCACTTCGTGTTCAAGTGAATACTGACCCTCATTCGCCCCGCGATTTCAGGGTGAATGGCGTAGTGCGTAATGTGCCAGAATTCTACGAAGCATTTAATGTGAAGCCAACCGATTCGCTCTACCTGGCGCCTGAAAAACGCGTTAAAATCTGGTAAACCAGTTTTAGCGGAGCGGTTGCGTAAAATTCAATCGCCCCGATATGACTAAAGTCATTGCTGCAAGTAAATACAATCATTGAATGGGGTTTAACGATTTCTTAGCTTGAAGCAGGAACCTAAAGTTGCATGCTGTGAAACAGATACTGGTACCGACCGATTTTTCTGATTGTGCCCAGGCAGCTTCTGATTTTGCCATTCAGTTGGCAGTTGTCAGTGGATCAGAACTGGTCTTTTTACATCTGGCCATAGATCATTATCCAAAATCTGCATCAGGCATTCCACGCGAAATCGTAGCACATGAGGTGCAACAGGAGAGGTATAAACTGCAGAAGCTGGTGAGTCAGGCTGAAGCGGCCAAAGTCAGTGCAAAATACGAATTGATATTGGGCAATGGTCAGGAACACATTGAAGACTATATCAAGCCCTTCGAAATAGACTGGATGGTGATGGGCTCTCATGGCGCTACCGGAATCAGAGAGGCGATTATCGGGTCAAAAACACAACACGTGCTGCGATACGTTGACATTCCTTGTCTGGTGATAAAACAAAAGGTGGACGCTATTCCCAGAAATATTTTACTGGCCTCTACTTTTACCCATAACAGCCATTCGGAAATTAAGGAGGCAGTTAATTATGCCAGCCTGGTAGGAGGGATGATGCACCTGCTTCATATCAACTCACCTGATCAAAAAATGGATGAAAAAGGCACCATGGAGATCATGTCAAAGATGATGGATCAATTTAAGTCCATAGCGAGCACAGTCAACATTGCGGAGACCAACGATAAGGAGTTTGGCATTACTCAGTTTGCCAAAGACATTAAGGCGGACATCATTGTAGTTCCTAATGAGCGCAAGTCAGTAATGGCCCGTATTTTTAATCCCGTGCTGGCGGAACAATTGATCAATCACGCCCAATTGCCTGTCCTTGTCTTGAGTGCGAATTAACCAAAGGATCAGATGCCTTTGATTCGCTCAATAAATGAACGGACGGCTTGTCTATCCCAACGCTCAAAACGCCCGCGCTGGATGATCAGTTCATTGTCTTCGGGATGTTCCAGGTAATAGTAGAAAACAAAAGGTGCCTTCGGATCCGTCCATCCCATCATCTGGCCAAAGCGCAGATCATTAAACACCAAACGGTTTTGATATTGCGACACGATATAATAACCTTCCGAAAACTGGATGAGCTGCTGCAGGTCTTCGTGATCGTGCAGGCTGTCCAATTGGTGATCCTGTTTATCAAAAAATTGAAAGGGGATGTCGGGCTGGCGATCAAATACAGACCGATACCCAACATGAATGCCGTTGGTATCTTCTGCCACAATGTACCAGAGCCAGACATTACCGGGGGTAGGTGTGCTAAAGTATCTCACTTGGCTGATATTTTGCTTTCTTAAAGAGTTTTCAATAGCCGGAGTGATCAACTCTTTGTTCAGCAATCCATATCCCAGGTAGAGCGAACTCAAAGCGATGCCAAGCCATGCCCAAAAAAGCCGCCTGGTATGATACACGGGGATCAACACAAGGATGCAAGTCGCAGCAAATGGCCATACTGAGTAAAACAGGTCGAGCACAAACAAACTGTTGAAAGAAACTCTATAGTGGCTAAATGGCTCGAACCAGGCAGTGCCGTAGGCATTGAATGCGTCCAGAAAAATGTGGACGAATAGCTCCAGCATAATAAACAACGTCCAATGTCTCACCGGCATGTTTGGAAACCATTTCCACCGGAACATCATGAGTGCCAGCGGATAGGCGACCAGTATCATGAAAAAAAAAGAATGGGTAAAACCACGGTGGGCCAGCAGGTCATTGGCAGGACTCATCCAGAATGATGCGATGAAATCGAAATCGGGGATGGTTTGAGCAACACCCCCTGCCAGAAGCGCTTTTTTCCCTAAGCGCTTACCGGCAATTACTTCTCCGATGCATGCGCCCAGTACGATATGAGTGAGTGAATCCAACCAGGTAGTAGATAGTTTCCGAAATATAGCATTATATCGAGTCAATGATCGCGGCATTTCCATTATTGTGATACTGCTCAAGCGACACATTGACTTTGATCAGCCGGGATGATTTGCTTTGTCCGGACGAATGGGAAAAATTGATAACTTGATAAGAAAAACACAACTCACCTTGATGGAAAGTACAGTTGATGGGTACACCGGAAACAATAGAGTAACACTGGTAAGGGGTGGCAAACAGTATTTTGATCAACTCATCCTGTTGATTGCAAGCGCAGAAGAGACGCTGCATCTTCAAACGTATATTTTTGCTGATGATGAGACTGGGCAATTGGTGGCGAATGCCCTGGTGGACGCGCGCCAGCGGGGGGTGAGAGTTTTTTTGATGGTGGATGGCTACGCCTCTCAAAGCCTGAGTCGTCTCTTTGTCAATCAACTTAAGAGGCATGGCATCAGGTTTAGATTTTTTGAGCCCTTGTTCAAGAGCAGAAGGTTTTATCTGGGTAGAAGGTTGCACCATAAACTATGTGTTGCCGACAACCGATATGCTTTGGTGGGGGGTATTAACATAGCCAACCATTACAATGATATTGGCAAGCCTGCCTGGCTTGACTTTGCATTGAGCGTGGAAGGTGAATTGGTGCAACAGTTGTTGGTACTTTGTCAAAAGACATGGAATGGTTTTCAGCCCATTGCCAGGCTTCCGAAGCAAAGAAGTGTTCCGTTTTTTATGATTCCTGCGGATGTGAAAAGCAGGGTGCGTATGCGCAGGAACGATTGGGTGAGAAGAAAAAATCAAATCGCATCCAGCTATATCGAAATGTTTAACAGAGCAGAATCGGAGATACTTATCTTATCTAGTTATTTTCTTCCCGGAAGTATTTTCAGAAAAGCCATGCGGGGTGCCATTGAAAGAGGGGTAAAGATCACCGTGATATTAGCGGGCGTCTCGGATGTGAAGATGGCCAAGTTGGCTGAACGATACATGTATGAGTGGTTACTCAGCCGGGGCATTACCATTTATGAGTATAACGAAACAATTCTCCATGGTAAACTTGCCATTTGTGATCACAAATGGATAACCTTAGGATCCTTCAATGTCAACGACATCAGTACTTATGCCAGTGTGGAACTCAATCTGGATGTGGCTGATCCCCGATTTGCCAGAGATGTACATCGCTACCTTGAAGAGCATGTCATTTCGCGGTGCACATTGGTTTCTGACAGCTACCTCGACACCCGCCTTAGTGTTGCCCAGCGATTGCTGAACTGGACTTCTTTTTGGATCACCCGTATTCTGGTCTTTTTCTTTACCTTCTATTTCAAGCAGGTAAAGGAAACGGAATAGCCGCTATACTTTTGCAGTGCGTTCTATTTCCTTCAGGTTCTCCATTTTTTTGTTGCGAAGAAATCCATTGATATCTTCAAAATGCTCCTTCACCCGTTTGTTTCCAAACTCAAAAACCTTATTGGCCAAGCCATCCAGGAAATCGCGATCGTGGGAAACAAGAATAAGCGTGCCATCGAATGCGCGCAGCGCATCTTTTAGAATGTCCTTTGTTTTGATGTCAAGGTGGTTGGTGGGCTCATCCAAAATCAACAAGTTCACCGGTTGCAACAACAACTTGATCATCGCAAGGCGTGTGCGCTCGCCACCAGACAATACTTTTACCTTCTTATCGATGGTATCGCCACTGAACATAAACGCGCCCAGAATGTCTTTGATTTTTGTGCGAATGTCGCCTTGTGCTATTTGGTCGATGGTCTCAAATACCGTCAAGCTTTCGTCCAGGAGTGAGGCCTGATTTTGTGCAAAATACCCGATCATGCTGTTGTGGCCGAGTTGCATTTTGCCTTCATGCTCGATTTCACCCATAATCGCCTTCACCAGCGTAGACTTTCCTTCACCATTCTTACCCACGAAAGCTACCTTTTCTCCTCTGGCGATGGTCAAAGAAACGTCCTGAAATACGGTATGATCGCCATACTTTTTGGTAAGGTCTGTGATGATGACCGGGTAGTTTCCCGACCGGGGGGCGGGAGGGAACTTGAGATTGAGTGCGGAAGTATCCACTTCATCCACCTCCACGATTTCAATCTTTTCCAGCATTTTTACCCTTGACTGCACTTGCAGTGTCTTGGAGTAAGTACCCTTAAACCGATCAATAAATTGCTGGATATCAGCTATTTGTTTGGCCTGATCGTCAAACTGCTTTTGCTGCTGCTCGCGCCTTTCTTTCCGCAGTTGCAGGTAATGTGTGTAGTTGGTCTTATAGTCGTAGATCCGACCCTGCGTGATTTCAATGGTCCTGTTAGTGAGGTTGTCCACAAAAGTCTTGTCGTGGCTGATCACGATCACAGCCTTGGCATTCGTGGTGAGGAAATCCTCCAGCCATTGTACTGACTCGATATCCAGGTGATTGGTAGGCTCATCCAGGAGGATCAAATCCGGTTTTTGAAGCAGGATCTTGGCCAACTCAATGCGCATGCGCCACCCTCCGCTGAATTCGCTGGTAGGGCGTGTAAAGTCTGACCGCAGAAAACCCAGTCCCAGTAAAGTCAACTCAATTTCCGCGTCAAAATTGATTTCTTCTATGCTGTAATACTTTTCACTCAGCTCAGCCACTTGTTCAATAATTCTGGAATAAGCATCTGATTCATAGTCTGTTCTGGTCTCCAGCTGAACGTTTAATTCTTCCATCTGCTTTTTCATGTCCAGGATCTTGGAGAAGGCCTTGGAGGCTTCTTCAAATACGGTACATTTATCTTCAGTAAGCAGGTGCTGTGGCAAATAGGCAATAATGGCATCTTTAGGGGCCGATACCTTACCGCTCGTGGGTTTATTGATGCCCGCCATAATTTTTAGCAAAGTGGATTTGCCTGCCCCGTTTTTGCCCATCAGGGCGATGCGGTCATTCTCATTGATGTTGAAAGTGATGTTGTTGAAAAGCGTGGTCCCACTGAACTCAACGCCTACTGCGTCCACTGATATCATTCCTTCAATTTTAAGGGCGCAAAGATAGAATTTTTTGAAGTAAGTGGATCAAAATTTGGCATTCCGGGATAAGGCATGAATGCATTTGATTCACCTGCCTAGCCCAAGCATCCCTTATTAACTACCAAGCGCACGCGTCCCGCTGTGCTTATCAGTCACTTATTATTGTCTCAGTATTCACCTGGTGTCCTTTAGGTCTTATACTTCTTCCACGACCAGGCCCCAATGGTGATCATTACCAAGGTAATGCCCACCTTGGCAATGCGCCATGCCAGCTCAGTCATATGAGATGCTGATGCCGGCAATACCGTATCGTTGGGATCATCAGGATTTACCAAAATGGCAATCGTGTCCCCTTTCGCATAGTTGAATTGTCTGAAAATAGGTGAGCTTTCGGTAGCTTGGTATCGCTGATGGGCAAATTCCCAGGATATGGTAACGATCACTGAAGCGGTGTCTATGGGGTCGGTTTTATATTCCGTTATCAGGCCTTTACCGGGATAGTAATTTTCATTGGCATTGGGCACCCGAAAGAAGATCACCAAGGCAAAGCCAATGATGACAATTCCAATGAAAGCAACTACTGCCATGAGCTGGTTAAACCATTTTTGATTCAATAATGCTGTCATGCACGGACGATTTTAAGAAAAGATACTTCTTTACTTCATGTAGAAGATAGGAAAGAGCAGAGATTATTATTTTTTGAGTGGAGATTTTTATCAAATCCAGAAACTTTGTTGAACCGAAGACGTCAACTTTATAAAGTAAAACATGAGAGCGATTGTATACAGCCGATATGGAGCCCCGGACCAGCTAAAACTGCAAGAGGTAAAAGTGCCGTCTCCCAAAGCGGATGAAGTACTGATAAAGGTACACGCAACCTCCATCAATTCCTGGGACTATGATTCCCTTTTGGGCAATTCCATTTTGGTCAGGTTGATAGGCGGACTCCGAACCCCCAGGCATCAAATACTGGGATGCGACATTGCCGGCACGGTGGAAGCAATCGGTGAAAAAGTGAAACTGTGGAAACCAGGTGATGAGGTGTTTGGAGACAACTCCGGTGGCGGCTGGGGAGGCTTTGCGGAATTTGCCTGCATGAAGGAAAATAAGCTGGCTCAAAAACCAAAAAGCATCACTTTTGAAGCCGCTTCCACCATACCGCAGGCTGGACTGTTGGCTTTGCAGGGATTGCGCGATGTAGGGAAAATAAAAACAGGGCAGAAGGTATTGATCAATGGGGCAGGGGGTGGCGTAGGTGCCCTCGCCATTCAACTGGCCAAGTCACACGATGCGCAGGTGACCGGGGTGGATCGTGCCAGCAAGTTCGATATGATGCGGTCATTGGGTGCCGATCATGTGGTTGATTATCAAATAGAAGATTTTACACGGAACGGCCAGTGTTACGATCTCATCCTGGAAAACATTGCCACCCGCTCCATGTTCGATTATAAAAGGGCATTAAATCCGGGTGGTATTTTTGTAATGACCGGGGGAACCACCGTCAGGATATTGCAGATGGCGCTGCTGGGTAGGTTGATTTCGGCAACAGGAACCAGAAAAATCAGGATGGTAGCACTTAATTACAGTCCGGCAGATATGGCCCACCTGGCGGGCATGATGGAGGCTGGTAAGTTAAAGCCTGTCATTGACAAATGCTTTCCGCTAGCTGAAACGCGGCAAGCCTTCCAATATTTTGGCGGAGGAAACTACCAGGGCAAGGTGGTGATCAAGATTTCATGACACCGGCTAAGGTTGCCACCAGATATCACTGAGTTGGGTCATGGAATCATCGCAGCTCGCTTCCTAACAAGTTAGGAAGGTTTAACTAATCAAGTTATCTCTTTTACCTACTCAAGATGTTCATTTAGTTGCAGTCTCGTTAATTACTAAGCTTTTCCTATTGACGGGATCACAAAAAGCGTTACTTTCAACCCTATATCAAAGCGTTGCTAAATAAGACTTCTCCGGCTTGCAAAAAGTTGGAGCTAGTATTAATTTCAATCAATGATTCATTTTATGAATAGGAAATTACTAATCAGGCCAGTCTTGGTCATTCTTTTCTTTACTACTTCCTTACTTGTATCAAGCGCTATTGACAAGGGTGACTTTAACATTCAAAATCAAGAAGGCGAGATTACGGTGCTAAACATCGCGATTTCTGATCAGGATAACGAGCCATTGACCTGGGAAAATGGCATCGATTTTAACAAGCATTATATTTTCAAAGTTGATGTCGGTGAGGAATATAGAATTATTAATATGCTTGTAAAGCTAGTCAACAGATCGCAACAGCTAGGAGAATTGAATTTGAACTCCGGAGCTGTGGACATTCAGAAATGGAGGGGACAACTTCTGCTAGGGAGCCATATTATTATCCATATCTTAAAAGTGAGCAAAGTGAATAACTCAGAGGCAGTTAACATTAACTCTGTAAACGAAATCATAAAAATTCCCACCATCAGTACAAAGTAGGTATTTCTTATCAGGGAGCCTCTTCACTGAATTTTCTATTACTTGAACCAGATTACAAAATGAATTAATTTGGTTTGTAAAACAAAGTACTGCGCTCAATACTTACGTTGGCGCTCTGAACCATTTGACATCGTGTACCACAATTATTTAGAATGACAAAAAAGTATCCAAAGCAAATACTTAGAGTTTTATTGCTCATTGGGACCATCACATCCATGTTCTTTGTACCGTGGCCCCTGGTGTGGGCATGGATATTGCCATTGCCAGATACAGTTCAAGAACAGGTGGATGAAGCAATAGGGCATGGATTTGATGGTATGATTGTTTATGTTGACGAGGCGCGTAAATCACCGGAATTTTATGCAGCGGGCTGGCATGATCGCAAAAATAAAATACCAGCCAATCCCAAAGCCCTTTTTAAGATTGCCAGTATCAGCAAATTATATGATGCAGTTGCCATTGCCAAGTTAGCAAATGACAAACGGGTGCATTTGGATAAAACACTCGCGGATTATTTCCCGGAGCTTGTTGGAAGAATTGAATATGCAGACAAAATAACCTTGAGACTGATGGTGCAACATCGGAGTGGCATTCCCAATTATACCGATTCGCCTAACTATTGGATAGACCCACCAGTGAGCGACAAAGAAAAGCTGGAGCTGGCTCTTGATTTGCCTGCTAACTTTGAACCAGGTGAAGCCTATGGGTATTCCAATACAAATTATTTGCTGATTAGAGCACTCATTGCTAGTGTGGTGGGGTATGACCATCACCAATATATCAAGGAAGAGATTTTGGCTCCACTCCAATTGAAGCATACTTATGGTTCACTCAAAGAAGTAAATATTGATGACGTTATGAGTGGTTATTATGTTGGCATGGATACCGATTTAAAGACTGATGAAATGGGAATGTTAGCGACAGCAGAAGACGTAGGCATATTCATAAGGGCATTGAACGATGGATCACTCTTGGATGAGGGGGAACAGGAAATCTATTCGTCTATTTATGTGTATGACCATACCGGTCTCATTCCCGGTTATCAGAGTATTGCCAAGTACCACAAAGACATCGATACAGTCGTTATTCAATTTGTGAATACTACCAATTTTAATGGATACACCTGGAATTTATCAGAAATCGTTTATAATCGTATTGTCAAAATACTGAGGAATAAAAGTAATGCTTAAAAAACTACCATCACTTGCATAGTCGGATGTGTGAATCCTTATTCAATCTTTGACACATTGTACTGAATATGATTCAGCGTGAATTTCCCATACACAAACTCGCCTTCCGGATAGTGCCAGACACCTTCGCCATACCCCGGGACATTTACCCCGTCAATTTCTTTGTAATCCTTCATGGGCGTGGAAAAGCGGTATTGCTTAATGTCGTTGACATCATAGCGATCATCAGAAACGAAGTTGATGAGTTGGCCCATTTCGTTAAAATACAGTGCAGCGGATATTTTGTTAGCGCCATTGGTAAAAAATGCCCTGGCTGAATGGGCGTCTATGGTTTCCCATTCTATTCGTTTGTCGATCAGCGATGCGGGTGCCATGATGCACATTTCATTGAATACTGTAACCGTTTCAGCCAGGTTCATTTCCTGTCCTTTTGCCTGCGCAACAGTGAATAGTCCAAAAAGCCTTATGTCCATGGAGGCTGTCTCGTTTTGATACTTATGATAGCCAGGTACGGTTATGCCAAACATTTGTGCCTTCATGAAAAAAAGCCGTGCAGGTTCATCAAAAAAATTGTATTGAAGGGTTGTAAACTTGAACCAGTTCTGATTACGGCCACGCATCTCTCCAGTAAATGCGAAGCTGACATTTCTTACTTTGGGTTTTCCGATCACATTGGCATAGCGTAGGTATTTTTGCACAGGAGGTGGTAATGCCTGAATGTCTGCCTCGGTTAACCAATCAGAATCATCAATAGCTATTGCATTGGATCTTTTCAGATACGACTTCACGTCTCCCTTAAACTGTGATTCAAAATGCTGTGTGGTCAAAGTCAATGTCGCCACCATCAAAATAATTACGTTGGCAATGGTACCAAATTTGGCATCCTGCCAGGTGGTGATTATAAGTATTTGTGAAGCAACTACCGCTGTTGTGGCTATAATGACCCAGCTTTCTTTCTTTGCTATCAAAATGACAGCAGCTATGATGAATAAAGAAGCCGCTATAAGCCAAATCACGCCTAGCGGTTTTGGAATTTCTTTGGTTAGCTGGGTAATCTGACCATAGCCAAAAGACCTGGCAAATCCCATCAGGTGGATAAGGCCATGTGCGAGAACAATAAATGCAAAAAGATTTTTCATCCTTATAGGTACCTTTAGCCTAGAATTTGGCGATCATGTTTTCATATTTCTTTTGAAATAAAGTGCAACCATCAGCATGGCTAATGGTGCGGTTATGGCCCAGGGTGTAGCCAGCAATAAGAGGCTATTGGAAAAATCAGGATAAAAGTAAACGAACATGATCAACGGGGTGGTGAGCGCATGAGCTACCAATGCATAGCCCACCCATCTTTGAAATCCCTGTTTTTCGAATATGGGATAAGCTATGAGCGTAGCCAGGCCCATGAAAATGTACCCGATGGCATCAAAATCCCAGAAGAGCGAATGAGGTGTTTGCTTCAGCAGCTGGATGGCATCATCTGTTCCTTTCAGGGTCATGGGAATAACAGTGGCCAGTTGAACGACATAGTTGGCGGTAACGAACACAGCATAAATGGTGGTAAACAGCAATGCTCCGTGGCTCCAGAATTTCTTTTCCTGGCTCACCACATGGTGCAAGGCCAGCATTTCGATGAGGAAGGGCAAGGTAATGCATTGCGAAAATCCATAGATGAGGATTTCATCCCAGGGGGAGGAGAGGAAACCCAATACCTGAAGCATTTGCACAATGTAAAATAAGACGGTTGCCCCGAAGGCTATGAGTCCGGATAAATATCCGATTTTGTTTATGGTGTTGTTCATGATAATGTCTTCAGTCTATAATCAACGTTACTTAAACTCCACCACATCTGCGACAACAACAACTTTTAACCTTGTATATAGCAAAGTATTGAGTGTTTCTGAATCGTAGCGAAGGTTAACCAGCGCAAGGGTGCGGCTGGCTACTTTGCCATTTTGACCTTCAAAATTCGACCAGAGATTTTGCATGGCCATTTGATAAAGCGTGCGATCTGTGCTGATGGGAATGAAAGAAAATTGAGTGGCACCAATGCCAACCCCAAAGCTTGCACCCAGCACCCCTTCACTGGTTGCTTCTCCTGTAACATTGGTGGCGATTAATTGATAGTTCTTGCTGGAAAGCCCAACATTGGTCAGGTGAGATGAAGTGGTGAGTCCAGTGGTTGCACAACCACTTAAAATGACTAAAGTGGCAATAAATATGAAGCGAGTAATCGGATTATTCATGGATTTTTTTTACAAGGTAATTCAGTGACTGTAGGATATGCAATGACCTGGATCATGTCTATTGTTGACGGTCTTCATAACCCGAGTAAGCGCGTGTTTACCTCAAAAATTTCGTCATTGGTCCATAGTTGTTTTTGATTAGGGACAATCCTAACTTTAGATAAGGCTAAAATGCCAACATGCTTACGCCTCCGGAATGAAAACATATGTGGTTTCAATGCTCATTATAATACTGTTTGCAGGCTGCCGTACTGAGTCAAATCGAATCGCTTACGGGTCTAACAATGGGAAACAGGTTGAGATACGCGACACCAAAGTTTACTATGAGGAATACGGGCAGGGAGTGCCGTTGATCCTAATTTCAGGGGGTGGCATAGATAGAAGTATCGGGGATTTTGAAAAATGTATTCCGGAGCTCTCAAAGCATTACCGGGTGATTGCGCCAGACACCCCCGGACAAGGCAGGTCTGAACTGCCCGACACCCTTACCTATGAAGTGTTGACTGATTTTATTTCACAGTTAATAGATGCACTTAAACTAGACAGTGCCTATGTGATGGGGTGGAGTGACGGGGGCATTACAGGCATTCTGCTGGCAGAGAAAAGGCCGGACAAAGTGAAAAAGGTTGTTGCTGTTGGACCAAATAACGGACTAAAAGGTGCGGCTGTTCCCCCTGGTTTTCCTTTGGATTCAATCAAACCTTTGCCAATTTCTGAATGGGAGCTGAAGAACAAAGAAACAATTGACTGGTATGTAAAAACACTGCCAAGAGATTGGAAAAAGTTAATCCATGGCTTGAATAAAATGTGGTATCAGAAGGAATACTTTTCAGACTCGATTTATGCGCGCATTAATATTCCTGTCATGATCGTGTTGGGTGATCGGGATGACATTTCAATTGAACATGGACTGGGAATGCATCGCATGATTTCGGGAAGTCAGTATTGCGTATTGCCCAATACAACACATGAGGTATTTTCTGAAAGACCTGACTTGATTAATAAGATTGCTTTGGATTTTTTTGGAGAGTAGTCATATCTGAAGGCTTTTCGGCTGTTTCCCAAATGAGCACCTTAATTGGCCACTAAGTCACAAAGACATAAAAGCAAATAGTGCCTGGGTGCTTGGTGGCGAGAATAATTATTCAGTTCCAGTCATCAAATAAATTGTGGCATTCGTATCCATTCCTTGTTATATTTAA
>CAYNCP010000034.1:0-28410 GCA_964395905.1 uncultured Ohtaekwangia sp.
CCATTGAAGGGGAGGGAAGTGAGTTTGTGGTTAAGCTGCCCATTGTCTGAATCACTGATTAAAAGGATTATGAGATTACACGGATTAGGAAATGGCTGACTTGAAGTATAAGGATATTACTGAGAAGATAATTGGAGCTTTGTTTGAAGTTCACAAATTTCTTGGAAACCCCTGCCTGCCGGTCAGGCAGGGGTTTCAAGAAGTGATTTATCAGCGTGCCTTAGCTTGGGAGCTAACACAAGCAGGTCTTTCCTTTCAACGAGAAATTGAGCGGGAAATCTTTTATAAGGAATTGCCTGAGCCCATAGGAACAAGAAGAGCAGACTTTGTAGTGGAGGGAAAAGTGCTGGTAGAATTGAAAGCTGTCATTGAACTTGAGGATGTGCATTTGGCTCAGATTCTAAATTATCTAAAGGCTTATAAAATTGAAGTCGGATTGTTGATCAACTTTGGAAGCAAAAGCTTAACTTTTAAACGACTTGTACTTTGAAACAGAATCCGTGAAATCCCTAAATCAGTGCCAATCCGTGATGCAGACAATTTATGACATTGTAATGGCGCATGGAGGGGAGTTGAAGGTGGAGACGAAGGGAAGGAACAGGATCAGAATTTATGATTTCATTACCAGTATAAGAATAATTTAACGATGAGCTACAGACATGCCATATTGAAGCTGATAATTTGCTGCCTGGCTTTTATAAATGCAAATCCGGCCAGCGCTCAGCAGAGCAAAGTGGACTCTATCCTCGTCTTACTTGCAAAAAGCAAAACAGAAAAAGGAATTGATACCATCACTTTCAGATCGGCTTTAAGACTTATCAGATCTGCAGATTTGAGTGATTCCAGCATAATGCAGTTAGAGAATACGGGGAAATCTTTTAGTAAAGGAGAGGATGAAGATATACTGTTTATGATAAAATTGAGTATCTGGAGCAGCTTGTATTCAGATGTATCCAGAGCAATAGATTACGGAAAACGGAATATAGAAAAATTAGAAAGTAACAATTCACAAAAAACCCGGATTTATAAAAGTATTTTTTTGCAAAATTTAAGAATACCCTATCGAAATTCTGACAGGCTGGCGGAAGGTTTGCAATATTATACCGAGAGAATAAATAAGTACAAGGCGAATAATGACTCGCTGGGGCTGGCACACTGTTATTATGTTTTAAGTGGCTTTTACAGGGCTATTGGTCTAGTAGACCAGGCTATTTATAACATAAAAAAATCCATTAGTCATTTAGACTCCGGCAATAGAGCTACTGATTTCTTTTTTGGTGCAAAAACGCAATCTGAAAGCGGATTTTGGAAGAATCATATTGGGGTTCTGGGAGGATACCATCTCGATAATGGAGACCTTGAGCAATCTGTCGAATATTCTACTTTATCACTGAAGCAAACGCCCTATAATAGTATAGCAAGAAGAACCAATGCTGGTCCGCTTAGAAATTTAGCTCATGCTAAAATTCTGTTGGGTCAATTTGACAGCGTTGAGTATTTGTTAAATAAATCGGACAGTTTATTATCTGATGCACCAGGTTTCATAAACCAGGTAGCAAATTTACAAATCCGTTCTTTGTATAAAATTCAAACAGGGGATTTACATGAAGCCGATTCTCTGCTACAACTATGCTGGCAGTTGATTAATATGCGTAACATAGATGTAAATACTCCAACCGGAATCATTGCTCCAGATTACTACCTGGCATTGGTAAGGATAAAACAAAACAGGCATAGGGAGGCAATTGATTTACTTAATAAAGATGTTATCCGGGTAAAAAACTACCGTTCAGATGTCCTTCGGGATTATAAGTTGCTTGCAGAATTATACGAAAACACAGGAGACAACGGAAAGGCTGCAGAAGTTTTAAAATCCTATATCAGCTTACAGGATAGCCTGCTGGCTGACCAGAAAAAATTCAGAACGATCAGTTTTGAAACAGAGCAGGTGATGAACCAAAATGAGCTATTCATCGCTAAGCTTGAGAGCGAGAGCAGATTATCCTCTCTTTTTATAAATTTTTCGATAGGAATAGCGGTTTTACTATTAATTATTGTTGCTGGTGTATACAGTCGGTTTCGTTCTAAGCAAAAGGCAAATCGGGTACTGGAGAAAACTCTTGCTGATTTGAAATCCACTCAATCCCAACTTATCCAATCAGAAAAAATGGCTTCTTTGGGTGAGCTTACAGCGGGTATTGCCCATGAAATACAAAACCCACTGAACTTTGTAAATAACTTTAGTGAGGTAAATGAAGAGTTGCTCATTGAAATGAAAGAAGATTTGAGCAAAGGAAAAATTGATGATGCAGTAGCGCTTGCTAATGATGCTATTGAGAACCAGAAAAAAATTTATCACCATGGCAAACGGGCGGATGCCATTGTAAAAGGGATGCTTCAGCATTCGCGGGGTGGGAGTGATGTTAAAGAACCCACAGACATCAATGCGTTGGCTGATGAATACTTACGACTGGCCTACCATGGCTTGCGTGCTAAGGACAAATCGTTCAACGCCAAGTTCGAAACTTATTTCGACACTTCTCTTCCAAAAGTCAATGTTGTGCCGCAAGACATAGGCAGGGTTATTCTAAATCTCATTACGAATGCCTTTTACGCTGTAACCGAAAAAGCAAAGGAAAATGCTGACAGCGACTTTGTGCCTACAGTTACCGTGAGCACGAAAGATGTTAGTGGAGGTATCGAAATTAGTGTATCCGACAACGGTAAGGGAATACCAGACGCTGTAAAGGAAAAAATATTCCAGCCTTTTTTTACTACTAAACCAACCGGCCAGGGGACGGGTGTGGGTTTGAGCATGAGCTATGACATAATTAAATCCCATGGCGGAACCATTAGCGTAAATTCCAATCCGGGACTAGGTTCTGAATTTATAATTACGCTTATTAGGCAATGAAATGCGCCAAATATTTCTTGATACTACGATACCCTCAGGTAAATGACTTCTGAAAATGATATCTCATCATGGATTGCTCGTTCCTTTACAGTGCTTCCTTCACAGATAAGATTATGTGTTGTTGTTTTGCTGGCGCTAGGGATGGCATGGGCAGCGAAGGTAGCCCATGCTCAGGTGGAACAGGCTGTTCCAAAGGCCAAACTCTCCACCAGTGAAGCGCCTACACTTCGCTTTGAGCAATTGGGTATTGAAGATGGCCTGGTTCAGGGCTCTGGTAATGCCATCATGCAGGATAAGCAAGGTTATATTTGGCTAGCTACTCAGGGTGGTCTGCATCGCTATAATGGTTACGAATTCAAAGTATTTACTACCATTCCTTTTGACACCACCTCTCTTTCTGATAGTTGGGTATGGGGTACAACTGAAGCCAGCAATGGAGACATATGGGTGGCTACAGAGGGTGGAGGCTTAAACCGGTTGGATCCAAATACAGGAAAGGCTGTACATTATCGCCATGATCCGGATGATTCGACCAGTGTTTCCAGTGATCGACTATTTCACCCCCTAGAGGCGAGCAATGGTGATCTTTGGGTAAGTTCATTAAGTAATGGACTTAATCGTATGCGTGCTGGTGAGGAAGGTAAGTTTACGCGGTACCGCCACGACCCAAAAGATCCAAACTCAATCACTTCTTATCAGCTATATTGGTTAAGTGAAGACAGCAACGGACAAATCTGGGCCGGATCAGCAAATGGAATCAATCGTATAGATCCACAAACAGAAAAAGTGACGAGATATCTCTATGATCCGGGTGCCAATCCGGGTTATGGGTCCCCGCTAAATGTACTTGGGCAATACATTCCTCCCGGCAATCAGGGCATTGTATGGCTTGCCACGGGTAATGGCCTTGTAAGATTGAACAGTAAATCAGGCGAACATAAACGGTTTCTAATTGAACCTAACAGGAGTGGGATAAACCCGCTTAACTATATACATGAAGTTAAGCCCGATCCGGTTGATCCTAATATTCTCTGGGTAGGTGGGCCGGGCACTGGCATTGCCAGATTTGATATGCTAACGGAACAGTTTACCAGCTACCGCAATGACCCCCGCGATCAGCACAGTCTACGGGACAATCAGGTAATTTCGATGCTTTTGGATCGCACTGGTAAGATGTGGGTGGGAACAGCCACAGAGGGAGTCAATGCATTCAATCCGGGTGCAGTGAATTTTAGAAACATTAAAAATATCCCGGATGATCCTTCAAGTCTCGCTCCTGGTACGGTCTGGGGCGTCTATGAAGACAGTCAGGGCAGTTTGTGGGTGGGCTCCGATGTGGGGGCTGCAGGTCATTATCTAACTCAATTTGATGCCATTTCCCGCAAGGTGACCTGGCATCAGCACAACCCCAATAATCCGAGCACTTTGACTCCAGGAAGCTTTAGGGCTTTTGCCGAAGATGAAGATGGGCAATTTTGGGTTGCCGGTAGTGGCGGCCTCAACCTTTTCGATCGCAAAACAGGAAAAGTAACAAGGTTCAATCGTGAACGAACAGAGGAAAACAGGGGACGGAATAACATATTTGGTTTAGCTCCAATTGCAGGTGATAAGAGTGGCCTGTGGGTTGCAAGTGCCGGTGGCCTTGATCGCTTCAATACGCGCACGAAAATTTTCACACCGATACTCACTTCAGACAGCAGCGCGGCTCGGTTTGGCGTGCTTACCTTGCTTCAGGATGTTAAAGGCACGCTATGGCTTGGCTCTAACAAAGGGCTATACCAAATGGATGTAACAGGAAAGGTAACGTTAGCTTCTTCTTATGACCCACGAGACCAGACCCAGATCAGCGATAATTCCATCTACAGTATTATAGAGCGCAAAGCAGAGCCTGGCATTTTATGGATAGGTGTTCAAAACGGTGGTGGTTTAAATCGATTTGATACTAAAACGAGGATAACTACACACTTTACAATGAAAGAAGGACTTCCAAGTGGTACAATATATGGTATCCTTGAAGATGATGAAGGTACACTTTGGATGAGTACCAACAACGGCATCAGTAACTTCAATCCAGACACAAAACAATTTAGAAATTATGGCCTCGATGATGGATTGATGGCCCTGGAATATGATCAAAACGCATTTGCGAGGGGTGCCAGCGGTGTACTGTATTTCGGTAGTGGTCTGGGAGTAACCGCCTTCGAGCCCAAGTATCTAAGCACAAACACAATACCGCCTCAAGTACTCATAACGGATTTCAAGCTCTTTAATAAATCCATCGAGGTGGGTCCCGACTCACCAATAAAAAAACCGCTTTCGCAAAATCCGCAGATCACACTCAGTTATAACCAAAACGAGATGACTATTGCTTATGTGGCACTCCATTTTGCGAATCCAGCCAAAAATAAATATAGCTATCGATTGGATGGTTTTGACGATGAATGGGTAGAAGCGGGCAGTTTGCGATCAGCAACTTACACGAATCTCCCGCCTGGCGATTATACGTTTCATGTTAAAGCAGCGAACGCTGATGGCGTTTGGAATGAAAAAGGAGCATCTATTCAATTTACGATTTTGCCTCCCTGGTACAGAACATGGTGGGCCTATACTCTCTTTGTTGCCCTATTTGCTGCTGGAGTTTTTGCCGTAGATCGCATTCAAAGGCATTTGCTTTCAAAGAAAGAACGTGAAAGGGCCGCGTTAAGAGAAGCTGAACTCCGTGCAGAAGCGGAAAACAAACGCAGGGCGGATACGGAAGAGCTAAGTAAAATCGGGCGGGCCATTACTTCGAGCCTTTCTATCGATAAAATTATTGAAACGGTGTATGAAAATGTGAATGCACTGATGGATGCTGCCGTATTCGGAGTGGGGATTTACAACAAGGAAAAAAACCGCCTCGATTTTCCATCCACCAAAGAGGAGGGAGTCATGCTGCCTCCGTATTCAAATCGCCTGGATGAAGAACACTGGCTTTCCATCTGGTGCTTCAAAAACAAAAAAGAAATTGTAATCTCAGACTTCGAGAAGCAATATGATCAATACCTAACATCTTACAGTAAACCCATTGTGGGTAAAACGCCAAACTCTATTATATATATACCTCTGATACTGCAAGGAAAGGTCACTGGAGTCATTACTGTCCAGAGCTTCAAAAAAGATGCATACTCTGAGTACCATGTAAACCTGTTGAGGAACCTGGCTATCTATGCTGCGATTGCGTTGGACAATGCTTCAGCTTACCGAAAACTTGACTTCACGCTAAGTGAACTCCAGTCTACGCAGAACCAACTCATTCAATCGGAAAAAATGGCTTCACTTGGAGAGTTGACAGCAGGAATTGCGCATGAAATTCAAAATCCACTCAACTTCGTCAACAATTTTTCTGAAGTAAACAAAGAATTGATAGAAGAGCTGGTGCAGGAATTGAAGGCAGGACACACAGAAAATGCCATGGCAATAGCCAATGATATCAAGGGCAATGAGGAAAAGATCGTGTTTCATGGTAAGCGGGCTGATGGTATAGTAAAGGGGATGTTGCAGCACAGCCGAAGCAGTAATGGAGTTAAAGAACCTACGGATATCAATGCTATAGCTGATGAATACCTGCGATTAGCCTTTCATGGGTTACGGGCCAAAGACAAGTCGTTCAACGCTACAATGAAAACGGAGTTTGACACTTCCTTGAGCAAGGTCAATGTCATACCACAAGACCTGGGCAGGGTAATACTCAATTTGATCACGAATGCATTTTACGTAGTAACTGAAAAAAAACAAACAGCTCAGAATGGGTATGAACCAACGGTAACTGTTGGCACCAAGGAGTTGAATGATAAAGTAGAAATTACTGTGAGTGACAACGGAAACGGTATTCCCCACTCAATCATTGATAAAATATTTCAACCCTTCTTTACCACTAAGCCCTCCGGTAAAGGCACTGGACTGGGCTTAAGCATGAGTTATGAAATCGTGACTAAATTGCATGGCGGGGAACTGAAGGTGGAGACAAAGGAAAATGAGGGCACTACATTTAGAATTATTTTACCGAAATAGCACATTATGAAAATCCTTGTTGTTGATGATGAAAGAGATATCAAAGTTCTATTCGAGCAACGCTTTCGTAAAGAAATAAAAAATAATGTGGTGGATTTTGTCTTCGCCTTTTCCGGAGAAGAGGCACTTGAATATTTGAACTCAACGCAGCATGAAGCCATTTTGATTTTATCAGACATCAACATGCCAGGCATGAGTGGACTGCAATTGTTGGAGCAGGTAAAAAAGAAATTTCTAAAGCCGCCTCCGGTGGTCATGATGATCACTGCATATGGTGATGCAGAAAATCACAGGATGGCCAAGGAATTGGGAGCAGATGACTTTTTAACCAAACCTGTCGATTTTACCATGCTCAAAGAAAAACTTAATCTCGCAAGCTGATGGCAAAAATACTGGTAGCAGATGACGAAGCAGATCTGGAGACCCTGATCAAACAGAAGTTTCGACAGAAAATCAGGGAGAAGGAGTACGAATTTGTTTTTGCTAACAATGGCGTTGATGCACTAAAAAAACTGGAATTGCATCCCGATGTTGACATTGTACTCAGCGACATCAATATGCCGGAAATGGATGGACTTACACTCCTGGGAAAGTTGAATGAATCAAGTCCTTTAATTAAAGCGGTGATTGTTTCTGCTTATGGAGATATGGATAACATCCGTACAGCGATGAACAGGGGCGCTTTTGACTTCATCACCAAGCCTATCAATTTCGAGGACCTCAACATTACCATGGAGAAAACCATTTCCCATGTAACGCACATTCGTGAAACATTAAGGGCCATTAAGGAAAACAATATCCTTAAAATGTATGTGGACGAAACCGTATTGAATTTCATGGGCAGTCGTGAATACGAGTCATCGTTAATGGCCAATGAAACGTTGGATGCTACTGTTGCTTTTATTGACATTTGCAGTTTCACCAAAATCAGTGAGACTGAAAGTGCAGATACAGTAGTAAAACTCTTGAATGACTATTTTGATATCATCGTAAAAGAGATCATCGGACAGGGCGGATACATTGATAAGTTTATTGGTGATGCCATCATGGCCGTGTTTCGCGGTGAATATCATTTGGACCGTGCCCTCGATGCGTGCATAGCTGTGCGTAATAGGATCGATACTTTGCCAAAAAGAGAGAATGCTTTCGTACCCAAGGTTTCCATTGGCATCAACAGTGGTGAAATGATCTCAGGCAATATTGGATCAGCCACCTTGAAGCGTCTGGACTATACCGTAATTGGTGACACGGTAAATACGGCTCAAAGATTACAAGCCGCTGCGGCACCTGGCCAGATTGTTATTAACGAGGCATGTTTTGAAAAAATAAAAGAATCGTTTCACTGCGATAAGATAGGAGTGGTGAGCTTGAAGAATAAGGCCCAGCCTGAAATGATTTATGAAGTAAAAGATTAAGTCGTCTGACCAGTGACGGCTATATCATACAGTGGTCAGACGACTTTGTTTTTATTGGGTTATCCCTTCCAGGTCAAGTAGGAATGCGTATTCCTGAGCAGTTTCTCTATAGGTCTTAAATCTTCCGCTTGCTCCGCCATGTCCGGTTTCCATATTGGTTCTTAGAAGCAATGTATTGTTATCCGTTTTTAGCTCGCGAAGTTTGGCTACCCACTTGGCCGGTTCCCAATACTGAACCTGACTGTCATGAAGACCTGTGGTTACCAGCATATTGGGATAATCCTGAGGCTTCACCTGGTCATACGGAGAATATTCGAGCATGTAGAGGAACAATTCAAGATCCTTGGGGTTTCCCCACTCATCAAATTCACCGGTAGTCAATGGTATGCTTTCATCTAGCATCGTGGTAACCACGTCTACAAAAGGTACTTTGGCAATCACCCCTTTGTATAAGTCGGGCCGCATATTCACCACAGCACCCATCAATAACCCACCGGCACTGCCACCCAATGCATAAAGATGCTCTGGTGAGGTATACTTTTCATCAATCAGAAACTGGGTACAGTCAATAAAATCAGTAAACGTATTCTTCTTTTTGAATAGCTTGCCGTCTTCATACCATTGCCTTCCCATTTCCTGGCCACCCCGTATGTGAGCAATGGCCCACACAAATCCACGATCCAATAAACTTAACCGGGTAGAAGAAAAAGTAGGACTGGTACTGGATCCATAAGATCCATAGCCATATACCAACGTAGGGTTGGTGCCATTCTTTTCTAATCCTTTCTTGTACACAATTGACATGGGCACCTTGGTTCCATCGGTAGCTGTGGCCCACAGTCTTTCGGTTTGATAATCGTCTGGGTTATATCCCCCCACTACCTCTTGCTGTTTTAACAATTTTTTCTCCCTGGTTTTCATGTTGTAATCATAGGTGGAGTTGGGTGTTGTTAGCGAGGTATATCCAAATCGAAGCAAATCCGTATTGAATTCTGTATTGGTGGATGGATAAATAGTGTAAGCTTCTTCGCCAAAATTAAGATAGTGCTTTTGACTGGAAGATTGATCTATTATTTGCATGAGTGTGTTGGCATTGGCACGTTCGCTCAACACCAAATAGTTCTTGAATATTTCGATGCCCTGCAACAAGGTGTCTTTGCGTTCGGCAATTTTCTCTTTCCAGTTTTCTTTACTGGTTTTAGACTGGTGGGTTTCCATCAGCCGGAAATTTTGTGCATCCCAGTTGGTGGTAATGTAGAATTTGTCCTGGTAATGATCGATCGAATATTCCAGCCCCCGCTCGCGTGGCGAAAACTCTTTGAAGTTTCCGTCAGGAGTATTGGCATCCAAAATTTGATAATGGTTTGTCAAAGTACTTCCGGCCCATATCACCAAAAACTTGTCAGATTTGGTTTTGTAAATCCCGGTGTAAAAAGTTTCGTCTTTCTCTTCAAACACGATTTTATCCATGCTTGCATCTGTGCCCAGTTTGTGTTTGATAATCCATCTTGATCGAAGGGTTACAGAATCCTTCTTTGTATAAAACAGTGTCTTGTTGTCATTGCCCCATACGGCATAGCCTTCAGTATTGGGGATTGAATTTTCCATGATCTTTCCGGTCCGCAAATCTTTGACATAAAGCGTATATCTCCTTCGGCTAACGGAATCTTCACCAAACGCCAGCAAGTTATTGTCTTCACTTACATCTAAGCCGCGAATAGAATAATAGCTATGACCTTCTGCCATCTCATTGACGTTGAGCATGATTTCTTCAGCTGCCTCCATCGTCCCTTTCTTACGACAGTAGATAGGGTATTCTTTGCCTTCTTCATATCGTGTATAGTACCAGTAACCGTTTTCTTTGTAAGGTACCGACTCATCGGTTTGCTTGATTCGGCCTACAATTTCGTTGTATAATTTCTCCTGAAGCCCTTCTGTGTGCTTCAATTTTTTATCCAGGTAGGCATTTTCCGCGTTAAGGTAATTCAACGTCTTTTGGGTTTGCTCATCTTTGACCTCGGCATTCTTTTGCTGGTCAGTCAGTTTCATCCAATAATAATTGTCGATGCGGGTATTTCCATTTGCTGTAAGCTCTTTTGGAATTTTTTCGGCTATTGGAGCATTATCCTGGGTTGAATTCTCGGATGTAGGAGTGGAGCAGCTGTATATTAAGACGGCAACTATACCAAGAAAGTAAAATTTGAGTTTGTGCATGATGTCTACTTTAAGTTGGGGAAAAATACACAAAGCATTTCGGGTTGAAAAATAAGAAAGGGTAAACTGCATTAATTTGGGTTTAAAGAGTACGTTTAGGGTATGTATATAAAGTCAATAGCTCTTATTTTGCCACCCATCTCCGCCTCAAATAAATTAACATCTTCCCGTTTCAGTTCATGAATGCGTATAGGTTGCACGCGATTGGCTACATTGACTCCGGCCACATGTTCCAGGCAAACGGTTGGTATCGCTATTAGCGCGTGAACCAGGAAGCCCTCCAAATTGCCTATTAATGAAAAATAGGCCTCATTTTTGCACTCAATCTTCCATGTTGTAATATTTTTAGGAAACATTCAATATACCTTTTGCGGCACCAATCAAAAAGCTAGTTTTCCTGTTATACAGATGTTGAACTTATGTTATGAATAATAGATATCATATTCGCTTAGTCCCTTTAGTGCTATTGCTGCTTATCCAATGGAGCGTAATGGCGCAACAAATTATTGTTCGGCCCTACATGCAACCTGGAAATGCTTCCGGATTTGGCAAAGAGGAGAGGGTGTTGATCTGGCAAGCGGTAGGGGTGCCAGCTGATTTTAAAGTAACTTATACCGGAGGGCGATCTTTTGATGGTCAGACAAAAATCAGAGAAGCTAAAGTAACGAGTGAGATCTTTAACATGGGCGGGCTGATCTCTCGCATATATCGAGCTACCCTGAACAAACTCGTACTCGACAGCGCATTTGTTTATGATGTATCGCTGAATGGAAAATCAATTGCTTCAGATTGGTTTTACACGCGAACTACAAAGAATAAGACCAGGTTTGCTTTGGTGGGAGATAGTGGTGAAGGCAGCAAGGAGCAGGCAGCAATTGCTTTTCAGATATATCAAGCACAACCGGACTTCACTATGATAATTGGTGATATTGTTTATGAAATGGGTTTAGCCAGGGAATATTTAAAAAATTTCTTCCCTTACTACATGGCTACTGAAGCGAGCCCTCAAAGAGGAGCTCCGCTGTTGGGAAAAGTTCCATTTTATAGTGTGATTGGCAATCATGATGTACTTTCAGATGACCTGGATAAATACCCTGATGGATTAGCCTACTTTCACTATATGGATTTGCCAATGAATGCGCCCATTGGTCAATATTACATCAAGTCAAAGGGAAGCGATCAGGCTGTCAAGAACTTTAACTCGATTACCCGACCACGTTATCCATCCATGACCAATTACTCGTTTGATTATGGCAATGTGCACATTTTGGTATTGGACTCTAATCCTTACACCAGCCCCTTGGATTCGGAATTATTGCCCTGGATGATTAATGATTTAAAGGCCTCGGAAGCTGATTGGAAAATAGTGTCATTCCATCATCCCGGATTCAACTCCAATGCAGCCCATAATGATGATCAGCTCATGCGATTATTATCTCCAATAATGGAAGAATTAAAAGTTGATTTAGTGGTGTCAGGCCATGTACACAACTATCAGCGCACAATGCCCTTGCTTTTCGACCCTCAAAAAGATTCAACAGGAACTAAGTATGTGATTTCTGACGAAGGGAGGGTGAGTGGAAAGTTCACCCTGGACCATGCGTTTGATGGCGTTAATAACACGAAGCCAAAAGGGAGTATTTATATCATTACCGGGGCGGGAGGTGCTCCCCTGTATGATGACCAGTTGACAAATTTCCCGGATCAATGGCTCAATGGACCTCAAAGTACCAATCCCTTTACCGTTAAAATGGTATCTGACCGGCATTCGTTTACTCTGATTGAAACAAATGGCAAAACCCTCGTCTTAAAACAAATTGACAAGGAGGGAGCCATCTTTGATGAAATCAAGGTGACCAAGTAATAATTATTCCTGTTCATCATTTATATTTTATAAATTGAGCAGTATACCTAAACCTGTTTGATCATGTTAAATCAGGATTTCATCGTGCGTTTGCTTATCAATTTAACTACGATGAGCATTTTGATTCGATTTATTTACTATCCCACGTATCGCAAGTGGGACAATTTATTTCCTTTTTTCGTGCTTAATTTTCTGGTTTTTTTGCTGGCTTTTATGCTGTTTAAAACAAGTGCATTTGCACCCAAAGGCGCTTTTGGAGGTATGGCGGCTGGCCTTGGCAGCATCAGCTTGCTGGCCGCCTTTACCTTGCTTCGCTTCAGGACCGAAACCATTTCCATCAAAGACATGACGTATCTATTTGTCGTTTTGTCGCTTGGTTTAATCAATTCCATCATGGATACACGAAGCATTGAGATAGCCGGAATTAATGCCATGATTTTGGCTGCTGTGTTTGTGTCCGATGGAAACAAATTGATCCGAAACCAAAAATCAAAGGTGATCGAGTTCAATGATTTAACCAATATTAAGCCACAAGATCATGATAAACTGGTGGCTCAGCTCATTGGGCTTACCGGACTTGACATAAGGAAAGTGTCTGTTGAAAACATTGATTTTAATAAACAGACAGCTAAAATCAGGGTCTATTATTACTAACGTATCCTACTCAAGTTCCTGGAGTACCAGCAATCTTCTATTTTTAAGGTATTCAATTGACTTGCCAATATCATAGCGGGCATGCTCCAGCACAAAAGGTTCTTTGTCTAGATGGCGCGAAGACAAGGCATTTTCAGGAATATTGCTCAACTCGGTGAGTTCATTTAATACTTTTTCGGCTGATCTAAGGAGCATTTCATCATTGCATAACAAAAGTACCTCCTTCAGTACTTCTTCATATTTATGATAAACAAAATCGTCCCCTGCAATGGTTTGATCAAGTTCATCTTCTAATGAAAAAATCAGACGATCCTTATGCTCCTGGTTTCTGACAGCCCGGCCCTCATGGGGGGAGACCATAAATATATCGTCATAATCCCAGGCGATCACTTCAAAACGTTGGGTCTCAGGGTGAATGTAAAGAAAAAGCTCATCAGCATAATCGCCATTCATGATCAAGTAATTGAAGGCCAGCCATTTGAAATATTGTTCAATTTCCAGAACACTGCTCAGGTGATCGTACAGCGATTCGCCATGCAGCGACTTGGTTTTATACAATGAGTTGTACTGCTCTTTATATTGTTTTGCTTCCAGTTTTGATTTGGTTTGGACATACTCGTGTTCAATGTTGTGTTTAACGCCTCTCCTGATGGTATAGGGACTTTGCAGAAGTTCGGTCGCATGTTGCGGTTTTTCTACCAACAAATAAATTCCCTGCGGTGTATCATTTATGGTAACGGTGCAAAAAGATTGCATGGAGGGGAACAGGCCCAATTCAGCTAGTATGACATATGACCATCGATTATGCCAGAGGTTTTTGTCCATAGCAAGATTGAGTAAATGAAATTTTTTCAATGTTGCTTTTTCCTCTGCCAATGTCAGATGAATTGATTTTTCGAGGTCAATGGAGAATGACTTGCGCTTAAAATTAAGCGTGTTATTCCCTCTTAAGTGCATGTCCTTAATGATAGCCGTGTCTCCATTCACTGTCATGGTGACTTTGTTCAGTGCTAATTTATTTCCCTTGCTTTTCTGAAGGGTGGCGAATTGCGAATGTGAGATGGCAAACCTAAATATTGGATAATCAGTTTGTATTTGGGCGTTACCCGTTGTTAGGCATAAGCTAATGATGAAGCATGCATTAAACCTCCGCCAATATTTACGAGCGTCTTGGGTAGCCATTTTTGCCAGCTTGGTATCTAAATTTATGATAATAATTATACACTTACATAACCTGTTTGTCCTTACTTTTAAGTAAATTAAAATCGTTCATTTACTCCTGGTGTTGGAGGTACGCTGGTTAGGTTTGTCTGATGGGATCATAAATAAATTTAGTATGAAGAAGATTTTACTGTTCTTGATCTTGACGTGTTTCTCAGTCACATTACCAGGACAAACGAAAAACACAACGACCCTGTTCGCCAGTCAGGAGCCTTTGAATATCCGGTTGAAAATTTCTTTTAAGGATCTTAAAAAGGAAACCAATGACTCCACCTATATGGATGGTGTGATGTATTTTGAAAAATCTAAGGATGATTGGGATTCCATTAATGTAGATTTAAGAACCAGAGGGGACTTTAGACTGCGTGAGTGTTTTTTTTCTCCTATTAGAGTTAGAATAAAAAAAGGTGACGCCAAGGGTACAATTTTTGAAGGCAACAAAGCCTTAAAGTTGGTGTTGCCTTGCAAAAAAAGCAAAGACAATAATTCGCTGGTGCTGCGTGAATATATATGTTATAAAATTTATGAAGCCATCACACCGTACACATTTAATACGCGGCAGCTTTACATTGATTTGTTCGAGGGCTCAGGCAAGGGTGAAAAGGAATACATCCTGTCAGGGTTTTTTATTGAAGATGACGATTTGGTAGCCGAAAGGCACGGTGCGGAAGTAAAGGAGAAACTTAATCTTCATCCTTTGGCCCTTCATGACACGACAACTATCAGGCATGATTTTTTTCAATACTTGATTGCCAATATCGATTGGTCCACCACTTTTATGCACAACGCCAAGATCATTCAAACGCGCCAGCCTTTCAGAAACATACCCTTGACTTATGATTTTGATCAATCGGGTTTTGTGGATGCACCATACGCCACACTTAATCCGGAGTTTAACATGACTGATGTGAAGCAACGCATTTATCGCGGCTTTTGCAGGGAAGACAATTCAGTGGTCAACTATGTACGACATCAATATATCGGATTGGAGAGCAGGATATTTGAAATTATGAGATCGTACAACAGCTATTTTGATGAAAAGGAGATTGCTGCAACAGAGAAGTTTGTTACCGATTTTTTTGATACCATGAAAGACGATAGGAAGTTTGAGGCTATGTTAAAAACTTGTCGCACAAAGTAGGGTATAATAGCCAATTCCTTAGATTTCGCTGGTATTAAAACCTCATTTGGTTAGGGAAAAGCCTTGATCTGATCACTTTTGATTGTATTGCTTTGAATTACCAGTTCAGGATATTAAATTCAGAAAGCTTTAATCCTCACCATTATGTTTAGAAATATTGGAATATCCCCAGCCATTATTTTACTCGTAGTCTTTTCTTGTGTGCAATCTGAAAATGCTTCGAATGAGGTAAGTACTGAAAATGAGGCGGGTGCATCAAGTTTAGATTCTGTAAAAACATTCATTGCCATATTTAAGTCTTCCTACTTAAGCCCCATTTCACCAAAGACCAATGAGATGAAGCTTGATTCTGTAAAGAATTTAGTCGAAAGTAAGATTCAGATTTATTGTGAGGAAAGGGGAATAGAGGGAGCTATTCCACTTATATATGGAAGAGCAGGATTCATTTACACTGAGCCAATATCAGGGCCATCTTTCAGAGAATCGTTGGAAAGCGATAGTGAAGCGATCGAGACGGTTTTTCCTGATTTTGAGATTCAGGGTGATCCCATCCAACAAGGAGATCCGATCCAGCAAGGTGACCCAATTCAACAAGGTGATCCAATCCAACAAAGCTGGGATATGGTTTCAGTTCTGGATGCTGACAATCAAGCATCCTTGACTTCTTGTGCTGTACATAGAGTTGGAGGCTCGAAGGATGAAAGTACTAATCCGAGGTCATTGTGGATCGTTGATACGGGTGTCACTAGCGATCTAATAGCTACCAATCTCCTTAGGATTGACAATCTCAACAAAATGAATTTCACCATTTTCCCACCAGATCAGGACGTGAAGGATGAAAATGGACATGGAACGATGATAGCTTCAATTGCAGCTGGAAAGTGGCATTTGACATGGGGTGATACTCAGGTAAACATGGGAGTCGCTTCTGGTGCCAGGGTAGTACCCATTAAGGTGCTTGATAAAAATGGAATTGGCAAGTACTCATATCTCCTTCCTGCGTTGGATCACATTATTTCCAAAGGCTCAAATGATGATGTAATTAATTTAAGTATAGGAGACTACCCAATAGAAGGGTGCTTAAGTGGCTTACCTGATCTAAGCGCAAGACTTCAATTGATGAGTACTGGAAGCAAAAAGTTTTGGATAGTAATGTCAGCTGGAAATAATTACGGTGAAGCGGTTGAGTCGGTGCCAGGATGTTATGGAAGTAATCCAAGGTTGATTACAGTTGGTGCTATCAATTGCAATAAATCATGTGCACTTTATTCAAATTTTGATGGCGCTGTTGATGTGGTGGCGGTGGGCACTAATGTTTTTGGTATTAGGCCGGAGTTTGATGCTGCTGGAACTATCCGCTGGGGTTTTGGATTAGGTTCTGGCACTTCAATGGCAACTGCAATTATATCAGGATTAGTATATTCTTTAAATGGCATTAACAGCACGCCAATCCAAGTCAATTGCATGTATCCGCACAATAATAGTTATAATGTTAAAATGGGCAAGCGGTAATCTGCTTCTCCCTTGGTAATTGATTGCCTAAACATGAAGTGAATGGAATAATAAAAAGTGTTTTAAAATTCCCTGGCTTTTTTTCGCATTAAATCCACTTTTGCTCTTACATCATTAATGATTTTACGAAAGTCAGGATCGTACCTGTATTTTTCAAAATGAGGCCCATACTCAAATTTGTTGTAGTCAACCCAATTCATATCCACAGCCTTTTGAAGCCATTGTAATGATTGCTCTTTATTATTTCGGATGGCATAGATAACCGCGATATAATAAGGAGGGTCAACACTCATTGAACCGTTATCGACTTCATACTTATAATTTTCCAGGGCATGTGCTAAATACACTTCTCCATCGATTTTATTACCCTCTTCCAGGAGAATTTGACCCAACCCAACCGGGCTAAGTGTCTTACGATCGGATTCATAGACTTGATTACTGTCAATTGACAACTGAAAATACTTTTTTGCAATTTCATCATCACCGGCAAAGTGAGCCACGAGGCCAGCAGCTTCAAATACTTTAGTCGGATTATCCTTTATAGCTATGATTTTGGGTATTAATTCCAGTGCTTTTTGGTTTCGGCCCTGGGCAACATAAGTATATCCAAGCAGTTCATAAGTGTCATATATTGTTGAGTCAAGCTCCAACGACTTGAGTAGCCAGGATTCTGCGTTGCCGAGGTCTGCCAGCAATCGATAGATCCATCCTGTGATCTGATAAGGAATCCAGTTTTTAGGACTCATTCCTGCTGCTTTCTTCTCCCATCTGAGTGCTTCAGCAAGATCTCCATTAAGTAGATAGCTGGTACCGAGGTTACCTACCGCCTGGTAGTAGCCTGGATTTATTTCAACCGCTTTGAGGAGATAGGGAAAGGCTTTATCATATTGTCTCTTGTTGCTGTAGGCATTTGCTACTGCCTTGTAGGCTTCAGCTAAATTGGAGTCCAGCTTAATAGCCATCATGCCGGCTTGCATACTGGAGTCTAACCAGTTTTCTTTTTTTCCAAGTCTTATTCCCTGACTGTAGGCATCGCCCAATCCTGCCCATGCCATTGCATATTCAGGGTCAATATCAATGGCTTTTTTAAATTCAGCAATGGCTGAATCATTAGCCGTAGGTTTATACTTAAAATATAAGCTACGTCCGCGCAGGTAATAGTCATAAGCCGTGGCGCTCATGGTGGGCTGCTTGTTTAACCTTCTTTTTTCAATGTCGTTAAGCTCAATCTCTAATTGATTAGCAATTACCCTTGCAATTTCTGATTGAAGGGCCATAATATCATTAACTGTACGCTGCATGGTATTGCCCCAAATGAAGTCGTTGGATTTGGCATCAATTAATTGAGCCCTGATTACAAGTTTGTTTCCTTGTCTTTGTATGCTTCCCTTGAGCAGAGCCATGACATTGAGATCTCTTGCAATCTGAGCAATAGGCAAAACATCTCCCTGATAAGCTTGAACCGCCTTTCTATCAGTTACTCTCAATTGACTGATCATGGATAAATTACTGATAATATCATCAGTAATTCCTTCTGCAATGTACTTATCAGCATCGTTTCCGCTTCTATTCTCAAATGGCAGCACCGCAATTGATTTGATAGATGCATTCATCAAAGAATCATTTCTTAAATATTTAAAATAAATGAATTGTGTCAGCAGGAGGAGGAGAAGGATGGTAACGGTTAATCCTCCTGTAAGAGGTTTCTTTCTATGAGATGGCAATGGGTTAATGATGGACTGATCTGAATTGGTACGGATGAAACCCTGTGGACTAACTTCGTAGAACCAGGCCAGCGTCATGGCAACAGGAAATCCAAGTATTAGGATCCAAACCTCCAGATTGAATATTCGTTCCTCAATCTGCAAGGTCGGTGTTAGCAAGATGATGAGTTGGTGGATCAGAAGGGAGACAACAAGGTAAGAGATGGCAGCACGAATTATATTACGCCTCAGTAATTCACTCCATATCCATTGTAGTCTTGATTGCCCCGATTCATGGTCAGCTTTAGTATTATGTTCTGGAGAGCCGGCTTTAATTGAGGATAGCGATCTGAAAATTTCTTCAATCGCATTGGCAGTTTTGTTTATCTGATCGCGATAAAAGGTTTTGTTCGCATTGTCCGTTCGTAAATCTTCAGGTGTGAGCGGCCGATTGACACCAGCTGATTTAAATATGAATTCGACAGCACGCAGTTGGCCACCCGCTTCTTTTTCAAAAAGTTCCTTATCCGCGTCATCGATTTCATGAATTTGTATGGGAAGGATCCTGCTGGTGACATTCTTGTTTTGCAGTTGCACATCAAGTCCAATAGGATCTTCTTTGGCCATTTTGCAGAACGGAATAAATTCGTGTGACCACGCAAAACTATTTGGATCGCAGTAGGTATGGGATATGATCGGAATAAAAACAAGGCACTTTAATTTACCCACCAGACTTTTGTCAACCTGGTGCGTATCCAACAAGCCGTCATGGGGATTTTCATCAAAATAGACGGAAATATCCTCCTTAAAAGTAGCTTCCAATTCGGTCTTGAGTGCGGCAACGAATTCAGTTACCCATTTAGCTCCCTTATTATCCTTTTGGCGATAGGAAATGAAAATATCATACTCATATCCGGGAAGGAGTGAAGGCATAGTCAAATATACGTAATGAACCTTTGACTTGAATTAAAGACAGCTTTCAATGTTTCTTCAACCCTTTGATGACCACGTGGCCCGTTCCGGATTTGTAACAGGGATAAGAAAAGGCTTCTGCTGCTTTGGCTGGATCGTTAATGGTTTCATAAAAATCATCCAGGTATTTTAGGGTCAGCTTTTTGTAGGCACTGGAAAGCAAAGCGTTGCTATTGTAGATCGCATAAAAATTCTCCTTCAACTCATTGAAAACCGTAAAAATTTGAGCGAATTGGGTCATGTCTGGCATGCAGTATCCCCTGTACCTGCGCTGAAGGGTGCTTCTCATTTGCAATTCTGGGGCTGGCTTTGCATAAGGTGCCCGTACAATCCCAGCATGATCAAAATCGTATGGAACTGCGGTAGGTAAACTTGATGAATCTGCTGCGATCAATTTTATGTTCTGTTGATATTGGACTGACCAATCCGTATTCCCAATCATGTACTGGAAAACAGCCATTTTCAGGAAATCCTCCTGTTGTGTGCTTTCCGGCCTGAGACCTTGAACAGCCCTGGTTATCGATTGATTACGTATGGCCATTTGTTCCTCTTCTTCAATGACAAAGGCAAAGAGAGACTCCGAAGTTTTATTCTTAATGGTATCATTAAGGGTTAATGACAATGGCCGGGTTCTAAAACTTTTAGTGGAAATGAGATGATAGAGTTTATAGACGAGGTATTCATTCACCACATATTCATCTCCCTGGCAAGGGGTTACCAGCTTCAACTTGTCTTGACCAAAAAAAATTGAGTGGGGCGTGACAGTTTTGTCAAAATTAAGCAGGAGAGGAGGATACTTGCAGTTAGCCGGCATTTTCCGAAAGTGACCTCTTGTTTTAACTTTAACAGGAATATGATAATCCTGAGCATAGAGGATAAAATTGTGATATTGAGGATCATCTCCACGATCATTTAAGAGTGCTCTTACATCACCACTTAATGATATATCCAGGGTTTGCTCTGAGTCGAAGAGGGATGATGATTGACCAATACCAAGTTGCGTAACAAAGAAGAGGATGAGATAAGTAAGTAATTGTTTCTGACTTCCGAATCGCATCACTATTAAGGTTAGTCAACAATTTCTATAAAGATAGGAATTTTAGTTAGGTAATTTTTTATCGCTAAAACTTATCTGAGGATGCTGATGAATAAATTACTGGCGTGTCTGTTACTCCTCATTTAATGTCATCTTTTCTAATGATGGCAGTTTAGCTTTTGATGAATTTTGTTGATCCGTGATGAACTGATGAATGGCAACGGCAGCTTTTCTGGCTTGCCCCATGGCAAGGATTACTGTGGAGCCTCCGGTAATGGCATCTCCCGCGGCAAATACTCCTTTTTTGCTCGTTTCGCACGTTTCGCTATTTACAATTATTACGCCCCATTTATTGATGTTTATTTCTGAATCGACAGCCGGTATAATTGGATTTACGCTGCACCCCAATGACATCACAACTGTATCACATTCTTCAACGAAAAATTTTCCGGTGGGTATTGGTTTTCTTCTTCCCGTTTCATCGGGTTCTGATAATTCCATGCGTTCGCATTTAATTTGACGAACAAAATTGTGCTCATCAACGATAAATTCAACAGGGTTGGACAGCCAGTGCCAGTTTACTTCTTCTTGTTCAGCATGCGTAAGTTCCTCCGATCTGGCAGGGGCTTCCGCACGCGACCTCCTGTAGTAGCAGGTTGCCCTTGCGCCCAGCCGCTTGGCGGTACGCAATACATCCATGGCCGTATTGCCTGCCCCAATAACCGCTACTTGCTTACCTGAAAATACCGGAGTCCCGTATCTTGGAAAGTGCCTGGCTTCCATCAGGTAAATCCGCGTCAGGTATTCGTTAGCTGAATAAACGCCATTGGCGTTGGATCCCGGAATATTGAGCATACGAGGCAGCCCGGCTCCGGTGCCAATCAACACCGCATCAAAAGATTCCCGGTGCAAAAGATCTTCCAGGGTAAGTACTTTACCAATCACCATGTTGTAGACAAATTGTACGCCTAGTTTTTCGAGGAAGCGAATGTCTTCATCGATTATTTTCAGCGGAAGTCTAAATCTTGGAATGCCATATACCATCACGCCACCAGCGCGGTGCGATGCTTCAAAAACAATCACCTCATGTCCTTTGACAATCAATTCATAGGCAGCGGTAAGTCCAGCAGGACCTGCACCAATTATGGCAACTTTTTTTCCTGTAGGTTCATCCACGTGGGGAATTTCAAGTAGTCCATTCACCCTTTCGTAGTCAGCAGCATAACGCTCGAGGTTGCCGATTCCTACCGGTATATTTTTTCGGCCCACCACACAAACAGCCTGGCATTGCTTGTCCTGAGGACAAACCCGGCCGCATACGGCTGGAAGAAAGTTTGCTTCTCTGATTTTCTTAGCAGCACCGGCAGGATCACCCAGTTCAATTAATTTAATAAAACCCGGAATGTCGATCCCCACGGGACAAGCTCCTACACAAGGAGACTTTTTGCACTGAAGGCAACGCATGGCTTCCAGCTGAGCTTGCGCCCAGGAATATCCTATAGGTACTTCTTTAAAGTTGCTGATGCGTATGGCGGCCGGACGCAACTCCATTTCCTGATGGGGGATTTTGATTCGTTCTTTATTGCTTAATGCAGTATGCTGAGTTGTCATGCCATGGTATTCAAGGTGTTTGCATAGTATCAAAAGCTAGCTTTTCTTCTTTTTCGAACATTTTTTGCCGCTTGGTCAGGTTTTCAAAGTCCACTTTATGGCCGTCAAAATCGGGTCCATGAAAGCAAGCAAACTTAGTTTCGCCACCAACCGTTACCCGACAGGCGCCACACATACCGGTACCATCTACCATAATGGCATTGAGTGAAACATAAGTCTCAATGTTTAGCGGGCGTGTCATTTCACTTACCGCCTTCATCATGGGCACAGGTCCGATGGCTAGCACATGAATGACGCTCTCTTTATGTAATACTTCACGGAGGGCGTCTGTCACCATGCCTCCTAAGCCCATAGAACCATCGTTGGTGGTGATGTACACTTCATCGCACACCTCTTTTAATTCACGCAGCATAATCAGATATTCATTATTACGTGCACCAACTATTCCAACTACTTTATTGCCCACATTCTTTAAGTCTTTTGCTGTGGGGATGATGGCGCCTGTGCCATATCCACCGCCAATGACCACGCAAGTACCTGCAGAGAGTGGAAGACTTGAACGATTGCCCAAAGGACCAACCACATCTTTGAAGTGATCGCCAGCTTTCATGGCATTGATTTCGGCAGTAGACTTTCCTACTGTTGAAATGATAATATTAACAGTCCCTTTGTCTTCATCCCAATCGCACACCGACAATGGAATGCGCTCACCGTGCTCGTGTGCCCTTATAATGATGAATTGACCTGCCTCGATTTTTCTGGATATCAAAGGGGCCTCAATGCTAAAATGAAAGGTATTGGGGCAAAGGTATTTTTTTGAAATAATATTAAAACTTTGAGTGTATTTGTGTGCCGGTGTAGTTACCAATTTAAAGTAGGGCAAGAAAAAATCCGCTTCTCTTCGCACAATAAATGCCCTGTCCCAATTATGATGATCATCTTTGCCTGTGATCTTCATGAATGTTTTGAGTACTTTTTTTTCTTGCGCCTCAGAAAGCAAACCCTTTCGTAGCATTTTACCTATCGTTCTGGCTGCATTCTTTCTCACCAGGGGTTCCGTATGGGAAAGAAAGTTAAAAACAGAATTAAATATGTGAACCTTATTATCTTTGCTGAATGCGATCCCGGGTAGTTTTTGAATAAGCCTGCCAACCGTATATAATCCCATAGCTGATACCTGATGGTTGGCATGATTGGTTATAATTAAGATGGGACTGATTGCACTGGATGTTTCAGAAGTTCTGAAATAAGAAAGCACTTGCAGAAAATTAATTAAACAATGGTCTGTAGTGCGATACTCGACCAGCTTAGGTAAAATGAACTCAAGGGCCGGATTGCCAATCCGTGCGAAAGATTTTCCAAAATAGGCTACTGATTCACTGTCGGCTTCTTTGATCTCTTCAAAAAGAAAGGGGATCATTTCGGTTCCAAAACGGGTAATGCATTTTTGAACCCTGAGAGCGACTTTGGGCATTCGGGTCGACCCTGTGTGATGGGCGTGGTAGAAAACATCGGATAGTACTTGCGCTAAGTTACTCTTCTCTGTCGATGTTAAGTCTTCATATTGGTCGATCTGTACAAGGGCATTCCTGACTGATACTTCATCATTTGTATTGAGCGATTGAATGATTTGACTGATTTGCGCTCTCATGGCCTTACCAATCCAATTGAATGAGTTTGTAGAGCTCAATCTATAGCGTTAGGCTGTAGAATGGAATGATATCGCTCATGAACCTGATAATCAATAAAATGATAGCTACGCCAATTCTTTTCACCTCCTGTCATGCTTTTATGTAGCATCCTCATATGCTTACCTGACACTAATCATATTTTACCCCGGTTGATCAACTTAAATTAAATTGTTTTTTAAGTGCCATTACTAACCCTTGATTTCATGAAACAAAATAAATATGTGACCCTGGATGGAAACGAAGCCTGTGCTTATGTGGCCTATCGCACGAACGAGGTGTGCGCCATTTATCCCATTACACCTTCTTCCTCCATGGCGGAGCTTGCTGATGAATGGTCGTCACGAAAAATTAGGAACATTTGGGGAGCAGTGCCTACTGTATATGAAATGCAAAGTGAAGGTGGGGCAGCTGGGGCAATCCATGGTGCACTGCAATTGGGGGCTTTGACAACCACATTTACAGCATCGCAAGGGCTCTTGCTTATGCTTCCCAATATGTTCAAAATAGCGGGCGAATTGACACCTACTGTTTTTCATGTTTCTGCCCGAAGCGTAGCTACGCACGCGTTGTCCATTTTTGGTGATCATAGCGATGTGATGATCGCCCGCGGGACAGGCTTCGCATTGCTCGCCTCAGCATCTGTGCAAGAAGCCATGGACATGGCTTTGATTGCGCAGGCAGCAACACTGGAATCAAGAATTCCATTCCTCCATTTTTTTGATGGATTCCGTACCTCTCATGAAATGTCGAAGGTCGAATTGATTGGAGAAGATGTTATGCAAAAAATGATTGACCACACACTGATTGATCAACATAGAAAAAGGGCACTCTCACCGGACCACCCTTTCATCAGGGGTACTGCCCAAAATCCGGATGTGTTTTTCCAGAATAGAGAAGCATGCAATCCCTATTTCAATGCGTGCCCTGAAATAGTGCAAAACTGTATGGATCGATTCGCCAAGCTGACTGGCCGTTCCTACCATCTTTTCGATTATTATGGTGCAAAGGATGCCGAACGCGTTATCGTGAGCATAGCCTCCTCTACGGAAACGATTAAAGAAACGGTTGAATACCTAAACTCTAAAGGCGAAAAAGTAGGGTTGCTGATTGTCAGGTTGTATCGGCCTTTTGACATCAGAAAATTTGTGGATGCCTTGCCTGCTACTGTCAAGACGATAGCCGTTCTTGATCGCACCAAAGAACCCTGCTCACCTGCCGAGCCATTGTACCTTGATGTATCGCAGGCACTAATGGAGTTGAACGATGAATCTAAGTTCAAAGCATTGCCAAAGGTTATAGGAGGCAGATATGGTCTCTCATCCAAAGAGTTTACCCCTGCCATGGTCGTTGGGATTTTTGAAAACCTGAAAGGTACTCGATTGAAAAATCACTTTACGGTTGGCATTAAGGATGATGTGACACACACGAGTCTGGATTTTGATCCGGGGATTAGCATTGAGTCAGATAAAGTAGTGAGGGCCATCTTTTATGGACTGGGTGCAGATGGAACGGTAGGGGCCAACAAAAACTCAATTAAAATAATAGGAGAGAATACGAAGAACCACGCACAGGGATACTTTGTGTATGACTCGAAGAAATCAGGATCCATGACCATTTCACACTTGCGGTTTGGTCCGAAGCCTATTCATGCGCCCTACCTGATTACCAGGGCAAACTTTGTAGCATGCCATCAGCCATTCTTTATGGAAAAAATCAATGTGGTTCAACATCTTGATCATAATGGTACATTCCTTTTGAATAGTCCATGGACTCCGGATGAGGTTTGGAGTCATTTGCCTGAAGAAATACAGCACACACTGATCGAAAAAAAGGCCACAATTTTCACCATTGATGGGCAGAAAGTGGCAAAGGAATGTGGTATGGGGAGACGCATCAATACCATCATGCAGGTTTGCTTCTTTGCCATCTCTAATGTGTTGCCACGAGAAGAAGCCATTGAACAAATCAAGGAGTCCATTCGGAAAACCTACGGAAAAAAGGGGGCATCAATCGTAGATACCAATCTTAAAGCCGTTGATAATACGCTGGACCATTTGTATGAAGTTAAAGTGCCTTCCAAAACAAATTCGAAATCCAGGCTGATTGAGTCAGTTCCAGGCAATTCCCCTGATTTTGTAAAAGATGTATTGGGCCACATCATTGCTGGCCGGGGTGATGATCTGCCCGTGAGCGCCTTTCCAATGGATGGTACGTATCCCTCTGATACAGCCCAATATGAAAAACGAAATATCAGTTTACAAATTCCGGTATGGGAGGAAGACCTTTGCATTCAATGTGGTAAGTGCATACTGCAATGTCCTCATGCTGTCATCAGGTCAAATGTATTTGATGAATCTATTGCAGAAAATGCGCCTTCAACATTCAAACATACCTTAAGCCGGGATACGCAGTGGAAGGATAAGGGCATGCGCTATTCCATTCAGGTATCACCGGAAGATTGCACCGGTTGCAGCGTTTGTGTGGAGGCCTGTCCTGTCAAAGACAAGTCCAACATCAGCAGGAAGGCCCTGAACATGGCGCCTATTTCACCGCTTCGAGGACAGGAAAGGGAAAACTGGACGTTTTTTAACCAGCTTCCGGATTTGAACAGAGATGAAATCAGTGTGACCTCAATTGGTCAGCAGCAAAACATGCGGCCTTTGTTTGAATTCTCCGGTGCATGCAGTGGTTGTGGTGAAACACCATATCTGAAGCTTCTGTCTCAGTTGTATGGTGACAGAACAGTGATTGCAAATGCTACAGGATGCTCATCCATTTATGGCGGCAATCTACCCACTACCCCCTGGGCCAAAAATAATGAAGGCAGAGGTCCCGCATGGTCCAACTCTTTGTTTGAAGACAATGCAGAATTTGGCCTGGGATTCAGACTTGCACTTGATCAACTCAACCTGCAAGCCATCGAGATATTGAAGCAGTCAGAAGAGATGGTGGGCGAGCAACTGGTGCGAGAGCTGTTGGAAGCCAATCAGGATGATGAACCGGGGATCAATGCGCAACGGAGTCGTGTGGAGAAATTGAAAGCAAAGCTGAAAGGAAGAAATGATGAGTTAGGTGCACGGCTGTTAAGTCTTGCCGATAACCTGGTGAAGAAAAGTGTTTGGATTGTAGGCGGAGACGGTTGGGCCTACGACATCGGATATGGTGGACTTGACCATGTGCTCGCATCGGGTAGGAATGTGAACATACTTGTACTTGATACAGAAGTGTATTCTAATACAGGCGGGCAAATGTCAAAATCCACACCCATCGGGGCGGTGGCCAAGTTTGCTGCGGGTGGTAAACCGGGCAAGAAAAAAGACCTCGGCATGATGGCCATGTCTTATGGCAACGTATACGTGGCAAAAGTGGCCATGGGAGCAAAGGATTTGCAAACAGTGAAAGCATTTCTGGAGGCGGAACAACACGATGGACCTTCTTTGATCATTGCCTATTCTCATTGCATCGCCCATGGCATTAATATGGAAGCGCCCCTTCAACATCAGAAGGCATTGGTTGACTCCGGTCAATGGGTTTTGTACAGGAACAATCCAAAAAACACAGAAGAAGGCAAGAATCCGTTAACGCTTGATTCAGCGCCAAAGAAAGTTTCCATAGAGCAATATATGAACCTGGAGAACCGCTTTAAGATGCTGTGGAAAACCCATCCTGACGATGCCAAGAAGTATTATGCACATGCCAGGCAAGCTGCTAAAGATCACTATGAAGAGCTACAATACCTGGCCGGAAGGAAATGGAATGGAAAAGATGCAAAGGATGTAAACGATAAACAAACCTAAATATGGATCTGTCAACCAAATACCTGGGTATGAATTTGCGGACGCCCCTGGTGGTATCTGCTTCTCCTTTATCCGAAAAGCTGGATAACATCAAACGCATGGAGGACTACGGAGCTTCGGCTGTAGTGTTGTACTCTTTATTTGAGGAGCAATTTGAAAAGGAGGACTTAGAGTTGTTTCATCATACTACTGAGGGTTCTGAGAGCTTTGCAGAAGCCATTAGTTATGTTCCGAATCACGAGGAGTACAGAACCGGTCCCGATGAGTATTTAGACCTTCTGGTAAAAGCCAAGATGGCTGTGGATATTCCAATCATTGCCAGCCTCAATGGCCACTCCATGGGCGGATGGACTCAATTTGCCAGGATGCTGCAGGAGGCGGGCGCAGATGCACTGGAGTTGAACATTTATTATATACCCACAGATCTTAATATGACTGGAGCGGAAGTGGAGCAAAATTATATTGACATCATGCAGCAGGTTCGTGAAAAGGTGAGAATGAAGGTAGCTGTTAAGCTTAGTCCTTACTTCTCTAATCTCGCCCATTTTTCACAGCGAATTGACAAAGCAGGAGCTGATGGGCTTGTACTATTCAATCGCTTTTATCAACCCGATA
>CAYNCP010000034.1:28420-43196 GCA_964395905.1 uncultured Ohtaekwangia sp.
ATTGACCTGCAAAAATTAGAAGTTAACCCTAGTATCGTTTTAAGCAAGTCGTACGATATGCGGTTGCCTTTACGTTGGATAGCCATGCTTAAAGGAAAGGTGAACGCGGATTTGGCAGCTACAGGTGGGATACATACGGCCTGGGATGTGATAAAAATGATGATGGTAGGTGCGAATGTAACCCAGCTCAATTCAATCCTCATGAAAAAAGGATTGACAGAATTGCGTAACATAGAGACTGCCATGATCAACTGGATGGAGGAACAAGAATATCAATCGGTGAAACAAATGCATGGAAGCATGAGTGCACAACATGTGCCTAACCCCGCAAAGTTTGAACGGGCCCAATACATGAAAGCATTGTCAAAGTTTGAAATCTAGCAATAAGGAGCGCTATTTTAGGATATATTCATTTCGCTCCACGGCTAATTCTGCCATCAGATTCAATGACTTGGCTCTCTTCGCAAGATCGATTGAAAAATCATCCAGCTGGCCATCTGAACGACTGGGGTCATGATGTCCGATGAGAATGTGCTTAACGTTTGCCTCAGATGCAAATTTTAAAGCATCCTTCATACTGGAGTGTCCCCATCCCTTACGGGTTTCATATTCATCAGTTGTATACTGACCGTCATGATAAAGTAAATCGGTATGGTGCGCGATATCGAAACCAGAGATCCATTTCCTGTCAGAGATCATACCATGCATTCCCAGGGCGGGTTCATGATCAGGGATATAGGTGAATACTGCATTTTTACCAGCGATTCGAAATCCAAGCGTTGGACCTGGGTGAATCACATATGACGATTTAATGTTGAAAATGCCAATTGCAAAATCAGAATTTCCTATTTCATGCAGCTCCAGTCGACACGGTATTTCCTGTAGGTTAACCGGAAATAACGGTGGAGAAAGATATCGACCCAAACGACCTCTCAAGCTGTTGGCGTTGCTACTGGGTCCCCAGATATGAACCTCAGCATTTGGATCGAAAAGGGGTTTAAAAAAACCCAGTCCCTGGATATGATCCATATGAAGATGAGTAAGTAGGATATCTATCCGGTTTGTTTTTGCGATGGCTGAAGTGCCAATGGTTTGAATTCCTGTGCCGGCATCCAGTACAAGCAGATTACTATCTTCTGATACCAGTATACAAGAAGTTTGCCCTCCGTAACCCCTAGTTTCCGGTCCAGCCGTTGGGACTGATCCCCTAACACCCAATAAGTTAACTTTCATGTTAATCTTTAGCTTTCCAGAAAATGGCTACCGCACCTAAAAACTTATCCTCCCGACCAATGATGGGGTAGGAGGTAACTGATATCTTTTCTTTTTTTCCACGCAGGCTTACAATCCAAAACGTTTTATGATAGGGATAACAATCTTTGAGGGTTTTTACCAGCGGGAGTTCATCTGGGGGGATGGTATGCCCGTGTTCATCCATGGGTGTAAATACGGTAGCCCATTGTTCTGCTGGCATAGCACCGGTTTCTTCAAACCTGGTTCCTAATAATTCCTCAGCGGGTTCATTATAAAAAATTAACGTACCGGTAGTATCAGTAATAAAGACTGGAATGGATAAACAATCCGCCAGTTGACGATTTAGGATAATCTCAATGGGTTGAGATGGCATGTCAATAATGGATTGGCTTAACTAAATATAAAGAATTACTTCGAGGTAGGCAATTGCTGGGTTTGATTTTAGCACGGAATCAAAAGAAGTTAACTGGGCGCCTAGAACAATCCCGTTTGAATGGTCGTTAGCTCGGGATAATCATATTTTTTAATGGCTGATTCCGTGTTGCCTACCGCCTGTTTGCCTTTGAGTCGGGGCACAGGATAGGCTTCCAGATCTGTCTCGTTAAAAGGAACCATTAATGCTTCCAGTTTTTTTTCCTCGTCCTGTGTAAGCCATTCCTTTTCCGCCTCTGCTGATAGAATTACCGGCATGCGCGGTCCATCACTGGTTTTAGGATTGTTATGAATGCGTTGCATCAGGTGGTTGGCCCGAGTAGTTACAATGGACACGGTAGTTCTTTCCATTCCGTTACCTCTCCATGTGTCCCACACACCAGCCAGGGTCATAGGTTCACGGTCTTTTCTTACGATGTGATGTGGAAATGTTTTCTTGTCTTTGTGGTAGTGTTCATAAAATCCATCAATGATGATGAGGCACCTGCGTTTTCGAATGGATTCTTTGAATGCCGGCTTTTCAAAAATGGATTCAGCACGTGTATTGAGTGTTTGATTTTGAATCCTTACCGCGTCTTCCGCACTTTTGGTCCAGTAGGGTATGAGCCCCCAATTCAGCATTTGCACTTCATCTGTTTTCTCGTTAGTGATTACAGGTAAATCAGGATGATCAAATCCGGATGCATAATAAACCTTGGTTAGCCTTTGGAGGAGTTCATCCAACTTTCTTAAGTCCAGGAAACTGTCTCCATAGCGCCTGGCATATTTAAGTTTGGCCAGGGTGAGCGTTCGGATTTCGTAGCACATGCAGCAATTTATTAAATTGTACAGGAATTTTGACTTAAACTTTTGATTACGAACACCGGAATGGGTTATTTGATATGATTAAGTAATTAAACCTAAAGCCATGACGAAGTCGCACATTTATCCTGGGGCAAATTCGCTGAACACCCACATCACAATTAAAGGTTGCAGTGAGGCCATTGAATTTTACAAGAAGGCATTTGGAGCCACCGAGAAGCTTCGTTTGCTCATGCCTGACGGCAGGATTGCCCATGCCGAAATAGAAATTGAAGGCTCATTACTGATGATGGCTGAAGAAAACCCTGAGTGGGGCACAAAAAGCCCGCTTGCATTAGATGGAAATCCTGTGACATTGGGATTGTATATGAAAGACGTTGATCAGTCTTTCAAGAAAGCGATTGATGCCGGTGCCAAGCAAATAATGCCGGTAAAAGATGAATTTTATGGTGACCGGACCGGACAAGTAATGGACCCTTTTGGATATAAGTGGTCAATTGCCACCCACAAAGAGGATGTAACACAAGAGGAGATGCAGAAACGTATGGATAAATTATTTGCTTGAACCTAAATTGGAACAAACGACTAAATCAAATGTATGGTGACGAGTTCAAAAATACCTGACAATGCCCTCAGTCGGATTGGCCAAATCGCCATCCCTGTAACTGATATTGATCGAGCAGTTGCTTTTTACAGAGATGTACTTGGAATGAAATTTTTGTTTCAAGCTCCACCTGGACTGGGATTCTTTGATTGCGATGGGGTGCGTATAATGCTTGATGCCCCTGCCAAAGCGAATGCAGGTATGGGATCAGTTATATACTTCAAGGTCACTGACCTGCAGGTATCGTTTGTCAACCTGACTGAGAAGGGACTGGCTTTTGAAACGAAACCACATTTAGTGGCCAGTATGCCTGATCATGAGCTTTGGATGGCGTTCTTCCGTGATCCTGATCAGAATATTTTGGCTTTAATGAGCGAAATACGATGAAAATTTGAAGTTTATCTCATGATTTTATGGGTCTCGGGCGTAATCAAATCATAAGAAAAATGTCTGCAGACAAAACTGCTGACATCAATTTAACAAGACTTAATCCACAGGAGTAATTACATGCCGTTATCCTTTGCCTCATTAAGGTAATTCATCAATCCGGTAAAGTCACCGTAGGTTTGCTGAAAGATAATTTTCCCATCGGCATTGAAGTCAAATGATTCATACATTTGGATCACCCCGGATTTTGCTTCAGTACTGTCCGTAGCTGTCCGTGTCACCTCCCACGAAGAATAATGGCGAACCGATCCATCTGGTTGTTTGGTGTCCGCATTCACACCCGGCAACAGAACGGGCTCATTCAGCAATTTAAAATCGTAGTTCTTCCACAATTCCATGTCGTACTTCATCATTGTTTCCTTGTCCACAGAGTCCAGACCGTTGAACCCAGTATCCATCATTATGAAGTCATCAGCATACATGGAGTAATCCAGATTTTCAGCTTGCCAACCGCTTAGGTTAGCCAATACAGTTTGTGCATTCTTTTCAAAGGCCTCATTGGCAGCATTGTCCTGCTGGGGTTGGCAACCGGCAAATAGGATGGTGGCGCAAAGCAGCGTGATAATGGCTTTCATAGTTTATTTTGGTTTGGTTGAGTATAAAAGTAATGAATGGCCTGCTATTTCTGAATGCCGGATCTTGGGAAATAGCTAGCCATATCGGGCATTAGCTGTGGAATGATATTATTTGTTTATTAAAATAAAACTCGCCAAACCAGTTTGGCTACTCCCGTACTGGTGCTGGGCGTGCGCAACTGAAGGTGCTCCAGGTCATTATAGCTTTGGTTAAGCACAAAGAAAAAATCTGTGCCTACCTTCGGTATCCAATGCAATCTAAAATTACCCGCCAAATAGTCTTCCACTGAATTCCATTGAATAAAATAGGCAACAGCCAATTTCGTATTAAAAGCATAGTTGATAAACTGTGCCAGTTCATTGGTGTTCACATTTCCTTCCGGTAACCTTATTCGATTATAGGTGTATTGCGTGCTTAGATTGAGATGCCGGCTTAAATTAATTCCTGCTTCAAACTCGGTAATTTTAATATGTCCGGTATAATATCCGCCCCATTCATACTTTGTTTCAAACCAGATTCTACGCCCCTGAAAAGTGCCGAACTGAAATTGTTGACGATACATCCAGTATCGCCCAGCTGGAATGGTGATGGTGCTTGTGAGGTCGAAGGCAACATCTGGCCGATCGAATTGTTGAATGAGGTTGTACTCAAAAAATTCTCCACTCTTGAAGAAAAAGCCAACAGGACGCGTCTCATTAAAAAAGGATTCCATTTCACCTGTATTCAAAGTTTCAAAGTAGTCAATCCCCCAGGGTTTGAGATTCATTTTCCTGACCCCATATGCCGTTAACCACCTGGGAGTCAGTCGGAAGTTAAATCTGTATTGCCGGTAATTTTTCCGGTTGAGAAAACCAGATTCCGCATTGAAGTCTCCGGTCACCTCACTGAGCGAGGCAAAGATGTCCATGGCATCGTTGGGATAGTCTACAAAAATACGATAGGCATGTCCGTTTCCATCCGGATGGTTTGTTGTTTCATCACGGTAAGAGGTAAAGCTTTGTGCATAGTTGGCATACACAACCAGGTTTTTATTCTTAAGAAACTCTGAAGTGTTGTAAGTAGCATCAACACCTCCAACCTGATTACTCTGATTCGCATTAATTTTTGAGGTGGTGATAAACCCCAGGTTGGATTGCTTTCCCATATCATGCCGATATCGAAAAACGGTATGGTTGGTAGGTGGAATGCTGTCTTTGGCCCCCGATTGAATGGATAACAATCCAATGTTGCTCCGTCCTTCTTTTCCAAATAACCGCAAGCCAGCGAGCACGGGTACGGGTTGCCTGTTCTCCAGTCCTATTGTGCGTGTGTAAAAGGCCCGGTCATTTCCTCCAAAAGCAAATTCATAGTTTTGATATCCCTCCAGAAAAAATTCACGTTTCTCTGGATAGAAAACGCTGAACCGCGTCAGGTTTACCGGGATTCGATCAGCTTCTACCTGCGCAAAATCCGTGTTGGTAGTAAGATTCAGTTTTAGGGTGGGCGTGATGTTTACATTCAAATCCGCACCTACCTTATTAGTGAAGTCGGTGGCCGCTTGTCGGGAGTCATCAATGCCACTGAGTCCGTAAGGCTTAAACTCAAAACGTTTGGCATAGCCTATATCCTCAATGCCGGCAAGCGTTCCGGCATTCACAATACTTTCAAAATTAAAATCACGTGACCAACCTTGCCATCTGGCCTGTTCATTTTTGGCCCGAATGTTACGTTCAAAGTTAATGGCCCAGGTGTGCTTATCGTTCTTTTTAAATTTAAGGGAAGTAAATGGAATGACGATTTCTCCGTGCCATCCTTCATCATCTATTGTCGTTTTCGCATCCCAGACACCATTCCAGTCGATGTTGCTGTTTTCGTTCCCTGAAACCAATAAGTCTGCCCGTGCTCCAAGCGGGTTGATCACAAACTCATAGCCATTTCGCCTGTCATTAAAAGGACTAAGAATGACTTTGAAGTTGTCATCGGTTTCATAATCAAAGTCGCGCTGAAGAAATTTAGCAATTATTGCTTTGGTGTCGGACTGATAAATCCAAAATCCTATGTAGAGGGCAAGTTTTGTATAAACTACAGCTACTTCGGTGCGTTCGGTGCATGGTTCTCCGAAGTTCAGGTCGCGCTGCGTGAAATTATCGATACGCTTCGTATTACTCCAAACTGATTCATTCAATTTTCCATCAAAAATGATATGTTCTTCTGAGTATAGAGCAGTGACGGTGTCTGGTGATGAATGCTGGGCACAAAGTAAAATTGGTGTTAAGGCAAGAAATACAAACAACATTCTCGGTGCGGAGTGCATGCTTGCTCAATTAAATAAATAGCGATTTTACGACCATTATTATTATTCATCTGGATTAGCCTTTGCTCAACCATCAAAGCCATCCTTTGCGTTTGAACCAAATAAAAATAGCCAAAGTGATCAATACCATTAAGCACATCGTAAAAAAATACCCATAATGCCATCTGAGTTCGGGCATGAATTCAAAATTCATACCGTAAATACCTACAATGAATGTCAATGGCATAAAGAAAACGGAAAATACGGTAAGCACCCGCACAACCTCGTTGGTGCGCTGCGAAGACAATGAAATGTATATATTCAATAGGTTTGCTACGTTGTCAATTACATGCTTGGTATTGGTTTGTAAGCGCAGTACTTCATCTTTGAGTTGATTGTAATGTGTAGATGCTATTTTTCCTTTCTGACTTTCAATGACGGATTTGGAAAGATCAAAGATGTAATCCATCACAGAAGCTTTGCGTTTTATGTAATATAGATTTTGTAAGAGGGCAGGTGTTTTCTTTCTGAGGAATATTTTGGGTTCATAAAAATCAAGTTCGCGTCCCAACTCCTTGGTAGGTACTTCGTAACTGGATAATGATGCGTGAATAATTCGGAAAAGGAGCTGGTGTGGCGAAGTACTTTTTCGAGTGTCTGCGTACCTTACTTTAATCTCATGCAAAAAGTCATAGTCGCGTCTATGAATGGTTATGATAAAATTAACGCCAATAAATACAGCAATTTTGTCTGTCACTTCCTGAATCGTATCAGCTTCCTTTGGTGCAACGCTGCTGTAAACCCTGAGGATGATAAACTGAGTATCACCCACCATTTCAAATTTGGGCAGATGTTCCGGCTGTAGTGAATCTTCCACGAGTGCCTTGTGCAAGTCGTACTTTATAGCAATTTCGTTCAATTCCGCTTTTTCCGGACCCGTAATGTCTATCCATTCATAATTGTCTTTGTCTTTTTCCTTTAGGATGGTAATCATGAGAAGGGAAGTTGTTCAAATAACCGAAAAGGTAGTTTTTTTTTCTGTCGGTTGTTAATAATAACCTCAAAGAAGTTCCAGGGTGACCAGGTAAGCACAATGATCAGAAGCGATTTTATCACAAATAACTTCACTTTTTATTACCCGCCATTTGGTCTTCGGGTGGCACATTACGTAGTCAATTTTTTTTACCGGGGCATCTGAAGGAAAGGTGAACTGGATATGGGCCATTTCGTAGGTAGAACTCCAGGTGGTTTCAAGCATGTCAATGGGTCTGCTTCCGGGCTCTCCATTGAGATCTCCGGCTAATAGGGTTGGGTATTTATTGCTCGCAAATACCCGGTTGATTTCAGCAGCTTGCAAAATCCGGTCTGTCTCATCTTCCAGGTGGTCAAGGTGTGTACCAATAAACGCAATGGTATCACCGGATGGCAATACGGTAATAATTTCCAATGCTGCCCTGGGCTCATTGCCAGTGGAGTAGGGCAGGGGAACGTTTCGCGTGCTGATAAAAGAAAATCTTGACAGCACCGCCTCACCATACTCACCGTCATCATATTTCATTGCCCTGGCGAAAACCGGAGTTAATTTCGATCTCCAGCCCAGTTCTGTAGCCAAGTCATAACGCCTTGCCCGCCTGGTTTTAAAGTCGATTTCTTGCAATGCTACCAGATCCGGTTCTGCATCAATGATTACTTTTGCAATTGCATCCAGATCAAAATTACCTTGGGTAGTGGCACCGTGCAGAATGTTAAAGGAAAGGACCTTAACTAAAGGACTTATTTTGTCTTGCCCCCATGCCACACTGAAGGCAAGCCAAAGTATAATTGACATCGACATTCTCATGCGTACAATTTGAAAAGGTTTTCTTTCCATTCAAAGTAAGGGTTACAAGTATTTATAAATAATCCGTTTATCATTTTTTTTAAGATAGTTAGCGAAAGTTATTCCTACATTGGAGAATCAAAATTAATATCTCAACAACTATTCACGTATGAAAAGATTCTTGTCTGTAGTATTTCTGATGTTTCTTTCTGCTATCGTCCTTGCCCAGGAGGTAGACCTCAATGCCATTCACCGCATTAAGCAGGAGGGACTAAATAATTCCAAAGTTGAGGAAATCGCTTTCCACCTGACGGATGCCTCAGGTCCTAGGCTTACCAACTCACCTGGCTATAAGCGGGCAGCTGACTGGGCCGTGCAACAACTTACTGCCTGGGGATTAAAAAATGCAACATTGGAAAAATGGGGCGAATTCGGAAAAGGATGGCAAGTCGAAAAAAGCTATGTGGCCATGTCTTCACCGTACTATTTACAACTCATTGGCACCCCCAAGGCCTGGACGGGTGGCACAGATGGACCTATAGCTGGGGAGGTGACATTAATGACTATAGAAAAGGAAGAGGACTTTAAAAAATTCGAGGGAAAGCTGGCAGGCAAAATTGTACTGGTGAAGTCTTCATCCACATTTGAACCATCATTCGAAGCTGACGCGTCACGAATGACTGAAGAGGAACTTGAAAAATTGGCGAAGCAACCGATGGGTGCCAGCAACAGGTATTCACCAGAACTGATTGCACAGTACAGGGCAAGAAGGGCGTTGAGCAGGAAGGTAGATGAGTTTTTAAAAACCGAACAGGCTCAATTAGTTATTCGCGGAACACGCGGCAAGCATGGTACCTTCTTCACCAGCAACGGAGCCTCATATAATGTAGATGCTATGCCGGCCGTTGCTGAAGTTGAAACTGCCCCGGAGCATGCCAACTTATTGGCTCGTCTTATTGAGGAGGGAGTGCCCGTGAAAGTAGAAGCTGAGATTAAGACTACCTTCTTTCCGGATCCGGCTTCTTACAATGTGATTGCTGAAATTCCAGGAACTGATAAGGACCTGAAAGCAGAACTGGTCATGTTGGGAGGCCATCTTGACTCCTGGCATTCAGCTACGGGGGCAACTGATAATGCAGCGGGTTGCATTGTGATGATGGAGGCTGTACGCATATTGCAGGCGACTGGGCTAAAACCAAAGCGTACCATCCGTATTGCGCTGTGGTCAGGAGAGGAGCAAGGCCTATACGGTTCGCGTAACTATGTAAAGAATCATTTTGCTGATCCGGCAGATATGAAACTTAAACCGGAGCATAACAAAGTTTCTGCCTATTATAACATAGATAATGGAACGGGAAGGATCAGGGGTATTTACTTGCAAGGAAACGATGCGGTTCGTCCTGTGTTCGAAAAGTGGTTTGTGCCAATTGACGATATGATTGATAACACTACACTGACCATCCAGAATACCGGAGGCACTGACCACCTGGCTTTTGACGGGGTTGGCATTCCTGGTTTTCAGTTCATTCAGGATCCCATCGAATACAATACAAGAACACACCACACAAATATGGACACCTACGAGCGATTGGTGATGGATGATTTGAAGCAAATGGCAATTATAGTCGCTTCATTCGTTTACAATACATCTCAGCACAACGAAAAATTGCCGAGAAAGCCCTTACCGGCAGCGGGGTCAAGCGAATTCTAGCTGTATGAATAATTCAGGGATGGTGATTAACTACTACTAATCACTATTCCCTTTTCTCTGTCGTAAGGTACAATGTTGTCCCATTCATTGGCGGCAGATCGCGAGACAAACGCAACAACTGGTGCTGTATCACTCATGTTGAATACTTCGTGAGGAACACCCGACTTGATGAAAATAAAATCTCCTGCAGTATTTTCTAATGACTTTTCCAGCTTATCGCCAAATTCATGGCGCACATTGCCTTCGAGTATGTACAACATGACTTCAAATCCATCGTGGATGTGAGCGTAGGCTACACCACCAGGAGGTATGGTAGCGATGTTTACGGAAAGCTTTTCGGAACCCACATTTTTCTGAGACATCCCTTGCTGATAGTGTATTCCGTTCCAATCCCGCCTTCCTCCGCCTCCTCGAATGGTGATGATCCCATCGTGGTCTTCTACTAGATTCATTTGAATGTTATCCTCGGTTTTTTTAAAATTCTTCATGACCTGGTTTTGTTTTACAAACCCAAGTTAATCAAAAATGATTTTCAGAACATTATCTGAATTTCATCAGATTACATTAAAGCGTAGTTGCTTTTGGCGTTTTGTTGGGGTCCAAGTATTGACTGTGCTATGCCATTAAGAACTGCTTGTTAATAGGGGCGGTGCTTAATTTGAGATCATCTATTTCTTGGTGTCTATTTTAGTATCATCAATTATATTTCCCTTCACGTCCACGTTCACGATTTCATAACCCAGTCTTTCAAGACCTGGCGCAATGGAGTTCTTATCACCAACGACTATAATTTTCATTTGCGCATAGGGTAGATTCTTTTTAGCCAGTTCATTGATTCGTTCTACCTTCATGTTCCTGATGATTTCATTTTGTTTTTTCACATAATCCGTTGGAAGATTGTAATGCACAATCCTTCTTAAAAACCCGGTTTTTTGCCACGGGGCCTCATATGATCTAGATTCTCTTTGACCAATGGAATTCTTCATAAAGGTCAAATCTTCAGCACTGATGCCTTTGTCGGCATAGTTGATTATTTCTTTCATGAATTCTGCGATTGCGCTATCCGTGACGTTGGCCCTTACGCCTGCGTAAGCAGTATAGGGACCCGGATCATCATCGCTAGAAAAATAGGACCCAGCGCCATAGGTATAACCTTTGTCTTCGCGAAGGTTGAGATTGATCCGGCTGTTGAAGGCACCGCCCAAATTGTAGTTCATCAGGTAATTCTCGAAATACACTCCGGTGGCATCATATTTCATGTCAGTGAGATAGCCAATTCTGATTTCTGATTGCGGTGCTTGTTCCTTGTCCACCAGATAAATCTTAGTCTTCGTTTTATCATCGACAATTTTCAATGACGGTAATTTCACATCCTTGCCCGTCCACGCTTCCAGAAATGCAAGTTTGGGCATCAAACTCTTTTTATCAATGTCTCCTACCACCACCAATTCCGCTACCTTGGGCGAATAGTAATTTTGATAGAAGTTCTTTACATCGTCAAGGGTAATGTTTTGGACAGTTTCCTCAATTCCGCTGCTTGGGACGCTGTAAATGTTCTCATCGCCATATAGCAGTCTTCGATATACATTATCTGCAATGGAAACCGGTTGCTTGGCCTGTGCCATCACGCCTTCCAGCTGTTGTTTTTTTACCCGATCAAAATCCTCCTGAGAAAATAATGGTCGTTTCAACACTTCATCGAATAATTTTAAAGTGGCATCCAGGTTCTTGGTAAGTGACCTTACAGAAATGGAAGTACTGTTGTCGTCAGCGCTCACATTAATGTTGCTTCCCAGTTTTTCCAACTCTTCAGAGATCGCTTGCGCTGTGAAATTTTTGGTTGATTCGTTTAGCATGGCGGCAGTCAGTTCTGCCAGACCAGACTTTTCCGGCATACTTGCTTCCAGTTTATGCCCGCCATTGATGGTTAACTCCAAAGCCACAGTAGGAATCTCTGATGATTTGTTTCCAATTACTTTAATGCCGTTTTTCATAGTAGCATTCCATACCTCAGGAACTGACACCAAAGGACTGGGTGGGGTGGCAGGACGCTTACTCCTATCAAACTTGCTAGCTGGCTTGGAATAAGTGAGCCCACTATAGTCGGTAGTAGGGAAGGGGTTTTCACCTGAGGTGACGGGTGTGTAATTGTCCGGGTGCGATGGCGTCCCGTCTTCTTCGGCCAGCACACTTTGAATTACTGCGTGCCTTCCTTTTATGTACGTATTGTATACACGTATGACATCTTCTTTGGTAACAGCCAAATACCTTTTCAACTCTTCCTGAAGAAAATTAGGGTTGCTTGTGTATGTTTCATAGGCAGCAATTTGCGAAACTTTGCCACTTACTGTAGCAAGCCTGTTGATCGTTCCTGATTCATACCTTGCTTTGAATTTCTGTATGTCTTCATTTTTGACTCCATTCTTTTCAAAATCTGCAAGCGCCTGGCGCATTTCTGTTTCGAAGTCAGTTAAGGATTTTCCCGGGAACGGGAGTACAAACATGGTGAACTCTCCGGCCAACTCGCTGGTGTTGTGGAACACACTGGACTGAATGGATTTTTGAGTTTCTACAAATGACTTGTAGAAATAGCTTCCTTTACCTGTACCCAGTATTTCACTGAGGCAATCCAGCGCAGGTTCATCAGGATGATAAGCAGGTACGGTGGGATAAGTTACGAGCAGTGCAGGAAAGCGTATATTTTTATCATAATAAGATACATATCGATCAGCCTCCAGCGTCACGGGGTCCAACTTCATGGGGGTTACGGCAGGGCCCTTGGGAATATCACCAAAGTATTTTTCAACCTGTGTGATCACATCTTTTACTTCCACGTCACCACCCACGGTAAGAGTAGCGTTGTTGGGTCCATACCACCTGAGGAAGAATTTTTTTAAATCTTCTACATCTACCCGGTCCAGGTCTTCCAACTTGCCTATGGTGAGCCAGGAGTAAGGGTGGCCATAGGGATACAAAGTGGCAGCATTGATTTCACTCCATAATCCATAAGGACGATTGTCATAGTTTTGTCCCTTTTCATTCTTTACGGTTTCGCGTTGTATTTCAAACTTCTTTTGAGTAACCGCATCCAACAAGAAGCCCATTCGATCTGCCTCCAGCCAGAGGGCTGTGGCCAATTGATTTTTTGGTAATGTTTCAAAATAATTGGTACGATCCCTGTTCGTAGTGCCGTTCAACGTTCCACCCGACTCACTTACAATTTTAAAATGCTCCTCGTCAGCCACATTGTCTGATCCCTGAAACATCATGTGCTCAAAGAAATGAGCAAACCCTGACTTATTGAGTTCCTCCCGTGCTGAACCCACGTGGTAGGTTACATCCACGTGCACCAGCGGATCGGAATGATCTTCATGGATAATCAACGTAAGCCCGTTTGACAGCACATACTTTTCATATGGAATAACGATGTTGTTGTCTTTTTTCTCAACCTTCTCAATGAGTTTGGTTTGCCCTACACTTGTAAAAACATGCAAAAAGAAGGGTAACAATGCGATGATAAATCTTTTCATGGGAAATTATTTTTTTAACCAAATTAAGGTGAGGAAATGCCGATCAAATATATGGAATTTATTGTCTCAGACAGGCTCTAAGATATAGCCTACCAGCACAATGAACAGGGCGGTCGGAATTACCCATTTGATCCAAAAAATTCCTAATCTCCTGGTAATCATATCATTTTTATCAAGAAACATGTCTTGCTCGGAACTGCCCTTTCGCAGTCCCCAGGTAAGACCCAATACACATATGACACTCCCTAAAATTTGCATGCCGGATCCAAATATCAAGTCAAGGAAACCGATCAGCGAAGGGAATATACTGCTTGGCAATGCCAAAAGACTTTGAATAATTCCTATGGCCAACAGCATTTTCCTGGAATTGAAGTCAGGCTTTTCATTTTTAATGCTTACATAAGGCACCTGGTAGGCCGCAATTAAAGACAAAAAGGCAACCATTGATAATGTGAAAAGAAATAAGGAGCCAATCAGTCGGCCACCGGGCATGGTTGCAAACAAAATCGGAAAGGTTTCGAAGATTAGCCGGGGGCCGGTTGCCATGTCAAGTCCGAAAACCAGTATGGAGGGAACCAAAAACAAGCTGACAAGTAGGGAAGCCCCGACATCTCCAAGACAGGTGAGCATCGCCATCTTTGGAATGTGTTCATCGCGCTTCAAGTAGCCTGAATAAACCACCACAAATGTTCCGCCTAGACCCACCGAGAAAAATGCCTGACCTAAAGCGGCAAAGATTTCATTTCCTCCCAATTTTGAAAAATCAGGTTTCAAAAATGAAATGAACTGAACACCGGAATGAGGAATAGACATCGAATGCAAAATCATGTATAAAATTGCCCCAACGAAGAATGGCATGATGATCCGGCTGAGCCATTCTATCCCTCTTATTAGTCCCCGGTGAATGACATATAAACAAGCGATTATTAATAGGATCGTGATGCAATACTGAACCCATTGATAGGACAGGAGCGCATGGTAAGTTGATTCATTCCCTGATCCGAATCCAACTACAATTGAAAAGCCTGTTGTGAATATCACGTTAGCTACAACTACTGCATAATAAGATCCGGAGATGGTGACTACGACAAGTAGAAAAAGCCCGATGATGAGCCCGGCCTTTCGTCCAAATATTAACCTGAATGCATCGATGGTTCCTTTCCCACTCATTCTGCCTAGCGTCATTTCTGCCATCAAAGCGGGGAACGCAAAAAGTAAGGTAAACAAAAGGTAAACGGCCAGAAAAGCGCTGCCACCGTAGCTTCCCATCATGTAGGGAAACCGCCAAACATTGCCCAGCCCAACAGCTACACCCACCAGCGTAAGCAAG
>CAYNCP010000035.1:0-31716 GCA_964395905.1 uncultured Ohtaekwangia sp.
CGGGAAGCTGAAGGTTAATTTCTGTACTTGTGCCACCTTTCAGAATGGAATATCCTTTTGAATTGGAGGAAGGTTTGTGCCGGGCCATTTTAAATCCCAAATCATCCGGTACAAAATTCTTCTCTTTCAGTTTGAGATTTTTGCTGGATCTCCAAAACCAACTTTGATGCACGAAGGTGACGTGCGCGGGATCGATAAGCCCTATAACAGAATGATCTATGTTGGTGGGCATTGTCACCGTTTCCACGTGCAGAAACTTTTTGTCCCCGCTAATCAATAAATTTGGCAGGCGCTGCTCGGCCCCTTCCAATTTCAATTTATTCTGAGGAATGTAAACCCAAATCGTATCACTGATGTCCTCACATGGATACTGGTAAACCTTTATTTTACTTACATCGATCTTATCATCGGGTAAAGCCGGAATGCCAGTGCATGTACCTGAACAATTGAACTTCCAGCCGTGGTAACAGCATTGAATGGTGGTGCCATCAAACCATCCGGCTGAGAGCGGAACTCCCCTGTGCGGACAATTGTCTCTTAACGCAAAGGGTTTGCCCTTCTGGTCGCGACCAAACACCAGCTTCTCTCCAAGAATTTCTTTTTGAACCAGTTTGCCTTTTTTCAGCTGTGAGCCATGAAAGGCAAAGTACCAAAGGTTTTTAAGAAATAAAGGTTGTTCTGCGGGCATGCAAAGTGTAATTAAAAAGGCAAGAATATAAAAAACAATGCATTTTAAAAATGATCGGTGTCATGGGTTACTTGATCCTCACATATACCAGCTTAATGTTTTTATTACCAGTGTCCCGTTGGTCCACTTCAAACTTATCGATGCTCTTGATCAACTGGTGCATCTTGTTGAATCCATAATTTCGCGGATCAAAGTTGGGCTGCTTTTTAATTAATAAATTGCCCAACTCACCCAAAAAGGCCCATCCGTTTTCATCCGCCAGGTCGTTAACAGAATCGGTAATAAGTTTGATGAGGTTGCGATCGACTTTCTCTACAGACTTCTTATCTGACTTTGTCTTACCTGTTGATTTCTTGCCATTATCCGGTGATTCAGATTCCGATTTCAGTATCTCCATGTAAATAAATTTTTCGCAGGCGGAGATAAATGCCCTCGGTGTTTTCTTTTCTCCAATGCCAATTACCTTCATGCCCGCCTCTCTCAATCGTGTGGCAAGTCTGGTAAAATCGCTGTCGCTCGAAACGATGCAAAAACCATCCACCCTGCCAGAGTAGAGGATGTCCATCGCATCGATAATCATGGCGCTATCGGTTGCATTTTTACCTGAGGTGTAACTGTATTGCTGTACCGGTGTAATGGCATTCTCCAACAACACGGTTTTCCATCCGGATACCGTTGGCTTGGTCCAGTCTCCATATATTCGCTTGAAGGTGGGCGTACCATATTTCGCAATCTCTTCCAGCATTTCCTTGACATTCGAATACGGAACGTTGTCGGCATCTATGAGCACCGCAAGTCTAGGATCTTTTCCTGCTTCCATTTAATTTTTCTTGTTGAAGTTATATGTGACCCAACAAGTTAATGAAGTTTTAGAGAATACAGGGTGGCCGCTTGCTTTTAGGAAAGAGATAATTTGTTCAGTATGTCCCCTGACAGGTTGGATGTGGCGCCATAGCCAGTTACCAACACACCCTTAAGACCTGAATTGGATGCTATGCCATAAACGGTTGCCTCGTCTGCGGGATCCGTCTGTCCCTCATATCGATAGACTTCTGCAATCTCAAACTGTTCAGGGGAGAACGTACCTTCCTCACAGGTGATACCGGTGTCAGTCAATCGGTAATTAATGGAATAGCCTTTTCTCTTTAACTGACTGAGTGCTTCAGATACAGTTGCATAATTTACATGGTATGACATAATATTTAATAATTAGGTCCAACACGCTTATAACTATAATAGAGAATGATTTTTTTATCCTATTCGTTCCTACACCAGCTGAATTATTGCCCATTCAAAAAAATGGACAATACGCGCGAATCTCATTGCTTCTCATTAAAAAATTATCAATCTGCACGGATGGATGCTTCAAAAAAATCGTCTCAGACAGGTTGGAGGCATGGAAATCCTGATACCGATAATCTATTTTTTGTTATGATCCAACTAAAAACCCTTCAATAATCAACAACTGGAGGAAAAAAAGAAACCACAGGGGTATTTTTGTGTTACCCACTAACCAGACAAATAGCACGCTGAAACAATTAATATACATATTTCTCTTTATACTTCATGGTTCTCTGGCCTTGGGACAGTCTTATAAAATTGAAGGCAAGGTAACAGATGATCAATCCGGAGCACCGCTTCAATTTGCGAACGCGATTCTCCTGTCACCTGTCGACAGTGCGTTAATAACCGGAGCGACCACTGATCAGAATGGTAATTTTGAGTTATACACCAAGCCGGGAAACTACCTGGTTAAAATACAATTCATATCCTTTCAGGATCGCTATTTCAAGGTCAGCCTTTCCAAAGAGAAAGCAATGGCCTCCCTTGGGACGATCCAACTTATGTCAAATACAGAAATTCTTTCTGAGATTGTTATTTCAGGAGAGCGCAATCAGATGCAACTGGAAATTGACAAACGGATTTTTAATGTAAGTCAGGACCTAAACAGTATAGCTTCCAATGCCGCAGAAATCCTGGACAACCTTCCATCTATTTCGGTAGACGTTGATGGTAATGTCAACCTTAGGGGAAGTTCAAATGTCCGCATACTGATCAATGGAAAACCATCAGGTCTTGTAGGGATCAGTAGCCCAGATGCATTGAGACAACTGCAGGGAAACCTCATTGAAAGAATTGAAGTAATTACCAACCCATCTGCCAGATATGACGCAGAAGGTTCCGCAGGTATTATTAATATTATTCTAAAAAAAGAGCAAGCCCGTGGCCTTAACGGTTCTTTCAGTGCCAATACAGGATTCCCTGCTAATTATGGATTTTCAGGTAATGTCAATTATCGCAGCGGACCTGTTAATCTCTTTGGAAGCTATGGCATCAACTACAGAGAAAATCCGGGCGGAGGTTTTACTGACAGGGTCTCAAGGGATACACTCTTTACTTATATATACAACGAACGTCTAAGAACGGGTACTTCGCACAACTTTAGAATAGGCGCGGATTTTTATATCAATAATGATAACATCATCACGGCTTCTGGCATGTCGCGGGTCTCAGATGAGCTGAACACCACAAATATTACCTACTTCGACAGGACACTGAGTGCAGGCCTTTTCAACAACACACTAAGAAAGGACGTACAGAAGGGAATAGACAATAATCTGGAATATCAGGTTAGCTACAGACGCATCATGGAGGGTAAAGACCATGAACTGAATGCACAGATACAGATCAGAGACAACGGTGAGAGGGAAGATTCATCAATTGACTCGACAAATCTATTAGTCAACTCCCCCGCCTTGCAATATCAGCGAGCCGTCAATGACGAAGGTGATAAAAACACACTGATGCAGATTGATTATGTTCGTCCGCTTGGCGAGGGTAAAAAACTGGAAGCTGGATACCGCGGAACACTGCGTGAAATCTCAAGCGACTACCTGGTAGAGCAGATTGATGAACAGGGAGATTTCTTTCCGCTAGTCAACTTTTCTAACCAGTTTATCTACAATGAAGACGTTTATGCTGTGTACTCGATTTATGAAAACAAAATGGACAAGTGGGGATATCAACTGGGTATCCGGTTTGAACAAACCAACATCAAAACATTTCAGCGCGAAACGGGCCAGACCAATAATAAGGATTACCTGAATGCGTTTCCCAGCGCCTTCATTTCCTATAAGGTGACCGATGATCAGACTTTACAGGCCAGCTACAGCAGGCGGCTTTCCCGTCCCCGGTTCTGGTATTTAAATCCATTCTCCTCTTTTAGCGATCCAAGGAACATTCGCATGGGCAATACAGATCTTAATCCGGAGTATACAGACTCTTATGAAATGGGTGTATTGAACAATTATAAAAATTCTTCTGTCTATTTCGGTGGATACTATCGCTACTCTACAGGAATCATCGAACGGGTTCAAACATCTGAAGACGGAGTCAACACAGTATCTATCCCGCGTAACATTGGAATTGAAAATGCATACGGACTGGAGGCCAACTTTAGCGCTGATCCGGTGAAGTGGTTTAACATCAACGGAAACGCAAATTTTTACCGTGCCATTACCCAGGGGCAATACAATGATATTATCCTTGGCCGTGATACCTACACGGCTCGTTTCAGGCTTAATAGTAAATTTAAAATAGGAAAATTGGATTTACAGCTCAGTGGTAACTACAACGCTCCTGAGAAAAGAACGCAGGGCAAACAGAAAAGTGAATACAGAATGGACCTCGGTGCAAGCCTGGATGTTTTGAAAGGAAATGGCACGATCAACTTATCCGCCCGGGATCTCTTTAATACAAGAAGATTCAGGGGGTCAACAGTAACCGAGTCATTCACAGAAGATTCTCAATTTCAATGGCGGTCCAGGCAAGTAAGACTTTCCTTTACCTATCGTATAAAACAGAAGAAAAACCGCGGAAGCCGTGAACGTGATGATGAAGATTATGGTGATGAGGGAGAATTTTAATCTTTGTTAACCTGAATCACAATTTTTCCTTTGGCCCGGTTGCTTTCCATGTAGGCGTGAGCCTCCACTATATCATCAAGTTTAAAATACCTGTCAATGGCGAGCTGAATGGCGCCTATTTCCACAGCATTTATAAATTCTTGCAACATCTGGCTGTTTAAATTATCAGCTTCTCCCATATAGACCGTAAGTTTTCTCATGGAGGGGATATCACCCATGGGTGTAAATTCTTTCATCGTCCATTCACTACCCAAAATTCCAGTCATGCATACAATTCCTCCGGGTAGAATACACTTCAAAGAATCGACCAATGTCTTTGTTCCGATTAACTCAAGTAACTTGTTAACACCAAGGGGATAAAGCGCCTTTACCTTTTGTTCTATTACTCCATTATCGATAACCACGAGATCAGCTCCGTTGGCCCTCAGAAATTCTACTTTGTCGGGATTTCGCGTTGTTGATATCACTGTAAGGCCGTGTAACTTGGCCATTTGCGCGGCCAAAATACCAATGGATGAAGTTCCTCCGCGAACTAATAAAGTTTCTCCCCGCTTAATTTCCAATGCAAGATGAAGTGACCCAGACACCGTTTGAAACATTTCCGGAATGGCCCCCAGCATGCGCCATGGTAATTGGCTTTCAAAAGGAATGACAATTTTTAGTGGAACCAAGGTGTACTCCGCATAACTTCCATTAAAGTCTCTGCCCATACCCCCCATGATGGCCGCCACCTGTTGTCCTTTGGTGTAGGTTCCCGATGGATCTTCTTCAACGACTCCAACACATTCAATGCCTTGCACGCGAGGAAACTTCACACTGGGGGAATCTCCCTTCCTTGTGAATATTTCCGACCTGTTCAATCCAAAAGCCATTACCTTGATGAGCACCCACCCTTGTTTACTTTTAGGGAATGGCAAATCTTTTATTTGAATGACATCCGGAGGGCCAGGCCGTGTGGTCACACCTGCTTTCATAGTGAAGATATAAATTCAGATCCTTTTCTCATTCCGAATTGCATCTCGATGCCTGATAGCAATACTTTTCACCGTCAAGCGGAATTTTTCCGGTTTTATCTAAGATTCCGTCCATGCGCACATTTGCAATGGAAGGCCCGTCATCACTAAATGAAACCCATGTGATATGATCAAAAGCGTTCGCATCACTCGCGCTCTGGCCGCCCCCGGTGGTTCCCAGCATAATGTAATCATGTCCATTGTGCATCGTATGCGAATAGCTGTGAAAATGACCATTGATTACCGTAAAGTCTCTTGAGCCCAGGGCTTTTTCTATACGCGAAAGATTACCTGCCCCCTCTCTTTGCCATACTGGTTTATGCATGAGTACAAAAGTCCATCTCACATTTGGATGATCCGCAATCACTTTTTCAAAGTAGGCATTTTGCGCTTCTTCAATCTTCCCTGTCTTTCTCTCCGGCAAATTAAAGTACTCCGTAGATGGATAATCCTCCGGATGGTCACCATCTAAAATAGCAATGGCCTCTTCTCTTGCCTGGTGAATCTTTTGCCGGAAGGCCTCATCATAGTCTTCGGTATCAAGCAGCAAAAAAAGTACATTCTGATAAATGAAATGATAGTAGTGACTGCCATATCGCTCTTTCCAAAAATCCCGCATCGCATTATTGGTGAGATCATGATTCCCTCCCACGTGAAAAACAGGTGCGTTTGCTTTGGCTGCGCGTTCATCAAAACTGTTGTACTGTTTTTTGATTTCCTCCACATCCTCCGATCCATCTACCAGATCCCCAACGCTCAAAATAAATGCCGGTTGCAATAAGTTTAATTGTTGAACTGCCACCTCAAATATGCCTTCGCGCTCACCTCCATTGAGATCCGATATGATGGCAAAAGTAAAACTGCTTTCGCTCCGGCTCGTTGGTTCATAGGACCATGGCTTGGCACCATCCTGCAAATTATGGGTGAAAACTACTTTGGGTTCAACGGCATTTTGACATCCGCCTTGAATAAGCAAAAGCAACATGCTACTTCTAAATAAATTATAAAACTGTTCCTTCATGATTACGATTTTTTTTACCAATGAAATGATTTCTAAAGTAAGCTACACTGACTTTAAATTAATACTAAAATTCACGGTGAAGTATCACCTGCCTTTGAATCAGTAATAATTTTTATTCAAATTGAAAAAAAGTAGCCAAATTAGCTTGCTGTAATTCAGTCAGCATAGTTTAACTTGAAATAATTCAATTCAATTAACCATGAATGATACAAAACCAACCACCATCACGGTGGAAACACAAATTAACGCCCCCATTGACAAAGTCTGGAAAATGTGGAATGATCCAAAAGATATCGTGCAATGGAACCACGCTTCATCAGATTGGCATGCACCAAGGTCCTCCAATGACCTGAGGGTGGGCGGCAAATTCAATACCACCATGGCCGCCAAAGATGGAAGTGTCAGCTTTGATTTTATTGGAGAGTACACAGCAGTGCAACCCAACCAATTCATTGCTTACAAGATAGCAGACGGCCGACAGGTGCACATAAAATTTTCAAATGAGGGTGCACAAACAAAAGTGGTGGAAAGCTTTGAGGCAGAAACCAAACATCCGCTGGACATACAGCGAGATGGATGGCAAGCCATATTGGACAATTTCAGAAAACACGTGGAAAGTAAGGATTAAATATTTCCGTGTCCATGGTTTGGTGGCAATGACGCAGAAGCGGTTAACTTAGACATTCTGTTTTCGACAATCCGAATTCAACAGCTTCACAGGGATGGTAAAGAGGCGATATGCTTCAAGATTTCCATTTCTGCATTCGTTTGAAAAGCATTCAATGTATGGCCTGCAATATTCTATCCGGTGATTGACACATCTGTCCTTCACTTTTTCTAACTTGTGTAAAATCTTTCAGCAATGAAATCAATTTACTTTTTAGCCATACTTACGCTCTTTGCTTCTTGTGCTGAATCAAAAGAAGAAAAAGCTGAAGTCCCTCCCACCGTCACATTTCCTGAAAAGGCCAAAGACATGACCATCTACGAGGTCAACATCAGGCAGCATACTCCGGAAGGAACGTTTAAAGCATTTGAAAAAGATCTGCCGCGACTGAAGGAACTTGGGGTGGACATGCTGTGGATCATGCCCATCCAACCCATTGGAATTGAAGGGAGAAAAGGAACCCTGGGAAGTTATTATTCAATACGCGATTATAAGTCTGCTAACCCGGAGTTTGGCACGCTGGATGATTTTAAGAAGTTGGTCAACCGGGCGCATGAACTGGGCCTGCATGTTATCCTAGATTGGGTACCCAACCACACTTCATGGGACCACGTGTGGATCACAGAGCATCCCGAATATTACATGACAGCCACACAAGCCCAGCGACTCGGAAAAATACTGGGCAAAGATGCAGACTACTATAAGCTGAAAGGCATGGGTGAATTGGTATACGAAGCCGACTGGTCGGACATTGCGCTTCTAAATTTCTACAATCCCGATACGCGTGCCGCAATGATAGATGCGATGAAATTCTGGATTACTGAAACCAATATTGATGGTTTCCGTGCAGATCATCCTACTGAAGAGATTCCTTTGTTCTTTTGGGAAGAAGCAACGGAAGCACTCGATCCCCTGAGAGATCTGTTTTGGCTGGCAGAGCGAGATGAAGCCCGCGTTCACATTACTTTTCATGCCAGCTATGAGTGGGGCCTATTGGGCCTTATTGAAGATCTTGGAAAAGGAAAAGAAGGCATTAACGCAGACGTCTTGCAAGATCACATCGCGAACGACATGGCCAACTTTGGAATGAATGCTTTCAGGCTTAACATGATCACCAATCACGATAGAAATTCGCATGATGGAACAGTTTTTGAACGCTTTGGCGAGGGCGTGAAGGCAATGGCCGTATTTTCTTTTGTTTCCTATGGCGTACCTGTGCTCTACAGTGGACAGGAGGTTGGCCTGAACAAACGGCTGAAGTTTTTTGACCGGGATCCGATCGACTGGAGCGACCCTGACCAATATTTCCCATTCTACCAAAAGTTAAATCAGATCAAGGCAGATAACCCTGCACTTTGGAATGGAGGTTATGGAGGCATGCCGCAAAAATTGAATGATGGCAACGAACATGTATTTGCCACCAAGCGCGTCAATGGAAATAATACCGTAATTGCTTTAATCAATATGTCAAAAGATGAACAAACCATAACGTTGGACACAAAAGATATGGAAGGCGATTACAAAGATGCTTTTACAGGCACAGCCTTTCAACCAGGCAAAATGAAACTGTCACCATGGCAGTATATTGTACTAATAAGTAATTAGTTATGAGCCAGCCATCGAAACTGACAATCGCTGTTTTATTGTGCTTTGCGTTAGGTAGTGCAGCAGCTCAACAGGGTTTGATTAAAGAAAGCCTTAAACTCAAGAGCGCAATCCTGGGTAAAGAAGTCGAGTACAGCATCTACCTTCCCCCTGATTATGATCAAAGCAATCGGAAATATCCAGTACTGTATTTATTGCACGGCTATTCCGATGATGAAATGGGATGGACCCAATTTGGAGAGGTAAAGTCTATTGCCGACAAACAAATGCAAGCACAGGAGATGACCGCCATGATCATCGCCATGCCGGATGCAGGCGTAAGCTGGTATATAAATAGTGCAGATGGAAAAGTGAAATGGGAAGACTTCTTTATTAATGAATTCATTCCTCACATTGAATCTGCTTTCCGATGCCGAACAGAAAAACGCTATCGTGGAGTAGCAGGACTTTCTATGGGTGGACATGGTACCCTGATCATGGCATTAAAGCATCCTGATCTCTTTTCCGTGGCCGCACCACTGAGTGCGGGCATCATAACGAAAGAAGCCATCATCAATATGCCCGATGAAAACTGGAACAAAACTTTTGGGCCTTCTTACGGAATAAACAAAGGTGAAGGGAGAATAAATGAACACCTCAATCGCAATTGGGTGCTTCAACTTGTAATTGATGCGAGTACCGAAGATTTGACCAAGGTTAAATATTACATCGATTGTGGTGATAAAGATTTTCTCATCAAAGGCAACATGGAGTTGCACAGTCTATTGATTGACAAAAAAGTTCCGCATGAATTTCGTGTACGTGAGGGGGTGCACAATTGGGATTACTGGCGGAGTGCACTTCCGGAAGTATTCAAATTTGTGTCTGCCGGTTTTCACCAATAGCCAATTCAGCCATAATCCGAAAAAAAACAAAATGATGAATATGATTCGCCTGGTAATCATTGCTCTGGTTTTGTCTAACTGTGGTAGCTCGAATTCTGAGCATGACACCGCTATCGATATACGAGAGTTTTACCAGCTTAAGATATACTCATTCTCCAATGAACAGCAAGAGCAGGTCACCGAACAATATCTCAAAGCGGCTTATGTACCGGCCTTAAAGAAACTGGGAGTTGGACAGGTAGGAATTTTCAAGAACCGAAAAAGCGATACAGATTCCAGCAGGCAACTATTCATACTCCTCCCATTTTCATCCTTAGATCAATTTGAACAGACGGAGCACTCGCTTAACGAAGATACGCAACACCAGACTGCAGGAAGCGATTACCTCAATGCACCGTTTGACAATCCCCCCTATGCCAGGATATCGACTATTCTGCTTCGGGCATTTGCTTATATGCCAAAGATGCTACCTTCTCCACTCACTAATCCCCGAACGGACCGCATCTATGAATTGAGGAGCTACGAGTCCGCAACAGAGAAAATTTTTGGCAATAAGATGGACATGTTTAATGCAGGAGGAGAAATTACTTTATTCGACAAGCTAAAGTTCAATGCTGTCTTTTATGGTGAAGTGATAGCCGGACCTAAAATGCCAAACCTCATGTACATGACCACACACACGGACTCCATTGGCCGAGCGCTTAACTGGAAGAACTTTGTTGATTCACCGGAATGGAAGGAAATGTCTGCTATACAAAAATATCAAAATAGCGTTTCTCACATCGATATCACTTTCCTTTACCCAACAGAGTATTCTGATTATTAGCGCACTGCCAGCCCATTGGAGCGCAGATGACTTTCCTCATTGCCACAAGGGTCCATTAAGGTTATTTTAGAGCAATAACCATAATGCAATGAAGGACGTAATGAAAAAAAAAGTGGGTATCTGGATAGACTTGTCTAAAGCAGTCATCGTAACCTTGCATGGAGATGAAAGAGAAATACATGTGATCGAAGGCATTGATAACCGTGAACGCATCCCTGGCGAAGGCAAAAGCTTCACGCGCTTTGGCAATCAGTTTTTCAACCTGGAGAGACAAAAGGAGAGCAAATTCAAGCACCAGGTGAAGACTTTTATGAAATCAGTAGAGAAGCGGGTTATCAAGAGCGATGAACTGGTCATTTTCGGACCCGCTAACATGAAAAAAGAACTGGCTAACATGATTTTAAAGAACAAAACGTTGGCACAAAAGTTAAAAGGAGTTGAATCAGCCGATAGCATGACAGACAACCAGCTGGCGGCTTGGGTTGCTTCGTATTTCGAAACTCATTCAGACTAAATTCATTACATAAAATCCAGCGCAGTTGCTATTCATTGGTTATTTTCATGCAGATTTGATGAATTAAACCAAAATGAATGATCAACTACTTCAAGAAATCACTGGCTCGCAAAAGGGCAAGAAGAATTACCCGGGAATATCCCCCCATAATAAGTCGCGTTGAACTAGCTGGTGATGGTCCCATCGATTTTGCCAATTGGTCCAACCCACTGGTGAAGTCTTTTATCCTCACACAATCCACCATTGACTTTTTCAGGAAGTTTATCAAAGAAGGAGACCTGGTCATAGACATAGGTGCGAATATTGGCGATACGACAGTGCCCATGGCATTGGCTGCCGGCAAGGCTGGACTGACGTTGGGCTTTGATCCCAATCCTTACGTGTTTAAAATTCTCGAAGCCAATGCTGCGTTGAATAAAGACAAAACCAACATTGTTCCCCTGCGCTATGCCATCTCCAAAGATGAAGATGAGTTTTACTTTGTCTCTTCTGAAGCCTCTTTCGGCAATGGAGGAATTTCTACCACCAAAGACAGCATACACGGCAAGTTTGTGGCACCTGAAAAAATCAAAGGTGTAGACCTCACCCACCTGCTGCAACGTGAATACGCAAACTACCTCAATAAACTTTCCTTTATAAAAATTGATACCGAAGGGTATGACAAAGAAATCATAAAGTCGATCAGGGGCCTGATTCAACAATTCAAGCCCACCATCATAGCTGAAAGTTTCGGTGCCAGTTCTGACGAAGCCAAAATGGAATTGTTTGAAGTCATCTACCGGGATGGATACCAGATATTCTATTTCGATGACTTCCACGCCAACGCAAAAACCATCGAGCTGAAAGCGAAAGAAGAAATGACCCATTGGAAGGATACCATCAATATCTACGCCATCCCATTGAAGTAATTAAGGCAGCTGGTCCATGTAATGCCAGTTGCATATGAGGGGCCGTATCTTTACCTTAAATTGTCAAAATAATGTAAAGCCATGGACAAACGATCTTTCCTTAAGAACCTTACCTTTCTTGGTTTAGGAATTTCTCCCTCCGTCAGTGCAATGGAAAAGCTACTGGATAGCGTCTCGCATTTGCCTTCGTCCGAAGTAGCCATGGATGAAGATTTTTGGGCCAAAATCAGAGGTGGGTATAAATTAAAACCAGAGTACATCAACCTGGAAAACGGATACTATTGTTTTCTGCCGCAGGAGACGCTGGAAAATTATATCAAACATGTACGGGAAGTAAATTACCAGGGCTCATACTACATGCGCACGGTGCAGTGGGACAACAAAAATGCGATGGCCGCCAAGCTGGCAGAATTGGCAGGCTGCTCCAAAGAAGAGCTGGTCATTACCCGCAATACCACCGAGTCACTGGACCTGGTGATCAGTGGCATGCATTGGAAAGAAGGAGACGAAGCCGTAATGGCTGAACAAGACTATGGCGCCATGCTCAATCAATTCAAATTGATGGAGAAGCGATATGGCATTGTTAATAAAATTGTCTCCGTTCCCAATCACCCGAATTCGGACCAGGAGATTGTGGATCTCTATGCCAGCGCCATTACAGACAAAACCCGGTTGCTCATGATTTGTCACATGATCAACATTACCGGCCACATTTTACCTGTAAGAAAAATTTGTGACATGGCACACAGCAAAGGGGTGCAGGTGATGGTAGATGGCGCACACGCCTTTGCCCATATCAATTATTCGTTGGCTGATTTGGACTGTGATTATTACGGTACCTCTTTGCATAAATGGCTGAGTGTACCCTTGGGTGCCGGATTCTTATATGTAAAAAAAGGAAACGTAAAACAAGTCTGGCCTTTGTTGGCCGGAGGTGAGCGCGATCCTGATGATATCGGCTTACTCAACCACATTGGCACACATCCGGTGGCTACAGATCTGGCCATTTCCAACGCGATAGATTTCTATCTCAAAATTGGAAGAGATAAAAAGGAGGAAAGACTTCGCTACCTGCAACGCTACTGGTCCGACCAGGTGCGCGGCAAGGGAAATATAATCATCAATACGCCCGAAGATCCGAAAAAGTCGTGTGGCATTGCCAATGTGGGCATCGAAGGCATGAAGCCAAAAGAGCTGGCAGACACCTTGCACGAAAAATACAAAATATATACGGTGGCAATTGACGGGGCCAATGTTCATGGGTGCAGGATCACACCTAATGTATATACCACTACGCAGGAATTAGATGTATTTGTAAAGGCGCTTAAGGAACTTGGCAACGCATAAGAGAGTATGGTGAGGCAGATCAGAACCGTCCTGGTGGGTTTGGGCAATGTAAACCTGGGCCTTCTTCATATTTTACAGGAAAAGGAAAAGGAAATAGCCGTGAGGCACAACCTTCACTTCAAAATAGTTGGCATTGTCGACTCTACAGGAATGGCCGTACGCCCTGGCGGATTTAAGTATAAGGAATTAATCCATTTTAAGTACAACAAAAAGAAGGTAAACGAACTCACCGAATTCCTCCCCACCGCCATAGAGAAACTATCAGAATGTGTGGAGGCCGACTTGCTGATTGAAAGCTCTCCGGTGAAACTGGTTGCTGATAATCCATGTCTCGCCATGCTCAACAATGTCGTGAAGGCAGGTTGGAACGTAGTGCTAGCCAATAAAGCGCCATTGGTTTTGGAGTTTGATGAGCTAATGGAGCTCGCCAAAGAAAACGAGGCCATGATACGCTATAGCGCAACTGTTTGTGGGGGCCTGCCTGTAATAAATGTACTTCAAAGAGATTTGAAATTTGCCACTACTGAACGGCTGTGGGGCATTTTTAATGCAACCAGCAATTATGTGCTGCAAGAAATGGAAAAGGGAGTGTCAATTGATGATGCGATCAAAGTGGCAAAGGAAGTGGGGGCTGCAGAAACAGATCCAACGCTGGACCTGAGTGGTCAGGATACCGCCAACAAACTTTTCATTATCATGAAGTCATTTACAGACTTTGATGGTACGATAGATGACATAGAAATTGAGGGGATACAAAAGATCACTCAGCAAGAAATACAGAAATCAACAGAGGCCAATACCAGGATTAAGCTTGTAGCAGCAGCCCATAAAAAAAATGGCCAATGGAATTTATCGGTAAAACCCACGCTGATAGCCAGCGATTCTTTTATGGGTTCGTGCAATGGCTGGGAAATGGGCATTGAAATTAAAACCGATTTGTATGAATCCATCTCACTAAAAAATGCTGAAGCAGATCCAAAGGGTACCTGTGCAGCTGTGCTGAGGGATATGATTGATATTTCCGCAGAAGATATCGTTTGAATCTGTAAACAGCATCGCTCATCAGGGGACAAGAAAACCAACAACGGCCAAAACCTTAAGGCCAATGGCCCATTTATTCTGTTTTTGATTTCTCCTCCGCTTCACCAATGTTTGATAAGAAAAAAAGGGCAATGATTTTGTCGTCTATTTCCTGTAATGCACCTCATCTGCCGGGAAAGTATTTCTAAAAATATCCTTAATCCGAAATTTCAGTAACTTAGTTTTATAATCCCTGCTTTTATGAACACCTCCCGATACCTCTCCTTGTTGCTGGCAATGGGCGGCCTCACTTTTGCCATGGCTCAAAACCAATCCGCCATTCAGGGTGTATGGCATAACAATGATTTCGGCTACCAAATGACACTCATGTTGAATGCAGATGGTTCCGGAGAATTTGATGGTGAAGATATCCGCTATGCGATTCAAGGTGACCAACTTTCTATGATGCTTGACGGACAAACCATCGTCTATGCCTTTGCCCTTACCCACCTAAACCTGCAACTCTCGGGTGGTGATCTGGATGGCACCGTTACTTTTCAAAAAGCGAGTGGCACAGGCCAGGAAATAACGAAAGCACCCACATCGGCACTCCGTCCTCCCTCCGATCCACCTGATCCATCGGTAAACCAAGAACTCTTGGGCATCTGGTCGGGCAATGGAGAAACCATTGAGTTTAAAAATAATGGACAATGCCATTACCTGAACAATGCATTTAGCTACCAGTCAACGGCTACACAAATCATCCTGATAACACGCGATGGAAACATTGCTTTCAACTATTCAATTAAAGGGAATCAATTAACCCTCATGGGTAACGCGGGCCAGGCAATCTATTCCAAAGGAAGCCAGCGCAATGCAACCCCATCGGCCGGAGATAAGGGCATTGCACCGGAACTGGTGGGTAAGTGGTGCTGGATCAATGTGACCTCCACCCATTCGGGCGGTAGTTCTTCCAGCCGTTGCATTACACTCAATGCAGATGGTACCTACAGTTACGAAGCAGAGCGATCCATGAGTGTGAATACAGACGCCTATTACGGAGGCACAGCTTCTCAAAATAGTGACAGCGGCACCTGGTACGTTCAGGGCGATCGTATCCACTACCATTCTCAAAATTCAGGTCAAGGGTCTTATCGGCTTGAGAAAAGGAATCACCCCAAAAATGTAAACGATCCCATGATCGTATTGGATGGAGAAGCTTACGTGACTGCTACTCTACGACCACCCTGGAGATAAAGCCATCGGTTTCTTAAAACCCGTGATTGAACTTTCGACCGGCCACTTCCGCAAGGTGTATTGAAGTCGCTGGTTCAAGCATTGGAATCACGTTACTTTATTTCCGCTTACATAAGCTACTTTACATTGGATTTACGAAAATCTTCTGCTGCATCATAAGTTGTCAAACAACTTTCCAACGTTTGGCCTTCCTTGTAAATGCAGTCGCAGAAAACAGCGCAAGCCGCAGGGTTATTACCCGAGGCGCATTGATTCCTGCACTCATCTTCTGAGTTGCCTGGTGTGATCTCATACAAATAGAAAGTGCCGATGATGATGAACGCCAGGACTGCGGAGCAACCTCCGAAAAAAATAATTCGGAGTCTTGCGACCGGGAACTTTCCTAGCACATGTGGATCTGTGTGGATCTGCTTAAAAGATAAAACATGCTTTAAGCGGTCATAATCCCAGATTAACAAAAACAAGCAGGCCAATACCATCATGGTGACAAGCCGGGTGCCTGCAAAGCGGGTAGCATAAGTCAATACACAAATATTGACAATGACGGGAAAATACATCAGCGCACCCAGAAGAGAAGTTCTCGGGATCAGTAGTAATATGGCTATAAGGATTTGAACAATTCCGATAAAGGTATAATAGTATCCTGTTTGGTGTAAGGCATCGAAGTAATGTCCTAATGGGTTATTGGACGGCAGCCCTTCTGCAAATCGTTCACCCATGATTTTTACGAAGCCTGTCGGAATAAAGCTTGCGGCTAAGGCCACGCGGCAAAAAACAGCAAACTTTTTAAACCACTCGTCAGCTCTGGCCTGATTGTAGATTTCTTCCATCCTACTCATAAGTGTCCTTTTTGTGACTTTGCGGGCACCTGAAATGAATTCATGCTTTGCGCCTTAATATTTTACTGATGAGATAATAGAGATAATAAAGAATCAATGCTATTGCCGTCCAGTAAATGCCAAATGCAACCAACAGCACGGGAGGTACCGGGTCAGGGTCTTGAGCAAGAAATGATAAGGGTTCAACCAAAATATATTTGACCGGATAGATCACAGCGCCCACTGTATTTTTCCAGGCAATTGGCGAGCCCGCCCCGGGATACCATACACCGTTGTTTGGAAAGAGACCTAATTCGTCACCCAACAGTGAATTAGAGGCGAATTGAAAGACAAACCCGCAGATGAGAAAGATGATAACAAATTTAAGCCTTGAGATTTTCATGTTGATTAAGTTGCTTAAAGTTTAAAATAAATAAAAGTACTTTGTATTTCAAAGTATTACTGTAGAATTATCCTCACCATTTGATTTCTTCCCAACGATGCGCCCCAAAGCGTACCATTGCAGCTTAGCTATGAATTAGGATTGGCCAATCCCCGGATAAGCCCTGACACGTGACTACTTTAACCCGTGCTCCCCTGCTTCCTTTGGGTATTTGTAAGCCACCAGATTGAGCCGGATACCATGCTCCAGGAAAGCCTTCATGCCATCAAGAACTGTAGTAAACCCGCCAGTATTGTCTTTGATAGCGGCAATGAGTTCATCTCCCTGCTGCTTAAATCCGTAATGCCTGATGGTCACATAGGTAGTGTCGTCAGTAATCACCATAAACTCAAAGTCCACAGTGGTTTGGTCGCCCCATGAAATGGATATTTTCTTATTGTGAATGAGCTCCTTTACATGAACATCTCCTGAAACACCATACATGTCCCAATACCACGTGACTGTTTTGCCTGGCTCCAGCCGGCCGCTGGAACGTGTAAACCAAAAATGCTTAGTCACCGCGGGATCAATCATGGCTTCAAATACTTTGTCCACTGGCCTTCTGATTAACATTTTTGCTTCTACTATGGGTCGATTAGTCATAGCTTAATCATTTGGCAATGCTTCAAATTCCGTTCGTTTGTTATCATACCACGCTTTCAACGCGTCAGGGGACTTCATCAGGTTTTGCATTTCATTCATCGCTGCCAGGTGATCTTTGTCTCCCTTTTGAAACATTTCCATACCATGCTTCTTACTCATCCCGGCCATTTCATCAAAAGAATTGGCGCGAAACACTTTGTCACATGCACCACCCAATTGCCTACAGGTCATTGATTTCATAATTCATGGATTTGTTGAATCATCAATTCAATTAAGTTAATGTATTATTCGAAACAAACTAAAAAAAACAACACTAGTACGAAATGGTTTCTCCCAGTCCTACATACAGGTAGTCGGATTTGTATGCCTCATGCAATAACTTAAAAGCAAGATGCCCGGTACAGTGAGCAGGTGCAACACGTTTCACCTGTAAGTCATCTTTCAGGGTATTAATCAATTGCAACGTTTGTGCCCTGTCAAAAGGCAACATGTGAAATCCTCCGTAAACCAGATCAATTTTATCTGATGTAACGGCTTGCGTTTCTTTTACAATAAGTTCTACGCCCGTATGAGAGCACCCCACCAACAATACCTGCCCCTTGCCTGTTTTCATTGAAAGTGAAAGCTCAGGCAGGTTGGTGTTCTTGCAATCGTCCTGATTTTGATCAAACTGTCCCTCCACAAAACCTTTTCCTGGATAACATGAAAAGTATCCCATGTACTGCGAACTGGTGGCGATTATATTTAAACCAGGTAAAATCTCTTTGGAGGCCCTTACAAATTCGATATTGGCATTCCAAAACCTTCCCGACTGTCTGATATTAAATTTTGTGTTTTCCCCATCAAAGTATTGCATGTAGGCGGGTATTGAATCCTTCACCATCGGCTCTTGTCCGGTAGCGTCAAATGGCACGGGCGCACCCCAAAAGATATCATAAGGAAAATATATTTTGACGTCAGGATTAATTGTCAATAAATAGTCAAGGCCATTGAGGTGGTCAAAGTGCCCATGGGAAACCACCACGATATCAATCTTCGCAAGATCAATACCCAGTACACCGGTGTTCATTTTGAAAATGTCGGCATTACTTCCTGCATCAAATAAAATGGTCTTGCCCTGGTACCTTGTAATGCAGGAGAATCCAAAGTCTTTAGTCAGATTGGCCTGTTTACCAAAAGCATCGTAAAGGTTAGTGATGGTTGCTTCTTTGACTTCATTAAGCTGATTTTTTCCCGGGTGATTCGATGCAGTAAGTAAATGAATCAGCATCAGGAGGATGGTTGTTTTCATTTGGTTTATTGGTATCCAACCATGAAGTTAGTGCTAATCCTCAATGCCTGACAGCAAGATGCCAAACTAATTTTTCAGTAGGATATATCCATTCAACGAAGTAGCTATCACGAGCCATATGAAATACGGCAATATCAATAATGACAACCATGATAAATCTGATCGATACGCTATTTGCATATAACTAACCAGGGCGGTTAGCAGGGCAATGATTATGAAGGCCGCCAACACGTGTTGATAATAAAAAAAAGTGGGGTTCCAGAGAACATTCAAAATCAATTGAACAGCGTACAGCAGCATTAGCCATTTGACATTTGAAACCCTGGCCCATGCCGCTGCCATATAAAATGCGAAACATATCATTATGGTGGTCCATGCAAATCCAAAAACCCATCCTGGCGGAGTCCATGGCGCTTTGTTCAAATGGGCATACCATGCTGAAGCCACTCCTTTGCCCGTAAACAAACCACCAATGGCCAGCGCACCAAAGTTGAGCAGGAGAAAAATAACAACGCGAAGGATCATGATCAAAATTCAAATCAAAAATACGAGCTTTACATTCAGTACTAACTTCGAACGGCCCTATTTATTGAAAATTAAAAAAATACCGGCCATAATTTCGGCATTACGAATCCTTATAAGCCTGAATTATTTGCTCTTGTGCCCAGGTTCCCATATCAATCTCACAAAAGAACTTAATCTTTCATTTTCTCTGCTCACCGGAATTCCCGCCACAATGCCGATCAATAAATTGTCGGTAATACCCAAACGCATTTGCGGTCGCAACGTCATATCAAAGTCGCCATCACGAATGGTTTTATTGAATTCCATTCCTATAAAGTTTCTGGTGCCGGAAATCATGTAGTGAAAATTTGTATTGATGTCATAAGTGGTAGAAAACCTCTTGCTGCTGAAATGCTGCTCAATCTTTGGTCCGGTGTAAAGCAATGAATGAAAATTGTTTCCCCAGCGTTTGGCCACAACCAGGAATGGGCTGTAGATATTCCCTTTAACAAAAGGATCACCAAAGTTCCGGAAGTCTGAAAGTTCAAATTCATTGATGTATCCAAGCGCCAGGGATGTTGCCATAGGCACATTGACAAAGAAGGACCACTGCGCGGCCAGCTTCAGGCTGTTTAATCGGTTGGAAGGAATAGCATCTCTTTCCGTTCCATTTACCGTGGAGTAAAAAGTGAATGGCAACTCCACTTCCAATCCCAATCTATCTATGGGAGCCCATTCATATTCTATCAAGGCTTCGTAGGAATCAAATTTGAGTTTGTCTGTCAGGCCCAATCCAATGTTCCATTCCTTTTCACCTTTTCTGGCTCCGAGATCCCGGATCAAGTCAATATAGAGCGGCTCAGCATGCAAAACCTTGTCCGGCTCTTTATGGAATTCTACCTGATGAATATAAATACTGTCCATTTCTGCGTCTGTGATTTGCGCAACCGCATCATTTGACGATGCCCATAGCGCAATCAGCATCAATATTTTTTTGATATTCATGTTAAATGAATTTTTTAAATCGTAAGGAAATTGTCCTGACAACTACTGAGGTTACCAGGTAGTTAATTGGAGAACCGAATTAAACTTCAGGCGGGGGCGTTTCCAATTGGTGATGGCCGGTGGCCAACCCGGCTCTATAGTCGGGAAGCGTTTGCTTTACAGCATGAATGAACGAGGGTGCATGGTTGAGGCCAAGTTTCAATTGCAGAAGTAAGTCAATTTTAAGGCTGCCCTTCTTGCCTTGATCCCGGGTGTCCTGGTCGTCATACTCTTGGATGGCATCCTCATAACCTAATATCTCTTCAACCACAATTTCAACAATGCTCTCCGGATCATTGACCGACAGGTCTTCGGGGACAAATTGAGGATGTGGGTCGGGCGTATCTACGCTTATGTTGAGCAACACAAGCCCCATCAAGCCCCAGAGCAGGCTGACAAATACGCTATTTCTCATTTGATGCATCACCCCACAAAACTAACCCTCTTTGTCAAATTTTCATATGGCCATTGTTTGCCGTCTCATGCGCTGCCCATTACCGGGTGCTGTTTTGTCATTATTGAGCTTATCCGTTCGGGGCACAGGCTCTACTTGCGCAAAATCTTCTCCATGGCCTTCCCCTTTGCCAATTCGTCAATGAGCTTATCCATGTAACGGATCTTTTGCATCAGTTTGTCTTCGATTTCCTCCACCCGATGCCCACAGATCACACCGGTAATCTTTGAAGCATTGGGATTCAATTGAGGAGCCTTATCGAAGAAGGTCTCAAAGTCCGTTTTCTCATCGATATGTTGATGCAATGCCTTGGAGCTATACCCTGTCAGCCAGCATATGATGGTATCCACTTCTTGCTGGGTACGGCCTTTCTTTTCAGCTTTCTGCACATAATGTGGATAGACGCCCGAAAATGCAGAAGTAAATATTCTGTGTTTTGCCATCATTCAAGGTTAAAGATATCTCTGGCTATAATTTAAGTATTTCTGTCAGAGTGCTTGCATAAATTTTTTGACGGGACAAGAACAAGCATTACTCAATGCCGCTATCAAGATAATTCAGGCGCACTCAGCTTTTCTCCTTCACGGGGTAAATCATATTGAATCCATTCGCTATTCAGGTGTACATCCAGTGAGTCCAGGCGACCTGGTCCGAGATTTTTGTATGTATGGGGTAAATTAGCCGGTCCAAATACGATAGCACCTTCTGCTGCGATGAACTTTTGATTTCCCACGGTAAACTCTGCACGTCCTTCCAGAATATGGAACATTTCATCATAAGGATGCACATGCAAATTAGGTCCTTCCCCGATCCCATCTACGCTGTATCGGATGACTACACAATTAATTCCATACCCGTGACCCTCGAGAACCCCTTTAGGCGGGTTTTGTACTTTCAACCACTTTTCTTTGGGTATCAGTACCGGCTTGACTTTTGATGCTTTGGGCATAATATTTTATTTGGTTGGTTAATGAACGTAGCGCTTTGGCTATGGGACGTGGCGGGTTGGAGGCTTTGCTAAAGGCGGCTGAAAGGAGCCCGGCAAGTGCCGACTGAGCCGTCAGCGTCCGCTTATACAAGATAGAATAAGTAAGAGAAATCTTAAAATTTTTACATCACCCCGACATGGACTATACACCCTGTGTTGTGCACAGTGCCGCCTTAACCGTTTCTATTTCTTGAACCGTGCAGTCTGTTGTCAAGCACTACTTCAATGAATGAGATAAGACCAAACAAGAAACCCTGATATCAAGCATTCAGTCTCCAGTATCAAGCCTCCAGTATCCATCCCGATAGCCATCGGGGACTATATTCTCGCCTGATACGTGTACAACTCGTAATACCTCCCCTTTTTCTCAATCAGCTCATCGTGCTTGCCACGCTCTGCGATCTGTCCCTGCTCAATCACCAGGATCTGGTCTGCCTGGCGGATGGTGCTCAACCGGTGGGCAATTACAAATGTGGTCCTCCCCTTCAACAGCTTTTTCAAACTGTCCTGAATCAGTGCTTCGCTCTCGGTATCCAAACTCGAGGTCGCTTCATCCAATATCAGAACGCGGGGGTCGGCCAATATCGCGCGGGCAATGGTAACCCGCTGGCGTTGTCCTCCTGAGAGTTTAATGCCCCGCTCACCGATCACGGTGTCCAACCCCTTTTCAAACTTATCACTAAACTCGTTGACATACGCACCGGCAATGGCAGCCTCAACTTCTTGCGCTGTGGCATCCGGCTTTGCAAATAAAATATTGTCGCGGATGGTGCCATCAAAAAGAAAATCATCCTGAAGCACTACACCCAGTTGACTGCGGTAGCTGTCAAGAGAAACCCTGGAGAGGTCCTGGCCGTCCACGGTGACCATTCCAGCCTGTGGTGTGAGGAAGGAAGCGGCAATGCCGGCTATGGTTGACTTACCCGAACCCGAGGTGCCTACCAGTGCGGTAACCGATCCGGCAGGCGCACTAAAAGTCACCCCCTGTAAAACTTCCTTACCTTCCTCATAAGAAAAAGAAACGTCTTTGAATTCAATGTCTCCTTTCACTTTTCCAATCTGAATGGTCCTGACTTCTTCATCATCCTCAACGCCCATATTCATCAACTCTTCCGTGCGATCCAGCCCGGCAAAAGCCTCAGTAAGTTGACTGCCGATGTTGCTCATCTGAAAAATAGGAGCAATCAAAAATCCCAGGAAGAAGGCAAACTGTGTCAGCTCGCCAGCGGTCAAGGTTTTTTCAGTAAGCATATATCCACCTATACCAATAATCCCCACCAGGGCAACACCAAAAAGAAAACTACCGGTGCTGGTAACGAAGCTGGTGGTTTTTAAACTGCTTTTTACATTCTGGAAAATCCGCTCCACCCCTTGCTCAAATACAATGGCCTCTTGTTTGGCGGCATTGAACCCCTTGATCACGCGTATGCCCCCAAAAGTTTGCGTAAGCCTTCCGGTCACCTCTGCGTTAATTTCACCGCGCTCCCGAAAGATGGGACGTATCTTTCCAAAGGCCTTCATGGAGATGACACCAAAAAGGGACAAGGGAATAAGCGTAAACAAAGTGAGCTTCCAACTGATGCTGATGAGAAAGAAAAGACATATCACCGCCATCAGAATCCCTCCAATCAATTGAAGAAAACCGGTGCCCACGAGGTTTCTTACTCCCTCGACATCTGTCATCACCCGGCTTACCAGTTTACCCGTTTGCTGGTTATCGAAGAACCGGGTAGGCAGGCGCAATAAATGCTTCTGCACATTGGCTCGCAACACAGAAATGAGATGTTGAGCCTCAACGCTTAATAGCATTGTTAGAGCATATGAAACAACCGCTGAAATCAAAATCGAGGCAGAAACTCCCACCAAAATCAATTTAAGGTTCGAAAAATCTCCCTTACCAATGATGTCATCGATGATGGGCTTTACCGAGTAAGGGAGCACAATGGATGAGAGTCTGCTGATGATAATGAGCACAAATCCAAGGAGCAACAGCTTTCGTCTGGGCCAAACAATAGTCTTAAAGACCTTGGCCATGTTAATTTTTTTCTTCTTTTCAGCCATATCGAATAATTATTGAAAATCCTTCAGTTTAGAAGGCTTTAGATGAGATTTTAAACCGGTCTGCAAGTAAACAAATAATAGGCTATTGAGTTAGTCGAAAAATGAAAAGAAATATTGCTTTCGGATTGAAATCGATCAAGTTCACCTCATCTGACAGTTGATGGGCAAATGGCAAGTCGAATTGGATAGAATTTGCTAAACTGCGCCTATATAAAAAGGAATTATAAACTTATGGATACCCAATCAATCAGAAGTCAGTTTCCGTCACTACAACGTCAATACAATAAGCATCCAATGACTTATTTGGATGGACCTGGTGGTACTCAAGTTCCTCAATCAGTAGTTGAAGCTATGGTTGATTATTACAAAACCTCCAATGCCAACTCCCACGGAGCCTTTGTAACCGCCAATGAAACCGACCAAACCATTTGGTCCATGAGAGAACATATGGCAGCGTTCCTTGGAGCTGAGGGACCGGAGAATATCTCTATTGGTCAAAACATGACCACGCTAAATTTTTCATTGGCACGAGCACTATCTAAAATCTTAAAGCCAGGTGACGAAGTGCTCATCACCCAGCTGGATCACGAAGCCAACCGAGGACCATGGCTTACACTGAGGGATTTTGGCATCAAGGTACGCGAGGTAAAACTGAACAAGGATGGCAAACTCGACTATGATGACTTCCGTGGAAAAATAAATGAAAACACCAGGCTTGTCGCCATGGGCATGTCATCGAATGCCATTGGTACAGTGAATGACTTTACGCTGGTTAGGGAATTGACTTATCAATACAATGCCTGGCTATTATTGGATGGTGTTCATTATGCGCCTCATTTTTCGATTGACGTACAAAAGATCGGATGTGACTTTCTGCTGTGCTCTGCCTATAAATTTTACGGACCCCATGTGGGATTGCTTTACAGTAAGTCAGGCCTCCTCGACCGACTGCCTACTGACAGGTTAAGAACGGCTGGACAAATCGCGCCTGAGTCGATAGAAACGGGCACCTTGAACCACGCGGCCATTGCAGGTGTAAAGGCCTCCGTGGATTTTATTTCCTCGCTGGGCAATGGCAATACACTAAGAGACAAGTTGGTTAACGCTTTTGCACAAATCAGGGAACATGAACACGGATTGGCCAGCTATTTATACAACGAACTAAAAGGAGTAAACGGACTTACCTTAGTGGGCCAGGATTTTTCCAGCAGGCAACGGACCCCTACCCTGTCATTTACCCTGGATGGGAAATCCCCGTTGCAGGTTTGTGAACATTTGGCCAAGTCAAACATCTGCGCGTGGGATGGACATTTCTACGCCATCAGGGCCATCGAATCTTTAGGATTGCTGGAGCGCGGTGGAGTTACCCGACTTGGTATTTCTGTGTACAACACCAAAGAAGAGATGGACCTGACCATTGGCGAGATAAAAAAACTCGCTTCTTAATTTTTCGGGGCACCGGCTGTTCCTTCCCAGTCTGGATCTGCCACTCCCTGCCAGGTATTGGTTTCGACATTGTAATAGATGGCATGGACCCGGCCAAAACTCCCCTGACGATCAATTGCCTTGACCGGAAATCCCCAACCTTCAAACTGGTTGAGGTGTTCCTTTGTCCATGTTGATCCCAGGTGCGTCTCCACCAGCATCGAATCAGTAGCATGCACCCTTCCGGCCGCCAAAGCTTCACGTAAGTCCATATCCCGGTCAATAAACCGGCTAATGGCCTGTGCTACTGCTGTCACGATCATGCCGCCTCCAGCTGCGCCCAGCACCAGGTAGGGCTTTCCGTCTTTCGTTACAATAAATGGCGAGATATGAGAAGAGGCGCGCTCTCCGGGTTTTGTCTCTCCCAGGTAGCCACCCATGGTAGATGCATACAGGAAACCCAAGCCTGGTGTTACCACTTTTGACCCCATGTTGGGGCCCAGCGACTGCGTAAGTGCGATCACATTTCCATCTTTGTCCGCAACAGAAAGATGCGTAGTGTGCCCTGTAATGGCCAGCCATGATTCGGGAACCTCATATTTACTCTTCGAATGTGCTGCCTTGGGTATTGCTTCCTCCAGGATAGATGCCGCCAATCGCCTGGCGTAAGCTTTGTCGACAAGGGAGTTTCCATTTGTCATGGTGTCTTGCTTGTAGCGATCTTCATAGGCCAGCGCGTTTGCCTGATAAACCAATTTGCCCCACTCCGCTTCACTCAGTTCATGGAGTGGAAAATTCTCCAGAATGTGGAGCATTTCAATAACGATGGCACCATAGGAAGGCATCCACAATCCATTGAGCTGATGGCCCCTGTAGTCGCCAGTCACAATTTGCGATTTCATCACCTGATAGGAAGCAAGCGAAAGGCTGTCCAAATATCCGCCATTGGCTTTCATGTCCATCAGTATTTTCTGTGCTATGGCACCCTGGTAAAAAGTATCCGCCCCTTCATCTCTGATTTGACGCAACGTGGATGCGAGGTCTTTTTGAACGAACAATTCACCTGACAAATGCGTGGTATCGCCATTGAGATAGTATTGTGACGTGCCCTTGTACTTTTTTATTGTCTGACTTGCAGATGCACGTCTCATGGCTTCACCTGGCAGCACCGCATAACCCTCCTCGGCAAATCGAATGGCGGGCGCCATCACTTCTGCCAGCGTCATGGTGCCTTTATCCTCCAGCAAGGTGATCAGGCCTTTTACCACACCCGGTACGCCTATGGTGGGGTACCCATGTGAAGCTTTAACAGCCGTGCTTTGATCGTAATCCAATGGCGCTTGCGTGGTGGCATCATAACCTGATACCTCTCCATCGTTGGTTCTTACTATGGCCTGCAGTCTTCCTCCCAACCCACTCATGGTAGGTTCAACTACGGCCAGGGCAAATCCGGCAGCAACAGCTGCATCGATAGCATTTCCTCCTTTTTCGAGCATCTCCACCCCAGCTTGTGTAGCCAGCGGGTGTGCAGTCACAACCATGCCATGCTTTGAAAATGCCTCCTGGGTTGCTGTTGCGGGTGGCGTCTCTTTTTTACATGAAAGAAGTGAAAGGACGAGCGCCAACATCAGGCTAGAGTATAAGGTTTTAGTCATGACCCAAATATAGAGGCTGTTCTTCAGTTTGGGATCGCTAGTATGACAAGCGGGTATTCCGGTTTCGAAATGGTCGAGGTTTTGGTTGAGTACTAATGAGGAAAGACTCGGAGCGCATCAACCATGCTTTGCAAAAAAAATTCAACAAATAATTTGGTATTTAAAACTTTAACTAAATTCGCATCACGAGATGGGAATTGTTTTCCATCATAACACAAACCACAACAAAAAAATAATGGCAAAAAAAGCAAAAAAGGCCGCTAAAAAAGCAGTTAAGAAGGCCGCTAAAAAAGTAAAAAAGGCAGCCAAGAAGGTTGCTAAAAAAGGAAAAAAAGTAGCCAAGAAAGCAACCAAGAAAGCAAAGAAGGTAGCTAAGAAGGCGAAGAAAGTTGTTAAGAAGAAAGCCGCTTCTGCAAAGAAGGCCGTAGTTGCAGCAGCCCCGGCACCAGCTCCCGCACCTGGCACCGATACGACATCAGGTGGCGGAATGGGAATGTAATTCTCTCCAGCATTGAATGAAGAAGCGGAAATAGTCTTTCCGCTTTTTTTGTGCATTACCAATAGGAAGGGCAAGGGAGTCCCTGATGCAATCGACTGATCTTCACCCGGTAGTTTATCATGATTTCATGGGAGCCATTGGAAAACTGATTGAGCTCCGAGGTAGTAAAATCATAGGCATATCCAACGTGAAAATTATCGTTGATTTGAAGTTCAAATAAGCCTACTATGCCATCATTAAGTCTGTAGGAAACGCCAAGCCCTACTGACTCCTGGAACACTACAGTGGCATTTACATCAAAACTAACGGGCGCCTCTTCCTGCAGTCTAACCAATGCAGAGGGTATTAATTTCACATTATGGCTCAGGTTTTTACTCAGACCGGTTTGGACGTAATAATACCTTAGCTGTCTGGAAAGGCTGCCGTTGCCTTCCAGGTCAAATACACTGTTATTAATGATTTGCGGAACGGAGAATCCGAAGTAAAATTCTTTCTGGTGGTAGAATGCACCAGCCCCAATGTTGGGATTGAACTTGGTAAGTGCCCCACTGAGGTTAGGGTCATTCAAATTCTTCAGGTTGAGTTTGGTGTAGTCGCTTCTGATATTATTGAATCCACCCTGAAGTCCAAACGAAAGGGTACCTATCCTGGACACCTTTATTTTGTATGAATAAACACCGTAAAACGACAACTCGTTATGTATGCCTATTTGATCATTGGCGACAATGAAACCTAATCCCATTTTTGATTTAAGGAATCCGGAATGTGCTGTTGCTGTTAATGTTTTCGGGGCACCTGGCAAATTAACCCACTGATTTCTGTAAATGGTTGTTGCACTGAGCTGAACCTGGGTACCTGCATAGGCGGGATTTACCAAAAGCGGATCAAACATATACAATGATTGAACGGGGCGCTGCTGAGCCATGCTCACCCCTGAGCAGATCACAAAGAAGAATATGAAATGCTTTTTTATCATCTGTCTAATTCCAGGTAACCGGCTACAGGTTTGGATCCATCGCGCTTATCAATAATGTAATAGTACGTACCTACCGGCAATTCCTGACCGGTAAGGTACAGCCCCTTAATACCTAACCCGGTAAATGCGATGTCTGCATTATTGTATCCATCCGCTTCAAATACCTTAATGCCATTGCGATTGAATATTTTCACATTGTTGTTAGGGAAGAGTGAAATGCAGTCTACAATGAAGACATCATTGCTGCCATCGCTGTTATTAGACACGCCATTGAAGGGGGCTATTTCCGTTTTCACTTCCGCAACTCCATCGTTGGTGCATCCTTCCAAAGTAACCACAGTGGCCTGGTAGAAACCTGGGAATAATTCGTACAAGGCTGTTCCCGAACCTACCGGCTGATTATTTGATGTATCCACCCAATCCACGATATCGATGACAACATTATCTCCATCCTGGTTAGTCAGACTTAGAATGACAGATCCGGTTCCCCTTGGCAGGCCTGTATCCGTACAAAATGAAGGAGTTGTCTCAATGGCAAATTCAGGTATCCTTCTGGCATCCACCACTGAGGTAGTCGCTGGATTGGAGACACAACCAGTGAGTATGTCTGTAGCTGTGACAGAAAAATCTCCGATGTCCAGATCGAAGTAATTGACACCACTAAAGTCAGGTGAACCTGAGACGGTTGTGCCATCATACCAGTTGAAATCGTAGCCAAATGTAGTACCTCCCACCGTAGCGGTTACCAGTCCATTCGGCACAATGCAGTTCGTTCGATCGCGTAAAGTCACAGCTTCAGGAACAGGCGGCAGCAAGGTTGCATCCGTGATGATTCCAGCCCGGTCAGCAAAACAGCCTGTGATTTTGTCGGTGGCTCTGACCACGTAATTTCCTGCGCCTCTGCCAATCAATTTATTAATTGCACTTAACAAAATGGTGGGAGGTGAAGCCACCGCAGTACCCGCATACCATTGAAAATCATAGCCGCCTACATTGCCATTGTTAGCAGTGGCTGAAAGCTGACCATTGGCAATGGCCGGGTCGCAATTTGTCAATGGATTTTCCTCCACAATGGCAACTACAGGGTTCATTCGCTGATCCAGTACTTCCTGTGTGGCCACTGCAAAACAACCCGTGTTGTTGTCAGTGATCCTTACCGTATAAAATCCTTCAGCCAATCCACTCTCAGCAAAGTTTTCGGCAAAGCCAGGCACTTGTGCCATATTGGGGATGTTGGGCGGCCCCGCCAAATTAGGGTTGGCTCCATTATATAAATCTGCGGTAAAATCATAGGCAAATGGATACAATGGACTGATGTCGATTACCCTGGCCAGCACCAATCCATCTTGTCCTACACACAACGTTCTTCCCTGTCCACCCAAAGAGATCACCGGAGTAAACTGAGGCGCCTCATCAGGCACAATAAAGAGAGCCTGAGCACTGCATCCTGTGCTGGTTCTTAGTACTTCAACTGAGTAATTCCCTTCTTGCTGACCTGTAATGGTAGAGGTTGCCGCAAACGAAGGACCGGTCGCATCCAATGTATTGTACCAGGCAAAATTATAATCCAGGTTGGCATCAGTCTGTCCATCTGCTGTGGCAGCAAGAGCTGCCGTACCTGTAATGGCATCACAACTGATTTGACGGGCCGTCTGCATGATTCTCACATCCGGATAAATGATCTGGTCATCTTTGATCACCACTTCTTTAGGTCCAGACTCACATAAAGTGGTACCGTCCTGAACGGTTACATAATAGGTTCCAGGCAGTCTGTTCAGTAGATCATGGTTAACTTCTCCTCCAATCTGAGCCGCTGGATTGAAAGCACCCTGGTACCACTTGTAGTCAAAATTCAGATCAAGATCGTCTGGAGGATCATTGAAGAAAGTGACGCCACCAATGCCCACACGGGTGACGGTGGCGCTGCCACTGGCCAAGCAATCCAGCGGATCAACTGTAATGGCATCAATAATATTTGGTAGACTGACATTCAAGTCCTTTTGAACTACCAAACTGGAAGTAAATGAACAACCTGTTGCTGATGTATTCTGGATGACCAGGGTATAGGTACCGTCACCCGCATCGGTCAATTGATTTGAGTTGTTAGTAGGCGTTACAATAGTAGATCCGGGTAAGGGTCCTCCATTAAAGGTCCAGGTAAATGAGTAGGTGTCTCCGTTGAAACCGCTTTGCTCTGCCGCATTGGCGAGCACTACACCATTTGGATTAACCGGGTCGCAACTCGAGTTGGGCTGATAGATCATCTGTACGCGGGGATCCATATGCAGGTCTTGAATGTCTACGCGGAATGGAGGCGTTACGCAACCGGAGCCAGGGGCTGCCCCTGCGTTTTTGGTGGCTTTTACAAAATAGGTTCCAAAGCCCATGGTTGGGAATTCCTGAGCTGCCGTTCCGGTCACCAAAGAAGATACGTTGATGGGCGTTGCAAAATTATCTACAAGTCGAGGGGTAGCCGGATCGTTCTTAAACCATTCGTAGGTATAGGTTCCGGGGCCTCCGGAACTCAATGTACTTACCGTGATACTTCCATCCGGATAGCAAATCAGTTGATCAGTCTTGTTGACAGTCAAAATATCCAAAGGTTGAGGGTTACTCTGCAATGCAATGGAGGCAGTTGAAAAACAAAACGTGGTTGCATTGTTGACTTGCACTGTATAGTTGCCCGGACCGATTAAGTCGGGGGCTGAAGTACTGTATGGACTTGGTACAATACCCGGGTTGGCTGCACTTGATCCCGGGGCAAAGGCAAGCCAGGAAATAGCATAATTGGCCCCTACACCAGGTCCGCTGGAAGTTGAAGCGGTTACCGTTATCTGACCGTCAAAGTTACCGTCACAAGCCGTGTTGGCCAACTGACTTAAGCTGACACTTGGTGTAATGCGTCTATCTTCAACAACAAATGCAATAGGTGGGGTCAAGCATCCCGAACCGGTCACACCAGGAGTTCCTGGAGCAACCACGGCATTTCGCTTTGCACGAACGTAAAAGGTGCCAATGGCAAGGCCTCCCTGCGTAAGGGCAGGGTCATCAGTTGCAAAAGGACTTCCAATCAGCTGATCATCATCCCATGTGTAGGTAAACAATGCACTTTGCCCAATGGTGGCACCTATTTTTACATCTGTGACAGTACCTGAACCATTGACAGCCAATGGAGCACACACATCCACAGGTGCAGCAGTAACGCTTACGATCTCCATGGGTACGGTATTCTTTTGAAGGACAATGGAGCCATTGGTGAAGCAACTGGTTGCCACATTGG
>CAYNCP010000035.1:31816-37129 GCA_964395905.1 uncultured Ohtaekwangia sp.
CCGTACCCGATCCATTCACCGCCATGGGTAAGCATACATCTACATGAGTAGCCGCCACGCTCACGATCTCCATCGGCACTGTATTCTTTTGAAGGACAATGGAGCCATTGGTGAAGCAACTGGTTGCCACATTGGTAACCAAAATGTCGTAGGTTCCCTCGCCTATGAGATCAGTGTTTGGCGTACTGTAGGCACTTGGTGTGTTCAATGCATCGCTGGCACTGAACAATGGCCCGGCCAATCCATCCGGATCATTGGTCCATACAAAATCATAATTTGCTCCCACCCCAGGACCGCTGGCCGTGGAGGCCGTCACTGTAATTCTTCCGTCAAAATTACCATCGCAAGCTGTGCTTGACACCTGACTCAAGCTGACGCTTGGTGTGATGCGTCTGTTCAGTACCTCGAAAGGTATGGGGGCCGTAAAACATCCTGAGCCCGTTACGCCCGGTGTGGCGGGGGATGCCGATGCCTGCCGCTGGGCCCGAACAAAATACTTTCCTATGTCAAGTCCTCCTTGTGTATTAGTAATACTTGGCAACGGGCTTCCAAAAGCAATGTCATCATCCCAGGTAAAATCAAAAGATCCTATGCTGCTGACTCCTGCAATGGTAACATCGGTAACCGTACCCGATCCATTCACCGCCATGGGTAAGCATACATCTACATGAGTAGCCGCTACGCTCACGATCTCCATGGGTACCGTATTCTTTTGAATTGTAATCGATCCGGATGTAGGACAATTGGTAATAAAATTTGTAACATCAATCGAATAAACTCCTTCTCCAATTAAATCAGTATTGGGTGTACTGTAAGGAGACGCTGTATTGTTGGTCGGAGAATCAGAAGCGCTGAACAATGGTCCCGCTAACCCATCCGGATCATTGGTCCACACAAAATTATATCCTGCTCCAGCACCTGGACCGCTTGGTGTAGTTGCGGTTACTGTAATTTGTCCATCGAAATTGCCATCGCAGGCGGTGCTCGACACTTGACTGAGAGAAACTTGCGGAAATACCCTATCATCCAATATGTCCCTTCTTAAGGCCGCTGATTCGCAGCCAACGCCTGCCCCGCCTGCCTTTCGAATGGCTTTTACAAAATACTTGTCAAGGGCAATTCCCGGATAGGTGATCAAAGTCAATTCTGTATCCACCGGAGCCGGTCCTTGACCGTCCAATACAACAGAACCCGGCAACAGGTCAGCCTGAAACCACACATAATCAAAGTCAGGTACAGCACCAGGCGCACCATTTACAAATACCTGAAGGTTGTCAATCAAGCCATTGAATGGAGAACAATTGGTAAGGTTAGTAGCCGTTGCACTAACAGTAAACACAGGTGGCGCTGCTCGGACAATAGTTGTTGACAATGTATTGAAACAACCAGAAAGCTGGTTCAGTGCGGTTAAAGTATAACTGCCATCATTGATATTGTTAATGATATTGGCTACTCCACTGTTGCCCACTGAATTGGCAGGTTCACCAGGACCACCGGTTGGCACCCAAGTGTAATCATAGGTTCCACCCACGCCAGGTCCGGAGGCTGTGGTTACGTCCACCTGAATTCCTCCTTCAAAAAAGGTAGGATCACAAGAGGTGTCGCTGAAAGGGGTCAGCGTAATTTGAGGATTGACTTTGTTAGCAGCAATATTTACACTGAATGAGGCACTTGTGCAGCCTACACCGCCCGTGGCACTTATATCAGTCAACTTCGTAGCAGTTACCCAATAGGCTCCATTGGTTACGGGAGGTACGGGCAGCGGTGCACCGGAGTTTGAAAGTTCTTCTCCTCCTTTAGCTGCCGTATTGTCACCTACTGCTGAAAGTATGTTGGTGGTTAATGCCGCATCTGTAAACCAATCAAAGCGATAATCATCTAAATTCTCTGCTCCACCCCCGATGATATCCAACTGGTTGATCACAATTCTGGCTGATTGCTCAAGTGTAACATCGCAGAACTCCGCATTAGTCACAGAAACATTTCCGGCTACGATTTGCGAAACAACCGGGTTGTTAATAACCGTAAATGATTTACTGATGCTACAGCCCGAAGATGCGGTGGCCGTGAATGTATAACTGCCTGGCCCTAAACCGGTGGCCGCAAATGGTCCAGGAGGCGCCTGGCCTAAAATGGGGAATGCTGCATTCGGGTCGGGGGCTACATCAATATCATAGGTTGTTCCCACTGTTAAGTCATCCGGATCCTTATCAACAAGAATATCTATCCTGCCATCACCTGTCGGACTTGGAGGACAGTAAGTATTTGGGGTAATCGCACCGGATAGCGTGAGCAATGGCGGCAATGCATCAGCTCCAATAATAACATCCTGAGAAATGATACAGTCAAAACCGGAGTATTTCTCAACTACTTCCACGATGTAAGAATTGGGCGGTAAAGTATTTGAAACTATAAATGGATTTACGGGAGGAATCGGCACAAAAGTAGGGACGACTACTGTAACACCCTGGAAGAGTGTAACTTCATAGTCCGTTTGGTCCGTTCCGGGAGGTGCCGCAGAGGGATTCTCGATTTGTATCTCGATAGAACCATCACCAGTTACATACCCAGGATTACAAATTTGTGAATTGGTTTTGTTAATCTTTACCACGGCATGAGAGCCAAGGAACGGAAGCGTGTGTGGTAAATATGACTTACAATTTGTTGCCAGATCCGTCACCTCGATGGTGTACAATCCAGTGGCAATCCCTGCCAGCGTTGAGGTGCCAGACAATGGCGGGCCTGTGTAGACGGGAGGGTTCGTAAAATAATTAATAGACCCCAGCGCTGGATTAGTAGGAGACGGTGTATTGGCATACCACTCGTAAGAATATCCGGCAGTGCTAAAATCTCCTATATTGCCATCACCATCTGTAGTCAGATCAATAGGTAAGCCGGGTCCTGCCGCCACTTTTAATCTCAGTACATTGCCTGCAATACTTTCGATAAAGTACCTTTTATTTTCTTCTATCCCAGCGGGTAGTGTGAGTGCGCCACTTCTTTTGATTATGATCTGGTCGTCCACTGCTAAGCCCAGTAGAGTCACTGTTGTAAGTTCATCTGTAGCGGCTGATGCAGAAAAATCTGAATTAATAAATTGTACACCACCATCCAGTGTACCTCCCGCGACATTGCAATCCACAGGGATGACCGTATTGGCAGCCACCGGATTGATGGGGGCTGAAGCATCAGGGACAGTTTCAATAACCTGTAGTGATTGACACTTTGTGGCATCGTCTCTCACCACTACCGTGTAATCGCCCGGAATTAGTCCGGTGTAATTCTCTCCTGCAGCACCAAATCCGGAAAAAGAGGCTCCGGCAATCACCGCGGCTTCATCCACGGCATCGTTGCCATTATACCAGAAGAACTCGTAGAGCGGACCTGCGGGTAACACGGAAGCATTGAGCTCACCATTTGGCGCCTGGCAAATGGTAAGGGGCGTAACCACCACGTTAATGGCGGGCGTAATTAATGTCTCATTTAAATAAATGACTTGCGTGCTTGTACATTGGGTAGCATCACGCACTACGGTAATGGAGTATGTCTGATCACCTTTCAGGCTTCCAATAAAGTTGGAAGGGGTGCTGCCTGAAGTGACGTCATCAACCCAGGTAAAGGTATAACCCGCGGTAACTCCAGCACCACCACCAATGGCTGCTTCATCGATTGTTGCTGTCAGAGAACCGTTCGGTGTGCCTGTGTCGCACGATGTCTGGTCCACTTCTGCCACATCAATGGCAGGGAAAAACAGGTCGTCTGCAATAGTCACCCCTACCGGATTCGAAGTACATTGACTGGCAATATGCTGAACGGTAAGCGTGTAGTTTCCAGCTGCCAATGCGGTTGTTGTTTCTGGTGGTCCTTGCGTACCGCCCGACCAGTTGAAGGTAAAGTCACCATAGTTGGCAGGCGGAACCAATGGCCCCCGATAGTTAAGGGTGGAAACAGTTGCCGAACCATTTTTGGCCACCGTACATAAAGTATTATCCGTTGGAGTAAGCGGTCCCAAAATGGGTACCTGACTGTCATCGGAGACGCCAACGGTAGCTGTATTGATACAACCTGTTTGCAAAATAGTTACTTCCACTGTATACGGAATCAAGGATGCCCCGATGACTCCGCCCTGGACACCCGCATAATTGCTTGTTGTTAACGCAGATCCTAAGTCAGCAAAATCAACACCTCCAGAAGCTGAATTTCCATCATACCAATTGTAGTCATACGTATTACCATTTGGCAGGACATTGAGAACCTGTGCAACACCATCGGGAATACCACCTGCACAATTGGTAGATGGTGTTTGTCCCGTAATAATGGTTGGCAAAGTTTTAGCACTTGTCACCTGGGCACTAAAGCTTCCTGACGTACATCCAGTGTTGGTATGCTGGGCTGTTACAGAATAGGTGCCCACGTCCCGATTGGCCAACAAGTTTTGCCCAACACCTGAAAGGCCGGTGTTCCAGGTAAATGTAAAATCACCAGGCACGTTGCCTGTGTAGTTGCCTACCGCATCCACAACTGCAGACACCTGCCCATCGAAGGCTCCGCTTAGCGCAATGGCTGGATCACAAATGGTATTGGGCTGAGGCGTTAGCGTCAACACAGGCAAAGCCTTTGCATCAGCAACATTCAATGGCACGCTGGTCTGACAACCGTTGGCCTGATTCGTCACCACTGCGGTATAATCATAACCCGCACCACCCTGTACATCGATCAGCTGTGGTGTAAGGAAATTATTTGCTGCTCCCACCGGGAAAGCAGGCGCTACCGGACCGGTCCACGCATAGGTATATCCGACTGCAGCTCCTACTGCGGTGGCATCTACCGTTAAAATTTCCGCAACTCCATCTTCCAGTCCGGGTACACAGTTGGTCGATGCTGTGGTACTGGTGGTCAGCACCGGCAAGGATTGCACGTTGTCCACTTGCTGGCTAACCAAGGAGGACACACAACCTGATAGGGTGTGAGTAGCAGTGGCCGTATAAGCGGTCGGACCTCCGTTCAACTGTTCATACACATTACCATTCGTTACACCTGGCCCCATACCTGCGCCAAATGCAAATGTGTAATCCGTCAGCAGACCCACCTGATTGGTAACCGTGGCCGTGATCATACCATTGTAGGTGACAGCCGGAACGGTAAGTAGTGGATCACAAATCCCGTTATCAGTTGGTGCCAGCGTAATCACAGGTATCACTTTCGCATCTGCTACATTTAAAGGCACACTGGTCTGACAACCGTTAGCCTGATTCGTTACCACTGCGGTATAATCATAACCCGCACCACCCTGTACATCGATCAGCTGTGGTG
>CAYNCP010000035.1:37229-43139 GCA_964395905.1 uncultured Ohtaekwangia sp.
CACAAATCCCGTTATCAGTTGGTGCCAGCGTAATCACAGGTATCACTTTCGCATCAGCTACATTCAGGGTGGCTGTGTTTTCACAACCTGTGCTTTGATTGGTTACCAATACGGTGTAATCAAATCCTGCACCACCTTGCAGGTTAATCAGTTGTGGTGTATCTGAATTATTGGCTGCAGGCGTAACCGGAAATGCGCCCGGTCCGGTCCAGTCATAGCTGTAGTTGGCTCCGGGAACAGGGCCGCCATCAACGGTAAGCACTTCAGCCACTCCATTTTCAATACCTGGAACACAATTAGTGGATGGAGATGTGCTTGTTGTTAGTACTGGGAGAACCGTTGCATTAACAATTTGCTCAGTAACAGGCAAAGAGGTACATGCCAAGTCTGTCCTGGTTACAACCAGCGTATAGTTTCCCGCATCCTGTGGAGATAAAACTTCTGTTGTGGAATTCGGAGAGGGTGCCGGATCAGTCGGCAGGCTACCATCATGCCATGAATAGGAATAGTTCGGATCACCAGGCGCCACGGGTGCGCCATCGAAGGTGACTGTAGCTGTTACAGATCCATTGTAAGTGCTGGTGGCCTTGGCGGGGTCACATATTGAATTCGGTGACGGTGTCAACGCAACAATGGGGACGTTTACGTTTTCTGTAATGATGAGCTTTTCAGTGACTGAACAGTTATTTCCCGTTGTTATCCTTACCGTATAATAAATTCCACCGCCTTTGACCTGATCGGCCTGTTTTCCATTGACATCTGAAACAGTTCCGTGCGCATTGGCAGGAAGCGTATTGTCTCCTTCAAACCATTCGAAAGTAAAATTGGCTGGATCTTGTGGCACACCTCCAATCAAAGCATCGGCTGTAAGGATTCCGTTGGGATTACCGGTATCGCATGATGTTTGAGGCGCCAGTTCTGTAATGACAGCAGTAGGAATTACAGTTAGCGTCTGCACCTCAACCACAGGTGATAATGCGGAGATACATTGTGTGCTGAGTTGCTTTATTTCTGCCTGGTAAAACCCAGCCGGCAAACCTGTACGTGTTTGTCCGCTTCCATAGAGTGGCGGCAAGATGCTTCCTCTGGTGCTGGTGGCGTTGTCATAAAAATACCAGTCAAATTGATAGAGTGCCGGATCCTGAATAACCCCATTAAATAAGGCGTCTGCCTGAATGGCACCGCTGCTTGGATTACTGCAATCAACTACATGCTGCAATACCTGAGCCTGAGCATCTGGAATTTGCGGACCATTAACCGTTGCGGGGTTAGAAATTTTGGTACACCCGTCTTTTGAAACCCGTACCAAATAGTTACCGGCTGTGAGGTTATTGGCAATGGGCCCCACAATTCCCAGCGGATTAAGAGATATGTCAAACCACTCAAAAGTAAAACCGGTGTTCCCTCCTGTGATGACTGCTTCTAATTGACCGTTTGCCGGACTACATTGCGTTTGATCGGATAAGACGTTTATGGTAATTTCTGGATCATTCCCAAGTCGCACAATGGTTTCAGTCACAGGTACACTGGCACATCCCTTGGCAGTATTGGTCACGACAATTGTGTAATCACCTTCCGCCCTGTCAGTCAAAATATAATTTGTACCTGCAGGACCTGGAATGGGGGAACCGGTTCCTGCTCCTGCATACCACTGAAATGAATATGGGCTATAATCAAATACTTCAGTGGCTCCTTTAAATATATGGGCTCTTAACTCTCCGTTGTCGGGGGCGGTATTATCGCATTTGAAGTTATCGCTGACTTTTTCAATGGTAACCGTAAAAGGGTCCGGAGCAATTTGCACGGTATAGGTATTGTTGGCTATGCTACACTCCTTCGTATTATCAATTACCAGAGGCAAGCTACCATCGCTATACAAGACTATATATAATGTAAATACTGTACCCGGGCCATTAAAATTGGTTGGTGGAGTTTGCAGCGTTTGTCCAACCTGAAGATTGTTAATATTCAGAACTGTGTTATGCAGGTAAGTGCCACCGTTTAGTGGATCTCCGTTGAAGAATCCTACCGGCACATTATCGGTAATGGGCAAATCCCCGCTGTTAACAATATTAAAAAAAGCAGATATATCCAGGTTTCCGCATATGGGAGGGGTAACAACTACTGCAGGGGTATAAACTCCATCTCCATCAATATCAACCCCTGGATTTGCCGGATCATCACCAAAATATGCAAGGTCAGGTGCAGGAAAAACCGGACAGCCTTCCGCACTTAAGAATGGAACTTGATTGAGAAAAACGTTCATGGGCATCTGTGGCCCCGGTGTACCATTGGGACAGGGCCCATTGCTAAAAATTAAATTTTGATCTAGCTGAGGAAAGGGTAGCGTCAAATCATCTTTGATGTTAACTACAAAGTACCCGGGCTGATTCCAGACTTTCCGTGTAGGCAACCATTCATTGCCATTCGTAAAAAACAACCTGATTTCGCCTAATGCTTGTTGTTGTATATCATCATTGATATCAAATGAATTATTGCGGTTGCAGGTGACGCAAATGTCAGTAGCCCCGTCTCCGTTTACATCTGCAATCACCACGCCTTCCGTATAGGTGTGTGACTGACAGACCGCTGACCAGATTTTATTTTGTCCTGTTGCGCCATCCACAACAACCAACTCCTGGGAGTCGCGATAAACCATTTCCGGATCGCCATCATTGTCAAAATCATAAATAGAAACGGTTAATACACCGGAGCGAGAATCATTCACTACTCGTGGAGTTGCCCACAGCGGAACGATATTATCCGCTGCATCCGTGGTCATGCAGAATAACTGACTTCCTGCCATAAAGGTGAGGTCAGTTTTACCATCTCCATTGGCATCTCCCAGGTTGACACGTCCCGTTCCCCATGGCCATCCATTAGGATACAAGGGATCTGGTGGCAAGAAAAATGAAACTTTTCCTTTTTGCACGTTCCAATAAAACACAGCCGTTTTCCCTACATTGCTATTTAAGGCACCCGAAATCACTACATCCAAAAAGCCATCCCGGTCAATGTCTGCCACACTCGTCATGCTGTGCGTATCCACTCCATACTCAATAGGATCATTCGCCAATTTCACAAAACACTTATTGACTGGTGAGATCACGTTCATATCCTGAAACAAAACAAGTGCTGCTGGGACAGCAGGATTTCTATTGGTCAGGTTGGGAATAGTGAAAATCTTGGTACCACAAACCAATTCCATTTTGTTATCACCGGTGATATTCACCGCAACAGGACCTGAAGTAATGTCTAGGTCCCAATTACCTCCCGATGTGGCCAACAGCTTACCTGTCTCGGCTGCATAAATCCTATCTCTTATGTAGATTTCTGCCTTACCATCACCATCCATGTCGGCAATACCAGGCACCCCGGGTCTATCAGAGCCAAGGACTACCGCATCGTATAAAGGTGTAAGCGTTCCAGGGGTATACCTGAAAGCTACCAGATAAAAGCAAGTGGGTGGAGACTTAGGATTTCCGGCCCGATTACTTACAATTCCGAATAGTTCGCCCTTGCCATCCTTATCAATATCAGCGATCAGGTTCTCATGTTCAAATAATAAGTTCTTAGGGTTACATCCTCCGCTACCTGAAAAGATTTTTGCGCCCTGACCAGTAAGCTTATAGTCTGATTTAACATCACCCGCATCGCTCCCATCTGCCTGTCCATTGCTGGTGGCCACTACACGGATAGTTGAATTCCATTTTGAGGTTATTATAGCATCAGGTACGCCATCCCCATCCACATCACCTACAGAAACTTTCGACTGGGTATCGGCCGTGTTTTGACCCGATACAGCTGGTGCGCCAATGGTAGCAAATGGACTGCCACCACTTGGAGGAACGAGGCTGCAATTTGATCCTTCACCTACAAACGCCAATCCATAATAGGAAGCACAATTCGGATCGGCTTTATCTATGACACCGTCACCATCATTGTCAATGTTGTCAAAGCAATTACAACCCCGCTCAATGTTGGCCGCATAGCTGCAAAATGAATCTGCACAGTCCACCAATCCATTGCCATCGTTGTCAATGCCATCGTTACAAACCTCTACGGTTTGCGCCTCCACTGTAAAAGCCAACCATAAACAGCCAATCAGAGCAACAAGGAATCTCATACAAGAGCTGTTTTTAAACATGTAATCCCTAAGTTCGACAACCTGAAAACCCCTCAAATAACTTAAAAATCAAATCATTTAACCTGTAAGTTATTCTTTTATCGACCAACCAACAAATGACCCGTTACCTGCTCTAAGTCCGGGCAACCGATCACATAATAATAGGTGCCGGGAGGTACTTCTTGTCCATTATAGGTTCCGTCCCAATCGTTTAGGTAACCTCTTTTTTCAAACACGCGCTTGCCATTTTTATCAAATATGGCAACAATGCAATCCGTAAATGCTTCAATTCCGGGAATCACCCACAAGTCGTTTATTCCATCGCCATTCGGTGAGAATACATTGGGTATGCTCAGGCCACTGGGATCACTGTTTACTGTAATCGTAATGGTTTCCTGACTGGTACATCCACCTGTCAAAGTTCCATCTACCGTGTAGGTGATAGTTTGATCTGGTGTGGCTATTGGATTAGCAATCAAAGGATCATTCAATGTAGCCACGGGGATCCATGAATAGGTATCTGCTCCAGAGGCATCCAATTGCACCGGCTGGCCAGGAGCCACAACAGTTTTGTCAGCCGTAACAACCAGTGTTGGAACCGGGCTACTTGATATGGTTATTAAGTCAGTTCCCGCACATCCATTTGCATCCACTGAGTTTACAGAATAATCACCTGGTTGAGTGATGATTATGGACGCTCCGGTTGCTGATGTACTCCATGTCAGTGAATTAAAAGTTCCTGCCACACTGAGCGTAGCTTGTTCACCTGGACATATGGAGGCCAGCGTGGTGTTAATGGTGGGCTGAACAGGGTCCGTTACCGTTACTGATTTTGAAGTCATACTTGAGCAAGCGGTAACACCTGAGTAAGAAACCGTCAATGAAGTATTAAAGACCTGAGCAGTGGCATAGGCATGCGTTGGGCTGGCCACATTCGAAGTACCTGCATCACCAAAAGCCCACGCGTGAACAACTGTGGCACGCGCGTCAACAACCGATTGATCGGTAAAAACAACATTTGAACCGCTGCAGGCAGTAGCCGAAACAGAAAATGCAGCTACGGGTGGTGCCAAAACTATTACAGAAATGGTATTGGTCTCCACACTGCACCCCAGTGATATGTTTTGAACCCGATTTTTGTATACACCTTCAGTGGTTACACTCAAGGTCGTTCCTGTTTGTCCCCCGATGTCAACGCCATCTTTTATCCATTGATAGGAATGGCCCCCTGCTGCATTTACTGATAGTGTGACCGAACTCCCCTGGCAAATTGTATTTCCCGGCAATGGACTCGTAATGGCAAAACTTGCCAAATTGGCTACCTCGACCAATTCAGTGGCTTCATTGCTGCTGCATGTGCCGTCTGACAAGACCAAAGTATAGGTGCCTGCATGGGCAACAGTGGCACTCGTGATCGCAGGGTTTTGAATGTTGGAAGTAAACCCATTTGGACCTGACCATTGATAGGTAAAACCTGTGGTAGTCGTTCCAAGCTGAATATCCTCACCAGAGCAAACAGGAGAATTAGAAGTAATGACAGGATCTGCAGGGACGCTTCCCGTCCCTGTTGTTATGGTTAAAATTGCCGATGTGGTCACACATGTACCAGACTCACTTGTAGCCGTTACTGTATAGTCCCCGGCATCGGCACTATTATATGGAGCAATATCAATGGTTGAGGTTGAAGGTGCGCCAATAGAAACCCCGCCTTTATTCCAATCATAAGTGGCCACGCCAATTCCTGCGATCGATTCGAGTTGAAATGTTTGGCCATCGCATAAGGA
>CAYNCP010000036.1:0-41246 GCA_964395905.1 uncultured Ohtaekwangia sp.
CAGATGGAGAACATCAAAGAGCGTTTATTGGTAATCAGTCGGGTGGACGAGTATTTCTCTTTCTTACTACGGACAACTTCGACAGGGATTTCGTGAATTTAAAGAAACATAACGTTAAAATTGTTAGAGAGCCAACAAATGAGACTTATGGTCAAGTGGCCGTCTTTGAAGACCTATATGGGAATAAGTGGGACTTAATAGAACCTAAGTGATTGCGCCAGCCGCCAACACAATGTATGCGCCATGTGCTTTGGTTCATTCTAACAAGATACAGAGTTAAATGACCTGCGCTCTTTGTGCCTGGTGCTTCCTAGTCAACTAGCAGTTCTCCAAGATTAAGTTCGGTCTGTATCTTTTCTTCAGCTGACGTATTGGTGATTTACGGCAAGATAAGATATGCACATGTCCCTTACAGTTTACACTGACGAGGAGGGAGGTTTTGGAACGTATTTACATACTGTGAGAGATGTGTTATATTTCGTTTACGGTAAATCAGTAAAGGATGAAAACAAAGGATATTTTCGAACGGCTTCGTGAGGGACAGACCATTCAGGCCAACGACCCCGAAGCTTTTAAACTACGGGAGGCTTCCTTTGCAACCAGGGAATTACTGATTCGGATGAATAATTCGGTCAGCCCGGCCGAAGTCAGGGATTTATTAAGCCAAATTACGGGCAGTAAAATTGACAAAAGTGTTGATGTCTTTACGCCTTTGTATATCAATTACGGCAAGCACACGAAAATTGGAAAGAATGTATTCATCAACTTCGATTGCACCTTTCTGGATTTGGGAGGAATTACCATTGAAGATAACGTATTGATTGCACCAAAGGTGAGCCTGTTGTCAGAAGGACATCCGGTATCACCCGAAAACAGACATTCATTGGTGGTTGGACATATTCACATCAAGAAAAATGCCTGGATTGGTGCCGGGGCTACTGTTTTGCAAGGTGTTACCATTGGCGAAAATTCAATTGTGGCGGCAGGTGCCGTTGTTTCAACCAATGTACCTGACAATACAATTGCAGGAGGTATCCCCGCCAAAGTGATTAAAGAAATAACACGAATGTAATTCGCTGAAGCACCTGTATTGAAATCATGGCATTATAATTTTATTTGGCCCTCATTAAAGTGCTGACCATAAACTTATGGCTACAAGTAAGAATCAGTTGAAACCACTAAAAACAATAAATGACATGCAAAGAATAATTCCAAATCTCTGGTTTGACGGCAATGCAAAAGAAGCTGTTGAGTACTACCTGTCAATTTTCAAGGACGGAAAATTGATCCATACTACTTACTATCCTTTGACCGAAGCAGAAGGGCTGGCTGACTTTCAGAAAGACTTTGCAGGCAAAGTACTTACCGTTGAGTTTGAAATTTTGGGCATGAGGTTTATAGGTATCAATGCCGGACCATCATTTAAGTTCACTGAAGCCATTTCGCTGATGATACCTTGCAAGGATCAAACAGAAATTGACTATTACTGGAATGCGCTCACGGCAAATGGAGGTGAAGAAAGTGTTTGCGGTTGGCTAAAAGACAAGTACGGACTAAGCTGGCAAGTTTGCCCTGATTACTGGGATGAGCTCACCAAGAAACCCGGAGCATTTAAGAAAATGATGGGAATGAAGAAGCTGATTATTTCGGATTTTTAATCCATATTTTCATTGAGGAGATAATACTGGAAACTGCCTTGCTGTTTATTCCGGGTAAGGTCACGGACCATATGATTACAAATCCCGAAGAGGTCCGGCCCGAAAACCGATGGTAACCAACAAAAATTTGTGTTATATTCAACTTCTTTTTGATCATGAATTGAATGTCCAGAACTGCGTTAAGTACATTCATTAAGAATACTTCACCACTGCCTGAAGAAAGCGTGACATTCATTACCAACCAGTTCAGCCCCCGTGAATTAAAAAAAGGTGAGTTATTCCTGAAAGCCGGAACGATAGCCAATGAGTATTTATTCCTGGAGGAGGGGTTTATCAGGTCTTATCTGTTTGATACGGAGGGGAATGAGATCACCGTCAATTTCTACGCTGCAAACCAGGTCGTATTTGAAGTGGCCTCTTTTTTTCAGCGCATTCCATCGCAGGAAAATTTTGAAGCTACCACCAACTGCTCAGGGTGGATACTCACCTATGAAAAGCTCAATAATCTGTTTCATGCGTTACCAGAATTCAGAGAGTTCGGCCGCGCTGTACTCGTCAGAGGTTTCATTCAGTTTAAATCCAGAACGCTTTCCATGATCAACAAAACAGCGGAAGAGCGTTACGAGATGCTTGTCAAATCCAACAGTGAAATTTTTCATCATGCACCGCTGAAACATATCGCCTCTTACCTGGGCATAACCGACACCTCTCTCAGTCGCATCCGGAAATCACTTACCTCCCGGTAATTCTTGCCAAATGGCAAGATGCAACACATGATTTCTTGTCAAATGAAAAGTAAAGTATGGCACCGCCCGCTAGAAATTTGCCTGTATAATTAAATCATAAACTCACATTAAAAACAATTAGTTATGGTACAAACAGGATTTTATATACTGACGGCCATTGCCCTGTCCATGCTGGTACTGCTTTTCAAAAATGATGCTGCTCCACAAAAAGCGACAAGGGTGTACTTTCTGCTTTGCTCAATCTGGGGCGCCTATTTGCTTGCATTGAATGGTTTACATGTGCTTGATCACTTTGGACTGCCCCCTCGGGTAGTGTTGCTCATAGTGCTTCCGGCAGTGATTGGCATCATTTATGCCACTGGCAGGAAATCGTTTCTTGTCGTGCTGAAACAGACTCCGCTGCATCTTCCCGTTTTCCTTCAGTCGTTCAGGATATTGGTTGAGCTGTTGATTTATGGTGCTTTTCTGGAAGGTGTTTTTCCTGAACGAGCTACTTTCAAGGGATTGAATTACGACATATTGGTAGGTTTATCCGCCATCATTGTGGGTCTTTTGGTTTTACAGAACAAATTTAGCCCGGAAATGCTTCTTGGTTGGAACATTGTTTCGCTGCTGATTCTTTCCGTAACGGTTTACTCGTTTATCTCCACTTACTATTTTACCGATTACTTGCTGATACAAGTGGGGGGCAAGAGTTTTGTTGATTTTCCGTACCTATTGCTGGCCTCCGTGTTGTTGCCTATAGCCATATTCCTACACGTATTTTCCATCCGTCAAATACGGGTTTACAAACATACCACACAGGTAAATGCATGAATTATTGCTGATGGTCGGTGCCGTTACTGACCATCAGTACTTCCTTGAAGTCGAGTTCAGTAATTGGGTAAATTGTCTATTTTGTCATTCAAAAGTCCGGTGTTGGATGAGGTGGAATTGGACGAGCAGCGAAAGGTATGGCTGATCACCTGAGTTTTCCTGATGAAGAGGAAAAGGGCATCATGGTGGCCATGAAGAGCAAGAGCACGAAATAATTTTTTTCTCTCAACCAGTGACTGGATCGCAAAACTGGCGAGCCTCCACATCGGCCTGATAATTCATTTGCCTGACATCTGCCATTGAATAGGTGCCTCATCATCGTTGAATTCATCATGGGATTCAGGAATTTATTACCTAAAAAATGGATTATCTGATTGAGCCTTCAAGCTAAAATTAGTAACTAGAGCCTTCACCATTTAATCCATTTACAAAATGACCACTTTAGTATTAGGCGCAAGTGGCGCAACAGGAAAGCAATTGGTGGCACAACTGTTACTGCGACAACAAAATGTAAAAGTGATTGTGCGCTCACCTGAAAAGTTGCCTGAATCCTGGAAAAACAATGAGCACGTCACCATAATCCATGCCGCTGTTTCGGATGTGAGCGAGACCGATATGGTAGAATACCTTAAGAATTGTCAGGCGGTGGCTTCTTGTCTGGGGCATAATTTAACATGGAGGGGATTGTATGGGAAGCCAAGGCGGTTAGTGACTGATGCAGTGAAGTTGATTTGTGGTGCGATCAAAAAGCGTACATCAGAAACCAGGCCTGTGAGATTTGTATTGATGAATACTACAGGCAATAGAAACAGAGATATCCATGAACCCAGGTCTTTTGGTGAGAGGGTGGTAATCGGCCTGCTGCGACTGCTGTTACCAGCTCATGTGGATAACGAAATGGCAGCGGAATACTTAAGGACAAAGATTAGTCAAAAGGAGAATTCCATCGAATGGGTAGCAGTTCGACCGGATAGTTTGATTGATGAAGATTGGGTAACCGAATACAACGTAGTGCCGTCTCCAACCCGAAGTCCCATTTTTGATGCGGGAAAAACGAGCCGCATTAACGTAGGTCATTTCATTGCCGAACTCATTACCAACGAAGAAACCTGGAAGCAGTGGAAGGGGAAGATGCCCGTTATTTACAATAAATAATTAGGATAATTCCGCATCATATGACAAAAAAAGTGCTGGTCACCGGTGGTCGGGGCATGCTGGGCAGGGAAGTGGTTGCCCTATTGTCAGCAAGGCAAATGAAAGTGGATGTATTAAGCTCCCGCCCTGAACCCATCAAAGGGGTTGGGCTGATCCATGCCAGCCTGAATGACAAGGCAGCACTCCAAAGGGTCGTGGGTGGCTATGAGTTCGTCATCCATTGTGCCAGTAATCCAATTAATCCGCAAGAGGCAGACGTGGCCGGGACGCATAATCTATTGGAGGCTATTAATCCGTCTGTATTGAAACACTTGATCTATGTTTCAATCATAGGAGTAGACAAAAGTGATCATGCCTATTACCAGGCGAAGTATAGTGCTGAGAAATTGATTGCCAAGAAACCAATCGGTTTTTCCATTCTCAGGACCACCCAGTTTTATGATTTTATCTACTGGATGTTTATACAATCAGCGACCCGGAATGAAAGGGTGTTTAGGATTCCCTTCGGCATGAAGTTTCAGGGCATTGCCTTAAAAGAAGTAGCTGCCCGGATGGCTGAAATGGTTAATGAAAAGCCAACACAGTCTGTTGAGTTGATGGGTGGGCCTGAGGTGCTTGACTTTAAGTCGATGGCTGAACTGTACCTTCAGTTGTCTGCATCAGCTGCAATTATTGAAGAAGATAATGGTAAAAACGATTTGGTGAAACTGTTTCGATCTGGGGTGCACCTGAGTCCGGCTCACGCCAGAGGCACTGTTACGTGGAAGAAATTTTTGGAGGATAAGCTTAGGTGATCACCAGGAAAACACGGACTATTTAGTAAAAAAGCTGAAGACCCTCAGTCTGTTGAAATACATGGCAGTTCATTGTGTTGTCCATTTTGTAGTCATGACTTGTTCTCGTTGCGACAGGCGCAATTGAACACACAATTGGCCGGTTTTTTCAATTTGGACCGGGTCAACATGAGTGCGACCTGTTTTATCTGCTCCAATTGTATGCATATCTCCTGGTTCCTGGGAGCGCAAAATCCTGGTGATCATGAGCCCTGAAGGTGTTGACGATTATTTTTTTTTTGATTGATCCGTTGCGTCATCGCTCCGCTAACGATTGCAACTCAATGAATTTTGTTTTTCAGCAATTATCAGTATTAGATTCAGCATTTAGACATGGATTTGGTAATTTGTAGGTAGTTATAATATTGACAACCGAAATCGAAAAACATGAATGACCTGAAATCCATCGTGCTGTTTATTTTGTCTTCGCTGCTCTTTTGTGGATGCAGGCAGGATGTACAATTGCTGTCAGTAAAATCGCCATCAGGGAATAATGAAGTTGAGTTTTATGTAACCGATGATGGCGCTTTGGCCTATGCCGTTAAACACAACGGAATCCTGGCGATTGATACCTCTTACCTGGGTTTTAATTTCAAGGATCAGGAACCGCTGCAAAAGGGAATCCGGATAACGGGGTCGGAAAGTAAAATGGTTAACGAAACCTGGGAACTGCCTTGGGGAGAGCAGCGATCGGTGGTAAACCACTGCAGCGATCTGGTCATTCACCTGGAAGAATCACAAGACCCGAAAAGAAAATTTGATGTCATCTTTAAAGTGTATGACGATGGAGTGGGATTCCGCTACCATTTTCCCGAGCAACCGGCCATGACCGAGGTTATCATTGTAGAAGAGAATACACAATTTAAACTAAGAGGCAACCACAAAGTGTGGTGGACGCCTGGGGATTGGGATATCTACGAGCATACGTATAATGAAACACGATTAAATAAAGTAAATGCCATCAGCAAGCGCAATCACCCTAATCTCTCAGCGACTTACATTCCATTCAATGCCATGAATACACCAATCACCATGAAAACCGATGAGGGATTATATTTGAGTTTTCATGAAGCCAACCTCACCGATTATGCCGATATGACTTTACTTGTTGACACGGTCAACTTAAGCTTGCAAAGTGTATTGGTAGGGTCGGATCGATTGGGATACAAAGTAAAACGCAACACTCCTTTTAGTACACCCTGGCGAACCGTTCAAATAGCTGATCGTGCGGGTGATCTCATTGAATCAAAATTGATTCTGAATTTGAATGAACCCAACCAATTGGGTGAAGTACCATGGGTAAAGCCTACCAAGTATGTGGGCATCTGGTGGGAGATGCACCTGGGTAAGAGCACCTGGGATTATGCGGGTACGCAGGACATGAGCAGTTGGGAAAATTTGGAAAATGCAAAACCCACCGGTAAACATGGGGCTACAACGGCCAACGCCAAGCGGTACATTGATTTTGCTGCCGCCAATAATATACATGGGCTCTTAGTTGAGGGTTGGAACACCGGCTGGGAGCACTGGGTAGGTTTTGAAGACCGGGAGGGAGTGTTTGATTTTGTTACGCCTTATCCGGATTATGATTTGAAGGAGGTGGTGCGGTATGGCAGGGAAAAAGGAGTGGAGCTGATCATGCACCATGAAACTTCTGCAGCGCCACGCACCTATGATCAGCAAATGGACACTGCCTATGCGCTTATGAAATCCCTGGGTATTCACGCGGTGAAGACAGGTTATGTGGGCAAGATCATTCCGAAAGGAGAGTACCACCATGGACAATGGATGGTCAACAATTATCGCAAAGCAGTAACCAAAGGGGCAACTTACGAAGTAGCCATCAATGCGCATGAGCCAATAAAAGACACAGGCATACGGAGAACGTATCCCAATGCCATATCACGAGAGGGAATTCGCGGTCAGGAGTTCAACGCTTGGGCAACGGATGGTGGCAACCCGCCATCTCATTTGCCTACTGTAGCCTTTACGCGCATGCTGGCAGGTCCCATAGATTTTACACCCGGTATTTTCAAAATCAAATTGGCACCCTTCAAACCCAACAACCAAGTCAACACCACTATAGCGCATCAGCTTGCCTTGTATGTAGTTATCTATAGTCCGGTGCAAATGGCGGCAGACTTACCAGAAAATTATAAAGGACATCCGGCTTTTCAATTCATAAGAGATGTCGGGGTAGACTGGGAACAAACTAAAGTACTGAACGGAGAAGTGGGAGACTATGTGACCATCGCCCGTGAGGAGCGGGGAACAGGTAGTTGGTTTATAGGAAGTATTGCAGATGAAAATGGCCGCGATCTGGAAATCAAGTGTGACTTCCTAAAGGCAGGTACTTCCTATGACGCCCTGTTATATAAAGACGGTGACAAGGCCCATTGGAATGACAATCCGCTGGATTATAAAATTGAAAAGATGTCAGTGGATAATGCAGCTGTATTAAAACTTAAATTGGCACCCGGTGGCGGAGCTGCCATCAGTTTGATACCTAAAAAATAGCTCGTTGAAAGTGTTTGTCGTCACATTGTTTATTTTGCTGCTGGTTCAAAGTGCTTCTGCGCAAGATTGGGCCAACCTGGGAAAATATCAGAAAGCCAATGCTAATTTGAATATAAAAGGGGGCCATCGAATCGTGTTTATAGGCAATTCCATCACAGAAGGATGGATGGAGGATACCACCAGCTTTTTTTACACAAAGAATTACATCAACCGGGGAATAGGAGGACAGACAACACCTCAGATGTTGGTGCGCTTTCGAGCGGATGTTATTGACATCCATGCAGATGTGGTGGTGATATTGGCCGGCATCAACGACATCGCAGGCAATACGGGTCCATCTACATTGGAAATGATTTTTAACAACATCAAGTCCATGGCAGAGATCGCCAGGGCCAACAACGTAAAGGTGATACTCAGTTCAGTTTTACCTGCGTATGATTTTCCATGGCGTCCAGGAATGAATCCGGCTGAGAAGGTGGTGAAGTTAAATCAAATGATCAACGCCTATGCCAATCAAAATGGCATTATCTATCTGGATTATTTTACCTCAATGGCTGATGATAAAAAAGGCCTGAAGAAGGAATACACGAATGACGGGGTACATCCGACATTGGCAGGCTACAAAGTAATGGAACCCTTGGCTGAAAGGGCTATTGCCAAGGCGCTTCAATAAAATTTGACAAGCTTAATAATAAGAAACGCTGGTCATCTAAATCAGACAACCAGCAGTTTCACATTTTAATTTCTACCCAGCACGTACCCGATTACTCCACCAGTGATTCCCATCATTACCGCACCGACAAATGGATCAACCAGCGCTGCAGTAAGATTCATCATGTTCGTTGTTCCGTACATGGTAAGATTGATGGCAAATCCCAAAATTAAGCCCAGGATAGCCCCTGCCTGAAGACCACCACCGAAAGAAGTTATGTTGGCCCACTTTCCAAAAATGTAAACAAGCAGATAAGCCTGTAGTAAATTGCCTACTATGAGCGCCCACCAGATCATTTCAGATTCCTCTCTCATCACACCACTGACGGTTCCGGAATTGGCTTGATAAAAGTCCATGAGCAACATTCCATAAAGCAGCCAGCCTAATAGAAAAAGGATGACAAACCCAGCCAGGGTAGCCATAATGCGTTTTTTTGAGTCCATAATTGTTTGATTTAGGGGTTAGGTATGGGAAGATAATGATTAACCCATAATCTTGAAACTTTACTTATGGTATTAATTATCCTTATAAGCTGCTTGCGTAACTGTTGCAGGCAAGGTTGAATCGCCAGGTTATTGATTGGTTAACCTCTTTATGCAATTCACTAAGGACCATCTGTATTGTTGGTTGTCCATCAGAACTTACGGTGTCAGGGGTGGATTGAGGCCATTGCTCATTACTTTTTTTAAAATCCTATGGGTGTGCTGATCTTTACCTTATTCTGGGATTGGGCAGTAAATTCTCGAAATTAACCACCAATCGCTGTTGGGTATAATCCAGCGTAACTATTTTCATCACATTTCCCTTTTCGATGGTGATGATGATTTCTTTTTCGAAGCGTGAGTTATAGTCGTTGTTTTCGTATTGGGTCATATTGCCGGCTGGGATTCTAAGCTTACCCGAATACCAGGTGGCCACTACACCGTGATTGCCGGCTTTTGGAAATATTTTCTTTAGCGATACTTTGGTAAGTTTTTTGTTAAAGAAAAAGCCGGATGAGTAGAAATCTCCATCGATATCAGTAAGCAAAAGCTGATTGTTTTGAATAGACCAGCTGGCGATGTACCCCCGCTTGCAGGTTTCCAGTGTATTGAAGTCAGGCTTTCGTTTGCTATTCCTTTCCCAATACACCTCCAGTGGATTAGTGTATAGGTCCATCCACCGTGAGTTCAGCATGATTGAATCCGGAAGTTGTGCTGCCATTATTTATTGAAATCATAATAACCCGCTAAAGACAATTGAAAATAATGATTAACCTTTCTGATCAAAATTTAGTTTCTGCTGAACAACACTCTGATAGTTTAATGGATGAAATAAGCGTTTATATTCAAATCGCTTAATGGTAGAATGATATTGATTTCTACCTGACATTAATTTTCTTATCTTTCTTGCTAGGCCTTTAAAATCGCCAAACCCCAGATTATGAGACTAAGAATGCTTACTTGTTTTTTGTTGACGCTCGCTATGGTGGGTTGTCAGCAGCCCGCACCACAGGAGCAGGTGGCTGAGGACACAACTTCAATCAGGGCAAAAATGATTGCCCGTGCAGATTCGCTAGAGCTTGACACACCTTATGAAGCGCCTCCTGGCGATGCATTGGCTCACCATACTTCCGGCTATGCTAAAATTATGTGTTCAGCGATTTTCATTACAGGATTGGATGCCGATTTTGCGGCTATGCACGTGGGAGGCTTTACCAGCCCATTTGAAGAGCGTGCAAAGGTGGAAAAGCCGATAGTGGACTATCAAAACAAATCAGTTTCAATTACGATACCAGGTGGAATAACGCGGACAGCGGTTTATCTAGGCGATCAAAGTCAGGGGTGTATTACGCTTCCGCTCAATTCTAATAAAATATTTTACGAACCCCGAAAAATAACGCGTAATCTTCCGGACGCGAATAAGACACCCTGGCCAATGGGCGATGTGTTGTCAAATGACCCGTTGCCTGCAGCGTTAAATATGGACAAAGTAAAGCAGGCTGTGGACGCAGCTTTTGCTGGCGAAGGTCTTACTGCCGCTTTTATTGTTACATACAAAGGAAAAATCATAGGCGAGCGATATGGAGAAAATATCACAAAAGATACTCCATTGGAAAGTTGGTCCATGGGCAAGAGCTTAACGGCAACATTGATGGGTGTACTAATCAATCAGGGAGTCTACACATTAGACCAGCCAGCACCTATTCCGGAGTGGCAAAATGAAGGAGATGGCAGAGCAGATATTAGCATCAAGGACATCCTCCACATGTCTAGTGGATTAAGATTCAGGGCACCGCAAGATCCGGATTTCGATCCCGCTTTGGGATATCCGGATCACTTGTATGTCTACACCGGAGGCGCCAATTCCTTTGAATGGGTAGCCACTCGCCCGCAACAATGGCCCCCCAATACAGTGGGCAGGTATCGCAACTCGGATCCAGTATTGATCAATTACCTCATCAGGCTGGGAGTTGAAGGCCAGGGTAAGAACTATCATGAGTTTCCACAGCGCTCCCTGTTTGACAAAATAGGAATTCGTACCATGATCATGGAAACAGATCCGTATGGTAACTTTCTCACTCAAGGTTACGAGTTTGCGTCAGCCAGAGACTGGGCACGGCTTGGGAATTTGTATTTGCAGGATGGTGTGTGGAATGGAGAGCGGATTTTACCCGAGGGTTTTGTTGATTTTGTGAGCACACTTGCAGAACCCTGGGTGAAAGATGGGAGACCCATCTACGGAGGCTTCTTCTGGATCAACGGCAACGAAGCAGATCCCATTCCAGCAACGGCATTCTCCATGCGTGGCGCGGGTGGCCAATCAACAACAATTATTCCTTCACATGATCTGGTGGTGGTGAGGTTGGGTCATTACACGGGTGCTGGTCCGGGTGGCGATGCATTGGATAATGCATTCAAACTCTTGATGGAGGCAGTGCCGGGAAAGTAAGGCGTAAAGCGACCACCATTGTTTTGGTCATACAGTTGACCTTTTATGCCAATATTGCATTAAATTTTAGTTTTGTAATGAACCTTGGTATTCATTATGCGTTCGACTTGGTAAGTCTTTGCCATTAAATATTCAGTGTTATGAAATCTATAAAATCATTCATCATTTTCTTTTCGCTTATTGTGCTGCTGGTAAGCTGTGGCGCAAGGGAAAAAGATAATCACGACAGCAATGCTGCATTACCTGAGCAAAAAGACAGTGATGTGAGAAAGGTAGAACTGGTAGCGCCTAAAGGTAAGGCTATTGCTGCTTTTGCTGAAGGATGTTTTTGGTGTTCAGAGCACATTTTTGAAGCCGTGGTAGGTGTGGATTCTGCGGTATCAGGATACGCGGGTGGAAAAGTGCCGAATCCAACTTATGAACTGGTAAATACTGAAACAACGGGCCATGCAGAAACAGTATTGGTGTATTATGATCCTTCCGTTGTAAGTTATGAAGAGTTGACCAATGTATTTTTCACCTCGCATGATCCAACCACCAAAGACCGACAAGGGCCAGATCGGGGCAGTTCTTATCGTTCCATTTTATTTTACAGCGGTCCAAAGGAATTGGATATTGCTGTAAAAGCAATGGAGACTTACGGTAAGTCCGGCATGTTTAGTGACCCCATTGTCAGTGAGATCATGCCTTTGAAAGAATTTTACAGAGCAGAAGGATATCATCAGGATTACATCGAACACAATCCGTATAGTCCATACGTGATAGGTGTATCTATTCCCCGCTATGAGAAATTCAAAAAGACCTACAAAGGAAAACTAAAATAAGCGTTACACACTTCGCTTAATTTGTTTTGCGAATATCCAGCGGAGGATCGATGTCTCCTACCAAAGATTCATACTTAAAGTTGGCCCCTCGCTTTTCATTGAACTCCTTCTTACCGGCTTCAAGTAGTTTGGCATCGGTAAACAAATCAATACCAGTCATTGCCAAAGTTTTGGCAGCAACCATCATGCCTTTGAATCCAATGGTAGAACCCGTACAGGACACGGCCTGCCAGCTATGACCCGGAGTGCCCGGTACATACGTGGCAGCCGTCATGGCCGTCATGGGCACGACCCAACTTACATCACCTGTGTCTGCCGATGCGTTGGTGTGACTGTAACCAAATGGCTCAACTTTAGCAGCCGACTCAATGGGAACGCTTCGCGATCCGAAGGTTTGACTTAACTTTTCAGCAAACGCCCTCTCTTCAGCACTATAGGTAACACCGCCCACCACTTCCAGATTTTTGTGCATGGCTTTGGCGAGTGTCTCATTGGGCAGCCTGTCGAAAGTGCCCCCGGTTATTTGTACTTCTACTTTGGTGCCGGTACCCATGGCCGCGCCTTCCGCACATTTTACGATCCGGTCCCAAAGACTTCGTACTTCTTCTCTGTCCCGGTGTCTGACCAGGTAGGATACATCCGCGTAAGCCGGAACCACGTTAGGTGCTTCACCACCATTGAGTATGACATAGTGAATGCGTGTGGGTTCTGTGGTATGCTCCCGCATCATGTTCACCATCATGTTCATGGCTTCTACACCATCCAGTGCCGATCTTCCTCTTTCAGGAGCTGCAGCAGCATGTGCTGCCACACCATAAAATTTGAACTTACCAGACTTGGTGGCCAGGTTGGTGCTGGGGCCTGCGTTGTTCCTATCAGCAGCATGCCACGAGATCACTGCATCTACATCATTGAATAAACCCGCCCGAACCATAAACACTTTGGCATCACCAGCTTCTTCAGCAGGCGATCCATAAAATCGGATGGTCCCCGATTTCTTGGTACGAACCAGCCAATCCTTGATCTCAATAGCGGCAGCCATTGATCCGGTGCCAAATAAATTGTGACCACAACCGTGACCGGGATTGCCTTGCACAATAATTTTTCTTTCTGGTGTAAATGCTGCCTGGGATAGACCGGGCAACGCGTCAAACTCACCCAGGACTCCAATTACTGGCTTGCCAGAGCCATAACTGGCTACGAAAGCGGTGGGAATTCCGGCTACTCCTTGCTCAATCTTAAAGCCCGCCTTAGTGAGTTCATTTTGCAACAGAGCCGAACTCTGGTTCTCCAGGTAAGCCAGTTCTGCAAATTCCCAAATCTGCCTGGCGATGTTGGAATAATGTTCTTGTTTGCTATCGAGCGACTTGATCACCTGATCCTTTTGGCCAAATGCTACCAGGGGAAGGATGAGAAGAAAAATTAATGCATGTATTGATTTCATAACGCTTAGGTTTGATATGAAAGTAGTACATAATGGCTAAGTACGAAAGATGTCTTACTTAAAAGGTATCCTTCCCATTTGAGGAGCAATGATTTAGAGAGGTTCCTGTTGACTCAGGCAATGGAAGGAGCCAAGTCCCCAGATTAAATCCAGAGAATCTAATCCAACAACTTTTCGGTCTTTGAAACAACCCTGAAGTATTTCCAATGCTTTTTCGTCATGCTGATCTTGAAAGGTAGGGACAATTATGTATTTGTTGCTGATGTAGAAGTTGGCATAAGAGGCGGGCAGGCGCATGTCTTCATAAACTTTTGGCGCAGGCATGGGCAATTCTACAATGTTGATTGATTTCCCGCTTTCCAGTTTAAGTTTTTGCAACAACTTGAAGTTCTCGACTAAAGGTAAATAATTTTCATCTTTCTTGTTGTGCTCAATTACCGTTACAACGGTATCCTCATTTACAAAGCGTGTCAGGTCATCAATGTGACCATCGGTGTCGTCCCCAACAATACCATCACCCAACCACAGGATATTTTCTACTCCATAATATTGTTGAAGGTATTTTTCGATCTTAGACTGATTGAGTTGTGGATTGCGATTCTTATTTAATAAACATGAAGTTGTGGTGAGCACAGTACCCTTACCATTAAATTCTACGCTACCGCCTTCCATGACAATGCCAGGATAGACCACCGGAATTTGATAGTGCTGTGCAACGAGCGTTGGGATGTTGTCATCCAAATCGAATGGCGGATATTTATTTCCCCAGGCGTTGTATCCCCAGTCCACGATTATTTTTCTTTGTTCCGCTTGATCATTGATCAGGAAAGCCGGGCCATGATCGCGGCACCAGGCGTCATTAGTGGGATGGATTAAAAACTCAATATTTGAAAATGAAGCATCAACATTCTTTAAATGTGCAATGGCCTTTTGTTTCATGGCTTCATTGACTACATTAATGTTTACTTTTTCTCCTTCAGCTACGAGTTTGATAAATTGGGCATATACCGGGTAGATGGTTTCTATTTTCCCGGGCCACGATGCTTCTTTATGTGGCCAGCTCAGCCAGGTGGCCGCATGGGGTGCAAATTCGGCTGGAAAAAAATATCCTTGTTCTTTCGGAGTCAGGTTGCTAAACAGATCAGCTCCTTTAACCTCCAGGCTACGCTTCATCAATAAATCTTTTGGTAATGGGTTGGTAGGAATCAATTCGTCTATCCCGTAAGAAAGGCCAATGCGTTCTGTACTGATCGGATTTGTTCAAGTCAAGCTCCATTACATGCACCTCCTCCTGATCATGCGAAGCTTTTAACAAGATGCGTCCAAAAGGATTGGATATAAATGACCCACCCCAAAATTGCATGGCGCCATTTTGTTCCAGTCCCACGCGATTCACGCTGACCACGTATATGCCGTTTGCCACGGCATGACTTTTTTGAATGGTTTGCCAGGCGTTGTATTGCTCATCGTTGGTCTCCTTATCTTGCGAAGAGGCCCATCCAATGGCAGTTGGATAAAACAGAACTTCTGCTCCCATCAATGAAGTAATGCGTGCTGCTTCCGGATACCATTGATCCCAGCAGATTAGAACGCCAATGGTGGCAAATTTGGTTTTGAATACGCAGTAGCCAATGTCGCCAGGTGTGAAATAAAATTTTTCGTAGTACGATGGATCATCCGGGATGTGCATTTTCCGGTACTTGCCCAGATAACTTCCATCCGCGTCCAATACAGCTGTGGTGTTGTGATAGATTCCGCTGGTTCTTTTTTCAAACAGGGAGGCAATAATGACCACCCCAAGTTCTCCAGCCAGTTTAGCCAGTGCATCAGTGGAAGGTCCGGGAATGGCTTCAGCCAGTTTAAAATTGTCATAGTCTTCTACATCACAAAAATACAGGGAGCGAAATAGCTCTTGCAGGCAGATAATTTGGGCGCCTTTTTTTGCTGCTTCTCTTATTTTGATAATTGCTTTGTTGAAATTTTCAACGGGATTATTCGTACACGACATTTGCACCATCCCAATATTTACAGTCTTGTTGGCCACAGTTCAAAAATTTAAAGAGGCAAAATTAGGGTATCGGTTCCCAAATAAAAAGTACTCAGATATAATATCGGCCGCCCAGGTTTATTATGATTAGTGTTCTATATAGAGGCACCTTAGCGCAGTGCTTTGGGCCTTTCGCTTTTGCGATAAGATTTATTTTGATCTGATCCTGCTCCGATTTTAGTCCTCCTAATCCGATAGAATCCAGACATTCTTTTCTGGATTTAATTCATTCATTTCCTTTTACAAAAAATGTTCACTCAAATCACTAAATTGACTTCTTGCAATTGAAGTTATGAAAGAGATCAAGTCTTTTGTTGCCGCCTTGCGTCAGCAATTATCATGTGAGGTTTTGGATGACGCCTACTCATTGGGCATGTACGCCACCGATGCCAGCATCTATCAGGTAAAGCCGCTTGTGATAGTTATTCCGGAAAATGAATCGGATGTAAAAAAAGCCGTTGCGATAGCTTACGAATACAAAATCACCATACTTCCACGTGGTGGAGGTACCAGCCTTGCAGGCCAAAGCATTGGCAGGTCCATGATTATGGATTTCTCCAAGCACATTAATAAGATCATCGAAATCAATGAAAAGGAGCGCTGGGTGCGCGTGCAGCCGGGCATGATTAGAGACGAACTCAACCAGAAACTGGCCCCGCTTAACTTGCATTTTGCGCCTGATCCCGCTACCACCAGCCGTGCCAATGTGGGTGGGATGGTCGGCAACAACTCCTCTGGGATGAAGAGTATTCTGTACGGCAAGACGGTCGATCATGTGCTGGAAGCCCGGGTGATTTTGGCAGATGGGACCGAACTTGAATTGAAAAACCTGTCTCCCTCGGAATACGCAGCGGAAGAAAAGGCCGGAGGCAGAAAAGGGGAAATTTATTCACAGTTCAAATCCATAATTCAGCAGCATGCAGACGAAGTAATCAAACGCTTTCCCAAAATCATGAGAAGGGTGGGAGGTTACAATCTGGATGAATTTGTGGACCGGGAGGACTGGAACCTGGCCAAGCTGATTACAGGAAGCGAAGGCACCCTGGCGGTTACCCTCGAGTTGAAGCTCAACCTCGAGCCATTACCCAAATTCAAAACCGTTTGTGCGTTGCATTTCGATACCTTTCTGCACGCCATAAGTACTGTTGGCGACATCTTATTATACCAGCCCGCTGCCGTTGAGATCATTGACGAGACGGTCATCAGGATGAGCAGGGAAAACCTGACCACACGAGACTACTGCCACTTTATTGAAGGAAACCCTGGTGCCATCCTGCTGGTAGAGTTTTATGATGACGACAAGGACATCGCAATGGACCGAACGGTAAAAATGGCAGAAGACCTCAGGCAACAGGGAAAGTGCTATGCCAGTCCAGCCTATCCTCAAGGCAAGGAATACGATGAGGTGCTGTTAGTGCGTAAGAAAGGACTCGGCCTGATGATGGGAATGACTGGTGGACCGAAGCCACTGGCATTTATTGAAGACGCAGCCGTGCCGCTCGAGCATTTACCCACATATATTGATCAGGTGGTAAAAATTTGTGAAAAGTATGGAACACATCCCGCGATGTATGCGCATGCAAGTGTTGGATTGATCCACGTTAGGCCCATTCTTGATTTGCGCAAGCCTGAGGATGTTGAGAAGATGAAGTATATTGCCAACGAAGCTTTTGAGTTGGTGGTGAAGTATGGCGGATCCTGGAGTGGTGAGCATGGTGATGGCATGGTGAGAAGTCCATTCAATGAAAGATTTTTTGGTTCACAGTTGTATAATGCTTTTAAAGCAGTTAAAAAACTATTCGATCCACACAACCTAATGAACCCGGGTAAGATTGTGGATGCCGAGCCAATGGATGTCAATTTAAAATACGGAGGCAGTTACAAAGACCAGGAAATACGCAGTCAGTTTCATTACCGGAACGAAGGTAATTTTTCGGAGGCGGTGCACATGTGCACGGGTGTGGGCGAATGCAGGAAAACGATGGGTGGTACCATGTGTCCCAGCTTCAAAGCCACCCGCGATGAAGAACACTCTACACGCGGACGTGCCAATGCCCTTCGCATGGCGATGTCGAATCAATTAGATGACCAGGGATTGGCAAGCCCTCGTTTACATAAAGCACTTGACCTTTGTTTGTCATGCAAGGCTTGTAAGTCAGAGTGCCCCAGTAACGTGGACATGGCGAAAATGAAGAGCGATGTGCTGCAATTGTTCTACGACAAGCATGGCGCCAAATTTCGCGACAAGCTCATTCGCGATTCGGCCAAAGCGTCCAGTCGCTTCGCAGGCACATTTTCAGGAATAATCAATGCGATCCAACATACCTCCCTATTCAAATCAGCCATGCATGGACTGGCTGGCTTCGACAAGAGAAGGACACTTCCCGACTACGCTTCGGAGCCATTTTATAAGTGGTTTGAAAAAAATGGAAACAGTCAATCCGTGCAGGATAAACGGGTGGTTTTGTTTGCAGATACCTATTTGAATTTTCATGAACCTCAAATTGGTATTTCTGCTTTTGAATTGTTATCAGGCTGTGGCTATCAAGTAATACTGGCAAACGTGGGTTGTTGTCAACGGCCAAAGATTTCACATGGTTTTTTAAGAGATGCCAGGAAGGAGGGCCAATCAACGATTGACAAATTAAAAGTGTTTCTGGATCAGGGATTGGAAATAGTGGTCTGTGAGCCAAGCTGTGCTTCTGCATTGAATGAAGATTTACCTGACTTGATTGATGCTATGGAGTTGTCCTCCAAATTAAAAAAGCAAGTGATGATGATTGATGTATTTATTCACAAAGAGATGGCTGCGGGAAGGATAAAGGCAAAGTTAAAGTCGACAGGTGGAAACATTTCCATACACGGGCATTGTCACCAAAAGGCATTGTACGGAACGGCTGCAATGAAAAAGACAGTACATGCAAATGGAAGTTCAGTTAGTGAGATTCCTTCCGGCTGTTGCGGTATGGCAGGATCATTTGGTTATGAAAAAGAGCATTATGATTTGTCGGAGAAGATAGGAGAGAGTATCCTCTTTCCCACTGTGCGTAATTTGAAAGAAGGAACGACACTGGTTGCCAATGGGTTTAGCTGTCGTCATCAGATAGCGCATTTTACAGGTGTAAAACCGAGGCATTGGGTAGAGGTCGTGAGGGTAGATGCGTGATTTAGTGAATGTATGAAGACATATAATTATTTCTTTTTTCAAAGCTTAAAGTTGACAATTAACAATTGGCATTTGACAACGAGTCAAATTGTTAATTGCCTTTTGTCAACTGTCAAATGATTTATGACGCTTACTACCCTGGCCTTCCTCGCCCTTCTCCCTATCCTCACTGCAGGTGTGATGTTGGTTGGGTTTCGCATTCCTGCTAAGGTAGCCATGCCGGTAGCGTTTGTGTTAACGGCCATCATTGCATACACCGTTTGGGGCTTATCCCTCACCACCTTAATTGCTTCCTGTATTCAAAGCCTGTTCATTACATTCGATATTCTGTATATCATATTTGCAGCTATCCTGTTGCTTAACCTGCTCAAAAATTCCGGAGCCATTCAGGTGATTAGAGAGGGATTTGCTAATATCAGTCCGGACAGACGCATTCAGGTGGTTATCATTGTTTGGTTGTTTGGATCATTTATAGAGGGGGCATCTGGTTTTGGTACGCCTGCAGCAATAGTCGCTCCGTTGTTACTGGCACTGGGATTTCCTGCGCTTACTGCTGTGATATTGGGCATGATGGTGCAGAGTACAGCCGTTACCTTTGGGGCGGTGGGTACGCCCATTCTTGTAGGTGTACGCGGTGGACTTCAAAATCCGCAACTGGAAGCCCAGCTGGCAACACACGGATTGGGTTTTATGGATTACATTCAAATGGTGACGACCAATGCCGCGATTATGCACGCCATAGCCGGGACGCTGATGCCGACTATCATGGTTTGTATGATGACGCGTTTTTTTGGAGCCAGGAAATCATGGCGCGAAGGATTGGAAGTTTTTCCGTTTATCTTGTTAGGCGGATTGGCCTTTACCGTTCCGTACCTGCTTACAGGGATTTTACTCGGTCCTGAATTTCCAACATTGGTAGGAGCGCTTGTGGGAATGTCGATTGTGGTTACGGTGGCGAAGCGTGGTTGGCTGCTGCCTGTAAAGAACTGGGATTTCCCAGACAAGAAAAGCTGGCCAGCGACATGGATGGGCAGATTGGATCCGGGGAATGAAAGCAGGTTGGAAACCAAAATTTCCTTAGCCAGGTCGTGGGCACCTTATATAATAGTAGTGTCCCTGCTGGTGATCAGCCGTTTGCCACAACTTCCCATCAAAAATTGGCTTTCCTCCATTGCTTTTGGATGGGATAATATACTGGGTACATCTATTTCTGCATCAAGTGCGCCACTGTATCTTCCAGCCTCAGTGCTATTCGCAGTTTGTTTCATCACCATCTATTTGCATCGAATGAATGGCCATCAAGTAAGAAATGCTTTTTCCGAAAGCACTAAAATGATATTCGGAGCGGGTTTTGTTTTGTTGTTTGCCGTACCCATGGTAAGGATATATATCAACTCTGGAATCAATCTTAACGGAAACGAAGGGATGCCCATTGTGATGGCGGAGTGGGTTGCTGTGCATGTGGGTAATGTTTACCCATTTTTTGCGCCTTCCATTGGCGCATTGGGTGCCTTCATTGCAGGAAGCAATACGGTAAGTAATTTGATGTTCAGCTTATTTCAATATGGCGTTGCTGAACGCTTGTTGATGCCAACTTCCATTATTGTGGCCGCGCAAGCCGTAGGTGCAGCGGCAGGTAACATGATTGCCATTCATAATGTGGTGGCGGCTTCAGCTACGGTAGGATATTTGGGCAATGAAGGCATTGTATTAAGGAAAACAATTATCCCAACCTTGTATTACCTTACCTTGGTTGGTTTGATGGGACTAATTGCAGTTTCAATTTGGGGATAGACAGTCATAAATAATTTGACGAACTCGATCTTAGATACCTCCAAATTGTGTCAACGCAATACTTGCAAAGGTAAGCGTCAAAAAGAATCCAAACATGTCAGTAATGGTGGTGAGTATAGGCCCTGATGCCAAAGCCGGATCAGCGCCAAACTTTCTTAAGATCAAAGGGATTGTTCCGCCAATCGAAACAGCAACCAATGTATTTAACATCAACGCGCCTCCCACAATTAAGCTCAGTACCATACTTCCTTTCCACAGAAAGGCAACGCCTCCAATTAATATACCTAATACTACACCATTGATAAGTCCAACCGATGTCTCCTGCCACCATACACGCATGGCTTCAAATGGGCGAATGATTCCCAATGATAATTCGCGTAAACTCACGGCCACGGCCTGATTGCCAGAGCAGCCACTCATATCGGAGATGATGGGAAGAAAAACGGCAAGTGCGATAATGGAGCTCAACGTGTCCTGATGAAAGGCAATCACGCTGGCGGCAAGTACGTTCAATAATATGTTAACGGTAAGCCACGAGAGTCTTCGCTTCGATCTTAACCATACTGGCATGGTTCTCAACTCTTCACCCCCCACGATACCCTGTGTTTCTAACAATTCAATGTTGGCCATTTCAGACTTGGCCTCCAGTACATCCCTGCGTAGGACTACACCCAGCAGCACACCCCGGTCGTCCAGCACGGGTACACCATAGAAGTCGTAATCATCCACAAAGTTGATCAACTCACGCAACGATGCGGTGTCCTTTACCGAGATCACATCCGGATGCACAATTTTTTCCAATCGGGTGTCAGGGGTGGACAGCAGAAGGTCGCGCATTTGTAACACACCCTTCAATTTGTCATGGGCGGTGGCATATATATATTGCAAGTTATATCCTTCATATTCTTTGGCGTTGTCACGAAGCTCCTTCACCACATGCCCCACAGTAAGCTGCTCATCAAAAGACAGAAATTCGGTGATCATCATTCCACCTGCTGTGTCAGCATCATATTTGATCAGCTTTCTTACGCTTTCTGCTTCTTCAGGCTCCATTTGAGAAATGATGGCTTCTGCCTCTTCCTCTTCCATTTCCGTAAGGATGTCAGCCTGGTCGTCACTGTCCAATTCATTAAAAATAGCTGCCGCTTTTCCAGCGTCCATGTCTTCCATGATATCCGCAGCATGGTATTCATGCATGTCTTCAAGCAGGTCTGCCGCATCTTCCGGATGAAGAAGGGTTAGCAGGGACAATTGCTCCTTTTTTTCCAGTCGGCTCATAGACCGCACGATGTCTTCCGAGTTCATCGAGTGTAAATAGGCTTTTACTTGCTCTGGCTGATCAGCCTCCATCAGGTCCACCAGCTTCTCCCAGGGACGTTTTGCATCTTCCATAGTCTTGCTTTTGCGAAATTTATAAAATATTGGAGTGGAGTTAGATCAATAGGTATAGATTACTTTTTAAGAGACGGATTTCATTGATCTGCTCCGGTGAAGGGAGCCATCAATGGTAATTTTAGACCAAAAGCATCTCTTTGATGTTCAGGTGGCTATAGGAATTGTTATTATCATGGTTTCTAGAGAGTTTTGGTTTTCTATAAGGACCATCTCTTTTTTCTGAAAATTGTATTTATTGCGGCTTATGAACAGGAGTGTTAAAACATCGGTTAGAACTATATATGAATGCTCATTGGAGAGAGCATTTAAAACACCGATGCTTTGCGATATTTCCAAGGTGCATTCGGGATACGGAATAATGCCTAAAGTGATTGGCTGTACTGATGATGAAAATTGGGGACAGGCGGGGTCAACAAAAAAGATCTACGTAGCTAAATCCATTTCCCAAAATGGGGGATTTGCTTCAGTCGACCGGGTAATTGAGAGGGTAGAGAATGAGTATTGGAAAATCGAAGTAAGTGAATTTCAATTCTGGATGTTTGGATGCTACAAATTTGTGGGTGGGTGGAATACAAAAGAGCTGGAAGAAAATAAAATTCAAATTGATTATTCCTACACCCTATACTCCAGCAATCTGATATGGTATCCTTTGATTTGGGTATTCACCCATGTGTTTTGGAGAAAATATATGAAAAGAGTACTCGAGAACATTCGGATCATGGTGACAAATGAGGAACCTTATTTGTATAAATAGAGGTGAGAACAATCATTCAGTAATCAGGCATTAGGCTTTGCGTTTTGGCTGATGGCTAACCTATATCTGGCAGCAACAACAGTCTGTGGCTAATGTCATGAGATATTGATGTTACTGTTTTGTAGTTTCTTTCAGCATCAACAACCATTTCCTTTTCATCTTGTTTATATTTATAGTTCGTAAGCCGGATGAAATGGATTTTTCCCATATTGTTGTTATTTCCGAGCCTTTTAATTGCTCAATTCCTGAATGTAAAGGGGGTCGTTCACAATGCGCTGGATGGCGACTTGCCACTGGCGCATATTGTAATTTTGCCCGACTCAACAACTGCGATATCTGATTATCGTGGCAGGTTTGCGATCGCTGTACTACCTGGCGACAAACAATTCATTATTTCTTACACAGGCTACAAGACGGCAGATAGATACATCACCATTACCCGTGATACCACCCTCCATTTTCTGCTCCAGGCCAGTGTAGATCAGCTTCAGGAGATCGTAGTTACCGGCCAGAGAGATCGGCAAATGGAGATTTTTGAATCCACACAATCAAGCATAAATATATTAATGCCGGAAGATATTACTGCCATACCCGTGTTGGGTGGAGAAGCAGATTTAATAAAAGTATTGCAACTGTTACCTGGCACGGTAAAGGGCATTGAAGGAAGCAGTGACTTGTTCGTTCGGGGGGGAGCAGCCGATCAGAATTTGGTATTGCTGGATGATGCTACCATCTATAACACCAGCCATTTGTTTGGTTTTGTTTCAGTGTTTAATCCGGATCTTTTAGCGTCAGTTGAATCAGTAAATGGAGGGTTTCCTGCCAGATACGGTGGCAGGCTTTCTTCCATACTCAATGTTAAAACAAATTCTTCCATTGCCGAGCAAACACATGTTTCAGGCGATATCGGATTAATTGCTTCCAGACTATATATCGAGCAGCCCATTATCAAAGACAAATTGAGCCTATGGGCCTCGGGCAGAAGAACTTATATCGATCAGGTAGTTAAAGTGATTGGAGAGAAGTTGCCATATTATTTCTATGATTTTAATGCCCGGGTAATTGCTCATCCATCGGCTCAAGATCAAATTTCTTTTTCAGTCTACCGCGGTGATGATGAACTCAATATTTTTCGAGATCGTAACAATGATGGCGATGGATTTCTGACTGCTTATCACTCAGGCAACAATAGCCAATCCCTTCAATGGCGAAGGCAGCTTTCAAAGCAATGGTATGGCAAGCTCTCGCTTATGCGCACCGCCTTTGCGTACGATATTAACAATGCCTTTAGGAATAACAGCATATTGGCACTTTCAGATATAGAGGACTTAGGGGCCAAAGTGGAAGTGGGTACTTTACTTCCTCAGTTCGGTAATTTGAAACTGGGTATGGATTGGGTCAATCATCAGGTTAGTCCGAGCATAGTGAGCAGTACCGGAACGATAGCTGAAGTATTTTCAAGCTCGTCAAGCACAGCACGTGTTGCTGATGAACTGGCACTCTATGCAGAATACGAATGGAAAAGTGGCGATCAGCTTACCATCAATACGGGTATACGTGGTTCCATGGCCAAAGTAAAAAATAAATCCTACTTCATTCCAGAACCGCGTTTATCTGTACGTTATGCGTTGAATGAAAGGGAGGCCATTAAGTTCAGCTATGCACGGATGGCGCAATACATTCACCGCATTTCAAATTCAGCGGTCACCACACCAACGGACATTTGGTATCCATCCACTGATTCAATTCGTCCACAAACATCGCATCAATTTGCAGTAGCCTGGCAACGTACTTTTTCCGATCAACCACTGTTCTTAAGTGCAGAAGCATACTATAAGCCCATGAACGATCTGATAGGTCTCGAGCCTGGTACCAACCTGTTCTTTAACACCGACTTTTCACGGAATTTGCTACAAGGCAGAGGTAAGGCTTATGGTTTGGAATTATTGGCGCGCAAAGATCATGGCAAGTTTACGGGATGGATCAGCTACACCTTGTCATGGGCACAAAGACAATTCAATCAAATCAATAGTGGCCAATGGTTCCGTTCCCGCTATGACCGGAGACACAATGGTGCCATCGTAGGGCAATATGCGTTGCATCCAAGGTGGTCTGTCAGCCTGGTTTGGGAATACATTTCTGGTTCCCGCTTCACACCCATTATCGGTCAGTATCAGGTGGTGGCCCCTACAACTACCGGTGTCAACCTGGTACCGGTGTTTGCTCCCATCAATTCGGTTAAACTAGCCGATGCGCACAGATTGGACGCTGGCATAAAATTCAAAAGCAAACCAGCACAAAAATTCAAGTATGAATGGTTTGTGGGTGTGTACAATGCGTATAACAGAACCAATCCAGTTGCCATAAGCATCAATACGGATGAGGTGACGGGTGCTATGCGTTACGAGCAGCCTGGATTATTTGGCCTGTTACCGTTTATTAGCTATGGATTTAAATTCTGATTATGGAGAATAAACTGCTGATGTTAATTACCATAGTGCTGTTGCTGGTGCGATGCTTGCCCGATCCATTGGAAGTTGATCAAGTGCCGGTATTGGAGCGTAAAATTGTGGTATCCTCACAGCTGGTTCCCACTCAATCCGTAGCGGTATTGCTTACATCAAGTTTTGGGGCATTGGATGCAAATAATGACAGCGATCCACAAGCCTTGTTGAATCAAATTGCTGTTAACGATGCAATTGTGACCATTGAAGGAAATGGATTGCTGGATACATTGAACTTCCTGGGCAATGGTGTGTATGGAAGTACGTCAATAGATTTTGTAACAGGAACCTTTTATCACCTGACAGCTCAAAGTCCTACTGCTGGAATAATAAACGCAGTTACGCAAGTTAAGGAGCAGGTATTGTTCAATACCATTAATGCTACTATTGATGACAATGGGTTTGATACCCTGGCCAATATTGATTATAGTTTCAAGGATTTACCGGGCAGGAATTTTTATATGGTAAATGTGCAGCATATTTCCGTTAAGGAACCACCCAAACCAGAGGATCTTTTAAACCCAGATATTTTTACAACCCTGACCACTGATGATCCATCTCATGATGAGAAAATCATAGGTGAATCATTTAAAGTATTTTTCAGACGCGATTTTATCCCGGGAGATACCATCCTGGTTCAATTGGCCAACATCAGCGAAGACTATTACTACTTTTTAGATTCGCAACGGAACAACCGTTTTAATTTTTCGAATTTTCTTGGGGAGCCACTTAATTATTCAACCAACGTGCACGGGGGATTAGGCTGGTTTACTTTGCATGTGCCCGATGTTCGGTTAATTATTGTTGATCCTTAATTTGTTTTAAGTATTTCTCTAGTGTGATATGAAGGCCATGGTATACAATCAGTACGGAACTCCGGATGTACTTCATCTCAAGGAGATAGAAAAACCTATTGCCGGAGATGATGAAATCCTGGTAAAAGTAAGAGCTACTTCCGTCAATCGTTCGGATTGCGCCATGCTGCTGGCCAAGCCTTTTATCATGCGATTTGGCACAGGACTTTTCAAGCCTTCCAATCCCATCCTTGGGACGGAATTTTCGGGTGAAATTGCTGGCAAGGGTCCAGCGGTGACTTCTTTCAGGAATGGAGATCGCGTGTTTGGGTTTGACGATACCGGTTTGAGCGCTTACGCGGAATACTTGACGATCAAAGAGAATGTGGGACTGGCTACCATCCCTAAGGGTATCAGTTTTGAAGAGGCAGGCGCTTGTATTGAAGGTGCTCATTATGCTTACAATTTCATCAACAAAGTTAATCTTATGGAAGGCGACAAGGTGCTCGTCAATGGTGCGTCTGGTGGAATAGGTTCTGCAGCGGTGCAATTACTCAAATACTATGGAGCTGAGGTAACCGCTGTATGTGTTACACAAAGTATGGAGTTGGTGAAGTCATTGGGTGCAAGTCGGGTGATCGACTACACCAGGGAAGATTTTACACAGGATCAAGAACAATACGATTATGTTTTTGACACCGTTGGGAAGAGTTCTTTTGGCGCCTGTAAAAAAATACTGAAAGGTGGAGGAGTGTATATCTCATCGGAGTTGGGTAAAAACTCACAAAACATTTTGCTTTCGTTGGCAACAGCAATATTTGGAAGTGTACCCGGACAATCACGAAAGAAGGTAAAGTTTCCGTATCCAGCCAATATCAGGCGAAGTGTATTGCTAATTCGAAAACTCATTGAAGAGGGCAAGTTCAAACCAGTGATTGATCGCAACTTTCCATTGCAAAAACTACCCGAAGCGTTTGATTATGTACTGACAGGACAAAAGATTGGAAACGTGACTATTAGTGTCGATTGAACAATCAGTTTTTAGTTTCATCCAATTCTTTTTCTTCCTCATCCTCTTTATCCACCTGTTCTATTTTTATCTCCACGTCCATGTATCTTTCTCTGCTGGTTGGTAAGAATACACCGGTCATGCCTAATCCAAAGGAGGCAAGAATCATCATCAAGATCACGCCAGCCAGACGAACCCATTTTTTTAATTTATGCATAGAAGAATATGCTGTCCATAAACAAAGCAGCGGTTAGGAATGAAAAAATAATGAGTGGGGGCCAACGAAGGCCGCAATGGAGCTATCCCTAGGTGAGGTAAGCGAGATAATCCACATCACGCATAGTGACGTGGTGTCTGATCAATAAGGCTTGCCTTCGTTTCTTAACTAAAGAAAACATTTTTTGCATTTGATGAAATCGGATGGTCTCCCTATGTTCAAAGCAGAACAATTGTAAACAATTGGTTATGTGCTTGAAGTGCTGCTGAATGTCTTCATGCAATGCGACATGATAGCGAATACTTTTAACTGGAGTTGATATCCGGGTAATCAACTGCTCTGTAGCAGGTGACTGAGTTATAGGAGCACGTTGCGAATTGTCTCCGGCCAATGAAAAGGGTCCTGCCAAAAGGGAAACTATAAACAGCCATCGCGAAATAATGGTTTTTAATGCGGCCTTTGGTGTTTCTTCGTGCACCGTCAAATGTAGTATTATTGGTGGTTTGAGCCATAAAGAGGTGGCAGTCTTCTCCCTGGGATGACGTTGAAATTTGGCAAGAATTATTAAAAATGATCTAAATGACTAGTTCTTTTGCTGATTGCTAAAATATTTAGTAAAATCACAGAATAATTGTGATTGGAGCCTGAAAATGAAGATCAGAGAACTGAGCCCGGGGATTTACAAGGTTAAAAGGAAGGCTTACACACAATACGGAGCCAAGCATTCAAGAGTCAATTACAACTCCGTACAACTGCTGACAGTAGTGGGGGTGGGAGACAGCCGCAGGTACTATTTCGACCACGACACCATTGGCCAAAAGCCTGGTGAAACGGAAGGGATTGATGAATACGAGATCATCAGCAAATATGATTATGTACCGCAGGTTTGTCGTCCAAGGATCAAAATCTCATTTCAGGATGGCGCAGGAGACAAGTTCGAGTTTGGGGTAATTGATGCGTGGGGATTGCGCAATGTATTTGAAAAATTGGAATGGCTGCAAAAGCCATTTGGGTTTGTGAAGCGGAAAAAAATTTAATTGCGGTGCTCAAAAGGTATGATGATTCCCTTCTCCACATAATTTTTCAGCCCTTGCAGCTGGATGGCCCAACAGAAAGAAGCCACCTTGAAGTGTTGATTGCACTCGGGCCAGTTGGCATGCCAAAAGTTTACCTGAACACCATTTTGGGTATCCTCCAAATCAAATCCAAAGGACGTGGGATCCCAATCCTTGTCGGATTGTGTCATTTTGATATGGAAGGACTTACCTGGCTCGCATTGGGTAACCTTGCCCCACCAGTCGTATTCCGGTTTGAAATAAAAATTGTATTCAGCACGGGGTTCAGGTTTTCCAGTACACTTTGCCTGCCACCAGTTGATGAGATGGTCCGGATCGGATATGCTTTCAAATATCTTTTCTTTCGAGGAGTTAATAACAAAATTATGGTAAATGGTGTGCCCCATTAATTTACCTGTGTTTGTTAAGTGCAGATTCTTTCCAACGCTTTGAATTCTTTTTCATAGTCCTTTACCTTCTCCAGGTAAACATATGGACCTTCGAACTGGTGAGGGTTAACGATATATTTAATTTGCTTCTCACCAAGTGTCCATTCAAGTTCATAATTATCCAGCTTCGTGTTGAATTTCCAGCCCTTGTCCGTTTTATGAACTATACGTTTTGATCGAATGATGTCCCGGTTCTTTGCGTCAAGCCCGACAATGGTGAAGCTGCCCAGTGAGTTGATCAGTGGCGTGACAATGTCAGTTGATAGTACATATTTTGTTTGTCTGAGTTGTTGATCCAGGTAATAGAGTACAATCGAATTTGCCCTGGCTGAAAAAACAATATTCTGGGGGTTTTTGATGATATAAAACTCAGCACGATCACAAAAAAATCTTCCAAATAGGTTTCCACTTACGCTGGCCCTCAGCACATCTGCGTTGGACGCTGAGTTTAAAGTAAGCAGGCGATCAGGAACCTGCCGACCATCCAATTTGACGATCCTGCCTGGTTTAGCGTCTTGAGGTTTTTCGGCATCAATTTCTTTGGTCTCGTTGCAGCAAAATAGAAAAATCAGAAAAATGAAGTGCAGGTATCTCATTATGTTCTTCTCCATTAGGGCGCTACCCTGACGTTCTCCAATAGTGCAGTCCAGGTATCATCTGTAAGCACCGGATTGCTTGTGATGGTTTTGCCTTTCATGTAATCGATAATGTATTCTGCCCTTTCAGCTGATTCCGGATGTGTATTCACCCAGGTAAGATACTTGAGCATATCGCTTTGTTGATACGAAATTTTGTATAAAAAGTTGGCAAATGATTCAGGGTCAATATTGGCTTTCACCAGGTAGTCCACGGACTTCAGGTCGGCTTCTTTTTCAAGACTCCGGTCAAAAGCTGTAGAGGAAAGCATTTTGGCAGTTTCCTTGATCATTTCGCCATTGCCACTGCCAGTAGTCATGGAGATAAGCACTGAAAGGCCCACTTCCCTGATTAATTTTCTCATTACATGATTCATTTGGATGTGTGCCAACTCATGCCCGATCACCCCACTTATCTCACCTTCATTTTCTGCTGCAGCAATAATTCCGGTATAAAGTATAAGATGTCCTCCGGGCAAGGCAAATGCATTAATATCATCCTTATTCAAAATGTGTACCTTGATTTGAGTTCGATCGATGTAATTGTCAGTGCAAATTTTATTGACGAGGCTGTCAATGCTTTTGATTACAAAATCATCTACGTTTTCCTCTTCGGAATTTTTGAATATATCCCAGAAAATTTCGCCTAACTTCTCTTCTGTTTTCCTGGTAGCCTGCTCTACATTGAAAACCGTCATCCAATCTATCTGACGGAGACCCACCCATGTCACCAGAAAGGAGGCAACGATCACAACACCTTCAAACAGTACTTTTCTCATAGTCAGGTTTACAAATCAAATGGGTGAGCGTCCCGTAAAACCACCATTCCACGTGAATGCCTTTACCCGTTTTGATGGCGGTGTAAATGGTAACAATGAATTCTGTCAAATTGAAAATCAGGATGGCAATCATGTAAGCCAGGTATTCACTGGTGATGGTTAGGTCTGTAAAAATAATGGACATCGTCCACCAAAATCCGTAACTGTTTATAAACAAGAGTGAAAACTGAGACAGCAAAGCCTGGGTACAGTGCCATCTCACAAAGTAGGTTCCTTTGCGGTTTCCCATATAGAAAATCCATGTAGCGATTAAATTAATGATTGGCAGTGGGAGACCTGCAATCAGTGCTATCAACGACATGAGATAGCTATTCGAAGCTTTCTCAGCTTCGTGCTCTCCAGGGCTATACGGGAATTTGGCCAGTGTAATCATAGTCCTTTGGTGATGTTCCAAATCCAATTGACCAGCACCAGCATGATCAGGGGGATTGCTAAGATGGGTCGTCTTAATTCGTATTCCACTCTTTTATAAAAGGTAAATAAAGTTTCCTTTACCCAGATTAAATCAATGATCACCCAAATTGGTGCCACCAGCATAATCAACGCAATGACAAGGCCCAGCGGGTTGATGTTCAGAGATTGCTGAATGTCTCCCTTCGCCAGGGAGATTACAGATCTGGTAGACCCACATGAGGGACAAGGGATGTCTGTTACGTGTTTAATCATACAAACATCCATTGAACTACTTTGTAGCGAGTCGGTTAATGGTAAGTTATAAAATACCCAGCTGTACCCCGCCAGGCAGGCTACAGACAAAAGCGCATATAACTTATTGCGAGTGATCAAAGTACCTAATAAACTACTTGTTGAAGTTTGGTCATGTTCTTTTCACGGGTGGCACCCATGATCATGAACCAGTCAATAATGGCCCAAATGCCAAGACCCCCGCAAGTGAGCAGCTTTCCAATTCCAAGTCCGGTGTCACCAATCATGAATCTATCAATTCCGAGACTGCCTCCCAGCAAAGAAACAATGAGGATGGTGGTTGGGTCTTTGAACTGAAGTGTCTGTAGCAAACTCCACTTTGAGTCATCCAGACTTTGTATACGATCGCGAATGGCAGCCACCTGATGACTTTCAAAGAACTTGCCATTGGTCATGATAAACATATCTACTTTTTGTGCCTCCATTAGATTGGTTTTAGGTTGAAATTGTCCTACTCATTTGGCTTTTCGGTTTTGGGCCACGTTTGTTCAAATGGTATCGTCTCCATTGCAAACCAATTTTACTGAAAATTTCAAGACTTAAAAAATGGATATCAGAATCCGTATTCACGGATAGGGCAGGATTTAGCATATTATTATTATCACTTTGCCCGAATTTAGCGGGTCTTAAAATGCAAGTGCCAGACAAGATATTTTAGGCACCTTTTGCTTATTTGTAAATATGATGATTACCCAAGTTTAAACACCAACGGGATGACGATGCGGGTTCTCACCTCCCTGCCGCGCTGGCGACCAGGTTTCCAGGGTGGAGATTGTCCAACTACCCTCAGTGCTTCTTCATCGCAGCCGGCACCAATGCCTTTCATCACTTCCAAATCGGTAAGCTTTCCATCTTTGCCTACAACAGCTTTGATAAATACCTTGCCTTCGACACCAAGTGTTCTTGCTTGTCGTGGATACTTCATATTGGCTACCACAAATTTCATAAACTCACCTGTACCGCCTGGAAACTGTGGCTGTTCCTCAACGATCATGAAAATCTCGTCCGATTCCTCCTTTTCAATGGTCTCGACAGGTGCAATTTTTATCGTTTCAGAAGTGGCCTTCATCTCCACGTCAATGAGTACTTCAATGTCCTCAATGATTTCTTCCTCATCGGGAACCTCTACAATTTTGGGTACAATGGCCTGTGGCGGTGGAGGAGGAGGTTGCTCAGTGAGTGGAATTTCCAGCAATTCATCGGTTACAACATCATATTTAGTCAGGTCAACCGAGTTTCCATCCCCCGTTGATTTCCATTCGAAGGCAGTGATCACCAATCCCAGCGTAACGGTTAGAGAAAGGGAAAATAGCATGCCTCTCAATTGGTGCACATCTGCGTTTTTGTTTTTCTTTTGCTCCATGTCAACAACTATTTTATATCCCTACTAAACGGAATAAAGACGCTAAGGGTGTCAGTTTTAATGTTAATTATTTATGAACTATAGCCATTAACTGTCGGAATGGATGGATGCTACGGATACGTTGGGTTTAAGGTTACACTATGGCATTATCATTTCATCAAATTTTGCCAGCTATTGATCACTGATATTCATGCATTGGATCTCAAACTCTCAACAGGGTTTCTTCTGGCGGCCTTAAATGATTCAAAGCTGACGGTAATCCACGCAATGATTAGTGCTATGGCACCTGAAAGGACAAAGACTGTTGCATCTAAGCTGGTTCTGTAGGCAAAGCCCTCCAGCCAATTATGCATCATGTAGTAGCCTATAGGTATGCCAATGGCGAATGCGATGACCACCAGTGTAATGAATTCTTTCGAAAGCATGGTGACCAACTGGAAAACCGAAGCCCCCATCACCTTGCGAATGCCAATTTCCCTGATCCGTTGGGCAGCGGTAAAAGAAGCCAGGGCGTACAATCCCATGCAGGCAATGAAAATGGCTAAGCCGGAAAAAAACAATATCACATTGGTAAGTCTTTCCTCAGCCTGATAAAGTTTCGCCATCTGCTGATCCAGAAAGGAATATTCAAAGGCAGCAGGAATTATTTTTTTAAAAGAGGACTCCAGTTTACTGATGGTGCTGGTCAGGTTGCCAGCCTGAATCTTCACCAACAAGTAAATGAATCGATTGTCCCTGCTGTTATTAAAGCAGTAATTGCCAATGGATTGATGCAGCGAGGTGAAATGAAAATCTTCAGTGACACCCACGATTTCGGTCGGTTGATTCCAGAAAATTTTCACCCTTCTTCCGATGGCCTCATCGGGCGAATAGCCCAGATAGTCCGCTGTTGATTTGTTGATCACTACCTGAACTGTGGTGTCTTTCGGGTCTTTTGTTTCCGGCAGTGTTTTTCCTGCCAGCAATTTGATTCCCAGCACTTCTAATATTTCATGAGATGCTCTTGTAGTTGCTATCGATGCACCTTGTTGAGCACCTTCATGGGATACAGTGTAACCGCTGGTGCTTATTCCAGGATAGGCCTGACTATGGGCTACTTCTCTCACTTCTGCCAAAGATTCAAATTCAGTTTTCAGGGCATTCACTTGTTGGCGATCCTTGGCTGCTGAAATCATAACTGCCACCACTTGATCAGGTTGAAAGCCCAACTTCTTATCACGCATAAAGGTGATTTGTTTATAGAAAAGGGTAGCGCAAATGATAAGAATGATAGAAATGGAAAACTGCAGGACCACCAGTCCTTTGCGAATTGATGATTGACCTGCAGAATGGGCCGTATTGAGCAACGCTGACTTGGGTGAAAAGGAGGAAAGATAAAAGGCCGGATAGAAGCCAGATATCAGCGTAAGTAAAACCCAAAGTCCCATGAAGGAAAGCCAAAACCAGCCTTGAGAAATAAAGGATGGCAATATGGTTTTTCCGCTAATGGAATTGAATAAGGGCAATGCAGTGTAAAATAGGGCAACACTCAATAGCAACGAAATAAAAACAAAAAGGGAAGCCTCAAAGTAGAACTTCGAGTTCAGCTCAAAAAAGGTGGCGCCAAGTGTTTTAGATATCCCCACTTCCTTGTTCCTGCGTTGGGCCTGCGCTGTGGTCAGGTTCATATAATTCACGGCTGCGATAATTAAGATGACGAGTGCCAGCGCAATCAATATTTTCACCTGCTTATAGTCACCATACTCCCGCCTGTCAATGGCAGAAGTAAGATCTTCAGAATGAAGCCGGATATCCAGCAAAGGCTGAATGGAGATATTAAACCATCTTTCGTCTTTAGGAATATCACGCTCCAAAAGGGCTGCAATTTTTTGATCAACTATTTGAGGCTGTACACCCCGGTTCAATAGGAAATAAGTGTCGAAGCTGGCATTGCCCCAATTCTGATTTTCTGGTTTACCAAATCCGATGGTGGAGAAAGATGCAATCAGCTGACATTGAAGAAATGAATTGGGTGGAAAATCCTCATAAATGCCAGTGACTTCGTAGCTTCTGGCATTGTCGACCAGCAGTGTCTTGCCCAGGGGGTTTTCATCTCCAAAATATCGCCTGGCACTTGTTTTACTGATGACGATTGTGCCCGGTCTGTCCAGGGCATTGTCGGCTGTACCCTGAATGAAAGGAATAGTGAATACATCAAAGATTTCAGGATCGGCATAGAAAAGTTTGGTTTCCGTAAACTGGTCCGTTTCAGTGGATACAAACCCGATATCTCCAAAGTTGTGATGGAAAATACGTGTGGCTTTTTCTACCTCAGGAATTTCTTTTGATGCGGGGGCCAATTGGTTGGGAACAGCGCCCCACTTGTTGACCTGCCCATCAAACTCAGCTGTGATGACAGCCCTGTAGATCCGTTCTCCTTTTTCATGAAAGCGGTCATACGAAAACTCATCAATTACATAAAGACTGATTCCCAGAAAAGAGATCAAACCGAAAGTGAGACCCAGGATATTGATTATGCTGAAAATCTTATTCCTGAGGATATTCCGAAAAGCAATTTTTAGGTAATTGGTAATCATGACAACATTTAATTAGTGAACCGACTTTGAGGATACAGCTACTAAGACTCAAATTATTACTTTTAGTTGCACAAAATGTCAATTTTTTCTGCTTCCGGGGCACTAATGCCATTCGCATAAATCTCTATCAGGTCTTGCTAATTACTCATTAGCTTGGGAACAGATTAAACTAAGACCATGAGATATTTTAACTATTACATTGTTGTATTGGCCTTAATGCTTGGTGTTTCGTGCCAGCCCAAAACAGAAACGCCCTTAACTGAGGATGAATTGGTAGCGAAGGCAAGAGGAATTCACGATCGGGTGATCACCCTGGATACACACAATGACATCAATACCTCAAATTTTACACCTGAGAAAAATTATACACAACGTTTGAACACGCAGGTTAACATTCCTAAAATGGAAGAGGGTGGACTTGATGTCACCTGGCTAATTGTATATACAGGTCAGGGTGAATTGACGGAAGAAGGATACGAAAAAGCCTATGCCAATGCAGACGATAAGTTCAATGCTATCCATCGGTTATGTGAAGAAATAGCCCCGGACAAAATAGAATTGGCATTAACTTCAGAAGACGTGAGAAGAATAGCGGCATCGGGTAAAAAAGTAGCCATGATTGGTGTTGAAAATGGATACCCAATTGGGCTGGAAGTTGCCAGGGTAAAAGAATTTGCCGACCGTGGTGCGCGGTATATGTCTTTGGCACACAATGGCCACAGCCAATTGAGCGATTCAAATACAGGAGAAAGAGATTCTGTATGGTTGCACAACGGACTTAGCGATTTAGGTCGTGAAGTGCTTAAAGCAATGAACAAATGGGGAATCATGATCGATCTTTCGCATCCCTCCAAGGTGGCCAATATGGAAATGATGCGTCTGAGCAAGGCACCGGTAATTGCATCGCATTCATCTGCCCGTGCGCTTAACGATGTAAGTCGTAATCTGGACGATGAGCAATTGATGATGATAAAAGAAAAAGGTGGAGTTGTTCAAACCGTTGCATTCAAAAGTTATGTGAACACAGCCAAGAATGACGCTCATAGTGAAAAAGCGCAAGGGATCATCAAAGAGATAGCTGCCGAGGAAGGTTTTCAGATATTGGAAAGGTCCGCTTTACGTGGAATGGACGGGACAGCCGTAGAAGCCTACATGACTGGATATATGGCCATTAGGGAAAAAGCAAAGGCAAGGATTGAAGCAGAAGTAAATCCTGTGGCACCACCAGTTGATGTTTCAGATTTTGTGGATCACATAGATTACCTGGTGGGTAAGATTGGAATAGAACATGTAGGTATCAGTTCCGACTTTGATGGGGGTGGAGGTGTAGAAGGATGGAACGATGCTTCCGAAACTTTCAACGTTACCCTGGAATTGGTGAGACGCGGTTATACTGAAGATCAAATTGCCGCACTGTGGAGCGGAAACCTGCTTCGGGTACTTGATGAAGTGCAGGCTGTAGCGGAAAAAATTCAAATAGGAAAGATGTGATTGGTGTTTGGAAACGCCTTCTCATTGAAATTTTATCTGCGCTTTTCAATCTACCTTAGCATCCCAGCTGACTACTGGATGACTATTTGGCGCATTGATGGCATTCATGATTTCAAAGGATAACTTAACTGAAGCAAGCCGATTAATCGTTTTAACTTCCAGCAGACCACTTTCACCGGGCTTAATCGTGAAAATATCATGGGTATTGTGAAAAGTGTACCCAGTTCTGTTGTGTAAAATAAATTCAGTGTTTGTATTGTTTTGAATCACCACTGACAGTACATCTGCGCGAGCTCCATAGGACGTGCTTATAATTTCAAGCGAAGAATGAATGAGCGGAATCAGAAATTCATCCCTGCCTACAAGCAGGTGCTGATGCAAGGCTACCGTTCGCCTGTTGACCAGGGCATCTTTAATTGCCGCTTCCGTTTTTTCTTTGGCAAATACCAACGTTAATGGGCGATGACCGGCTTTTCCGCCCACAAAGTCCCAATCGATCAGCCCGTGGATGTCGCTGGTGCCCATGATAGTCAGGTTGTTATCCAGAGCAATCTGCAAGGCCTCGTCAGAATAGGTCTGATCATTGATAACTTCAATGCCGTGCAGTAGTTTTTCTCTGATGAGCATTTTATGCAAAGGGGTTAGTGTAGCCATGCCGTCTTTGCGTTGGGCTGTCCAGTTGGGATGATTCCAGAAAACGAAGGCATTTTGTTTTTTGGCTTCTTGAAATACACCAATAGAATCATTGATAAGTAATTTGTTGGGGTCGGAGATAAAAACAGCATTGTTATGACCGGGCGGCATTTTTCTGGTAATCTCAGAACCCTTGATGATAAGGAGATCGTGATCCTTAGCCTCTTCAATAGCAATTTCATATGATCGATTCCGATCGGGGTGGGGAATATCTGCCTTGTGCGGTTGGTATTCCAAATGCTCCGTCAATGAAATGGCATCCAGTCCATCCATGAGTGCTTCTTTTACACGAATGTCTGGCCAAACGCTGCCATCTGAAAATACAGTATGCATATGCAGATCACATTTTAAAGTTTTGTAACCAGGTATATCAGGAAACTTGATTACCCTTCCCATTTGATGATTGTGAGAGGGCTGTGCGTATGCGCATAGACACAATAGAAGATTAATTCCAGTTATTATACTCTTCATATATATTCAGTGAATATTTAGTATCTACTACCTTGATCATTACCTCCTTTGAAAATATATCCCTTTTGTCCTTCCATTGGAGACTGTGAATCCATTTACTTTTCCTGCCTTGTCTTTCTTGAATGCCACCTCGCCAAGGAAGAAAACATCACCGCTAAAAGTATCATCTTCTGTAGGAGTCAGTTTGATGTCCTTCATGTTTCTGTGCTCTGCAATAAGGAAACTGTCCTTGACTACAATGGTATAAAAGGTTTCCAACTCCTCACTGAAGTATTCTCCGGTAAATTTTTGCAGTTCACTTAATGCTGGGGCATACGGAGGTAATCTTTTTAGCATCAGCTCACTGCCACCCTGGGTATGTACTGCCTCCTCGCTTTTATTGTCTTTAATAAGGTGGAATAAAACCGATGCATCTACGCCTTCATACGCAAAAGTACTATCCGAAGTAGGTTTTAGTTTTTTACCAGATTGCCCGGTTACATAGGCCACCAAATTTTCATCTTCGAGCTTGTATTCAATAATTAGTCCGATGCCTTCTGCTTTGTACTTGCCCGCATATTGTTTGAGTGTGTTGGCATCCACCTCAGTAGCTTCTGTATCCTGAGCTACTTTCTCTTCTTCTTTAAGTTTGTCCTTGAAAAATACATCAGTAATAGGGTAGATGATTCCGCTGGAAAAACCTGAATTGTTGCTGAGCGCGATTACACCTGAGTTTAATTCGGGATAATACACCATGCCCGCCCGATGGGCGACATCGGCCCCATTGTGCGCGTATCTTTTTAGTCCTTTGTATACACCCACGCCTATTCCTTGTGCATATTTCATAGTGTCTCCTTTGTTGAGCATGCCGGGGGTCACCAACTTTTCAATTAATGCTGCGCCACCTAATTTGGGATCGTTAAAATTTCTTAGCCATTTGGCCAAGTCGCCTGGTGTGGTGTAGATGCCTCCGGCACCATATGCGGCATACAGGTCTCCCGACTCAACAAGACCGTTTTCACCGTTGGAATATCCCTGTGATGCACCAGGAATGATTTCAGTAGGGTCGGTACGCACATAAGAGTCATTCATTTCCAGTGGACTAAAAACATTTTCCTTCATCCATTGAGGAAATTTCTTTTCTGTGAGCCGTTCCACCAATTCTGCGAGTAAAATATAGGCTGAGTTGTTGTAGTTAAATTCCTCTCCGGGTGAAGCCTGTAGTTCCTTTTGTTTCTTCAAAAGGCTAATCACTTCCGATCTCAGTAGTTTATCTTCTCCACTCCATCCTGTGATGGGCATGAGATTATACACTTCGCGCAATCCGTTGGTGTGGTTCATCAGGTTTTTGATTCGAATCACTTCTCCGTAATCGGGAAGTTCAGGAAAATGCTTTCTGATGTCATCTTCAACAGACAGCAAGCCTTGCTTTTCAAGCATGAGTATGGCAAAAGATGTAAACTGTTTGGATACAGAACCGATGTTGGTAGGCGTGCTAATTTTAAAATCCAGGTTGTGAGTTAAGTTGGCCTTTCCGTAAGCCTTGGCAAAAATCATTTGACCTTGATCCATGACACCAATTACAGCACCCGGAGCATCGTTGGAATAAAATATCATCAATTGATCCACGCGCTTTTCGGGATCTTTGGCAATGGGTTCCACCCCTTGCACTATAATGCTATAGTCACCTGATTGCTCCTCGAAGGGAATCACTTCGAGGCGATAGTGACCTGTCTTTTTGATTTCAAATGAGAATGTTTCAGGACCTCTTGCCGGTGAATCAAATGAACCTACCTCTTTGTCATCTTCACCGATCAACTTCACTTCGACATCGACTGTAATTTGATTGGCATGGCCATAAATGAAAGATCCGGAATCAAGTTGCAACTGGTACGCTTTCGGTTCTTTTTGATTTAGGGTGCCTGTTTGTGCTTCGCCTATTTTCAGGTCGCCAGAGAAATTTAGCTTGGCAGGTTGACTGCAGGCAACGACAATAATTAACAGGAGGGGAGCAATGTATTTCATATGCATGGGGTTTCCAGAAGGGAAGGTAATAAAAATCCCTATTCTACATAGTATGAAATTATGGGAGGTTAGATGCTCAATAAAAAAGTCGCCAGACCGGTCTGACGACTTTTATAAATTAATGAGTCAGGTTATAATTAACTCACGCTTTGTCGGTCGGTTGATTGGCCAGCAGGCTGTCCCGCGTGTTTTTCTGGACGGTGATTGCTCCAAAAAGAGCCAGTATAAATGAGAAGGCGTAAAACCCTTTTTCGCTCCTCAGCAAGCTGGCATTCCAAAGTCCGACAACAAGAAGTATAATGGACAAAATGGAACTGAACCAGCTTAACCCATGATAGGTATCTGTAACAGGAATTCCTTCTAACCTGTCTCGCACTGCCTTCTGCAATGAGATCACAGAAAAGAGCCCAAACATGAGTACGGTAAAGTAATATCCTTTTTCATTCAATTCCATGTCGGCATTCCAAAGACCAATGATGAATCCAATCATGCCGGTTCCCAGTGCAATCCAGGAAGCGGCAATAAAAGCGGCTGATGGTTTTTGTTGCATAATCATTTTGTTTAATGTTAAACATTTTCAATTCTGTGTGTTAACGGGAAGGTTGTCTTGTTAGCCGTAAGAAAGGGTGAAAATTTAGATACATCACGGATTCCAGCTCAAAATAGATGCTTTAGCGAAATCTTTTCAGCCAACTATGACGGAGTGAAATTCATTTGACCTGGCTCCAATTGAATGTGCAAGAAGCAGGTCACTTGCCGCAAGAACCGGGTTTTCAACGATTCTTTTTGCGCTTTGATTTGCACTACCATTTAGAAATCAATCCACATGAGACCAATAAGAATTGGAAAGCAAAGGGGGAGCACTATTTTAAAGGTAATTATTTCAGTTTTGATTATTGAAATAGGGCTCATCATAAAAATCGATCAAATCCAGTACACGACTTTAGTGCAAACCTTACTGGAGCTAACATCAGAAATGCCTCCATTCAAGCAATTTAATTTACTGATCAATTAAAATTTTAGGAATTGATCTTGGTCTATATAAAATTCAGATAAGCCGGATTAAGTTTGTACCAGCTTCGAACCTGGATTTGTTTAAATTACGCTTAAAGGAAAATATGAGAAAACTTATCATGTGGAACGTCATCACCCTGGATGGCTACTTCGAGGGAAAGAGCAATTGGGACTTGTCTTTTCATGAGAAGATTTGGGGGCCAGAATTGGAGAAACTGAGCATAGAGCAACTTAACGCTGCGGCTTGTCTGGTATTTGGACGGGTTACCTACGAGGGTATGGCGGCACACTGGACTTCAGCAGAGGCACAAAACGAAGGTGAGGTAACTCCTTTGATGAACAAAATCCCCAAAATTGTTTTTTCCCGGACATTGCAGTCAGCAGATTGGCAGAACACTACACTGATCAAGAACAACGTGGTAAAAGAAATTGAGCGACTCAAGAGAGTTGACGACAAGGATATGTATGTCTTTGGCAGTGCGGATTTATCTGAGACTTTGATAAATGAAAATCTTTTTGATGAATACCGTATAGGTATCGCACCAACACTCTTAGGAAGCGGTCGACCACTATTCAAACAAGGTAGTGCGCCCAAAAATTTATCGTTGATATCAACGCAACAACTAACCAACGGG
>CAYNCP010000037.1:0-40106 GCA_964395905.1 uncultured Ohtaekwangia sp.
TTAGATTTCGCGATGGTGATTACAATGGAGCCCTAGAGCTATTAAAGGAATCAGAAGCGATCGCTGACGAAATAGATTTGAAAAGGCTAAAGCGGGATATTTATGAATCCTATATACGAATTTTCGAAAGGATTGGGGACTTGAAAAATGTGGTTACCTATCAAAGCAAGTATATGGCTATTAAAGACTCCATATTCAATGAGAAATTGGCCAGTAACCTCAAAGACATCCAACTAGACGCCCAGCGAAAACAGTCCGATGTCATCATCCAGCAAAAGGAATCAGAGATTGAGCGGGTTCGACTGATCACCACCTTAGTTGGCGTAATTTCAGTGCTTTTGGTGATTGTCACCTTATTGATTTACCGCAACTACAGGATCAGCCACCGCATGAAAGGCATCCTGGAAAAGGAGATAGAAAAGCGCACAGGAGAGCTCGTCAAGAGCAATGCGGACCTCACGCAAATGACCCAGGAATACGATCAGCTGGTGTACCGGGCTTCTCACGATATTCGCGGTCCGCTGGCCACTTTAATGGGCCTCACCAACATTGCCAAACAAGACTACGAAGAGCCGATGCGTGTGCGCGATTACCTGGCCAAAATTGAGTCCACAGCCAATGGTTTGAATCAGACGCTGAGCCAGCTGATGGAAACTAATCGCATTCGCAATCTGCCCATTTGTATCGAAGAGGTGGATATGAATGCACTGCTGGAGGAAGCTTACAGTTCATTTAAAACATTGAATCACTTTCCGCTGATTTCGCTGCGCATTGAAAAAGGCGATTGGAAAAACCCGTTGATTTCGGACAAAAACCTGATCTCTTTTATCCTCACCAAGTTACTGGACAATGCATTTCGTTATTTCGCTATGCACAACCATGAGAAATACATTAAGGTCTCCTGGTCGCAAGAGGATGATCGCACCACCATAGCCGTTGAGGACAACGGGTTGGGTATTAATGCAGAGGCGAGAGAAAAGATCTTCCAGTTATTTTACGTGGCCAGCGATGTACACGGTTCGGGATTGGGGTTGTTTTTGGCCCAAATGGCTGCCAATCGGTTGGGCGGTAGGATCATTCTTGCCCGCTCATCAGGACCTACCATTTTTAAGCTGGTGATCTCGACTAACTTGTCCAAAGTGATAGCGGAAAACAGGCCCTTAATGACCGTTACCGGGTAACATTATCTTACGGACTAAGCACACTTTTTTGACACCCTGGCGGCTTGATGCCTCACCCCGAAAAAGTTCAAAAACCTTACCTATTTGCATGTAAGAAATGTAGCTGTTTTTGCAATATTTTGAACAATTCTGACATTTTCAGACTTTTTATTGCAAGCCTTTCCCATCCGGATTTCGGAGGATTTGAACAAAACAGTAGGCACCTAGCCCCGATTGTTCCCTAAAGTGATCATCTTGCAGGTGGCCAAATCCACCACTTTGGCTGAACCTGAGTCCCTTGGTGAAGGTCCTTTCAAGCGGGTAAGCAGGCTTGTGGGATTTAATGATAATGAAAGATACCCGGGTATCTTTGATGGTGAGATTATAATAAAATGAAAAAACCCATCCACCTGATTGAGGTAGATGGGTTTATCGGTTTAACTTTAAAACTTGATCTCAGTTAAACTGGTCTTTGTCAACCATGGCAAAAGGTTTCATCGGTTCCTTTTCAGTGCCAACCTTTTCTTTTGGAGTTGCTTTTTCCTGACTGACTGATGTCGAATCACCGGAAGGCAACACAAAAGCAAACAAAGAGACAACGGCAAATAAGAAGATGATGACTTTTACTTTCATGATTGAAAATTATTTACAGTTCGGTCCACCAAATTGACATGGATCACCTGCTTGTCCGCCTCCATCTTGTGGACGAATGTTCTCCTCGGTACAGGAAGAGATGGCGATTGATGTTACCACTGCTAATAGAAAACTGAAGAAGATTTTTTTCATGATTTTTAATTTTTTAATGAGTTGGTAATTGTTTTAATTCAATGGGACAAAGGTGAAATGAATTGAATTCACCAGGCGTGTAATTGAATTTTTTAAATCACGTATGTACTTAATTATCAGTCAATTACAATTGATGAGTAGAGGTATGGCAGTCTGGTTTATAGTGTTGGTAACTGTTGCAGGTGTGGCGCAATCGCCCACCATTGAAGAACTGGAAAGTAAACTGAAGTCAGCTAAGGGACACCAGCGCTTCGACTTACTGATCGATTTATTCCGCGAAAACCTTGCTATTAACTACGATTCCGCATTAGATTATTCTACCTTGGCCATAAGACAAAGCATTAGTAATGGGGATAGTTTAGAAATTGTAAAAGCATATAATGCCAATGGATACGCCAGGTGGAGACTGGCCAGTTCACTTTGTATTCCAGATTTTGAATATGCCCTGGGAATTGCCAAAAGGAATAATTTCCTTGATCAGGAAAAGTATTTATTGAACAACTTGGCCAATGCACATGTCGATTTTGCCAACTATGATAAGGCACTGGACTACAACTTCCAATCCCTACAGTTAAGGCTTACTGATGCCAATCCAAAGGAAATTAATGTTGCGCTGAACAACATCGGAGTAGTCTATTCAAACTTAAATGACTTTGAGAATGCCTTAATTTATTTTCAAAGATCCAGGGATCTGAAAGAACAAAATAACATTTCATTTGATTTGGATTTGACATACGTAAACATTGCTCTGGCTTATTATAACTTGAAAAACTATGATGAAGCCCTTAACAATTTAATGAAAGTCCTTCAGATATGCGAAAAAGGATGCAGAGATGATGTTAAGTTGGAGGCACGGTATGCTCTGGCAAAGGTCTATCTGGAAACAAAAAAGATTATTGCTGCCAAATCCGAATTGGACAGCGCCATTGATATTGCCAGACGTATTGGCTCACGAATGTTTGAATCGCAGGCACTGAATTTAGGGGCAAAAATAGAACTGATTCAAAATCAACCTAAAAGTGCCTTGACTTTGCTTAATGAAAGCCAACGTGTTTTGGAAGGCACACACCTCAGGGATCAGTTGCTCAGCAATTATCTCATGTACGTGGATATTTACAATAAGATGGGTGACTACCAGATGGCATCTGAGTATCAGCAAAAATACATCGATCTCAACAAGAATATTTATAGCGCAGAACTCATTAAAAACATAACCAGGATTCAAACGGAACATGAAGAGCGCGAAAATATTAAGACCATAGCGGCTAAAGATCAGATACTGCGTCTTCAGAGCGAGATCATTTCGCGTCAAAAGCAGCAGTATGCTTTTATCATTTCCATAACGGCCCTTACCCTGGGCCTCGCCTTTGTCATGTACCGGGCCAACCAATCGCAACGCAAAACCAATCAGGAACTCACCAAAGCAAAGGCCACCATCCAGGAGCAAAACCAAAAGCTCAATGATACTAACCTGTTGCTTGAAACCGAAGTGAATGAGCGCACCCGCGAACTGGTGGAAACCAATGACTCATTGAAGAAAGTGAATGAGGAAATGGATAATTTCATTTATAAGACTTCGCATGATATCCGTGGGCCCCTGGCCAGTTTAAAGGGAATCTGCAACGTGGCGATGATGGACGTCAAAGACAAAGAGGCGCTCAAATATTTGAATAAACTGGATACCTCGGCTGCCAAATTAAACGCCATTTTAAGCCGACTGTTGATCATCAATCAGATTAACCATTCGTTGCTCACACCTGAACTCATCGATTTTGAAAGCACCATTGAAGAGATACTGGAATTGGAACGCAAGAAGGACCTGCCTTTTAATATCGATATCAGTTACAAGGTTGCCTCCAACCTGAATTTTCGGTCGGATAATGCCATGGTGAAGATTATTTTGGAAAACTTAATCGACAATGCGATCAAGTTCCACAATGACTCAGGCAGGGTGGTTCCATTTGTGAAACTCGATGTCTACCAGGAAGGCGATTGGATTACGGTGAGTGTAGTCGACAACGGAATTGGGATCGAAGAAGGCAGCCGAAACAAAATTTTCGACTTGTTCGTGAGGGCTTCTGAGCGATCCGACAGTGGCGGCATCGGACTGTATTTATCCAAGCTGGCCGCATACAAGCTGGGTGGCACCATAGTATTAAGTACTACCCGGGAGGGATATACTTCATTTAAAGTGAAATTTCCTCCTGACCTTTCCCCCATTATTGAACAACGCAGGGAGGAAGAGCTTAAAAGAGAAAAGCAGAAACAAAAAGTACTAAAGGTCATCTAATTTTCCCTTCAATTGCCATCTTTGCATTTTGCAAAAAAAACAGGCAGTTCGTTCATTATGGGGAAAGAAAAGGAATTTAAGAGATATACTGTTACTGCAGCCTTGCCGTACGCCAATGGCCCAAAACACATCGGTCACCTGGCCGGGGCTTACGTCCCGTCAGATGTGTACGCCAGGTATTTAAGGCTGAATGACAAAGATGTCGTATTCGTTTGCGGCAGCGATGAGCATGGAACTGCCATACCCAATCAGGCCATTAAGGAAAACACCACCTCGAAGGCCATCATCGACAAATACCATGTACTGATCCGGGATTGCCTCTATAAGCTGGGCATATCCTTTGATGTGTATCACCGCACCAGTGATCCACTGCATCATCAAACATCGCAGGAATTCTTTTTGACGCTGTTCAACAAGGGTTTGCTTACTGAGGAGACTTCAGAGCAATATTATGACAATGAAGCCAAAGCTTTTTTGGCAGACCGGTACATTGTAGGTACTTGTCCCAAGTGCGGGCATCCCAATGCTTATGGCGATCAATGTGAGAAATGCGGATCATCTCTTAGTCCAAAAGACCTGATCAATCCAAAATCTACACTTACCGGAAACGTGCCTACTTTAAAATCCACCAAGCATTGGTACTTGCCATTGGAAAATTATGAGACATGGCTTCGCCAATGGATTTTGGAAGACCATAAGAATGACTGGAAAGTAAATGTGTATGGACAGTGCAAGTCATGGATCGAAGCGGGATTGCAATCGCGGGCGATGACCAGGGATCTGGACTGGGGCATCAAGGTGCCGTTGCCAGATGCGGATGGCAAAGTATTGTACGTATGGTTTGATGCGCCCATAGGATATATATCCGCAACCAGGGCCTTGTTTCAGGAGTTGGCCAGCGGAAAAAAGAAGTACGCTACTCCACAGCGTGACTTCGGAAAAGTGAATGCTGATAACTGGAAAGTGTATTGGCAGGATGAGGCTTCAAAACTAGTGCACTTTATAGGTAAGGATAATATTGTTTTTCACTGCATCATCTTTCCGATCATGCTGCACAGTTCTGAGCAATATATCGTTCCGCAAAATGTACCTGCCAATGAATTCATGAACCTCGAAGGCGATAAAATGTCTACGAGCAGGGGCTGGTCCATTGAAATGCACGAATACATAGAAGATTTTCCGGATAAACCGGATGTATTGCGATATGCGCTGCTTACCAATTTACCCGAAACCAAAGACAGTGAGTTTACCTGGAAAGACTATCAGGCCAAGAACAACAATGAACTGGTGGCTATTTTCGGCAACTTCATCAACCGGGCCATGGTGCTCACACAAAAATATTTTGATGGCAAAGTTCCGGTACGGGGCACGCTGGACGAATTTGACAAGAAAACCATTGAAGCCCTGGCTTTGTTTCCAGGAAAAATCGGAAGCTCCATAGAGAACTATCGTTTCAGGGAGGCCACTGCGCACCTGATGGACCTGGCCAGATTGGGGAATAAGTACCTGGCAGATACTGAGCCGTGGAAACTGGCCAAGACTGACTTGACGCGCGTGGGCACTATATTAAATATATCCTTGCAGGTGGCTGCCAGCCTGGCTGTATTGTCGGAACCTTTCCTGCCGTTTAGCTCCCGAAGGCTAAAAACGATATTGAATCTTAAAGATTTTGGATGGAAGGACACCGGAACTATTGACTTGTTAAGTGAAGGGCATACATCAGGGGTGGCGGAATTGTTGTTTGAGAAAATTGAAGATGAAGTTATCATCGCTCAGGTAAATCGTCTTAAAGAAAATAAGGACAAAATGGAATTACAAAGTCAACCCGCTGAACCGGCAAAGCCGGAAATCACTTTTGAGGATTTCTCCAAAATGGATATGCGCATTGGAAAAGTGGTTGCAGCTGAAAAAGTGGAGAAATCTAAAAAGTTATTGAAACTTCAGGTGGACACCGGTATTGATACACGCACAGTGCTGAGTGGCATTGCAGAACATTATACGCCCGAAGAGATTATGGGTAAACAGGTAACGATCCTGGTCAACCTTGCCCCACGTAAAATAATGGGTGTAGAGTCGCAAGGTATGATTCTGATGGCTGAAGATAAGGATGGAACACTGAAGTTGATTAGTACCTCGGAGCCTGTTGCGCCCGGGTCTTCAATTAATTAGTGAATATACCCACGGGATACTTTAGCTGTTGAAGATACTCATCGTTCTATCCACGCCTATGGTGCAGAAAGAGAGAATCATTTCTTCCGCTTTATCCATCAGGGCAGGGAGTGCGTCAATTTCTTCCTGGTTGAAGTTGCTAAGTACATAATCCACCTGCCCTCCTCGGTTGAAGTTATTGCCGACTCCAAACCGCAGCCTGGGATAATCTTGTCCTCCGGTAAGTGCTTCGATGTTGGCCAGGCCATTATGACCGGCCGCACTTCCCTTTGACCTCATGCGCAAGGTTCCAAAAGGCAGGGCAATGTCATCCACCACTACCAATAGTTGTGTTTTTGGAATTTTTAATTCCTGCATCCAGTAGGCGATGGCTTTTCCACTGAGGTTCATATACGTATTGGGTTTGATCAGGTGAATTTGCTTTCCCTTAAACCTGATCTCGGCTTTGTCAGCGTAACGCTGGGTAGTGAAGCCTGCCTTTTTATTGTCGACTATTCGATCCAGAATCAGGAAGCCAACATTATGTCGGGTGAGTTCATATTCAGCTCCAATGTTTCCCAGGCCTGCGATTAAAAACTTCATTGCGATGGATAAAAATAAAAATCCCGTTCACGAAATTAATCGGAACGGGATTAAAGATAGTTAGCCGAGATTACTTTTTACCGGCATCTTTCTTAGGATCAGCACCTTCTGCAGCAGGAGCAGCCGCGGCAGCAGCAGCACCTTCAGCAGGTGTGGCAGCAGTAGTTGCAGCAGCAGCAGCGGCAGCGGCTTCTTCTTCAGCGGCCATCTTGGCTGCACGTGGAACTTCAACCACAGCAATTGGCGATCTCTTGGGATCAATAAACTCAAGGTTTGGAAGGTTCATGTCCTTCACCTTGATTGCATGATGGAAGTCAAGTTCGGTAACGTCCACGTCAATGTGTTCGGGCATGTCTTTTGGAAAGCCATATACTTTCAATGTTGCCTTCTTGCGTACAAGCGTTCCACCTTTGGATACACCTGCGGCCTGACCTTGCAAGCGGATCGGTACATCCATTTTAATTTTTCTATCATCACTGATCTGAAGAAAATCAGCATGCAGGATGATCTCACTCACCGGATGGAATTGAACATCCTGTAAAATCGCCTGAGACTCTTCGCCTTCAATATTCAAATGAACAAAGTGAGCATCGTTGGTGTAAACGATTTCACGAAACAAAATCATGGGGGCCGTAAAATGTACTTGTTCCTTGCCACCGTAAAGTACGCAAGGCACGTATCCCTGTTCGCGGGCACGCTGTGCATCTTTCTTGCCGAGATTTGCTCTTTTATACCCTATAATCTCGATAGTTTTCATAAATAATTATTGTTTAAAGTTAATTGGTTACAGTCTGATAAATAAAGAGCTTACTGACTCATGGTCATGTATCTTCCTGATGGCCTTGGCGAAAAGGTCGGATACAGAAAGCACTTTAATTTTTTTTGATTTTTGTTTCAATGGAATGGTGTCGGTGACCACGATTTCTTCCAGTACGCTGTTTTCAATGGTCTCGTAGGCATTTCCGGAAAGTACAGGGTGCGTACACACAGCCCTTACCGATTTTGCTCCTTTTTCTTTCAGCAGGGCGGCTGCTTTGCAAATGGTGCCTGCGGTGTCTACAAGGTCGTCTACCAACACTACATCTTTTCCATCCACCTCACCAATGAGGCGCATGGATTCAACCTTGTTGGCTTCCTTGCGATACTTGTCGCATACTGCCAGTTCAGCATCAAAGAACTTGGCGAAACTACGCGCCCTTTTAATTCCCCCAACATCCGGAGAGGCAAACATGATGTTATCCAATCCAATGGACTTGAGATAGGGAACGAAAATGTAGTTTCCGTCCAAGTGATCCACCGGGATGTCAAAAAAACCTTGAATCTGGTCGGCATGAAGGTCGAATGTCATCAAGCGGCTCGCGCCAGCAGCGGAAAGCAGGTTGGCAATGAGTTTAGCTGCAATAGAAACCCTCGGTTTGTCCTTCCTGTCCTGGCGGGCATAACCAAAATAAGGGATGATGACATTCACATGCTCGGCACTTGCCCGTTTGGCCGCATCGATCATGAGCAATAATTCCATGAAGTTGTCGGCAGGGGCAAAGGTGGACTGCACGATAAACACGTCATGCCCACGCACCGATTCCATAATAAATGGAGACATTTCCCCATCACTAAATTGCTGGTACCGCACTTCGCCTAAAGGTTCACCATAGGCATGTGCTATTTTTTCAGCCAGATAGGTGCTTGCTTGCCCGGAAAAAATTTTTACTGCCATCGATTGAACCTTATTAAAAGTTAATCCCGGTCCTTATTGAAAGGACCGGGATACTGTTGCCCGACTAGGGCTCGAACCTAGACTTTCCTGAATCAAAATCAGGCGTGTTGCCAGTTACACCATCGGGCAAAAGACCCCTTTTTGGGACGGCAAAGGTAGGATAAATTTTAAAAACGAAAAACCCGGTTTTAAATCATTTTCGGATTAAAAGAGCGGTTTTTAAAGGATTCTGAACTAGTCTAACTCGGTGTCAACGGTAGTGTACCGACCCTCTACAAAACCATCCGCCCAGAACCGGTATTTGTCCAAAATGGAAATGACCGCATTCTTCAAGTGGCGCTGATTTTGGAAGTCGATGCCACCGTAGAGGGTGGTGGCATAGCCCTGCCAAATGGATCTGTTTTGACGCCTGTCAAAAAGCTGGATAAGCAGGGTACCCGATTTTAAGTTGTACTTCAACGGATCATACTCAAGATTTTGGTTTTGACCCTTTACCCACTCTTCGATGTCGGGTTGATTGTAACCATTGAAGTTCAAACTGTCAGTGAACATCTTGAAGCCTACGATAAGATGAGGTCTTCTGTCCGTTTGTCGATAACCGAGAAATTTCATCCTCGACAAAATAGAATTCTCAATCAAGGCATTGGTCATTGTTGTGTCTTCTATTCCCACGGGACGCATAATATCAAAGGTCCTGTACTTTTTGAAAGTACCTGCATAGCTGTAGTCGTATTCAACCGGAAGTTCCTTATACCCCAGGCAGGAGGACAAAATGGCTGCCATGATAATGTAAAAGTAAGACTGCTTCATAGGCACAACAATTTTCAATTAATATGAAAAGTTAGCACAATTCAATCTACCCCGCAAGGAGCGTGCGCGACAATTCGATAAGTTGTCCGTTACTTATGCATGTATACCCAATCCAGCGCATTGGTAAATGCCTCGATCCAGGGTGAAATTTCATCTGCCTTTCTGTTTTCGTAATGTGGCCAATTCCATGGAAATAACGAGCGTTCTAAATGCGGCATAATGGCCAAATGTCTTCCGTCCGTTGAAGTAAGGGCGGCAACAGAAAAATCCGAATCATTGGGATTACCCGGATAGTTGGGCTGGGAATAGGTGGCTGCTATTTTATACTTCGACTGGTCGCTGGGCAGTTTGAACCTTCCTTCACCATGGGCCACCCAAATCCCAAGCCGTGATCCGGCAAAGGACTTCAGCATCACTGAATTGTTATCGGGTATTGAAATATTTACAAAAGCAGATTCAAATTTGCCCGATCCATTGTGATGCATTTTAGGATGGTCTTTCCATTCTGGATAGACCAGCCCCAACTCCATCATGAGCTGGCAGCCATTGCATACCCCCAGGCTAAGGGTATCCTTTCGTGAATAAAATTTATCCAGAGAAGCTTTAGCCTTGGGGTTGTATATGAAAGCTCCGGCCCAGCCTTTGGCAGAACCCAACACATCGGAGTTTGAAAATCCGCCTACAAAGGCAATCATGTTTACATCTGATAAATCTTCACGGCCGGAAACCAAATCAGTCATGTGCACATCTTTTACATCAAATCCAGCGAGGTATAATGAATACGCCATCTCGCGGTCGCCATTTACTCCCTTCTCACGGATGATGGCTGCTTTGAAGCCCGAAGGTTTTCTTCTTTGTGGATCAATGCCATAGGTGGAAAACCTGCCGTCAAATCTTTTTTGAAATTGGTAGGTCAAGCTTTGATGTGCATAATTTTTCCTTCTCAATTCCGCATGTTGGGAGGAGCGTTGCAATTGGTCAAATAAAAATGAAGTTTTGAACCAAGTTTCTCTTTGCGCGTCAATATGGAGTTCAAGTGAAGTAGATCCTCCGGCTATTGATAACTTTCTGATGGCCGTGACTTCTCCCAAAGTAATGAACTCAATTTGCTGTTGGGTGAGAAAGGATTCAACCTCACTACTGTTCTCCACTTGAATAACCACTCCGGGGTTTTCGCTGAATAATGATTGAACCCAATCGCTTCCGAGAAGAGATGCATTAACTGACATTCCAATTTGAGGCGTTGGAAAACACATTTCAAGCAGCGTGGTAACAATGCCGCCAGCAGAAATATCGTGGCCGGCCAAAATCAGGTCCTGCTTAATTAACGCCTGGATAGCCGCAAAACATTGGGCAAAATAGTTAGGATCGGCAACGCCTGGTACCTGATTGCCCAACTGGTTAATCACTTGTGCAAAACTGCTTCCCCCTAAGGCCAGCTCCATTTTGGAAAAATCTATATAAAGAATCTTTGATCCAGGTTTGTTGTGGATCGCTGGAGAAACTGTTTTGCGAATGTCCCCCACTTCGGCCACGGCCGAAATGATAACGGTGCCTGGGGAATAAACCACTTTGCCATCCGGATATTTTTGTGTCATCGAAAGAGAGTCCTTACCCGTAGGCACGTTGATGCCAAGTGCTAAAGAAAACTCACTGACCGAAGAAACGGCTTCATAGAGTCGTCCGTCCTCACCCTTGTTCTTGGCCGGCCACATCCAGTTGGCGCTCAATGAAACACCTTTGAGTCCATGCGTTAATGGAGCCCAAACGATGTTGGTAAGTGCCTCTGCGATAGCGAGCCTACTTCCAGCTGCCGGGTCGATGAGCGAAGCTGCAGGGGCATGTCCAATACCTGTGGCCACACCTTTGTTGCTGAGGAAGTCCAGTGCCATAACAGAAACATTGTTTAAAGGCAGTTGAATTTCACCACACGTTTGCTGCGTGGCTACCTTGCCTGTTACGCACCTGTCTACTTTGTTAGTAAGCCAGTCTTTACAAGCCACGCTTTCGAGTTGCAGCACCTGGCTGAGGTATGTTTCAAATTGGGCGGGGTCATACTGAATGGCGCCAAAGGACACGGCCTGTTTTTGATCTGTTAAAATGGTTTTTGGTGAAGAGCCAAAAAGATGATTAACGTGCAAATCAAAAGGTGTCGTGTTTTTCTTTTTGTCAATAAATTTCAGTTCCTGGTCGCCTGTAGCTATTCCCACTACGTACATGGGAGCCCGCTCTCTTGCTGCAATGGATTGAATCAATGACAAATCTTTGTCGCCTATGGCAATGCCCATTCTTTCCTGCGATTCGTTGCTGATGATTTCCTTGTCAGACAAGGTGGGATCTCCGACAGGAAGTTTGTCGATTTCAATCGTACCTCCGGTTTCTTCCAGGAGTTCTGAGAAGCAATTCAAATGACCACCAGCGCCATGATCGTGAATGGAAATAATGGGATTATGCGACAATTCCACCATGGCGCGGATGGCGTTCATGGCGCGCTTTTGCATTTCAGGGTTTGAACGTTGAATGGCATTGAGTTCTATGGTGTTGCCAAATTCGCCTGTAGCCACTGATGACACTGCTCCTCCGCCCATGCCAATGCGGTAGTTGTCGCCACCCATCATCACTATCCGGTCACCGGCCTTCAGCTTTCCCTTTTTACTGTCTTTCTCTTTACCAAACCCCACACCACCCGCAAGCATAATTACCTTGTCGAAACCGTATTGCTTTTCATGGTCACCATTCTCGAAGTGCTCAAAGGTCAATACACTTCCGCCAATCAATGGCTGGCCAAACTTGTTTCCGAAATCGCTCGCGCCATCAGAAGCTTTGATTAATATCTCAGCAGGGGATTGGTAGAGCCAGGGTCTGGCAGAGAATTTTTTCTCCCACACCCGCCCGCCCGCCAGGCGCGGATACGAAGTAATGTAAACGGCCGTGCCGGCCAATGGGATAGACCCTTTGCCGCCAGCCAGTCTGTCTCTTATTTCACCACCTGATCCGGTGGCCGCTCCGTTGAAGGGCTCCACGGTGGTTGGGAAATTATGGGTTTCAGCTTTGAGGGAAATTACTGAATCAAATTCTTCCACTACGAAATAATCAGGCTGGTCCTGGCGTGTAGGAGCGAACTGTTGGATTTTTGGACCTTTGATGAAAGCAACGTTGTCGCTATACGCACTGACGATGTAATTCGGATTTTGCTTTGCGGTTTTTTTAATGAGTTGGAAGAGGCTTTCTTTTTTTTCTTCACCATCAATGATAAATGTGCCGTTAAAAATTTTATGCCGACAATGTTCCGAATTGACTTGCGAAAAGCCAAAGACTTCACTGTCGGTTAATTTGCGCCCCAATTTTTTACTCACCTCGTTGAGGTAATCTATTTCTTCTTTGCTTAAGGCCAGTCCTTCCTTCTCGTTATAGGCGGCCAGGTCATCAATAGATACGATGGGTTCAGGCTGATGATAAATAGAATAGATTTCCTGATTGAGGTTTTCGTAAATTCTTTGCAACATGGGATCATGAGGTGCATTTTCATTCTTAGCGGGAAAAAACTCTTCTATTCTTACAATCCCTTCGATGCCCATAGTTTGTGTGATCTCCACCGCATTGGTACTCCACGGGCTAATCATTTCCTTGCGTGGCCCAATAAAATATCCAGCTACGGACAGGTCGGTATTAAAAGTGGCTCCACTAAAGAGCCACACCAGTTTTTGGATATCCGTTTCAGAAAGTGAACGCGCAGCCTCAACCGCTATGACATTGGCGGAGGGCGTTCGGAAAAATAGAATCATTGGCGGCTTATTTGAAGGCGTAAAAGTAATATGATTAGGGGAATTAGGCCTCTTACATTGTCATATTTCCCCAATTACTTTAACGCTTTCCTTGATCAATCCGTTGTGCCCGACAGAAAGTATCCTCATCTTCCCCAAGGTCAGTTTTGACACAAATCCATTCAGATTGGCAGCGGTAATTATTTTGTCGTATAGCCCCACGAGGATGATCACCTGAACCGCGTGAGCGTTCATCAAATTGACCAAAGCATTTGAATTAAATTTCAAGTGCCTGAAAACCACCCATGAGTAATACACCCTTTTCCTGCCTGCTTCACTTTCCATTTGTGATTGGGCAAATCTTAAAACACCTTTATCAATCAGATTTACGGCCCTTGCCAATTTGACAATGGCCATAAATCTGCCCGGCTTTACGATCATACTTTTGAATAAGGCCCTGACCATGACCGGATACGTAGCCAGACGGTACCAGGCGTTTGTTTTGATGCCATCGGGAGCCAGGAGAAGTATTTTGTCGACACGAGTTGAAAATGATTCAAAACTCGCCAACGCGAATTTGGCGCCAAGACTGAACCCCAAAACGCTAAACTTTTCGATCTTGTTCTCACGAATAAATTGATTTAAAATTTCCTCCCAATATTTTTTGGAAAGGGGGGTGTCATCCCATGGCCAAATGCTGCTGCCATGAAAGAAAAGATCAAAAGCGTAGAAAGTGTATTTGGCGGGAAGGGATTGAAAGAAAGGTGAAAATACGGTGTGATCTTGACCATATCCATGAAAGAGGAACAGTATCTCTGATCCTGTTCCTGTTCTCAGATAAGACAGCGTAGCATTTTTATGATGAAATTGCCGGTATTCTGCTTCCATGTACCGCAAAGATGGCGATTCATGAGGATGCACCGCAAAAACTTTGAAACGGAATTACAATAATTAGAACCCCTGCCCCGACTATGCAGTTGTAGTGATTGCAATATGGATCCCAGGGTGATGGAATTAACAATGCAGCAACAAAAACAGAACACATTCCTGAAGGAGAAAGACAGGCTGCTTGGGTTTATCCGAGGCAGGGTGTCTACGTTGGAAGAGGCAGAGGATATCCTTCAGGATGTGTTTTACCAGTTTGTGGTTGGCTACGGTACCATCGAATCACTTGATCGGGTTACCTCATGGCTTTATTCCGTGGCCCGAAACAAGATTATAGACAGGTACAGAAGAGAGGCTTCACGACCCAAGCGCACCGATTTTGGCGTGTCGCGAGGTGAAAATGAGGAAGGTCCATTGACTTTACAGGAGATTTTGCCTGACTTGGATAATTCACCAGAGTCCTTGCTATTAAAGGAAGCGATTTGGGATGAAATTACGGAAGCGCTTAGTGAGCTTCCCAAGGAACAAAGGGAAGTTTTTGTTCAAAACGAGATTGAAGAGCGGAGCTTTAGAGAACTGGCAGAGGAGGAGGGGGTTTCAATCAACACGCTGTTGTCGAGGAAACGATATGCGATTTTGAGCTTGCGCAAACGGCTACAACAATTTTATGATGATTTTCTGAGCGACAAATAGTAGAAGAAATATTAAACCAAATTATTATGAAACGAGGAAGTTGGATTTTGAAGATGGTGCTCCTGGGAGTGCTTGCGATTGGAATGATTGGTTGGGTAACTCAACTGTTGTGGAATTGGCTCGTGCCCATGCTTTTTGCAGGACCGATGATTACCATCTGGCAGGCCCTGGGTCTGATTTTACTGACAAAAATATTATTGTTCCCGCTGGGCAAACGCCATCATGGCGGCCACCGTGGCAGCTATTGGAAACCCTACTGGAAAGAAAAATGGAGCAGCATGAGTGAGGAAGAAAAGCTGGAATTCCGTAAAAAAATGAGAGAAAAGTGTGGATGGGGACGGGCAAGTGAGAACAAAACGACTGACTCCAACAGCCAACAAGCTTCAAAAACTCATAATTAATTCCCCATTGGGCTAAACCTTGCAAAAGAATGCCCGTTATATGAGCTTGAAAACCACGGAAACTTTGGTTAAGTCAATAGTTTCTGTAGTTTTGCACCCCTTATGGAAGGAATAGACACAAAAATCAAAATTTTAAAGGGAGCGGCAGAGCTATTTATGCGCTATGGCATCAGAAGCGTGTCCATGGACAATATCGCCAGCCACCTGGGTGTATCGAAGAAAACATTGTACCAATATTTCAAAGATAAAGATGAGATGGTGCTTTCGGTTACGAAAGCGCACATTGAAAATGACCTGAGCGAGTTGAATAAGATAGGCCAAACGGCAAAAAACGCTGTGGAGGAATTGGTTCTGCTTTCTTCATGCCTGCGGGAGAACTTCAGAAACATGAACCCCTCTCTTTTGTTTGACTTGGAAAAGTATCATCATGAAGCATGGAATGTGTGGCTGGATTATAAGAACGACTTCATCAAAGGACAGATACAGCGATCGATCAACCAGGGTAAGGAGGAGGGATACTTTAGGCCCGATGTAAATACCAACGTGCTGGCCATCATGCGGATTGAAACCATTCAGATGGCCTTTGATCCGTCCTTGTTTCCAAATGAACAATATGAGTTGCCCGAGGTGCAGATGCAGATTTTTGAGCATTTCGTGTATGGAATTTTTACGGATAAAGGGCGCAAACTTTACGAAAAGTATAAAGAGAAATTAAGTAATCTAGAACAACCATTATTGAAATGAAACGCCACTTATTAACCACCTCATTTGTTTTAATTACCTGGGGTCTGCTTTTTGCGCAAACTGAAATCAAAAATGAATTTACATTGGATCAATGCGTTATATACGCGCTTGAGAATACGGTAGCGGTGAAGAATGCTGTGCTTGATGAACGAATTGCCTCTGCAAGAGTACGTGAAACGGTTGGAATTGGACTTCCCCAAATATCCGGTGATGTGTCCATCATACAAAATCAAAAACTTCCCCGATTCTTTACCAGCTATGACCCTAGTGGTGGATTCTTCGATTTTAGTGGAGTACCTGGGATTCAGGCTGGTGATGTTGTGGCTGCACAAAACTTTTTTCAATTAAAAAGCAGTGGAAATGCTGCTTTGAATATCAACCAGATCATTTTTAATGGAAGTTATCTGGTTGGATTGCAAGCGGCCAACTCCTACAAAGAATTATCCCAACGTGCCACCAATCAGACGAAAGAGCAGATTGTTGAAATGGTAACCAAGGCGTACTATTCCGTGCTGGTTAACCGAGAACGGATGAAATTATTTGATACAAATATTGAACGGGTCGATTCATTGTACATCACGACCAAAGCCCTCAATGAAAATGGATTTGCTGAAGGAATAGATGTAGATAGAATTGAGGTAACATTGAATAACCTTAAGACAGAAAGGAGCAATTTTGAAAAACTCCAGATATTGAGCCTTGAGCTGCTAAAGTTTCAAATGAATTATCCGGAAGGTCAATCACTCGAAGTGAGTGGTGAGTTTACGAAAGAAAGTGTGAAGGTAGATCTTAATTCCTATTTGCAGGATTGGGACTATAAAAACAGACCCGATTATCAAGTGCTTGAAACCAACAGGAAATTGCAAAGCCTTAATATCAAGAATAACTATGCATCCGCTTTGCCCAATCTTTCCGCATTTGCCAACATGGGCTATTCGACACAATCGCCAAGTATAAGTGGGTTGTTCAAAACAAACTCAGGCGTAACTGATGACGGACAGATTGGACCTGATAAATGGTATTCGTTCAGTTCCTTCGGACTAAGCCTCAATATTCCTCTTTTCTCGGGTCTTCAAAGGACTTATAAAATACAGCAGGAAAAATTGACATTGCAAAAAATCGAAAATGGATTTAATTCCTTGGAAAGGGGGATTGATCTGGAGATCAAGCAGGCTTCCATTAACTATCAAAACAGTCAGGAGGCCTTGGAAGCGCAAGAAAGAAACATGAAACTGGCGCAAAACATTGCACGGGTAACCAAAATTAAATACGAGCAGGGGCTAGGATCAAATTTGGAGGTAGTCGAAGCAGAATCTTCCTTGAAGGAGGCACAGATCAACTACTATAATTCCCTATTTGAGGCAGCCATTGCAAAAACAGACCTCGACAAAGCATTTGGTAAGCTAGTGTCAGTATCTGACGACAACTAAAACATTTCAACCCACGACTATGAAAAATATGAACTATACAAATTGGATTGGATCAATTGCCCTGGCCCTGGTAATAGGAGCCTGCAGTAGTGCCTCTAAAGACAAAGAAACCCAGCTGAATGAACTCCGGCAACAGCAAGCCAATATCTCAAAACAAATTGCCACACTTGAAAGTGAATTGGCTGCCGAAAATCCAGACCAGTCCTTAGGAAAGGCCAAGGATGTAATCATCACCGAGTTGAAGCCGCAGCCTTTTAATCATTACATCCAAACTCAAGGTAGAATTGAAGCAGAGGACAACATTTCTGTTAGTGCCAAAAGTATGGGAGTAATTGTTCAGGTGTACGTAAAAGAAGGACAGCAAGTGACCAAGGGACAAGCACTGGCTCAAATTGATAATGCTTTGGTCTTAACAAATATCGAGTCGATGAAAACCCAGCTTGAATTGGCAAGAACTGTTTATGAAAGACAGAAGAATCTGTGGGATCAAAAAATCGGGACTGAAGTTCAGTTCTTGCAGGCTAAGGCCAACAAGGAAAACCTTGAGAATCAGCTGGAAATGTTGAAAGAACAAAATGAGATGAACAAAATTAAATCTCCTATCAACGGCACGGTAGATAAGGTTTTTGTCAAAGCGGGAGAAAATATCGCTCCGGGTATGCCTGCGGCAAGGGTGGTCAACATGTCTGACCTGAAGCTTGCAGCGAATGTTTCGGAAGCGTTTGTAACCAGCGTAAAGACCGGCAACAAGGCGATTGTGCACGTGCCAGAATTGGGAAAAGATATTGAGGCAAGGGTAACGTTTGTAGGAAGAACAATTGATCCATTGTCAAGGACATTCTCGGTTGAAGTTCAGCTACCTTCACACCCTGACCTTCGTCCCAACATGACAGGAGTGGTAAAAGTGATTTACCATACAGAACCTACTGCGATGGTAGTTCCAATCAATATTGTTCAAACTGTTAACGATCAAAAAGTGATCTTCGTTGCAGAGCAATCTGGGAAAAGCTTCGTGGCCAAGAGACGGATCGTAACAGTTGGAGGTGTCTTTAACAACTTTGCTCAAATAGATTCGGGCTTAAATGCTGGTGAAAAAATAATCACTTTTGGTTATCAAGGTCTAAGCGATGGTGAGCTGGTTAAAATGTAAGCTTAACGTCATATGCCCGTAACCAATTGAAATAACAGAAAGAAAAATCGCATGAAAGATTCTGAAAAGGAATTTAAGCCCACCAGTTGGGCTATTGAAAACAAGGTAAGTATTTATGTAGCAACGGTAATTATTTGCCTTGCAGGAATCATGACATACAACAGCCGCCCAAAGGAGAGTTTTCCTGAAGTGGTGTTTCCGCAAATTTATGTGGCTACAGTCTATCCGGGAGCCTCACCAAAGGACGTTGAGAACCTGGTAACAAAGGAAATTGAAAAAGAGGTTAAGTCAATCTCGGGCGTAAAAAGGATAATCAGCAACTCCGTACAGGATTTTTCGAATGTAATTGTTGAGTTCGAAGCGAGTATAGAAGTAGACGAGGCAAAAAAAGATGTCAAAGATGCGGTTGATCGCGCCAAGCCCAACCTACCCACCACATTATTGGATGATCCGGAGGTAATTGAAATAGATCTTAGTGAGATCCCGATCATGAACGTGAACATTTCGGGAGATTTTGATCTACAGACCCTGAAGAAATACGCTGAACAAATGCAGGATCGTATAGAAACGGTGCGGGAATTGCGAAGAGTGGATATCGTGGGGGCGCTAGACAGAGAGATACAGATCAACGTTGACCTGTATAAATCTGCTGCAGCTGGAATTACATTCTTCGATATCTATGGAGCAATCAATAGTGAAAACAAAATCATTTCAGGTGGCCAACTCTCAGTAGATGGCATGAAGCGCTCACTGAGTGTGACCGGAGAATTCAAGAGTGCAGAAGAAATTGGCAATGTGGTTGTTACGTCCGCAAAAGGGGGGTCCATGTATCTTCGTGATATCGCTGAAGTGGTTGATTCACATAAAGAGCAGGAGAGCTTTGCACGCCTCAATGGCAAGAATGTGATTACGCTCAATGTGATCAAGCGTGGTGGGGAAAACTTAATCAACGCTTCGGATAAGATCGAGGAAATAGTTGCTGAATTCGAAGCCAATGTGCTGCCGTCCGGGATGGATGTGACCATCACCGCAGATCAGAGCGACAATACGCGTGTGACACTCCACGACTTGATAAACACTATTATCATCGGATTTCTGCTTGTAACATTTATTCTCATGTTCTTCATGGGGGCTACCAATGCGATTTTTGTGGGTCTTTCGGTTCCTTTGTCAAGTTTTATTGCCTTCCTCGTCTTTCCATCATTGGACTTCACATTCAACTTCATGACGTTGTTTAGTTTCTTGCTTGCACTAGGAATAGTGGTGGATGACGCCATTGTAGTGATCGAGAACACGCACCGTGTATTTGATAATGGTAAGGTGCCGATTAAGAAGGCTGCCAAGATAGCAACGGGAGAAGTATTTATGCCGGTACTAACGGGTACGCTCGTTGTTCTTGCACCCTTCGTTCCACTATTGTTTTGGCCGGGTGTGATTGGGAAGTTCATGTACTTTATTCCGGTAACGCTTATTGTGGCCCTCACCGCGTCATTATTGGTCGCCTACATTATTAATCCTGTATTTGCGGCCGACTTCATGAAGCCACACGATCATAACGCTAAGGATAAGCCAAGATTCACAAAAGGATTCAAGGTAGCAGGTGTTGTGTTTGGAGCCATAGCATTTTTATTTTACATAATGGGGTTGTTTGGAATGGGCAATTTCACGATCGCCATTTTCGGCATTTATGCGCTGCATCATTTTGTATTGAATGATATCATTAGTGCCTTCCAGACGAAACTGTGGCCCCGCGTGCAGTCAGCTTATAAGTCCTTGTTAAGCTGGTGTTTGCAGGGGTGGAGACCGATGGGTGTAATGGGGTTGGTACTTTTTCTGTTCGTCTTCTCCTTTGTGTTTTTTGGCATTCGCCAGCCACCGGTTGTTTTCTTCCCACAAGGAGATCCCAACTTTATTTTTGCTTATGTGCGCATGCCAATCGGAACGGATCAACAGGTAACCGATTCTATTACCCATTTAGTTGAGAAGCGAGTGACAGGGGTAGTAGGAGATGATAATCCCATTGTTGAGTCTATCATTAGTAACGTTGCCATTGGAGCAGCCGAAGATCCATTCAGCGGGTCTAACGTTCAACCCCATTTAGGTAAAGTTACCGTGGCCTTTGTTCAATTTTCGGAACGAGATGGGCAAAATACAAGGGACTATATGGATAAGATTCGTGAAGCCGTTAAGGGAATCAAAGGTGCAGAAGTATCTGTGAACCAGGAGCAGGGTGGTCCGCCTACAGGCAAGCCAATCAACATTGAAGTGGGCGGTGACGATTTTGATATTTTGGTGGCCACGGCAGATCGTGTAAAAAAATACCTGGACTCGCTTCAGATTCCTGGTGTGGAAGAGTTGAAATCGGACTTTCAGAGCGACAAGCCTGAAATTGTAATCAACATCGATCGTGAAAAAGCCAATCGCGAAGGGATATCCACCGAAACGATAGGTAATAACCTGAGGTCAGCTATTTACGGATTGGAAGTGTCGAAATTCAGGGATGACAATGACGACTACCCCATTCAACTCAGGATAAAGGATGAACAGCGCAATGACATTAATGCCTTAATGTCTATGCCTGTGGTATACCGCGACATGAACATGGGTGGTGCCGTTAGAGAAGTTCCATTGTCAGCCCTGGCTACTATCGAATACTCCAACAGCTATGCGGGCATCAGAAGGATTAACCAAAAACGTGTGATTACGATTTCATCGAACATACTGACTGGTTATAACCCGAATGAAGTCGTAGCCCAAATCACTGAAAATCTGACAGCGATCCCAACACCAGATGACGTAACAATAAAAATGACAGGTGAACAAGAGGAGCAGGCAGAAACTGGTGCCTTCCTGGTTGTTGCCTTTATGGTTGCATCTGGGTTAATGTTTATGATTTTAGTGTTGCAATTCAATTCGGTAGGCAGACCACTTATTATTCTATCAGAAATTGTGTTGAGCATTATCGGTGTGTTGATCGGCTTCTCGCTTTTTAAGATGGAGATTTCCATTGTAATGACGGGTATGGGAATCATGACCCTCGCTGGTATAGTTGTGAGGAATGGAATTCTGCTGGTTGAATTTGCAGATTTGCTGGTCGATCAGGGAATAGAACTGAAGGAGGCGATAGCGGAAGCATCAAGAACTAGGATGACTCCGGTACTACTAACGGCCATTGCAGCCACGCTTGGTTTGATCCCGCTTGCAGTTGGACTCAATATAGATTTCGTAACCATGTTTACTGAGTTAAATCCTCATATCTTCTTTGGCGGTGACAATGTAGCTTTTTGGGGACCTCTCTCATGGACCATGATTTTTGGAATTATATTCGGCACATTCCTCACGCTGTTTGTTGTTCCTGTTTTGTACCTGATGAGGGTTCAATTAAAAGCTTGGTTTGGAGGGTTAATAGGCAAGGCTTCATCAGCAGAGGGTACTACCACCGCGGTAGTAAATTAGTTTTACAATATTTCTTTAAAAGAGTCGTCTTCTATATAAGTCGACTCTTTTCATATGATTAAGCGCTTAATGGTAATCTTGATTTTTACAATCCTGTTCCTGGCCATTGACTACTACGTCTTTCAAGCCGTGATCATGGTGAGCAAGAATTGGTCTGAGGGATGGAAGAGTGCTTTCCGTTACAGCTTTTGGATACCAACGATATTAAGCATTGGAGCCTTGCTTTGGTGGGTATTTGCCAATCCTTATGCCATTGGGGCATCTACCCGAAATTGGATCATTACTGGTGTTGTCACCGTTTACTTCTCAAAAATTGTGGCCGTCTTGTTTTTGTTTGCGGAAGACCTTCAGCGTGGCGTCCGCTATGTGATCTCACTTTTTGGCAACTCAAAACCTGCCGGCTTGCCAGGTGAATCCATTCCCCGATCAGAATTTCTTTCGAAAGCAGCCTTGGTGGCGGCTGCGGTTCCCTTTGGCGCCTTTACTTATGGTATCATTTCTGGCGCCCATGACTACCGCATCAAAAGATTGGCCATTAAACTTCCTAACCTTCCGAGGTCCTTTGACGGTATCAGCGTGGGTCACATTTCGGATATTCACTCCGGGAGTTTTTACAACAAGACGGCTGTGAAGGGCGGGGTTGAGATGCTGATGAAAGAGAAACCGGATGTTATCTTCTTTACCGGTGACCTGGTAAACAACAAGGCTACAGAGGTTAAGGAATATATTGATGTCTTTAGCAAAGTCAGGGCGCCATTGGGGGTTTATTCAATTACGGGCAATCACGACTATGGAGATTACCAAAGTTGGGAATCAGCCAATGCCAAGGCACAAAATTTTCAGGACCTGGTTCGGGCACATAATGAGTTGGGCTTTGACTTGTTGCTCAATGAGCACAGGTGGCTGGAAGTAAATGGCGACAAAATCGCAATTATCGGCAATGAAAACTGGGGGGCGGGACGTTTTTCAAAATACGGCCAGTTGGATAAAGCATATGCGGGCGCGGCAGATGCGCCTGTCAAATTACTGCTGAGCCATGACCCAAGCCATTGGGATGCACAGGTAAGGAAAGAATATAAAGACATAGACGTGATGTTTGCCGGACATACACACGGATTTCAGTTTGGTGTGGAGTTGGGCGACTTTAAATGGAGTCCTTCACAATATATCTACAAGCAATGGGCTGGGTTGTATAAGGAGGCAAATCAATACCTTTATGTCAACCGGGGATTTGGATTTATCGGATATCCGGGGCGAGTTGGCATACCGCCTGAACTCACCATTATGACCTTGAAGAGGGCATAGTCCGACCTGCAAATCTTCTTTCGCTTTGGATTTCTGAATTCTACTCCTGTAGTTAGATCGTTGTTAGAATGTGGCTAACTTTAGGCCTCATTATAATCTACCCTTTGCAATGAGCATAAAATGGCAAGGCGTCTATCCCGCCCTCACTACCAAGTTTACTTCTGATTTTAACCTGGACTACGCGCTTTTTGAAAAGAACCTTAAGGTACAATTAAATGCAGGAGTCGATGGTGTAATCCTGGGTGGTACATTGGGTGAATCCAGTGTATTGAGCAGCCAGGAGAAGTTTGATTTGGTCAAGTTCACTGTTGAGCAAGTCAATGGCAAGGTTCCTGTAATCATGAACATTGCAGAAGGTAGCACCGCTGAGGCTGTGAAGTTGGCCCATGCTGCAGAAAAGTACGGAGCCAGCGGGTTGATGATACTTCCGCCCATGCGATACAAATCAGACCATCGGGAGACGGTGACCTATTTTGCCACGGTGGCCAAATCCACATCACTTCCCATGATGATTTATAACAATCCGGTTGACTATAAAATAGAAGTGACCCTGGACATGTTTGATGAACTTACTCAGTTTGAGAACATTCAAGCCATCAAAGAATCGACCAGGGATGTAACTAATGTGACTCGACTGATCAACCGATTTGGTGATCGCTACAAAATACTTTGCGGAGTGGACACCCTGGCTATGGAAGAATTGGTGATGGGAGCTGATGGTTGGGTCGCTGGTTTGGTTTGCGCTTTTCCCAGAGAAACTGTTGCTGTCTATAAATTAGTCAAAGCAGGAAAAATCGCTGAAGCCTTAACAGTTTATCGATGGTTTGTGCCATTACTGGAGTTGGATATTCATCCCAAATTAGTTCAATACATCAAATTGGCCGAAGCCGAAGAGGGAATTGGATCTGAGCATGTGCGGCCACCAAGACTACCTTTAGTTGGGAATGAAAGAGACAGTGTATTAAAAGTTATTCGTGAAGGAATTAAAAGTAGACCTGTCTTACCATAATTTACAATTGACAATGTTCAGTTGACAAAAGACCTTTATGTCAACTGAAATTTGTTAACTGTCAACTTTTATGTGATTTTGATAGTTGTAAAATTGTATCGTAATTAATTTGTAAATCAAGTACTTAATACTATGTCATTCAAAGATGCTACCCTCGCTGAAGTTGACGCAGCTGTTCATGAAGCACACATCGCTTTTTTATCCTACAAAAATTTTAGTGGCAAGAAACGCGCATCGTTCCTGCGGGCCATCGCGGATGAAATTGAAGCGCTTGGAGATGAACTGGTAAAGACCGCAATGAGCGAGACAGCGCTTCCAGAAGCCAGAATCATTGGTGAGCGTGGACGCACTACCGGTCATTGCCGCATGTTTGCAGATTATGTAGAGGAAGGGTCGTGGGTAGAGGCCAGAGTGGATACCGCTATGAAAGACAGAATACCTGCGCCCAAGCCTGACATCAGAAAAAAATTAGTGGCTTTGGGGCCTGTGGTGGTTTTCGGTGCTGCCAACTTTCCTTTGGCATACTCTACAGCAGGCGGAGATACCGCATCGGCTCTGGCTGCCGGTTGTCCGGTAATTGTAAAAGCACATCCGGCCCACGCCAAAACTTCCGAATTGGTAGCTCGTGCCATCGGAAAAGCCATGACTAAAACCGGGATGCCAAAGGGAGTGTTCCAACATTTGCATGGTGCCAGCTTTGAAATAGGTCAGGCGTTAGTTAAGCATCCGCAAACCAAAGCGGTTGGGTTTACAGGCTCTTATGTTGGGGGGAAAGCGTTGTTTGACCTGGCCAATCAAAGACCAATACCCATTCCGGTGTTTGCGGAAATGAGCAGTATCAATCCAATCATATTATTGCCTGAATCCTTAAATAAGAATCATCAAAAAACTGCAGAGATGATTGCCGCCTCCATCACGTTGGGTGTCGGTCAGTTTTGTACCAACCCTGGGTTGATTCTGGCCATTGATAACGATGGCCTCAACCAATTCATAACAAATCTTTCCAGCAAGATAGCGGAGTCGCTGCCTGCTGAGATGTTGCATCCCGGAATTGCGGACAACTACGTGAAACGAATGGCTCACGCACTTGGACAAAAAGGAGTGAAGCTGGAAGTGCAGGCGAAAGAGGAATCGAAGAAGGGAGATAAAAATCAAGGACGTCCTACGGTTGCCTCCACCTCCGCATCCGAGTTCCTTGGCAATCCTGCTTTAGCTGAAGAAGTATTCGGGCCTTTTAGTTTGATCATCCGCTGTGCAGATATGAATGAACTCAACAAAGTGGTCGGACACCTTCACGGCCAGCTTACTTCAAGCATCATTGGCGAGGAAGCAGAAATTACCAAACACAGTAGCCTCACCAACACCTTAGTAGAGAAGGCAGGCCGATTGATTGTGAATGGTGTCCCTACCGGTGTGGAAGTTTGTCCCGCGCAAAATCATGGCGGGCCGTTCCCTGCCACCACCGATTCACGGTTTACGGCAGTAGGCACCGATGCTTTAAAAAGGTTCGCCCGCCCTGTGGCTTTTCAAAATTTCCCTGATGCCCTATTGCCCGATGAACTGAAGGATAGCAACCCATTAAAAATCTGGAGAATTTATAATGGCGAATGGAAAAAATAATTGATTAACCGCAAAGGCGCGAAGGCGCGAAGAACTTTTATAGTAACACAATAAATTTTTTTTACTTAGCGCCTCAGCGTCTTAGCGGTAAATGGCCTCTATACTATGACTAAAACCTTTTTCTGCATTGACGCCCACACCTGTGGCAATCCGGTACGGCTGGTGGCTGGTGGTGGTCCTGTTTTGCATGGTGCCAACATGAGTGAGAAGCGTCAGCATTTTTTGCGTGAGTACGACTGGATACGAAAAGGACTAATGTTTGAGCCTCGTGGCCACGACATGATGAGCGGCAGCATCCTATATCCGCCATCTGATCCGGCCAATGATGTGGGTGTATTATTTATCGAGACCAGCGGGTGTCTTCCTATGTGTGGACATGGCACCATTGGCACGGTAACCATTGCCATAGAGCATGGACTGGTTACTCCAAAAATACCGGGCAAGCTGAGACTGGAAACGCCAGCCGGACTGGTGTCAATTGATTACAAGCAGGAGGGGAAGAAGGTAAAATCGGTGAAGCTAAAAAATGTGCCGGCCTATTTAGCTGAAGAGAACATTACCGCCAGTTGTCCGGATCTTGGTGAATTAACCATTGATGTAGCCTACGGTGGAAACTTCTATGCCATAGTGGATGAGCAATCTAATTTCAAGGGGATTGATAATTATACAGCGGATCAATTGATTAGTTGGAGCAGAGCGCTTCGTAAAAACATTAATGCCAATTATAGATTCATTCACCCTGAAAATCCAACCATCAATGGTTGTAGTCATATCCTGTGGACAGGTAAAACAATGGATCAAAAAGCGACTGCACGCAATGCCGTCTTTTATGGTGATAAAGCGATAGACCGATCACCCTGTGGAACCGGTACATCTGCAAGATTGGCGCAATGGTATGCCCAAGGGAAAATTAAACAAGGTGAACCTTTCATTCATGAAAGTATTATAGGATCTAAGTTTACCGGAAGGGTAGAGGAGGTTACTACAGTGGGAGGAAAGACTGCTATTATTCCGAGCATTGAGGGATGGGCCATGGTGACAGGGCTTAACAACATCATCATCGATGACGAGGATCCGTATGCGCATGGGTTCCAAGTAATCTGACGCATGACAAAAGTAGGAATTATTGGAGGCGGTATCATTGGGCTCTCATCGGCTTATTATCTTTCTAAGTCTGGTCACAATGTTACAGTAATTGATAAAGGCAATCTTACCGAAGGTTGCTCCTTTGGGAATGCAGGTATGATCGTGCCCAGTCATTTTATTCCGTTGGCCACACCAGGAATGATTTCGAAGGGCGTGAAGTGGATGTTCAATTCCAGCAGCCCTTTTTACGTGCGGCCCAGGCTCAGCCTTGACCTGTTAAAGTGGGGTTATCTTTTTTATAAAAATTCAACAACTGTACAATCAAAGTATGGTGCCAGGGCTTTGAAGGAACTCAGCTTGTATAGTAAATCGCTTTATCAGCAACTGGCTGATGAGCTTCCTTTTGATTTTGGATATCATGAAAGAGGGTTGATGATGCTCTATCAGACCAAAGAAACTGAAAAGGAGGAAGTTGAAGCTGCACACCTGGCAAACGAATACGGAATAGAAGCAAAGGTATTATCGCCTGAAGAAGTTCAACAGTTGGAACCTGTTGTGAACGTCAAAGTTCGTGGTGGCGTTTATTTTCCAGGTGATGCCCACCTCACGCCACAGGTATTGATGAACCAGTTGATTGCTCATCTTAAAAAATCCGGGGTTGAATTGATATCTAATACAGAGGTTGTTGACTTCAGCGTGGAGAACAATAGGATCACTTCCTTATTAACACAACAAGGGGATTATAAATTTGATGAAGTGATATTAGCTGCGGGAAGTTGGTCCACAGCATTAGGCAAGACGCTAAATCTGTCGCTGCCCATGCAAGCTGGCAAGGGATATAGTTTCACGCTCAATCAGGTAGAAAAGAATATTCGCATCCCATCCATTTTTTTGGAGGCCAGAGTGGCTGTCACGCCAATGGGTAATTCGTTGCGCTTTGGAGGTACCATGGAGATCACTGGATTGGATCATCGCGTAAGCATGAACCGTGTGAAAGGAATTGTGAATGCTATCTCAAAATATTATCCTGATATGCGCGTGGAGGTACCCAACAAAGTGGATGTTTGGCATGGACTGCGACCCTGCTCGCCTGATGGACTGCCTTACATCGGCAGATCAGAAAAATTAACAAACTTGATTATAGCCACTGGTCATGCGATGCTTGGGATAAGTTTGGCCCCGGGCACAGGAATGATTGTGACTGACCTCATTAGCGGAGCACAATCAGACCTCAACATGGTCCCTTTCCGGCCAGAAAGGCACAGCTAAGTTGATTTCAGGAATGACCGAGAACGCACACTTTTATCCATTATCGGATAGCAGTGTACCTCAAAAGGCCCTAAAAAGCGTCTACTTTCAGGTTACCGGAAATGGCAAATTTATTGGTATCAATACCGCTGACAAAACCCATTGCAGATGCTTAAGAACAACATCAAGATTGCCATCAGGGCGCTACTCCGTCAAAAGATTTACGCATTCATCAATATCGCTGGGCTGGCGGTGGGAGTGGCCAGTTGTTTGCTCATTGCCATGTTTGTCCAAAATGAATTTTCTTACGATCGCTTTTTTAAAAATGGCGATCAGATACACAAGATAGTGCTGGAAAGAATATATCCGGATCACTCTACCTACTATTCAGCCATTCAACACTCATATGCCAATGTAGCAGTAACTGACTATGCCGAAATTGAAAGCTCGACAGTGATTAGTGGCCCTTTTGGTAATCCATTGATCTCGTATAAGCAAGAGAATGATGAGAAAAAGGAGTTTGAGGAAAATTTTGTGTTTGCGGCAGACAGCAACTTCTTTTCGATTTTCAGCTTTAAAATATTAAAGGGAGATAAGACTAAGTTGCTGGGTAATCCCAATGATATGGTGATCACAGAAAACACCGCATCAAGATACTTTGGCACTGAAGACCCTATAGGAAAGGTACTTACCACCCCTTTCGGAGAATTTAAGGTTACGGGAGTTTGCGAAAACGTGCCCAGAAATTCTCACCTCAAGTTTGATATCTTAATAGCAATACAAACATTTCCTTTCTTCAGGGTTGAAAATTATACCGGGTTTTCAACACATTGTTATTTCAAACTTTCTCCGGGTACAGATGTAGCAACCCTTGAGGCGAAGTTCCCACAAATGGTGGATACCTATGCGTCAGCTCAAATTGAACGCGACCTGGGTAAATCATGGGAAGAGTATAAGAAAGAGGGAAACGGATACCGTTATTTCTTGCAACCGGTTAAATCCATCCACTTAGATCCAACTAATCTGGAGGGTAAGTTTCAGCCTGGAGGCAATATCACTTCGGTTTACATAATGATCTCAGTGGCTATCCTGATATTATTCATCGCGTGTATCAATTTTATGAATTTGGCTACCGCCAGATCATCCGAGCGGGCCAAAGAAGTAGGTGTGCGCAAAACCATGGGCTCATTTAAGCGTCATTTGATTTTTCAATTTCTTACGGAGTCCTTCGTGCTTAGTCTGATTGGCGTTGTGCTGGCTGTGGTGATTATTCAGCTATCGCTACCCTATTTCAACAACCTTACTGGCAAAACCCTTGAGTTGGTATTTTCACCTGCCAACATTTTGACGCTCCTGATCATCACTGTTTTTGTTGGTTTTTTAGCGGGCATTTACCCTGCGTTTGTTTTGTCTTCGTTCAACCCGGTAGTGGTCATGAAGGGGAACTTCACTGGGCACCAAAAAGGACAATGGATCAGAAATGGATTAGTCATATTTCAGTTTTGGATTTCGATTGTATTGATGATAGGCACGCTGGTGATTCAGCAACAAATGACTTACATGAGAGAAAAATCCCTTGGTTTTGACAAGGAGCAGATGCTGGTGGTCGAACGAGGCTTCAATTTAGACCCTCAGGTAGCGAGAACCTATGTTGAGGAACTTAAGCGATCATCATTAATAGCTGATGCTGCGGGGAGTTTTTCATTGCCAGGAAGACAAAATGATTTATTAGTCGCATTTTTTCAGCCAGAGGGCTCTTCCGAAATACTAACAGTCAAAACAATGGCTTTAACGGACCGGTTGCCGCAGGTACTTGGCATGGAACTCGTTGAAGGCAAGTGGTTTTCTGAGGAAACCAACGATTCTTTATCTATTATACTCAATGAAGCTGCAGCCAAAGTGATGGGCCTGGACAACCCTGTGGGCAGAAGATTGAACAATGTTCAGCAAACCCCCAATGGCAACTTGACCATTACTTACACAATTATTGGAATTGCCAGGGATTTTAATTTTCAATCACTAAGAGATCAAATTACTCCACTGGTTATTCAAAGCAATGAGAATTTTGGAGGAGGACTGGGTTATGTTTTAGCGCGTGTGAAGGCTGGTGAAACGCAGGCGGCTATTGAGATGGCTGAGGCCAAATGGAGGGAGTTAGTTCCTGAACAGCCTTTTAAGTTTACTTTCTTAGATCAGGACATCAATGCCAAGTACGAAGCGGATCAACGTACTGGAAAGTTGTTTGCTGTATTTTCGGGTCTTGCGATTTTTGTGGCTTGTATCGGACTGTTCGCATTGTCGGCTTATACAGCAAGCCTGCGAACCAAGGAAATTGGCATTCGCAAGGTGCTCGGAGCAAGTGTGAGCAGGATATTGATTTTGTTATCCAAAGATTTTACCAAAATGGTACTGATTTCTTTTGCCATGGCCATACCGGTGGCATGGATGGTGATGGAAAACTGGTGGCTGCGGAATTTTGCATACCGGATAGAAATTAATGTATGGACTTTCGTGATCTCGGGAGCTGCTGCGTTGACCGTGGCCTGGGTAACGGTAAGTTTTCAGTCCATCAAGGCGGCTGTTAAGAACCCGGTTCAATCACTGAGGAGTGAGTAAGTATAATTTGCTATAAAAAAAAGAGCCAGTTGACTGGCTCTTTTTTTGTTTAATTAGTTTCTATATCCACCGCCACCACCTCCGCGGCTTCCACCACGGTCTTCTTTGGGACGTGCTTCATTAACTACCAGATTTTTACCCATGAAGTCCTGACCATTCAATTCTTCAATGGCTTTTTTCGCGGCCGCATCATCTTTCATCTCAACAAAGCCGAATCCTCTGCTCCTTTGAGTAAACTTGTCAGTAATAATTTTAGCAGAATCGATTTCACCGTATTCTGCGAAGAGAGCCCTTAGTTCTTCTTCAGTTGCCTTCCAGGGAATGTTGGCTACATAAATGTTCATGGGTATTGAGAAATTAAGTTATAATAAATATTAAGCCAACCATTGATTAGTTATTTCAGGTTGGCGTTAAACAAAGGTATGATAATTTTTGTTATTTCCGTTTACTCCAATTGTTCGAATACGACCTAAAATGCCGCATTTCCTATTGGTAGGATGGATTCTTCGATATAAAATGGGCCAGATTGCGATTGGCCATTTTCCTTATTTTTTGCTTCATCACGGGAGACCAGCCCAGCAGTAATCCGGATGTCCCAAGCGCCATCCGGCTCCATTTCCAGAGATCAAAATGATCTGCATGGCGGATAATCAAGCCATCCTGGAATTCAAATGACGCAGTGATTTGATTGTGTACCTTTCGGCCCGTTCTGGAAAAAGGGTAGCGGGCTTCCCAGCGGCAACCGCCCTTATGTCCGTCTGTATTGATGTCATAGCATTTAATTTCCAAATCAGTCGATGCCGCGATCAGCATGTGCCACATTGCCTTGGCCTGCTTTCCCTCCAGATCAGGAAAAACAGGATCGCTGAAATGTATTTCCGGATGGTAGCATGTCTGCATGGCCGTCCAATCTTTCTTTTGAAAAGAAGTATAAAAATTTTCAATTACCATGTGGTTACTCATTGCTGTCCTTTCAATCGAAACTCAAAAATATCCGGTCGCGCATAATGCCCGATTACATCAAAGTCCATTTTTGACTTAATGATTTCTCGCTGGTCGATCTCGGCATAGAGAATGCCTTCTTCATTGAACAGCGGGCCTGCCAATAATTTCCCCATGGGAGCGTAGATGACACTGCCTCCACTGCACATAAGTTCCGGTTGATTAGCCAACTCATGTTGAAGTTCAGCAGGATACTGATCTTTGGTTACAAATTGATTGCAGCCCAAAACATAACACCTGCCTTCGCAGGAGATGTGTTCAAGCGTGGCCTGCCAGCTTTGCCTGCAGTCGGCAGTGGGAGCCAGGTAAATTTCCAGTCCCTGCTGATACAACGCATTTCTGGCCAGCGGCATGTAGTTTTCCCAGCAGATAAGTCCACCTATTTTGCCTTGTGGGGTGTCGTAAACGCGTATGTCTTTGCCCTCACCTTCGCCCCAAAGGATACGCTCTGCCGCTGTGGGTTTAATTTTTCTGTGCTTGCCCAACAATTTTCCTTCCGGAGAAAAATAGAGCAAGGTGCAATACAAGGTATCGCTTACTGTATCTTTTTCGGTAACGCCTATGGCTAAAAATACACTGGCCTGGCGGGCGATTTGACCCAGCACGTCAGTGTCTTCACCGGGGACTTCAATGGCATTCTCCCAATATTTTAAGAATAATTCTCTTCCGTCAGCGCTTCTGCTCCCCACCACAGTGCCAAATGACAGACCACGTGGATATCCTGGAATAAAAACCTCAGGGAATAGGATAAGCGTGGTGCCTTGTGCAGCGGCCTCTTCAACAAGACTTCCAATCTTTTCAATGGTTTTGGTTTTATTGAAGAGTACGGGTGCGGCCTGTACCACCGCTACCTTGTAATTGAACATACGGGCCCCTGTTTATTTCGAAGATAGGAAGTATCTCCTCTCAAAGCAACAGACTTCAACATGTCCACTATATGCGTTGTGCGGCTAGTAAGCCCTGTCTATGTTGCCCGAGCCATAGACCTTTTTGGTTACTTTTTTGGTGTTGCCTTTGTGTTTGATGCTACCGGTTCCCATTACATAGGCATCCAGCATTTCGTTCACTGTAATTTCTGCAATGCCGCTGCCACCCACTTTCACTTCTGCGCTTTCCAGTTCACAGCCGAAAGCGTTCAAACTTCCCGAACCGCTTAAACTGATGTTGTTGGTGGTGGCGTAGCCCTTTAATGACAGCGATCCGGATCCGCTCAATTCGGTCATCAGCTGCCTGCCTTTCACATCGATGTCCATAGATCCTCCGCCTGTGATGCCCAGCTCGAGGTCATCGGAGGCGATGGAGTTTTCGGAAATGATCCTGCCTTTGCCATTCACTTGTAGCGACCGGATGTCCTTCATACTCACATACACCTTCATGGTCGGATTGAGTTTGATGTCGTCAATTTTTGCCCAAAGGCTCTTGTTGGGCGCATCCGGCTTGCGCTCCACGTTGATCATCAGGATGCCGTCTTCCACTTTGATTTCAGTGGCAGCATAAATATCAGCCAGCGCCTCCACCATCACCTCCTGCTTGTTGGTTTGCTTCAGGTAGACGGTATAGCCTGAGTTGACATAGATACTTTTAAATTCGGGGAGTTCGAGGGTCTTTTTGGTAACCTGTGCGAAGGCATTGCTTGTAAGGAGTAGCAGTAGACTTAGTGTTATGAATCTCATGTGTTTATGATTGGTTAATCTGTTTAGTCAACCTGCAATTAACGATCCAACCTTGACAAATGGAGATGAAAACAGGCGAAGGGGCTTAAGATTCGGTAAGAAAACTTTATCCGGGTTAAGCAAAAGTGGAGCAATATCATATGATGACTACCTACTTGTAACTGAAGAAAATGATAACCTTGCTGCAAGGCCTACTTGTCAATCTGCGGTTGGTGACGTGCATTCTCATCCGTGGCGGGTCCGATCTGCAGTTTTCAAGGTGCCTTCCTACCCGTAGCGGGTCCGATCTGCAGCTTGCAGGGTACCTTCTTACCCGTGACGGGTCCGATATACAGCTTGCACGGTGCCTTCCTACCTGTGCTGGGTCCGATATACAGCTTGCACGGTGCCTTCCTACCTGTGCTGGGTCCGATCTGCAGCTTGCATGGTGCCTTCCTACCTGTGAGGGGTCCGATCTGTAGTTTGTAAGATGTCTCCCAAACTTAGGTGAGTACGATCTCCGCATTGGTTGGTCTTCGTGACCAATATTGATTCATGATTGTTGCGAAACCTAAGGCTACAGGTAGAAATAAAAATGGCAGATTTACCCTATATTTAGAGAGATGAAACTAAGATGACGACACAGGTACTCGTTCAAAGCAATTAAAGAGATATGATGAAGCAAAAATCCTTAACGATTAAGATGTATTTAGTAATCCTGGCAATGGTAATAGGATGCAAATCGAAAAAGTCCGAATACGAAAAAATGGTCGAATTTGGACAGCAATACACTGCTGCATGGAACAGTAAGCAGCCAGAGAAAATGGCAGCCTTCTATGCAGAAGACGGAACGCTAGCCGTGAACAATGGAAAACCAGCGATTGGCAGAAAAGAATTAGCAGCGATTGCTCAATCTTATATGGAGGCATTTCCTGATATGGAATTGACTATGGACAGTTTAACAGTCGAGGAAGGAATATACCGATATTATTGGACTTTTATTGGAACAAATTCTGGACCTGGAGGAACTGGAAGCAGGGTTGACTTTAGTGGGTTTGAAGAATGGACAATGAATGATCAAGGACTTGTGCAAAGGTCAATTGGAACTTATGACGCGGAAGATTACCAAAGACAACTTGAAGGGAATTAAAAAAATGAAATGGACATTAACATGTTCAAATTGAACGGTGGTCGTCCCCAAGCCCTTGTTGGTCTTCTTGACCAACAAGGATATATTTGATCTATGATTGTTGGTGAAGAACACCAACCATAATGAGTTGCGATTGACTTTTATTATTTGATGCTTAAACAAAGCAACGATTCCTACCAGATCCGTTAGTTACTCTTTAAAAAAAACAATGAATATTTGAATAATAATGAAGAAAAATAAAACATCCATAGTATTAATTGCCTTTACACTTTCAGTTTTATTAACGAATTGTGGTGAAAGGTTTACAACAGAAACAAAGGACAACTTCATACGAGTTATCAATGAAAATGGTAGTACGTTAGGTTATAGTACCAATTCTGGATTAAATGTGATTACGGTAGACCGTTATGCATTTAAGGATCTCAATAAAAACGGTGAGTTGGATGTCTATGAAGATTGGCGATTGCCCGTGGAACAAAGAGCCCAAGATTTGGCTTCGAAAATGTCGATAGAACAAATGGCAGGATTGATGCTTTATAGTGCACATCAGGCAGTTCCTGCTACGGGCAGAAGAGGTTCTGACTATGGCGGAAAACCTTTTGAGGAGAGTGGTGCGGAACCTGGTGACCTATCGGATAACCAGAAGAAGTTCCTAACGGAAGACAATTTAAGGCACGTTTTAATTACCAGTGTTAAAAGTGCTGCTGTGGCTGCCCAGTGGAATAACAACGCGCAAGCTTTTGTAGAAGGCATAGGGCTGGGGATTCCTGTAAATACAAGTTCAGACCCGAGGCATGGTAGCGACACCTATGCCGAATTTAATGAAGGGGCTGGTGGTGATATTTCCTTGTGGCCAGGCACTTTAGGTATAGCGGCCTCATTCGATCCTGCATTGATGAAGCAATTTGGAGAGATTGCTTCCAAAGAATACAGAGCATTAGGTATTGCTACGGCTCTATCTCCTCAAATAGACCTGGCTACAGAACCCAGATGGAGTCGCTTTGATGGCACGATGGGTGAAGACCCTGATTTGTCAACAGATTTAGCAAGGGCTTATGTTGATGGTTTTCAATCTTCTGAAGATGGAGATTGGGGATTTCAAAGTGTTAACACAATGATAAAGCATTGGCCAGGTGGTGGTCCAGAAGAAGGTGGTCGTGACGGTCATTTTGGATATGGGGCCTATGCAGTATATCCGGGAAAAAACATCAAAGATCATTTAAGACCTTTTACTGAAGGGGCCCTAAAACTTGAGGGAGCAACTAAAATGGCTTCAGCTATCATGCCCTACTATACCATTTCTGATGGCGAAGGTGAAGCTGTTGGCAATGGTTTTAATAAATATTTAATTACCGACCTTTTGCGTGGTACCTATGGCTATGATGGTGTGCTATGTACAGATTGGCTTATTACAGGTGATGTTAATGCCATTGATAAATTTCAAGGTAAGTCTTGGGGTGTAGAACTTCTTTCGGTGGCTGAACGGCATTACAAAGCGATAGAAGCAGGTATGGATCAATTTGGCGGAAACAATGACATGAAGCCAGTGCTCGAAGCTTATAAAATGGGTGTGGAAGAACATGGCGAAGCCTATATGCGGAAACGATTTGAAACTTCAGCAGTTCGATTATTGAAAAATATCTTCCAGGTTGGTCTTTTTGAAAATCCTTATTTGGACGTTGAAGAAACAAAGGCCACAGTAGGAAATCCCGATTTTATGAGAGCAGGGTTTGAAGCGCAAAAACGCTCTGTCGTTATGCTTAAAAATCATGCAAGCTTACTTCCGCTCAAAGAGAAACTAAAAGTTTATGTTCCTGAACGGTTTTTACCATCATCAACCGATTGGTTTGGCGCGTCAACCCCTGAAAGAACAGAGGTTCCTTTTAATTTGAATGTAATTTCTAAATTTTTTGAAGTTACTGAAAATCCTCAGGATGCGGATTTCGCGCTTGTGGGTATTCAAAGCCCCAATGGAGGCGTGGGTTATGATCCTGCTGACGTGGCCAAAGGAGGCAATGGGTATGTTCCCATTAATTTGCAATACAAACCTTATACCGCTTCAACAGCGCGTGAAACAAGTTTGGCGGGTGGAAGTCCATTGGAAGACTTTACCAATAGATCTTATAGAGGCAAAACTGTAAATACTGTCAATAGTTCTGATATGGACCTGGTTAATAAAACCAAACTAAAGATGGGTGATAAGCCTGTGATTGTCGTGGTGAAAGTATCAAAACCTATGGTGTTTTCTGAAATCGAAAAGAGTGCAGCGGCTATCTTGATCCACATGGGTGTTCAAGATCAGGCGTTGATGGAATTAGTATCGGGTAAGTCAGAACCATCAGGGCTTTTACCTTTTCAGATGCCCGCGGATATGTTGACAGTTGAAGCACAGTTAGAAGATGTTCCCAGGGATATGAATGCCTATACCGATGCCGATGGCAATATCTACGATTTTGCTTTTGGTCTTAATTGGAGTGGCGTTATAAATGATAACAGAGTAAAGAAATATAGGTAAGGAGATTAATTGAAGCCCAGCCCTTGTTGGTCTTCCTGCCCAACAAGGAGACATTTGATTAATGATTGTTGGTGAAGAACACCAACAATAGCGTTAGGATGGCAAGGAAGTATTAGTTTGCACAGTTGACAAGGACCGTGTTATTATATGATATTCGTTGTCTTACTGACCTACATTCAATGCTAAATAAGCACGGTGACTGAATGGAACTTGGTAGTGCTGATCCAATTTCTAAATCATGATATGATTTACCTAAGTGATTGCTATCCCTGGGCCTTAATTGTCCATTCAGGGGTTAAAGGTTAATTTTGCCATCATAGGTGTCAAGAGGTAGTAATGTTCAAAATCATAAGTGTAAAAAAAAATATCAATAAGAATAAATGGGTACCAGTTACGGTGTTTTGAATAATATATTCTTCATAAGCTTATTAAGCTTACTTTTTTTTCATGCCTTCATTTTTTTAAGTAACCCCTTTAAGGTTAATAAGAAAGGAAACTTCTGGTTAGGACTTTTCTTTTCAATATGGGCAACTTTCTATTTGGATGAAGTTGCAGTCTTTGGCTTTGGCTACATATTTAGTGATTATCTTACTTTCGGGTTTCGTTTGATTCAGTATTTCTGTCCGATGCTATTCTATTTTAGTGTGTTACGATTTACGAATCCGAGCAGGAATATTAAAAATGAGTTCATTTGGCACTTAATACCTGTACTCATCTACCTAGGCATTTTAATTGCCTATTTTTTTCTCACGGATAAAGCTGATGCTCTTGATATAATTTTATTGATCCTGTATCTATTACAATCGTCTGTTTATGTAATCATGTCAATTTACTCCTTTTATCGCCATCAAAAAGTATTGAACGTCTTCGCATCGAACAAGGAGTTTGTTGATTTGGAATGGCTGTTAAGTTTGATTTGGGGAATTGCAATTCTTTTGATGGTGGTACTCATTTATAAATTTATTTTCCCGTTTGATGCGCCCAATTTCTATATTAATAGTGCCATAATTGTCTATTTGTGTTATTTTTCATACCATGCTATTCGTCAAAAGGAAGTGTTCCCGCTCACCAAGAATGTCGATCAGGAAATTATTGAATTAGAAGAAGATCTAAAGCAAGATGAAAGCCGGGTTAAGCTCATACCAGATGAAGAAATGATTGAGCTGAAGTTTCGATTGAATAGTTTCATGAATGAGACCAAACCGTATTTAGACCCGGAAATTAATTTGATCAAATTGGCAGAACTTCTTCAGACTACTCCACATAAACTATCCTACACTATTAACACGGGTTTCGACATGAACTTTTTTAGCTTCATTAATTACTATAGGGTACAACAAGCCAAGAATTTATTAATAAACCCGGCAAGGAACCACCTAAATCTTTTAGGAATAGCATTTGAATCTGGATTTAGTTCGAAGACTGCTTTTAACAATGCCTTTAAGAAAGTGACAGGGTTAACACCTTCAGAGTTCAAAAAATCCGGTTCTACTTTATAAAGCGGGTCGTTCATCTTTTGTAAGTAGTTGATATCATGTGCTTTATTATTTTATCTGAAATAGGGACGCCTTTATAAAGTTGAGCATTAGGTAGTTGGGTTGGGTCCAATTTTGCAAATAAAATTTTTGCATGACTCAATCGAGCGACTTGTATGCGGTAGTAACCGGAGCTGGAGGTGGTTTAGGTAAAGCGTTCGCCATTCAATTAGCCCACCGGGGGTATAATCTAATTCTAGTTTGCCTTCCTAACGAAGGACTGGACGAATTGGCATCTGAACTTAGTTCCACCTATGGTATAGATGTCCTTTTCCGCGAGATTGACTTAGCGCTGAGCGAAAATGTGATTTCGCTCGCCCAATGGATCAATGACTCGTATAAAGTCGCTTTATTAGTGAATAATGCCGGCATTGGCGGATCACAATCTTTTGTCGAAGCCAGTTATAGATACATCAGCCGGATTATTCAATTGAATGTTACGGCTACCACGCTGTTGTCGAGAGAGCTCCTGCCTAATCTATTGAGACAGAATAGTTCATACATTCTTAATGTTTCCAGTATAGCGGCATTTATCCCGACAGGCTACAAAACTGTATATCCAGCTACCAAATCTTTTATTTATTCATTTTCAAGGGGATTAAATGCAGAGCTATCTGGAAAGGGTGTTTCAGTATGTGTGGTACATCCTGGCCCAATGCGGACTAATCTGGAGATCTCCGCACGTATTGATAGGCAGGGTTGGTTTGCCAAAATTTTGCTGAATGAACCGGAAGAAGTTGCCAAGCTTAGTCTCGAAGGCTTATTCAAATGCAAATCTGTTATTATACCCAACAGGTGGGCTTCGTTTTTATTAAATCTTATTCCGAAAGACATTTCCATTCCACTGTTGACCAAATCCATAAAAAAAGAATTAGCGCAATGAGAACCATATTTCTTACCGGAATTACGGGTACGTTGGGATCCAAAATAGCTGAATTGGCGGTTGAAAATGGTGATAAGGTTATTGGTCTAGTTCGAATGAAAAGTGCATATCAGGGCCCTGTCCATCCATCTATCCATCTGGTTGAGGGAGGACTGTTTTCAGAACTAAGTCCATTTTTATATGGTGTTGATACCATCATTCATGCCGCTGCAGAGACCAGGCAATCATGCATCAAGTATAGAGCATACAACAAAATAAATGTTGAAGCCACGGCCCTCTTGTTTCAAACCGCAGTGAAATGTAAGGTAAAGCAATTCATTTATGTAAGCACGGCTAATACGTTTTGGAGCAAAAGCACCAGTGTAATAGTTGATAAACTCGCTCCCATGCCAAGCCAGTTTGCAGCATCACATTATGCAAGGTCAAAATATGCAGCGGAAAAGTACTTGTA
>CAYNCP010000038.1:0-39990 GCA_964395905.1 uncultured Ohtaekwangia sp.
CGTTACTTACGTACTTTTTGAAAAAAAGGTCCGCAGACCTGGCGAAACCTTTTAAATCGCTGGCAACCGTGATGCCATGGACTACTATAAAAAGTAGGATGCAGAAAAGTGATTTCATGAAAATGAGGTTTTAATGAGTTGCTGCAAACCAAGTGCCATTGAATGAACAAAAGTAGGGTCGATACTGTTCCCGTTTTTGTCTGCCCTGGGACAATTAGACTTGAGAAAATCGCTTATTGGTTAAACTGTTGTGAAATGACATAAATTAGCTTACTTTCCTTTGTCATGGACTGGACAATCTAGACTAACATGTATTCATAAATTGCAGCAGACTCAATGAAACATATAGTAATTATTGGCAATGGAATATCTGGTGTAACTGCAGCCCGACACATCCGGAAACGAAGCAACAACAGCATCACAATCATTTCTTCAGAAACGGATCATTTTTTTTCTCGTACAGCCCTGATGTATATCTACATGGGGCATATGAGCTATGACAACACCAAGCCCTATGAAGATTGGTTCTGGAAAAAGAGCAAGATTGATCTGGTTAAAGATCATGTGGCTTCAGTGGAGCCAGGCAAAAAAGAGCTCCAACTAAAAAGTGGAGGTGTCATGCGATACGATGTGCTCATCATTGCCTGTGGTTCAAAGTCAAATAAATTCGGATGGCCAGGGCAAGACCTCGCTGGGGTTCAGGGCCTTTATGGTATTCCTGATCTCGAGGAAATGGAACGCAATACCAAAGGTATCAATAAAGCAGTGATCGTGGGAGGAGGCTTGATAGGTATTGAAATGGCTGAAATGCTTCTGTCCAGGCAAATTGAAGTCACTTTTTTAATACGAGAAAAAGCCTTTTGGAGCAATGTGCTGCCCATGCAGGAGGCGCGACTGATATCCAGGCACGTGAGAGAACACCACATTGACCTTCGAGAAGAAACTGAACTTCAGGAGATTTTGTCGGATTCAAAGGGACGGGTCAGTGGAGTAGTGACCAAAACGGGAATACAAATTGATTGCCAATTTGTAGGGCTTACCGTAGGCGTTTCCCCCAACATAGACTTTTTGAAAGCATCAGGTATTGAAATCAACCGTGGGGTATTGGTCAATGAATACTTGCAAACCAGTGTACCCGATGTTTATGCAATCGGAGATTGTGTGGAGCGCACTTATGACTTGCCTGGTAGAAGAAATATAGAACAAGTTTGGTACACGGGTCGCATGATGGGGGAAGTGGTAGCACAAACCCTTTGCGTTAATAAAACCAAATATGAACCAGGGCCCTGGTTCAACTCAGCCAAGTTCTTTGACATAGAGTACCAGACTTATGGAAATGTAGGGAACGAATTAAAATCCAATGAACAGGAATACTACTGGGAGCATGAGGGCGGCAAGAAAGCCATGCATTTTGTATGGGATAAATCGACAAACAAGTTTTTAGGAATTAATGTATTTGGAATCCGTCTTCGCCATGCACATTTAGATAACTGGCTTCGTGAAAAGAGAAGCATTCAATATGTAATGACGCATCTTGCGGAAACCAATTTTGATCCCGAGTTTTTTGATCGTCATGAAGATGAGATTGCGGAATCATTTTTCAACGAAAACCCGCATTTGAAGTTGGAAGTAACCGTTATTGGATAATGAAGCTATTAAGGACCATAGGACTTTTTTTGTTCCTCGCATCGCTCGGATTATTCCTCAGTTTGTTTTTTATGTCCGACTATGTACTTACAGCAGATATCTTCAATTCAAAAATTAAAGCTGAGCATCAGGAAACACTTCGCCCGGCTTTTAATGGATTGTTTGATCAGCATTTTGGCACCTCTTATGCGTTTGCTCATGCGGTGGCAAAGAAAGTGAATGGGGTGAACGAAGGCTTTAGACAAGCGCAGCAGTGGGACAAGGTCATTTATGATGACTATGTGGGGGCGTTAACCAAGGCATCCACATCTGGAATTATTATTGATCATACCTGGTTGTTGTTTGTCCTTGTATTTGGCATGGGCGTAGTCGGAGCATTGTTGTTCATACTCCCCAGGGCGCAGCTTGAGCCTGCCGGAATTAAGAATAACGGAATTTTTCACAACACACTAAACAACCGCGGTTGGATCGGCATCCTGATCGGGACATTGCTTATAGGATTTTACATCATCATTTATTTTTATGATGCCTATATCATGAACTGGATCATCCTGGTGGAGCCTTTGAAGAAGGTCATTGTGCCCTGTGGCGAATCCAGTCAATGGTTTCTGTATGGGTTCCTTTACACTTTTGCCGTATTGGTGATGGGGGTGAGGATGATTGTGAAATACAGGCACAGCAAGTACCAAATCTTTCGCACCCTGTCGGTCATGTTTTTCCAATTTGCGCTGGCATTTCTGATACCGGAAATTTTGGTGCGGCTGAATCAACCTTATTTTGATTTTAAAAATATGTGGCCACTGGACTACGATTTTTTTGATGCGTGGCACATCAATATGCTCACTGCAGGCGGAGGTGTGGGAATTTTTATGTTGGTATGGGGTATCACGTTGTTTGTGGTTGGTGTACCCGTCTTTGTTTATTTCTTTGGCAAGCGATGGTACTGCAGTTGGGTGTGTGGTTGTGGTGGTTTGGCCGAAACGGCTGGCGATCCCTTTCGTCATCTTTCAGACAAATCACTGAAGGCCTGGAAAATTGAACGGTGGCTGATTCATGGGGTGCTGGTGTTTGCTGTGATCATGACAGGTGCCGTATTATATAATTTTGTTTCTGGCACTTCATCCATTTTTGGGCTCGATACCTACACTTATTTGAGAAAGCCTTACGGATTCATGATTGGATCTGTTTTTTCAGGTGTGGTCGGCACCGGCTTTTATCCATTCATGGGCAATAGGGTGTGGTGTCGGTTCGGATGCCCACTTGCTGCTTATTTAGGATTTGTACAACGGTTCAAATCCAGGTTTAGAATTACCACCAACGGAGGTCAGTGTATCTCATGTGGCAATTGTTCCACGTATTGCGAAATGGGGATTGATGTAAGGTGGTATGCGCAGAGAGGGCAGAATATTATACGCTCTTCCTGTGTTGGTTGTGGAGTATGTTCATCAGTTTGCCCTCGTGGAGTATTAAACCTGGAGACTAGGGATGAAAAGGGTAGGTTTGGGCAGCCAATATTGCTGGGTAACAATCATGTGGACTTGCCAAAAATAAAAGCTGTGAATTGATTGTTGTTATCTCTTGATTTACAGACTTTTTGATACGTGAACAAAATCATTATTTCGGTTATTATTCCAGCTTTCAACGAGGAAAATGGAATTGGTCAGGTTTTGGATGAAATTCCAAGAGAACTGGTTAGCGAGATCATTGTCGTCAACAATGCATCTACCGACAACACCGAGAAAATTGCAAAGGAGCGGGGCGCTACTGTTTTAAGGGAGCCGGTTTCCGGATATGGGCGAGCCTGTCTTAAGGCCATTGATTTTCTTAAAAATTCATCTCCCCATCCTCATATCGTTGTATTTCTGGATGCGGATCACTCGGATTACCCGGAGGAACTAATTGAGTTGGTAATGCCAATTCTTGAAAACCAGGCTGACCTGGTGATCGGATCGCGTGTATTGGGACAAAAAGAATCAGGTTCAATGACGCCACAGCAGATTTTTGGCAATTGGTTGGCCACCCGACTGATGAAGTGGTTTTATGGCGTTAAATTTACAGACCTGGGTCCTTTTAGGGCGATTCGGTTTACTGATTTGCTGGAACTGGATATGCAGGATAAAACCTATGGCTGGACAGTGGAGATGCAGCTGAAGGCAGCAAAGCAGAAAATAAGATGCATGGAAGTGCCTGTGCGGTACAGGAAGCGAATTGGGTTTTCTAAAATTTCGGGCACCGTCAAAGGTACGATCATGGCAGGATATAAAATTTTATATACCCTTTTTAGGTATTTGTAATGGAGTGGATTGTAGTGTGTGTGTATTCTTTTGCGTTGCTCTATGTTTTTTTGTTCAGCATGGGTCAGCTTCACCTTACCTGGGTATATCTCAAATCGCGAAGAAAAGAAGAAGTCGCTCAGGATTTTCAGGCATCTTTTGCGCCCTTTGTTACCGTTCAACTTCCCATTTATAATGAAAAATATGTTGTGAGTAGATTGCTGGATGCTGTAAGCAAGTTTGATTATCCCAAGGACAAATTTGAAATCCAGGTCCTTGATGACTCTACTGATGAGACCACAGAAATCATATTAAAAAAATTGGAGGCAATGAGGCCTTTGGGTCTGGATATTAAACTCATTCATCGTGAAGATCGGAATGGATTTAAGGCGGGAGCGTTGGCGGACGGTTGTAAAATCGCAAAAGGTGAATTCATAGCCATTTTTGACGCGGACTTTTTGCCGCAGCCAGATTTCATAAAAAGAACAGTTCCCTATTTTTCTCAACCTGAAATTGGCGTGGTGCAGTCACGTTGGGGGCATATTAATAAAGACTATTCTTTATTAACCCAGCTTCAGGCTTTTGGCCTGGATGCTCATTTTTCAATAGAGCAATCGGCTCGGAATGCATCTGGTAGTTTTATTAACTTCAATGGCACCTGCGGCATGTGGCGCAAGCGCTGCATTGAAGATGCGGGAGGCTGGAATTTCGATACACTCACTGAAGATTTGGATTTGAGCTATCGCGCACAGTTGAAGGGATGGAAATTCAAGTACCTGGAAGAAGTAGTGACGCCTGGCGAATTGCCGGTGATTATGAACGCGATTAAATCTCAGCAATACCGCTGGAACAAAGGAGGAGCTGAAACTGCGCGTAAGATCTTTGGTAAGGTGTTTTTCTCTGAAATGGGCTGGATCAATAAAGTACATGCATTTTTCCATCTGTTCAATAGCTCTGTGTTTGTTTGTCTTTTGTTGGCTGCGTTATTAAGCGTGCCGATGTTGTACATTAAAAATCAGCACCCTGCTATAGGATGGATATTTGATCTGGGGATTGTTTTTATATTCGGTTTTCTTTCCATTACACTGTTTTACTGGGTGGCGGCCAGGAGATTTCAGCGTTCATCATCTTTTATCTCTGTTTATCCCAAATTTCTGATTGTCTCCATGGGGCTTTCACTTCACAACGGCATTGCGGTACTTGAAGGACTGATGGGAAGGAAATCTCCTTTTATCCGTACACCCAAGTTTAATGTGGCCGTCAAGAGTGACTCATGGAAGGGCAATGATTATGTGAAATTCAAATTGAGCCCAGTCACTATTATGGAAGGGCTGTTGTGCTTGTATTTTCTTTTTGGAATTGTTATTGGGTTCTACCTAAAAGACTTTGGGCTACTTTTTTTTCATGTGATGTTAATGTTGGGATTCGGTGGTGTTTTTTACTACTCGGTGAAACCAGCCATTCATGGCTAGTCAAAAGCCACTTTTCATTTTATTAGTAACGATTTCCATTGTTGCCTATGTCTCGATGGGATATGTGGTGCAGCGACACGAAACGTTGCCCCTCTTTGCTTTTTACTTCCTGGCATTTGCTGTCTATATCTGGGTTCTCAGACATTCGAAGCCTGCCGAGATCAAGTATTGGCTATACACATCCATCTTTTTTCGAATGTTGCTGTTGTTTTCCATCCCCGCATTGTCAGATGATTTTTACCGATTCATTTGGGATGGTCGGTTGCTCGCCAATGGTTTTCACCCATTTGCGGAATTACCGGGGTTTTACCTAGAAAAGGCTCATGCCGTTAATGGACTAAACCAATTTCTTTACGACCATCTTAACAGTGAGGAATATTTCACAGTCTATCCGCCATTATCACAGGTCATTTTTTGGGTGGCGGCATTCATTTTCCCTGGCTCCATATTAGGAAGTGTGGTGGTTATGCGAATGTTTATTGTAGCCGCTGAGATAGGCAGTCTTTATATTATCCAAAAAATGCTTAAAGCATTTGAGATTGACAAAAAAAACATTCTCATCTATGCGCTCAACCCGTTGGTGATACTAGAACTCACCGGCAACTTGCATTTCGAAGCATTCGTCATTCTATTTTTACTGTTGGTTGTTTATTGGTTGATGAAATCAAAGATATGGCAAGCGGGGGTAAGTATGGGATTTGCTATTTGTATTAAACTCTTACCGTTAATTTTGTTGCCCTTATTTTTTTTGCGATTGGGGTTAAGGCGCTCTTTCCAATTTTACTTCATTGCTTTAGGAATAGTTCTCCTTCTCTTCATTCCATTATTTTATGAAGACAGGATTGATGGCTTAAGTGAAAGTCTTGGCTTGTATTTCAAAAAATTTGAATTCAATGCAAGTATTTACTATTTGGTTCGTGAGTGGGGTTTTTACACCAAAGGATATAACATTATTCAGACCGTAGGATGGAAATTAGGGGTAATTGCAGCTGTGGGAATACTGATGATTTCATTTTGGCCTTTTGAAGTTTCACGTGAGGGAGGTAATTGGAAATTAATGCCAAAGAAGTACTCCACCCCAAACGACTATCGTCAAATGCCACTGGTCATGATGTGGATATTGTTTTTTTATTTCCTGATGACTACTACATTACATCCCTGGTACCTGACCACTTTATTGATGTTATCCGTATTTACTCCGTATCGGTTTATGATGGTTTGGAGCGGCACCGTGTTTCTTACTTATGCGGGGTATACAGAAATGGGCTACCATGAAATCGGATATCTTGTGGCGATCGAGTATGTTCTTGTTATTGGCTATCTTGTGTATGAATGGATATGGAGAAGAAAATTTGCATATCGTTGATTTTGAGCCTGGTTTCAGCTGTTGTTTTTGCGCAGACTACCTATGACGATTTATTAAAAACCGTCTATAAGAATACAGTTCCGCAGATCAAGACAGCAGCACTTAAAAAGAAGATGGACCTCCGGGAATCACTTGTGGTGTTGGATACAAGGTCTCCGGAGGAGTATCAGGTAAGTCATCTTCCCGGAGCCACCCTGATGGAATTCGATACGTTCAAACCTGATGATGTACCGCCCATTAGTAAGGATGTGCAAATCATCGTCTATTGCACCGTTGGAGCGCGGAGTGAAAAAATTGGAGAACGACTTTTGGAAATGGGATTTACTAATGTAAAAAATCTATACGGAGGAATTTTTCAATGGGTGAATGAGGATGGCCCCATTGTCAATACGAAAAGTCAACCCACGGACAGTGTGCACACCTATTCCTGGATGTGGTCATACTGGCTGAAGAAGGGAACTAAAGTTCACTGACCGTGAATCGCAATCTCCTCATCATATTTTACCGCAATCCTGAACTGGGAAAGGTAAAAACCAGGTTGGCAGCCACAATTGGCGATGGCAATGCGTTGGCTGTTTATTTAAAACTGGTAGCCCATACCCGATCCATCACCGAAAACCTGAAAGCGGACAAGGTGGTTTGTTATTCCAATCATGTAGACCGTGAAGACAGTTGGGCCAATGAGACGTATGATAAGGAATTGCAACGTGGAGACGGACTTGGAACCAAGCTTCATGCTGCCGTTGAGAGTGGATTTGAAAAGGGGTACAAGTCTGTATGTGTAATGGGTACCGATTGCTTTGAACTTACCACTGAGATCATCGAAGACGCGTTTGATAAGTTGACCAATCATGATGCGGTAATCGGGCCCGCACAAGACGGTGGGTATTATCTTTTAGGTAGCAATAAATTCATGCCAGCACTTTTTGCAAACAAAGCATGGAGTACATCTACCGTAACAGCCGATACCGTTGACAATTTTAAAAAAATGAACCTGTCCTATTGTTTGCTGCCTGTTCTTAAGGATGTGGATGAGGAAGCAGATTTGCCGGAAGCAATAAAATCAAGACTCAGGAAATAATCACCATTTGTAGTAGACACCAAAGTTGATGCTTGGTGACTTGGCTACCAGGTGACCGGAAGAGGCTCCATAAAAGGCACCTGATATGCCAAGGTTGTCCGTGAATCCGATGATGCCCTTTATGCCGTAGGCAAAAAAACTTTGGTTATTGAGATAAAGTCCTGTCTGAAGTTGTTGCGCACTTTCGATGGCACTTCCATTCTCAAAATTTTCCACCACATCCAATACAGCGATGACGTAAACCCGGTTGATGAGCTTATAACCAATTTCTCCGGAAACCCGAAAGTCACTGCTGTAATCATTGGAGCGTATCGCTACGCCAGCGGACAGATAACCATACAGGTTGGATAGCCCCTTACCAATGCTTAGGGTGGGGACGAAGGACAATGCATCCAGGCCTCCGCGTAGTCCAGTGGCCTCATCGTAACCAGCACTGGGAATTTCCGTCAGCAATTGACTGCTGAGCACGAATCCTTCCTTGATAAAATTATGTCTAACCGCCAGTTGAATATTGCCCATGGTGGAAAAGGAACCTTCATTGATGGTAGGACTTACAACGGTTGGCTCACCTGTCTTCAGCAATTTGATAGGAATGGAAGCGATGAGTGAATTGTTGTTGCCAATTCCATATTCCGCGAATACCTGAATGGTTTGATCCGTTACTTCTCGTGTAAGAGAATAGCTTCCTCCATTTTTAAGAAAAAGTTCGTTGTATGGGCCAATGGTGGTATAACCAATTTGAGCAAAGCCTTTCCCCTTTTCAGCAACCCAAGGACTTTGCGCGCATGAAATTGAATAGCTAAAGACGGCAATATAGGTAAGTAGTATTCTCATCGCTGATTCAGTATTTAAAGATAATGGGATCAAATAAGAATTGTAACCGCAGATCCCTTGCTTATTTCAATTGATTGAGATCCCTGATCAGTATTTTCCGCCTGTCGAAATTGATCAGGTTTTGATCTTTAAGTTCATTAAGTATCGTGGTTACTGTTTGCCGCGATGTACCCGTGAGCGCAGCAATGTCTTTGTGCGTCAATTTGGTTGGGATCATCGTTTCAAATCCAACCTTTTTTCCTTTCCAGGAAGCAGAATCTTTAAGGAATTCAATGATTCTGGTTCGTGCATCCTTGAAAACGAGTAACTCTAATTTGCGCTCCAACTTCATCAATCGCAATCCTACCAGCTTGAGAATTCTGAAGCTTAATTCTTTGTCCTCTTTCATGAGATTCTTCAGATCGTCAATGTTGAGTGGGCAAATGGTAACACTGTCCATCGCCTGCGCAAAATCTTTGCGTTGTTCTTCGCCAGCCAGGGCCAACTCACCGAATATTTCCCCGGTCGTGAGGATGGCGGTCACAACTTCTTTGCCATCATCGAGGTAATGACCAATTTTTACGCGTCCACTGGCTATCATATAAATATGGGTAGCCTTTTCTTCCAAAAAATAGATAAATTGATCTTTCTTAAATTCGGTGAAGGTGTGCTTCTCAGGCATCGTCTTCACCTTGTGGGGACAAAGCACGTCATACAGGTTAACGCTTTCAAAGTACCAGAGGGCAGTTTCCTTGCTCATAATTTCAAATATAACACCTCAACAGATAAGCTTATTTAAAAATTCACTTCTGACTAGAGATACACTTTGCCAATCGCTAAGTTTACAACTGAATCGTAATAAGAGTTGAGCCCGCTAAAACTTACAGAAATATGGATTTACCCGGTTAAATCACTTGGCGGAATCAGGGTAAATCGTGCTGTAGTTTTGAAGAAAGGACTGCAATTCGATAGGAGGTACATGCTGGTCGGCAAAGACAATCAATTTATCACCCAACGAACAGTTCATGAATTGGCTTTGTTTAAATTATCCCTGACCGCAGGTGGTTTTTTAGTTTCTTTCAAAGGTGACTCAATCAAGCTGCCTTTTGAGCCTGAATCAAAAAGCCACCAGGAAAAAGTAACCATTTGGCGGGACGAAGTGAAAGCCTGTGAACTGGGGCAACCATTCAATGAGTGGTTTGCTGGTAAGCTAGGCTTTGAATGCAAGCTGGTTTATTTCCCGGAAGAAAATGAGCGCCAGGTAGACAAAAATTTTGTTAATGGTAATGAACAGGTAAGTTTTGCGGATGGTTATCCCTATCTGATCATCGGCCAAAGCTCCCTGGATGACATTAATTCAAGGATGGATGTACCTGTGCCGATGAACCGATTTCGACCGAATTTTGTCTTTGAAGGAGGATTACCTTTTGCTGAAGACAAATGGGTTGATTTTAAAATTGGAGAGAACAGGTTCAGGGGAGTGAAGCTATGCGAAAGATGCAACCTGCCAACGATCAATCAGGAAACAGGCAAGTCTGGCACGGAGCCATTGGCCACCCTGGCAAAATACAGAAAGATGGGAAGCAAAATTCTTTTTGGTCAAAACCTAATTGCTTCAGACTTCCAAACAGTCAGGGAAGGTGATTTCATCCATGTTGATTCCTATCATTCGTAATTTCTATGCAAGCAAATATTTCAAATATGTTTAGACTAGTTTGTTTTGTTATATTATCCGTTTTGCTTTTTGGTTGTGCGTCCAAGGAAAACCCCTTACCTATTTTTGGTCAACGAGAAGTAGTAGGCACCGATACGGTTTATCATACCATAGCCAAGTTTCAATTCGTTGACCAGGACAGTGCTATTATCACCAATGACACTTTTGAAAATCAAATCTATGTAGCTGATTTTTTCTTTACATCATGCCGTACCATTTGCCCGATCATGAAAACGCAAATGTTGCGGGTGTATGGACAAACCGAAAACCTGCAGGATGTGAAGTTATTGTCACACACCATCGATCCTGAATATGATACTGTTGCCTTATTGCATGACTTTGCCAAAAAACTCGGAGTTTCCAGCGATCGTTGGCATTTTGTTACGGGTGTTAAGGACTCGATATACAAAATCGCACAAACCAGTTATTTTGCCACAGCCATGGAAGACAAAACCGAGCCGGATGGATTTATTCACAGTGGAGCATTTCTCTTGATTGACAAAAATCGAAGAATACGTGGCAAATATGACGGCACCAAAGAAGATGATGTCAATCGATTATTGGTTGACATCCAGCGACTGAGAAAGGAATATGAATAAAACCTTAGTCTTTGTTCTTTCCATGGTCGGATGGATAAGCGCCTGTACCACTGGAAGTAATGCTGGCCGATCGGTGAAGTTTGATCAGTATTTTGTTGAAGGTGAGCAACTTTACATCATGCATTGCAGCAATTGCCATCAGCAATCTGGTGAGGGGTTAGGGCTATTGTATCCCCCGCTCAATCGTTCGGATTACATGGATGAAAACCTGGAAGAAGTGATATGCCTCATCAAAAATGGTAAACAAGGTGAATTGTTGGTGAATGGGAATACATACAATCAACCCATGCCTGGCATTGCTACACTGACAGATCTGGAGATCGCTGAAATTGCCACTTATATTTACAACAACTGGGAGCACAACAAGGGCATTATCGATTTGAAGCTGGTGACAAAAACGCTTAAAGCCTGCAATCAAATGGAAGCTAGTCCTTGATGTAAGTACCTCTCCTGCCTTTGAAATACTTCGAATTAATGGCTTCGTACTTTTGAATATCCTTGTCCTTAATTTCAATACCATTAATAGTGAGGGTTCCATCCCCCCAATTCATTGATTTACTTCCTCGCCTTTTTTGAGATACCCATCCTTGATCAATTGTTCATGGAGCTCCCGCTCATATTGCTGCATGTTTTCCTCCATTTGACGGAAATCATGCTTGTGCCTTTGCATATTTTCTTCCAGTCGCCTCAATTGTTCTTCCATTTCTTTTAGCCCGTTATCCAGCTTTTGCTGAAAGTCCTTGTTATCGTGCAATTCCCGTAATTGATCATGCAGTTTGTCCATTTGTTCTTCAAAGTTCTCATTAAAATGGAAGGAGAAATTTTTTTCAAACTGCTCGGCCCATTCCTCCATTCGTGCACCAAATTCTTCGTGGTCTTTTCCGAAATGTTCAAAGCGTTTTGCCATTTCCCGTCCGAATTCTTCCCATTTTTCCTGATCCTCTTCTGAAAAGAAATGATGTTTTGGAAGGGTATCTCCGTCAAAATAGTACGAGAAGTTATTTCCAAAAGGAACAGGTGGAGTATCAGGGAACGTGGGAAAATGAGGAATACCCGGAAAATCAGGAATTAAGGGCATGTCGGGCATGAAGAAAGAAAAACCAGAATCGGACATGAGTGGCCTTAATGCTTCATCACCTTCAAATTTTTCAATTACTTCCTCGTGTGGCGTTCCGTCCTCATCATAAGTGGTAATGGTTTGACGGGAGTAGGTAGCCGAGTTTTTCTTTTTGTCTTTAGTTGTATCAGCCTGTACCATTGCATGGTCTTGGATGGTGGAATTACTTTCCTCCTCGGACTTTTGTTTGTTGCCAATGCCCAGCCACGATGCGCAGATCAAAGCTGTGGCTACAATGGCAATTATGGTGAAGGGCCTTGCCTTTCCCGAATTCTTTTTAACTGTTGATTCCATAATTCTTTTGATCCTGTTATATACCTGATATTTATTCTTGTTCAGTGCAAGTGCAAGTGGGGGAGTGGTATGGCTCCTTTGCGTTTCAAGTTGCGCCAATGCCTTTGCATAGGCTATTTTTGTTGTTCCAAGCGTCAGCACGTGGTCATCACAGCAATGCTCCCGCTCTTGCCGTATCATGTTGGAAATCATCCAAACGAAAGGATTGAAAAACAGGATGATTTCTACAATTGATTGAATGAGGTTGACTAAATAATCGTGCCGTTTAATATGAGATAGTTCATGTAATAAAATGGCTTCCACCTGATCGTAAGGCAATCCTGAAAGCAACCCAAGTGGCAGGATGATCATTGGCCTGAGGTATCCAACCACTATGGGCTTATTGATATGAATGGATTCTGTCAAGGAAACTAATCGGGGCATGCCCATACGATTGGAAAGCATTGCCAAATTGGAATTCCAATAAGTGCTGCAGGCTGTCACATTTGATTTAAGAAATCGGACATAAACCATTCCCATTGAAAAGCGAACTGAAAAAAAGAATACGCCTATCATCCAGGCTGCAATGATCCAGGGCAACTGGCGGTTTATGGTCTGCACCAAAACATTCCACTGTGGGGTAGTTGCACTTGCCGGGTTATCTGTTAAGGTGAATAAAGGGGATTGACTTGCTGACGTTTCAAAATAGACCCCTTCCCCTTCTTGCAAGTAGAAATAGGTGCCTATGCTAACCAGGAGAATAATGGCAAGGGCACAGCAATTGACAAAATATTTTAAAGCAGCCCGGCCGACAGGAATATGCCATTGGATGAGCTTGAGCAGACCAAAAACCAGGGCGCCCTGCCAGAGGGTATGAAGCAACGTCCAACCCAGCGTCATTTTTGTGCCATCAGCAATGAAATCGAGTGTATTCATTTTTCACCACCTTCTAGTTGTTCGATGTATCTCCTTATTTCCTGCAATTCTTCCCTGGAAGATTTGTTATTGCCCAGTGTGCTCAATATCAATTGCGAAGCAGACCCTTCAAATACTGTATTAATAATTTTATCAACCATTTGCTGTTTGGTATTTTCTTTATTGGCAATGGCTTTATATACGTGCTGCTTTCCGTTCTTTTGCCGGGAAACAATCTCTTTTTCAAACATGATCTGCAAAAACTTCAGCACCGTGGTATATCCATTTTTTTGATCACCCCCGAGAAATTGATGCACTTCCTTTACGCTAGACGGACCCTTTTCCCACAATACATGCAGGATTTCGAGTTCTTTTTCGGTGGGCTTTATCGTCTGCTTTTTGGAGCTCAATTTATATACGAATTAATTCGTAGTTCAATTTTAGTACTTCATCCGGTTTCTTCCAAGCTAATTGTACGAAATATTTCGTATGTGGTTGTTTTCGCCATTATTTTTATTTGAAATTTCTTTTCTCGTACTTAACTGCCAGCATAGTGGCTATGAAGCAGTCGACTTACCGTAAAACCATTTATACCATTGTTGTCCTCATCGGTACGTATGGGTTTCTCATTTTTTTGATGTTGGAATTTGAGTCCAAGTCGCCCGATTCGAGGATCAAGGACTTTGAAGACGGACTCTGGTATGCCATCGCCACTTTAACCACCGTAGGATATGGAGATATGGTCCCTGTTACTTACTGGGGCCGGATATTGGGTTTTATATTCTTGCTTTCCAGTTTGGGTGTTTATGGATTTATCATAGGACAGATTGCAAATATTATGAGTACACTAAAAGAAAATCGCGCATTGGGACTAAACGGAACCACGTTTGAAGGCCATGTGGTCATCATCGGATGGAATGAATTTAGTCAGGCAGTAATCGCTCACTTGATAGCAGCCGGTAAAAAAGTGGCCATCATCACCAAAAACAGAAGCGACATTGATATCATCCGTGAATATTATGATCCTTCTCAGGCCTACACCCTGTATTCCGACTACAACAATTTTGAGTTGATGGAGAAGTCAAATATTCGGATGGCCTCCATTGTGTTTGTCAACCTCAATGACGATACAGAGAAATTGGTTTACGTGATAAACATAAAAAAATACTTCAGTGACCTGAATTATGTGGTCACATTGGACAACGGCAACCTCAAGAGCACTTTTCACCATGCCGGGGTTACTTATGCCATTTCTAAAAATGAAATCAGTTCTAAGCTTTTGGCCAGCTACATCTATGAACCCGATGTGGCCTTGTTTAGCGAGGAAATCATTGCCTATGCTCATCAGGACGATGAATATGATATGAAGCAGGTACTTGTGCAAGCAGGGAACCCGCTTATAGGCATGTATTATGACAAAGTATTTTTTGATTTAAAAAAAGAAAGCAATGTGGTACTTATTGGTTTGGTAAAAATGATAGATGGCCAACGCAAAATGTTGAAAAACCCGGAAGGTTCAATCATGATAGAAGAAGGCAATTACCTGGTGTTGCTAATGGATAGAAAGGGCGAGCAAAGGCTAAAAAGGTTATTTAAAATAGAAGAGGGACTTATTTAAGTCCCCCGCCAATTTATACTTCTTCTACAGACTCAAGGTTTTGAAATTCAAATTCAACCTCGTTTTTCAAATCGATAAAAATCATCGAATCTTTGCTAATGGTTCCTGCCAGAATTTGTTTCGACAATTCATTCAGTACTTCACGTTGCAAAACACGCTTTAACGGTCTGGCCCCGTATTGAGGATCAAATCCAATCCTGGCGAGTCGGTCCAGTGCAGCATCTGAGATTTCAATTTTAATTCCGCTTTCATCCAGTCTTTTGCGAATCAGGTTGAATTGGATGCTCACGATTTTGCGAACATCACCCTTGCTCAGCGGGCGGAACATGATGATATCGTCAATTCGATTGATGAATTCCGGTCTTACAGATTTCTTAAGCAGGTCAACCACCATTTCTTTTGTGTCTTCAAGCACCTCGAAATAATTGGTTTCGTTGATCTCACCAAACTTTTCCTGGATGATGTGTGAACCTATATTAGTGGTCATGATGATAATGGTATTCTTAAAATTAGCCACTCGTCCTTTATTGTCCGTAAGCCGGCCATCGTCCAGCACCTGCAGCAGAATGTTGAATACATCAGGGTGCGCTTTTTCAATTTCATCCAACAGGATGACAGAATAGGGCTTTCTTCTGACGGCCTCAGTCAATTGTCCCCCTTCATCATACCCTACGTAGCCAGGAGGCGCACCGATTAGCCTGCTAACTGAATGTCTTTCCTGGTACTCACTCATATCGATTCGTACCATGGCATTCTCGTCATTGAATAAGTATTCGGCCAGCGCTTTGCTTAACTCTGTTTTACCAACTCCAGTGGTACCCATGAATATAAAGGATCCAATAGGGCGCTTTGGATCCTGAAGACCGGCCCGGCTTCTTCGCACGGCATCGCTCAGTGCGTGAATCGCTTCTTCCTGACCTGCCACACGTTTACTGAGCTCGTTTTCCAGTGTTAGTAATTTTTCTCTTTCGCTTTGCAACATTTTGGAAACAGGAATGCCCGTCCATTTGGCAACTACCTCGGCAATGTCTTCGTTGTCCACTTCCTCTTTCAGTAATGAGCTATCACCCTGACCTTTCATTTTTTCCTGCAAGCTTTTTAAGCGCTGCTCTGCTTCGGTGATTTTCCCATAACGGATTTCAGCAACGGTACCATAGTCTCCGGCTTTTTCCGCTTTCTCTGCCTCAAATTTTAACTTATCGATATTCTCTTTTTCACGTTGAATGCCATGAACCACTTCCTTTTCATTTTCCCATCGGGCTTTCAACGTGTTGCGCGATTCCGACAGTTCGGCAATTACTTTGTTAAGTACGGTTTCTTTCTCTTTGTCTTTTTCTCTCCTGATCGCTTCGCGCTCAATTTCCAATTGCATGATCCTGCGATTCAGTTCATCCAATTCTTCTGGCATGGAATCCATCTCCAGCCTGAGCTTGGCTGCGGCCTCGTCCATCAGGTCAATGGCCTTGTCTGGCAAAAAGCGATCTGAAATATAGCGGTGAGACAATTCAACAGCAGATATGACCGCATCATCTTTGATCCTCACACCATGGTGAATTTCATATTTGTCTTTGATTCCGCGAAGTATGGAAATAGAATCTTCAACGGAGGGTTCATCCACAATCACTGATTGAAACCTGCGCTCAAGTGCTTTGTCTTTCTCAATATACTTTTGATATTCTTTTAATGTGGTGGCGCCAATCGCGTGAAGTTCACCCCTGGCCAATGCCGGTTTTAACAGATTAGCTGCATCCATGGCGCCTTCTCCACCGCCACCGGCTCCAACCAACGTGTGAATTTCATCAATGAATAAAATGATTTGGCCATTGGAGTCGACCACTTCTTTGATTACGGCCTTCAGCCTTTCCTCAAATTCACCTTTGTATTTTGCTCCGGCCACCAACAATCCCATGTCCAGTGAGACCAGAATTTTTTCTTTTAGGTTTTCGGGCACATCGCCATCAACTATACGTTGGGCCATGCCTTCAACGATAGCCGTTTTACCAACGCCAGGCTCACCCAGCAGGATTGGATTATTCTTGGTTCTTCTTGACAAGATTTGCAAAACCCGTCTGATCTCTTCGTCCCTTCCGATTACAGGATCAATTTTACCTTTTTTCGCCAGGTCATTCAGGTTTTTTGAATAGCGTTCAAGTGATTTGTATTTGGCTTCCGCATTTTGATCCGTTACTTTATTTCCGCCACGCAATTCCTTAATGGCTTTCAACAGCGCGTTGCGATCGAAGCCTACATCTTTCATAAGGGCAGATACTTTATCCTTCGTGTTCAACAAAGCCAGTATCAAATGCTCAACTGAAATGTATTCGTCATTCAGGTCAAGCAGTTCTTTCTCGGCATTCTTCAGCACCTGATTGGTAGAGGAAGACAAGTGAGGCTGTTGACCGGTTACCTTTGGAAAAGTGCCGATCAACTCTTGGATTTTTGTATCCAGAATGGTTTGGTTGACGTTAAGCTTTTTGAGCAGATAAGCTGATACATTTTCATCCGTTTCAATGATTGCTTTCAAAAGGTGGGCAGGCTCGATGGCCTGGTGTTGATTGCCAACCGCTATTTCAGCTGATTTTTGAAGTGCCTCTTGCGACTTGATGGTGTATTTATCAAAGTTCATAACATGCAATTTTCATTTAGTGATCAAATAATAATCCATATGGGAAAAGGGTAAAAACCAGGAAATTATGGCATGAAAAAGAACTGAAAATGTAATTTATCGGTCATTATGTCGTATGAATGGAGCTCAAAGCAATTGCAGCTTTTCTATGGATGGAATCGCCCAGTATGATTAATTTCAAAGAACAATCAACGTTGCACCAACCATGAGAATTCTTGTAGTTATCAGCCTATTTTTCCTTTTGGCTTGCCAAACAGCGAAGGAAGTTTCTTCCGATCCAATCATGGTTTTTCAATCCGTGAATGTGATTCCGATGGATCAGGAAACCGTGTTAGCCAATCAGGATGTAGTAGTGAGTCAGGGAAGGATTGTTGCCATTGGCGAAACAGGCCAGACCCCGATCGATCCTGATGCAACCCGCATTGACGGCAGAGGGAAATTTTTAATTCCTGGCCTGGCAGAAATGCACGCGCACGTTCCTCCAATAGATGAATTTGCACCTATGAAAGAGGTGCTTTCCCTTTTTCTGGCCAATGGCGTAACCACCATTCGCGGTATGTTAGGACATCCCAAACACCTGGAGTTGAGGGACATGATCAATTCGGGCGAGATCGTGGGCCCACACTTCTATACAACAGGGCCTTCATTCAACGGCAATACCGTAAAGACTGCAGCAGAAGGAGTCCAGCGCGTCAAAGAACAAAAAGCAGCCGGTTATGATTATCTCAAATTACATCCCGGACTTACACCGGAAACCTTTACGGCCATTGCCACTACAGCTAAAGAGGTCGGTATTCCTTTCGTTGGTCATGTGTCCTTTGACGTTGGTATCAAGCGCGCCATAGACGCTGGCTACTCTTCCATTGATCATCTGGATGGATTTGTGGAGGGTCTTGTGCCCGATATCGAAAAAATTGGAGAGCAAGGCAACGGACTGTTTGGAATATTTTCTTCACCCCTTGCCGACACGACCAGGATTCCAGAGATTATTCAAGGGCTCAGGGAAAATGAAATTTGGATGGTGCCGACACAGGCGCTGGCTGAAAGATGGATGTCACCGGAAGGGATAGCGCCATTTGCCAATGCCCCTGAAATGAAATACATGAAGCAGGAAACGCGCGATAACTGGGTAAAGGCGAAAGAGAATTTGCTTAACGACAAGCGTTATGACAAAGACAAAGTGGCCAGGTATATTAATCTGCGTAGAAAGTTGATTTACGAGTGTCAACAAAATGGTGTGGGCATCTTGCTTGGGTCTGATGCCCCTCAGGTATTCAATGTGCCCGGATTTTCCGCGCACCATGAACTGAAGTATTTGGTGGACGCTGGACTCACTCCATTTGAAGCATTGCAAACGGGAACGGTAAATGTTGCTGACTACTTAGGCAATGATCATTCAGGGGTGATTAAAATCGGAGCCACTTCCGACCTGATTTTGCTGAATGCCAATCCATTGGATGACATTAGCAATACCTCCCGGATTGAAGGTGTAATGTTAGGTGAGCAATATTTACCGCGTGATTCGCTTCAAGCCATGCTAAAGAGACTAGAGAAAAACTGAGCTTTATTTTCTCTTGGCGTAATCATCCCCATAGTACTTGCTGGTGATCCGGGTATGAAATTCTTCCGCGCGGATGGGTCCGTATTTGGGTTTGCCCGTATTAGGCAACACTTCCAGTAAAGTGTCTTCCCAAACATAGACAGCCATGGGCAAACTGATACGCGGTGTGTTGTTGAGTTTTTTATTGATGGGCTTGCTTACCCGATGGGTGGTGGAGGGCATGATGTCGTTGGTGATGCGTTGCATGTAGTCTCCGGTATTAAGAATGATGGCACCTGCGGGTGCTTTCAACCGGATCCACTTCATATTTTCTCTGTTCAGCACCTGAAGTCCATCCACGGATTGGGAGGGAAGAATCGTAAACAAATCCACATCTTCGTGACCCAGCATTCTGCCTGCACCCGTAGCATCATCCTCATCACTTATTGGCGGATAGTAGTTCAGTCTAAATCCAAAATTGGTTTTAGTTAATTTTTGATCGTACAAATGAGGATCGCATCCCAGGTAGGCGAGGATGCTCTGCATAATGGGTAGAATTAGTTTTTCATGGGCCATTACAATTTTTCTGAAGAAAGGCTCATAGCCAGGTCTGGGCCAAAAATCAGATTCCTTATAATTCGGATCGTTATTTAAATTAAAAGCCCTTCTGCAAAAAACCCAGCCCTCCACCAGGTCCGGGTGAATGATGGTGGTTTCTTTCATGGGGAAGTACCCCTGATTCACAGAGCCAACCCTTTGCGCATGGTATTTCATGCGTTCTTCCCGGGTAGTGGTTTCAAAAAATTCGGCAATCTTCTTTTCCGCTTCGGTGTAAAGGGAGGCATCAATCCCGTGGCCTGTCAAAATAGTAAAGCCGATTCCCTTCATGGCTTCTCCCAATTGCTGTGAAAATTGCTTCTTTCCTTCAGCGCCACCCTTAAAATACAAGCTCATGTCGGAAGTTTTAATTTGATAGTCCTCATCAAATTGTTCCTGGCCTTCGTGCTCCGACAGGTGATAGGATTGGACCTTGTTCACCTGTTCGTATTTCTTAAATTCCTGGTTGATGGCTTTTACACCCTTTTCCTGACTGGATTCCATGTCGTTAATCAAATGGGAGAATAAATATAATGAAATTGGAAAGCTTCACGCAGGCTTATTGGATTACACCTAATCGCCTTTCATCACAATGCAGTTTTTGGTTCCCTTTCGACTACTTACCTTCTCCTCCTAATTTCAATAAGCATGAAAAGATTGTTTGTGATTTTGGCCCTGATTTCGCTTTTACTATTTGGAGGAATCTCAAACGGTAAGGCGCAAACGGAAGACCCCAAAGAACCGAATTGGAAAAAGTATCATAGCACAAAAGATGCGTATGCGTTGTTAGATGGCTGGGTCAGATTATATCCAGATTTGACTCGATTATATTCCATTGGTGAAACCTTGAAGGGTACCCCATTGATGGTGTTGGAAATAACCAACAAGCAAACCGGGAAGGCCGAAGACAAGCCGGCCTACTACTACGATGGAAACATTCATGCAGGGGAATTGACTGGTGCAGAAGTGTCCCTTCATTTTGCCTGGCATGTACTCAGTAATTATGGCAAAGATTCCCGGATAAAACGCTTGTTAGACACCTACACTTTGTATATACGTCCCAAGTTTAATCCCGATGGAGCAGATATTGCTTTGAATACGGTCAATCACCTTAGAAGTACACCCCGTCCCTACGATGAAGACGGGGATGGCTTGTTGGATGAAGACCCGGGCAATGACCTTAACCATGATAACGTGATTACGGATATGCGCGTGAAGAATCCATCCGGTAAATGGAAGATGAGTGATGACGATCCGCGAATTATGGTAAGGAGAGATGAGATCGACCTGGAAGGCGATTTTTATGATGTAATGGATGAAGGAATAGATGACGACAATGACGGCTTGTTCAATGAAGATGGGATGGGGGGAATTGACATGAACCGAAATTTTCCCCGCAACTGGGGATTGGAAAGTGAGCAGGATGGTGCAGGACCTTATCCCTTATCAGAACCAGAAACGCGGGCCACTATAGAATTTATCAACGGCCATCGGAATATCACCGGCATATTCCATGGTCATACGTCTGGTGGCTTTGTGTTTCGTCTTCCCTCCACTACCTCCTGGGATAATTTCGATATGGAAGATCAGCGGCTGATTTTAGAACTGTCTGGAAAATACGAAAGCACCACCGGACAAAAAGCGATTCCAAGCTATAGTAATCCTAGACTTCATCGGCATGGCACATTGATCAGCTGGGGTTATTGGGATTTTGGTGTAGTCGGTTTTGTGCCCGAGTTCTGGGGCGGTTTTGGTGAAGACTTCAATAAAGACGGGAAGGTCACCGACAAGGAAAGACTGCAATGGAATGATGAGAAACTAAAAGGAGAGGGATTTGTCAATTGGACAAAGTTCAATCACCCGCAACTGGGTGAAGTAGAAATTGGCGGTTGGAAAACAAAATTTACACGACAAAATCCGCCTGTCGAAATGCTGAAAGGAGAAATTGAGAAATATGTGCCCTGGATGATCTGGTTGGCAGAGATAAGTCCGCGTGTGGTGATCAAAAGCGCGGCAGTAAGTCATGTGGAAAAGGGAAAAGTGGCCAAGCTTACTGTTCACATTGAAAACCAGGGATACCTGCCAACCTATATGACGCAGCGTGCCCTTGAAATGGAAATTGCCAATCCGGTGCGCGTGCTGGTGGAATTGAAAGATGCGGATTGGGTTGCGGGAAAACCGAGGATTGATTTGGGGCACCTGAATGGCAGCCGGGACAATGAAGGTGTAACTGTAAAATCTTCGGAGTACGTTTTCAAGATTACTGGCAAAAATCCGGTGGCAACAGTAACAGTTCAATCGGAAAAAGGCGGAACTACTTCTAGGCAGGTGGCATTGAAGTAGAATTACCTTTCATTTTTTCCTTAACACTTTTCCCGATCGGATATTTTTATATTCTCCGCCATCTACAGCGAGTTTTCCATTCACCAAAACATAGTCTATACCCTCCGGATATTGATGTGGGTCCTGAAAAGTAGCCTTGTCTTTTACAGTCTCTGGATTGAAAACCATGATGTCGGCAAATGCATTTTCTTTGATCCGGCCTCTTTCGGTAAGCCCAAGTCGATCGGCTGGCATCGTGGTCATTTTTTGGATGGCCACTTCAAGGGGTAGTATTTTTTTCTCTCTGACATATACACCCAGCACCCGGGGAAAGGTGCCATACCATCTTGGATGGGGATGACCGTCTCCAGGTTTGGCCAGCCGGCCATCAGATGCAATCATGGTTTGTGAATGTTTCATGATGCGTTCCACATCTGCATCGTCCATGGCAAAGTAAACGCACGAGGCACCACCATTGAGTTGCGCTTCGATAACTAACTCAGCTCCGTTTTCAACCGTGGTTTCCATTTTTTTCTCCACCAACCAATCATGAAGGGTTCTGCCTTCCAAATCTTTCTTCCAGTCAACCAGTGCGAATTGTACGCGATTCAAATCCGCACCGCCCCTGTCGTAAAGGATATTATGAATGATCCCTTTTTTAATGCTATCCTTCATTACTTTATTATCAATTCTCTTTTTAAATTCTTCCCTTCCACCCGCCATGGCCCACGCTGGAATTAGCACGCCAATTCCGGTGTAACTGGCGTTGTAAGGATACTGATCTATCATCACATCAATTCCCAGTTGGCGCGCACTGTCCACCATCGCCAGGGTGGTCACGCTTCCACCCCACATTTTAGTTCCTATGGCTTTATGATGGGTAAGGATAACCGGAATGTTGGCGATCCTTCCAATATCAATTGCTTCTGCCACCGCCTCGAAAAGTCCAATTCCTTCTTCTCTCAAATGCGAAGTATAGATGCCGCCATCTTGTGATGCCACTTTCGATAGCTCAATCACCTCTTCAACTTTTGAAAAAGCGCCTGGTAAATATTTCAATCCTGTAGAAATTCCAAAGGCACCGTCTTTCATTCCCTGCGCCACCTGCGCTTTCATGGAATCCAGTTCGGCAGCAGTGGGGGCTCTGTTTTCCAGTTGCATGATATTTCTCCGAATGGTATTGTGACCGATCAGGAAAGCCACATTCATTCCCATGCCCAAGCTGTCCGCTTTATCTAAATATTTGTCAAGCGGCCACGGAGAAGAACCATCAGGTCCGCCCAATGACGTGGTAATTCCTTGTCGAATAGCGCTCTCCGCCCCAGGTAATTCAAGCAGCGGATCAAGGTGGGCATGCAGGTCGATGAAACCAGGAGCTACTGCAATACCGGTCGCGTCAATTACACGCTTGCCATTGGCATTTTTAAGGCTTCCGATTTTTGCAATTTTGTCGCCATTAATGGCAATGTCGGTTTGCACTGGAGGATTTCCGGATCCATCGTAGACCGATCCGTTTATGATAATGATGTCATACTCCTGCTGGCAACTCATCAATATCAATAAAGAGAACCCAATGACATAAGTGAATTTTTTCATGGTATGGATATTATTCACAAACAAATACGACAAAAAAAATCATAAAGCATTCGACAATTGCCTCAAAAGGTGTAGCGGATGTTCAAATGGAATCTAAATATCAGAGGGGCTCACCTACAGCCACCTGACGGCCAATTGTGGCGTGGTCAACAGGAACAGGAGAAGCAATGCAACAAGTAGAGCCTAACAGGAATGTTCCTAATTCCTGGCCGATGTTAACTATTGATCCAATGGCCAGGCCATGAGTCATGAGAATGGTTCCTACTGCCGGACCTCCTACGATGGAGAGAAACCAACTGTCGCCTTGCTTTGATTTTAGCTCCACATTGATGCGTTCATTTCGGAGTGCGGGCAAGGATGGATCATCCTTATAGATCCAAGGGCGCAACACCACCAGATCTCCCGGAATGTGCTCCATGCGAGCAATGGCTCCACTTACCGGACTATGGATGCGATGATAATTATTATTATGAAGAAAAACGTTGGAGAAATAATAATCATCCGGAATCGCTTTTCCCGATTCACCAAAAATGGCTCGCAAATGTCGCTTTTCTCCTTTCACATTTACCAATTGGGTCTCGCTCACCTTACCATACTCACAAAGCAAGCCTTCGCATGGCCAAACTGCTTCTGCACTAATATCGAGGGGTTCTTTGAAAACCCGGGTGAAGAAATCCTGAAAACTTTGGTAAGTAGTTTTGCCACTTGCAGGTTTGAATTGATTCAAGTAGGAGGGATCATCATAATTCAGTTTGCAATAGGGGCCTATGATGTACCGGCTATAACTTTTGTCGTAGAGCTGCGCATAAAATTTTGACACTGCGCGCTGCCAACTTGATGGCAGACTACCCCATAAATCGAGACTGAAAAATCTATACAGTTTAGTCACCAGGTTTCGATTTGCGTCCAAAAATGAGATGCATTTTTTCTCATCTAAAGTTCTAATGATTTACGAATTGGACAACAAAAGGTTATTGTGATTGGCGCGGCAAACCTGGTGAAACTACCCCAAAAAAAGTGATTTTGTAAGAAGAAATGGCTAAAAGGCCAACTCGACCTGAAACCGGGCCATCAACATGTCATCCCGGGTGTCCTCCTGTACAAGCGTCACATCAGACTGAATCTTCAGGTTATGCCCGACAATATATTTGGATACGCCCAATGTATACTGTGTGTTTTCATTCCTGAGCGTGACTTCTTCAGGGGTAACATGTGTGTATCGTCCGGCTAATTCAAAATTGTTTTCAAATAAATACCCTGCTTGATAGCTTATTCCTGAACCAGTATAAAATGCGTTCATAAAATTTCCTGATCCATCAAGGATGACCGGCCCATCAGGCGATTTTTTATTGGCGTATTCCACCAATGAAGAAAAACCGTTGTACTTAAAGTAGGTATCTACAAAAATAGTTTCCAGGTCCCGTTGTGCGGAAAGGAAATTGCCCAATTGACCACGTTCGCGTGTAGCTCTGTCATTATAGTCATAGGTAACTCCAATGGAAAGTTTTGGTTTTGGTTCTCGGCTTAAGTCGGAACTGAAATAATCTCCGCCATCGGAGAATTCTCCAAAAGGCAAATATTCACCGCGCAAAGTATAATCATAACCGCCCGCGTGGTTGGTTATGATATTCCTGCCATCACCGGTTGACACGGAAGAGATCAGTCTAAACTTATCTTTTTCATAATGCAGTTGAATGCCGGCATCCCGATCGATGTTGAATCTGGAATTCACATTGCTTCGATCTACAAATTGCAAGGCCTGAGAAGAAATTACTCGTTCCCTGTTTCCCGGCAATTTGGTTTGCCCAAACCACAGTGTCCAGTGTGGAGCAAAATTATACTTTAGCACCGCATCAAGGATAATGCGGGATGTTTCTCCGGTTTGCGGAATGTCTCCTCCACTGATGTCTTGATTGGAGATGCCCAACTCAAGTTTGTAAACGATTTTGGGATTGTAAACCCAGCCATCAAACTTGAGTCGATATCTTCTGGTTAAAATCCTGTCATTATAGTCCTGCGTCTCCATGTTTAGTCTGCCATCGTAGAGCGTTTGAAAACGCAGGCCAAATTTTAAATAGAATGATGAATCAGCGGCTGTTATTCGTATACCTTTTCCGAATTTGTTTTTGGTTAGATCCTGACTAATGGAAACCAGAGGGATAGACAAGCCCAGGATGGTAAAGATGACAATTCGCTTGGAAAACATGGAGATAACTTTTACTTAATCTTCTTTTAAAATTCGCTGCAAAAATAAGGAATAAGTCAAGGCAGAATTGCCTCTTTTAGCACCATCAGTGCTTGCCCTTTTTTGGGATGTCAATGTTAAGAATGAATACCTTAAATGATTTCAATTAATTGTCAACAGGTAAATTTTCATGCCTTGGGTATTTTCTTTGTTTAAAGGTGATAGTGCTACCTTTTAGGAATGAATCACAAATTACCCTCTAAATTCAAATCAAGAAGAATGTATTTTTTGGTGCTGCAAAGTCAAATTGTGGTTAACAAAAGGTTAACAATATCGTAATATTGAATCAGGCAATTTTGGATACCGGGTTTTCGTTAGATTCCGAATTCTAATTGAAAAGATCCCGACCAGTACTTGGTTATGTCAAACGGTGGCGTTAATCCCGACAACTTTGTATACATCACTCCGCTTTGAATTTTAACTCTGTGGCCAACTAAATACTTTGTTACAACCAATTCAGTGGTTTCTGTTTTTCTTTCATTGAGTTGGGGGAAGAGCGTATTTTCGTAAAGCTCTTTTTTTGGTTTTGTAGTAGCGATTCTTGTGCCTATTTCCAGATTGTTTTTGAAAAGATAGCTCAATTGGGACATATAGCCTGAGCCTGTGAAAATTGTTCTCAGGTTTGATGGATTTGTAGGATTAACGGTTACCGGATCGTTTGTAGTTCTCTCCATGTATTCACTGTACCATGCAACTCCATTGTATTTAACCAGAATGTCGGCTTCATAAGATTTTATGGTTCGACTTGCAAATAAATCATTTCCAAGTTGACCGGATTGCCTTACCGCATTATCGTTCTGACTTCCGGTAATACCAATTGAAATTTTTGGTCGTGGTTCACGGGCAAGGTCACCTTCCAGATAATCGTTTGTACCTGTAAATTTTCCAAGGGGTAATAGCTCTACGCGACCCGTGTATGCTAGCCCACTGTTAGGAGAAAGGTTTGAGTTTCTTCCTTCGCCCGAAGTAAGAGCGCCTCTGAGATTTAAAAACTTTCCTGTATACTGCCCAAAGAATCCAAAGTCACGATCAATATTAAAAGTCGCATTGACTATTGAACGGTCTATAAACTGTTGATCTCCTGAAGAAATAACCCGCTGTCTGTTACCAGGCAGTTTGGTCTGACCAAAACCTAATCTTACATTCTTAGTGAGGGCGTAATAAATGATGGCATCTCTGACAACATTTGGACTGTTATTTACTGACGAATTATCCACACCCCTGAAATCCATATCCCCTCTGGAAAAGGAAAGCTGGATATAATAGGTGAGTCTTGGATCGTAAACAAAGCCTTCGAATTTCATACGCAATCTTCTAACTCGCATTTCTGCAGATTGAAGACCTAAATCCGAATCATTAATTGAATTAAAAGTAGCCCTGTTCTGGATTCTAAACTGATAGTTGATTGAGAAAATTGAATCCTTTGTGACCAGCCCAAATCCACGACCTTTCTTATAGAAGAAATCAAAGGGTAGCGGTTCAGAAGTTTCCTGTGCATGCGAATAGGTGGAATTAAAAAGCAGTACGCCAGCAACTATAACGAGGGTGAGAGTTTTTGCGTTTTTCATATTTGAAGAGTAGTGTTTTTATTGGGATATCATGAATAACTGAATCCATTATTTGAAGCAAAACCATCATCTCCAAAGCGCATTTTCAAAAATGGTGCGCAAAAGTAGATAATAGATAATCGATTTTGAATGAGATCAATTTATATTTATTCTGCCGTAACAATAGCTTAACATAAGCTTAATATACAAGATTGACCTCTGGGGAATGACAGGGGTACTTTTGTGCAAATTTTACACAACAACCACGCTATGAATGTCAAAATAGTTGCCTCCATTTTAGTAATTACAGCCGCCTTTGGGCTGGCTTCATGCGGTTCAAAGACTGTTGATGAGGGTGGAACCTCAGGGCAGCTAACCGGAGAGGTAAAAATTGATGGATCCAGCACGGTTTATCCTATTACTGAAGCCATTGCGGAGGAATTTAGGGTTGACCAGCCTAAAGTCAAGGTTACAGTTGGGATTTCCGGTACGGGTGGTGGATTTAACAAGTTTAGCCGGGGTGAAACAGACATTAATGATGCTTCCAGGCCAATAAAGAGTGAGGAGGCTGTGGCGTGCTCCGAAAACAACGTAAAGTTTGTGGAGCTAACGGTCGCTTATGACGGACTGGCGGTATTGGTAAATAAAGAGAATACCTGGGTGGATCACTTTACGGTAGATGAATTAAAGAAAATTTGGCAGCCATCGGCCCAGGGCACCATTACCAAATGGAGTCAGATACGGGCTGGCTGGCCTGACGAGCAATTTAACCTTTATGGGCCGGGTGTCGCATCAGGCACCTATGATTACTTCACCGAGGCTATCGTAGGTAAAAGTGGTTCCAGTCGGGGTGACTATACGGCAAGCGAGGACGACAATGTATTGGTTCAGGGTATTTCAGGAGACAAAAACTCAATCGGATTTTTTGGATTGGCCTATTACGAAGAAAATATTGACAAGCTGAGGTTAGTTGGAGTGGATGGGGGCAACGGTCCTATAGAACCTACTTCCCAGACGGTGAAGGATGGAACCTATGCACCCCTTTCTCGTCCTGTATTTATATATGTAAGCGATGTGGCAGCGAAGCGAAGCGAAGTGGTGGAGTTTGTTAACTTCTATTTGAATAACGCTCCCACACTGGTCCCTGATGTTGGGTACATTCCGCTTCCTCAGGCAGAATACCAAAAGGGTATCGATACTTTTAAAAATTTTATTTCAGCAAAGTAATATTTTAATGGATGTACCGCTTATGGGTACACGAATAGCTTGAGAAAACCTGGCGAAAGGATCATAGAGGCTGCCCTGGCTTTTAGCGGGCTCATCACGATACTCACCACCGTGGGAATTATTGTGGTGCTATTTGGTGAATCGTTTAGTTTCTTTCAGGAAGTTTCTCTTTTCGATTTTTTTACGGACACCCAATGGACCCCACTATTTACGCAAAAGCATTATGGAATTTTGCCTTTGCTTGTGGGAACACTCCTGACCACGGCCATAGCCATAACCACGGCCTTGCCGATAGGCCTTACCATTGCCATTTACCTGAGCGAATATGCTGACAAGAAGTTTCGTAAAACTGTAAAGCCAGCATTGGAATTATTGGCCGCGGTTCCAACTGTCGTGTATGGTTTTTTTGCACTTACGGTGGTAACACCCTTCTTGCAAAGTTTTATTCCAGGTGTTGGGAGCTTCAATGCACTTTCCGCTGGGATAGTTATGGGTATTATGATCATACCTATGATCTCTTCATTGAGCGAGGATGCGCTTTATGCTTTACCCAAATCTTTGAGAGAGGCATCTTATGGCATGGGTGCAACTCCATTTCAAACGGTATTCAGGGTTGCATTGCCAGCTGCATCTTCAGGCATCATTGTCTCCGTGATACTCGCTGTAGCTAGGGCCATTGGCGAAACGATGGTTGTGGCTATTGCAGCTGGCCAACAACCCATTCTCACGTTCGATCCCCGTGAGGGTGTCGAAACGATTACCGCCTATATCGTGCAGGTAAGTTTAGGAGACGTGCAACACGGTTCCATTGAGTATAAGACCATCTATGCTGCAGGTATTACCTTATTCATTTTCACCTTCGCTTTAAACAATATCAGTTATTGGGTGAAGAAAAAATACCAGGAGAAGTATGAATAGCCTGAAAAAAAATAGAATCATTGACAAGTCGTTCAAATTCTTTGGTATTGCCTGTACCTTTTTCGGGTTGCTGATGCTGGCCATTTTTATCGGCAATATTCTGGTGGATGGTCTCGCCCGCATTGATTGGGATTTTCTAACGAACCTCCCATCTCGTAAAGCAGAGAAGTCAGGAATCCTTACGGCATGGACAGGCACGGCCTGGATATTGGGCTTAACCGCTATCATTTCAATTCCGCTGGGCGTAGCTGCTGGTGTTTACCTGGAAGAGTACGGAAAGAAAAACAGGGTGGCAAAAATCGTTGAAGTGAATATTGCCAACCTCGCTGGGGTACCTTCAATAATATATGGTTTGTTGGGCCTCGAGGTTTTTGGCAGGCTGATGAATCTGGGGGCAAGTTTACTGGCAGGAGCCTTTACCCTGGCCATTTTGATTTTGCCCATCCTTATCGTTGCGACTCGTGAAGCGTTAAAAGCTGTCCCTAAATCGTTACGTGAAGCATCATATGCCATGGGTGCCACCAAGTGGCAGACGATTTGGTATCAGACCTTGCCTGCCGCAGGTGGAGGAATATTAACCGGAATCATATTATCACTTTCCCGGGCTATGGGCGAAACCGCACCGTTGATTGTGATTGGCGCTTTGGCCTACGTACCCTTTGTGCCCAAAAGCCCCATGGATGAATTTACGGTGTTGCCTATGCAGATTTTTAATTGGGTGTCCAGACCCCAGCAGGAGTTCTTGGTGAATGGAGCTGCAGCTATTATCATACTGCTTCTGATTACCTTTCTTATGAATGGAATTGCAGTATATCTTCGCAACAAATGGCAGAAGAAGGTTAATTGGTAATTATTAAGACATTGTTGATGAAGCACATAGAAGCAAAAAATGTAAATGCATATTACGGAGACAATCATGTGCTCAAGGACATTACCATGTCGATGAAAGAGAACACGGTTACCGCTTTTATCGGGCCATCTGGTTGCGGAAAGTCTACGTTTTTGAGGACTTTGAACCGCATGAATGATTACATCGATTCGTTTAGAATTGAAGGTGAGATTTTGCTTGAAGGTAAGGATATCTACAAAAAGAAAGTAAACGTAGAGGAGCTAAGGCAACGGGTGGGCATGGTATTTCAAAAGCCGAATCCTTTTCCAAAATCTATTTTTGAGAATGTGGCGTATGGACTTCGTATCCACGGAGAAAAAAATAAAAAGGTGATTGAAGAAAAAGTAGAACAGTCCTTGATAAAATCCGCTCTCTGGGGAGAAGTAAAAGACGTGTTGAAAAAGTCGGCATTTTCGTTATCAGGAGGACAACAGCAAAGATTGTGCATTGCCAGGACCCTCGCGGTTGAGCCATCGATTATATTAATGGATGAGCCAGCTTCTGCACTTGATCCGATTTCGACTGCCAAAATTGAGGAGCTTATCAATGAACTCAAAGAAAACTACACTATTATCATCGTTACCCACAACATGCAGCAAGCATCGCGGGTAAGTGATCGGACCGCGTTTTTCTATATGGGAGAGCTTATTGAGTATGATAAGACCAAGACTATTTTTACGAATCCAGGTAAAAAACAAACTGAAAATTATATTTCAGGCAGATTTGGGTAGTTTTGTAATGAAAAAGGGAGAGAATGGTTATTTAATGATATGTCTAATTTAGAGATTGAGTTGCAAGCGCTGAAAGAGAACCTGCTGGAGATGATGGATCTTGTTTCTCAGCAGGTTTCTAAGTGCAAAAAGGCTACCCTGTCGGGAGATTTGGCCTTGGCGGAGGAAGTAGTTGCTAATGAGCAAAGGATAAATGCATTAGAACTGACTATGGATAAGGATTGTGAAAATATTTTGGCCCTTCACAATCCGGTGGCTACTGATTTGCGCTTTGTATTGGCGGTACTTAAAATCACAAATGACCTCGAGCGAATTGGGGACAATGCCAAAAATATTGCCGGTTTTCTCATTAAAAACAGCAAAAAGCTAGACAGCGCCTATCTCGAAAAATTCGGCATTGAGAAAATGTATGACGTCTCCATCTCCATGCTCTCTTGCCTGGCCCAAGCGTTGAAAAATGATGATGCTGAACTGGCGAGGAAGACCTTCAAGGATGATGAATTGCTGAATAAGAAGAACAAAAGCGGTCCCAAGATTGCTGCCACATTGATTGAGGCGGATCCCAAGAACGCCAAGTTTATTGTCCGATTGCTTTCAGTGGTCAATAAACTGGAACGTGTGGGCGACCTCGCCATCAATATAGCCGAAGAAGTTGTTTTTCATGTGGAGGCCAAGGTGCTGAAACACAAGAAGGACAAGAGTTAGCTGATCCAACTTTTATCCCACTCTATTCCAGAATAATCTTTTTTAGGTAATAACCCCTGGGGTCAATTTGCGGCCAGCTATCATTGCTTAGGATAATGGGTTCTTTGCTTAGCATGGTTCGCTCCGTTGCATCTCCAATTTTTATATCAACTGGAAGTGCTGCTTCGAAGTTGAGCAGTTTGATTTCAAATTTATTTTCCTCGATCTGTCTTACGCCTATTTCCAATTTGTTAGTGGTGCGAAGATAAAAATCAAATAATGGCTTTAAATTTTGCGCGGACTCGCGACTGAATAATTGCTCTACATCATCGGTGGTTACAAAGTTGTCGTAAGTGAATTTTTTGTCAGTTGCCAGTTTTTTCAAAGTGGGAAAGAATATTTCATCACCCAGCACGTTGCGAAGCGTATGCATAAAGAATGCCCCCTTGCCATAAATGTCACCATGATATGCAGCATCAGAATCGACTTCCTCTCCCTGCACAATCGGTTTTTCATTTTTTGTATTTCTGGCTGTATTGCGCATGCGTTTGAGATAGGCTTCTTCTCCCTCCAACTCCCTGATGTAAAGGGCATCGCCAAAACTGCAAATGCCTTCCTGTATCCACATATGTGCCCAGTCTTTATTGGTTACTTTGTTGGCCCACCATTCGTGACCGAATTCATGGTTTAGCAACCAATCAAAATCCTCACCGCCTACCTTTGTATACCTAAATTGGTTTCCATAGGCAATGTTGGTCTGATGTTCCATGCCTAAGTGTGGCGTTTCCACGATGCCAATTCTTTCCTTAGCCCAGGGATATTCCCCAAAATATTTCTCCAGAATTTGTGTGGTGCGCTCGAGGCGCTCTAAAAGATGCGGCCCTTTGTCGGCATGGGTTTCTAGTACATAGAATTCCATCGGAATTTTATTGCCGTTTATTGAAGTATAGGTTCTGCTCACTTTTTTGTATTTGCCAATGTCAAAAAGGATGCAATAGTTGCTGATGGTATAATTGGTTTTCCAATGCCAGGTTGATGTGTTCTTGGAATGTGAAACTTTTTGAAGCAAGCCGGGTGCAGTAGCCGTCAATCCTTTTGGCACGGTAATGATCATGTCTGCACCCTCATTAGGCTCATCGCTGGGATGGTCTTTGCAGGGAAAGAAGATTTTTCCACCTTCACCCTGGCAGGTTATGGCAACCCATGGATTTCCATTTTCATCCTGGCTCCATTGAAATCCTCCCGTCCAAGGCGGTCTTTCAGCAACAGCTGGTTTGCCTCCATAAGCAACTTTGGCCTTGATCTTGCCAGCCTTGAAAGGAGAGGAGTCGTTTATTTTCAGAAAGTCATCCTTATCGTGCCTAAAATTTTTCTCTTTACCATTCACCCAAACTTGCGAAACGGTTAGTCCATGCCAAAAATCGAAAAGTAAATAAGGCGTATTTTCTGATAAGATTAAGTCTATCTCCGTATAGCCATCGATGGATTGCTGTTCAGGATCAACATTTAATGCCACGGTATAGTGGCGAATGTCCATGATGGCCTGCTCAGGTTTCAGTTTTCCTCCGGAGCGTAGGTTTTGAGCCTGTGAAGCAATGATGCTTAAGAGCAATACGATGAGGTAGGCAGCACGCATATTTAAATAATTTTGGATGAATGTACTGCGTACTCAACTTACTACCAAGCAATATTAAATGAGCAGTGAAGTGCTGGTGATTACCCGGCACTTCTGGCCATCTCCCAGCCGATGATGCTTTTCTTTCGGGTGGAGTTCCAGCGGTATTCACCCAGGACTCCATCTTTGCGAATTACACGATGACATGGAATGATGTAAGCAATATGGTTGGCGCCCACAGCAGACCCAACAGCCTGGTTGGACTTGGGTGAATTAACTTTTTCAGCAATGCCCTGATAGGTCGTCACCCCTCCGGTTGGAATTTTCAATAATGCATCCCATACTTTGATCTGAAAGTTGGTGCCTTTGACAAAGAGGTGAAGTTTATTTTTAATACTTCCAGATGGGTTGAAGATTTGACGGATCAAAACGCCTGTAGTCTCCTGATGCTCATGAAAAACAGATTGATGCCAATGCGTCTTCATCGCTTCGATTTGCTCTTTAAAATTTTCATCCTGACCTAAAAACGAGAGCCAGCAGATCCCGCGTTCTGTTTTTCCAATTAGTGCCCGGCCGAATGGCGTGTTGTGAACACCATATTCGATATGAATACCTGATCCTTTACTCTTGTACTCTTGGGGGGTTACCGCTTCCAGGGTGGTAAACAAATCGTATACCCGCGATTGACTTGATAGCCCTGCAATTTCAGCCGCCTCAGAAATGTTTCTTGTCTCCTGCAGTTTGTCTTTCAGGAAATCAACAGTCAGGAATTGAAGGAACCGTTTGGGGCTGATACCGGCCCATTCCGTGAAGAGACGCTGAAAGTGAAATGGACTCAGGTGCACTTTCTCGGCCACCTCATCCAGTTCTGGCTGGCGTTTAAAATTTTCTTCCAGGAATTTAATGGCCTGCTCAATTCGGTAATAGTTGATATTTTGTTCGTTAGTAGTCACTATCATAAAGCTACTTGTTTTTAGGATTCAAAATTGGAGCCGCTCATGACCTTTTTCAACCTGATTCTTGCGTTCCTTATTTTTTCAAGGGCAGAAATGCTACATTAGCTTTGTACATAAATCAAGTTAATCATGCGTTTAGTAATACTGCTGCTGGCTTGTTGTGCTTTTACGGTTCAGGCTCAACGAAATTTTGATACCGTCAATATCCGACCCATCCAAATCACAGATAATATCTACATGATGCTGGGGTCTGGTGGCAACATTGGCTTCATCAAGGGAGAAGATGGGGCGCTGATCATTGACAACCAGTTTGGACCCTTGTCCGGCAAGATTGCGCAGGCTGTTGTCGATGAAGGAGGCGGAGAGATTAAAATGCTCATCAACACACATATCCATGGTGATCACACGGGCGGCAACGAAAATTTTGGAAAATGGGGTGTTACTATTTTTGCCCATGACAATGTGCGCACGCGCATGATGAAAGAAAGCAAGCGTGGTGAGCAGGTGAGTCCACCACGAGCCAGGAGTGCGTGGCCGGTTGTCACTTTCCCTGATCAGATGAACATCCATTGGAATGGTGAGGACATTGAGCTTTATCATTTTCTAACCGGTCACACAGATGGTGATGTAATTGTAAAATTCAAAAACGCCAATGTGTTTCACATGGGCGATATGTATGTGCAATACGGCTATCCTTATGTAGATATGGATAATGGGGGAGGCATCAACGGGTTCATAGCCTCCTTGGATAAAATACTTCCTTTGATGGATGACACCTCAAAAATTATTCCCGGTCACGGGAAATTGGCTACCAAAAAAGAGGTGCAGGCATTTCGGAACCGCCTGGCTGAAATTCGCGATGCGGTAGCCGCTGCCCTGAAAAAGGGCACTAAAATGGAAGACATTGCCAATCTACCGATCGCGTCAAAATATGATGCCGAGTGGGGCAAGGGTTTCGTGAAAGGGAAGGATTTTGTGATGATGGTGGCCTCAAGTTTAAATAAAAAATGATGAAATGAATTCTGGTTACACCCACAAGGATATTCCCGGTAATCCGTCCACAGCCTCATCGAGCGCCATACGATTAAATGATCGCTCGAATGGCAAGTCTTTGCGTGTGCTATCTGATGCGGACTGGAAGTTTTGGATACAAAATGGATACATAGTAGTAAAGCATGCGGTACCGAAGGTAAACTGTGATCGGCTGGTTGAGCTATTATGGGAGTTTGAGGAAAAAGATCCGGGTGACCCGGCCACCTGGTATGCTCCACCGCGGGCAGAGATGCAAATGGTTGAGCTCACCAATAGCGGGATGGTGGAAATTTACAATCATCAATTGCTTTGGAACAATCGCCAGGAGCAAAAAGTATATGATGCTTTCGTTGACATTTGGGGAACGGAAAAACTCTGGGTGACGATTGATCGTGCTAACCTCAATTTACCCGCTCGTCCTGGGTTTGAATTTAAGGGATTTATCCACTGGGATTACGATCCGGATACCAATCCGCAAAATGTACAGGGTGTGTTGGCACTGGCAGATCAGACAGATGAGAACATGGGTGGTTTCCAATGCGTACCAGAATTATACAGGACCTTTCATGAATGGAAACTTACCCAGCCGAAAGACAGGGATCGATTTAAACCCGATGTTTCTGGTTTTGATATAGTGAAGGTGAAACTGGAAGCAGGGGACCTGCTGATTTTCAACAGTACTTTGCCGCATGGTATCCGACCAAATAAAACGAAAAACAAAGTGCGTCTGGCACAATACATCTCCATGATGCCGGCTGAGGAAGATAATATGGCTTTAAGACAATGGAGGATCAGCTCCTGGAAAGATCGAATTGCACCCGAGGGGTATGCCTTCCCGGGTGATCCCAGGAAATGGGAGCAGACCAAATACGAGCGCTCAGAACTCAACTCATTGGGAAAAAGATTATTAGGACTGGAGAAATGGTAGAAAGTTTGTTACTTCTTTTCATACAATGAAAGATACCTTAGGAAACCGACTCATTTGGGTTGTGGTCTTTAGCCTCGCAATGGGATTTCTGGAAGCTGCAGTGGTCATTTACCTGCGCGATTTGTATTACCCGAATGGATTTGCTTTTCCGCTCGTGCTCATGTCAGACACAAATGCCCTCGTGGAATTGTTGAGAGAGGCAGCTACCATAATTATGCTGCTGGGATTAGGCATGCTGGCAGGACGCACTTACAACGAGCGCTTTGCCTTCTTTATTTCGTCATTTGCCATATGGGATATTTTCTATTACGTATTTCTCAAATTATTTCTGGGTTGGCCAGATTCCTTTTTAACCTGGGATATTCTTTTTCTCATCCCGGTGCCCTGGATAGGTCCGGTCATTGATCCTATCATCATCTCGCTCACCATGATTTTGTTAGCCGCCTGCCTGGTGTATCGCGATCAACAATTGACTTCCATAAGGATAGATATGAAAGAATGGAGTTTGCTAATCACGGGAAGTCTCGTTGTCATCGGTTCATGGACATGGGAGTATTTGCAATACAGTTTTACAGCCAATGATCCCATGGAGGCACTGAACACCTTTGTGCCACAAACTTATCGCTGGATGATTTTTTGGATAGGAGAGGGATTGCTGCTGTTAGCAATTACTTTATTTTGGAGAAGGACTAAAACCAATTAGCTTGTTGACAGCTCGATCTCAAAATACTTTGTACCCTTGATAGGGTTATAGCGGTATGATGATATTTCATAAAAGCCTTCCTGTTCATATAATTTTATTGCCTGCTTCATGGTCGGTAAAGTATCTAATCTCATTCGGGTATATTTGAGTTCCTTGGCCAGCGCAATTGATTTTTGCAACAATGCCTTGCCCATACCCTGGCCACGTGCGGGCTTTCGCAGGTACATGCGTTTTAGTTCGCAGATAGTATTTTCAAATTTCCTAATACCAGCGCAGCCTGCCAGGTTATCACTATTTATATAAACCAATAAGATGGAGCCAAATGGTCTTCGGTATATTTGCTCTATGTATTCCAATTCTGTTTTAAAATCCTGAAACTCCAAATCAATACCCAATTGCCCAGCATATTCTTTGAAAAGTGCAGCAGCTAATTGATAGTCGTGGCTGGAAGAAGCCTCTTGAAATCTTATTGAAGTCACCAGCAACTAGCGCTTAGTGTCTATTTTAACCGGCTGTGTCAACTCTTTGGCGAGTTGACTCAAGAACATTATAATAAGCATGGGTTGCATTGACTTCATGATAATTAATATTTTAATGTGGCTTAATTTACTCAAATGGAGGTTATAATCCGCCAGCAGCGGCACGCAGTACTAATTTACATTTGCTTTCAGTCTTGCCTTTTCGGGGAAGGAAATTCCAGGTTTTGTACTTGATGGGCTGACAATGAGCACAAGGGCGGTAACCTGAGCGAATGGCTTCTTTTTCATTCTTAAAGAAAATCCGATTATCTCTGTTCATTCGTTTACCGGATTTGCAATTCAGTAACCCATAAATTTTTAAACGGGAATTACCGGCAAGAGTAATTTCTCCGGATTGAATTTTGAATCTCAAATCCTGCTTGCCAATAGTGCTATGCAGCATCATGAAATACTATGCCCAATGTGTATCGCGTGCCTGACTTAATTTCACTAACACCGTGCCTGACTTTTGCCCGGTACAACCCTCGGGTTCCTTTGACTGGACGGAAATTGGTCGTGATAATGGCCGCATCGCCCTGATTGAGCTTGATCACTTCAGCTTTTGACTGTGCCCTGGGAGTTTGTTCTGTCAATATCAATTCTCCACCTTCAAAATCCGAACCTTGTTGAGTAAGTGCAATAATTACCTGAAAGGGGAAATAGACATCTCCATATAAATCCTGATGCAATGTATTGAATCCGCCAACCTCATATTTTAGAATGAGTGGTGTTGGACGCACTTGCTTGTGGGTATGACAATGAGCAATGAACGCTTCATGGCTATCGGGATACGAAGTGTGAATATTAAGTTGCGTCATCCATAAGTTAGCTACTTTGGATAGTGGCTGATAAAGCGATTCTCTGAGCGTTTTTATCAATGCTGGCAACGGATAGTTGAAGTATTTGTATTCTCCCTTTCCAAATCGGTATCGCTGCATATTAATTACGCTCCTGTATAATGAGCCGTCAGAATAGCGTGCTACCAGCGATTCGCACTGCCTGGCATTGAGAAAGGAAGGGATTACAGCATATCCTTTTGCGTTCAACAAGTCTTTTTTGTCGTCCCAACCGACTAGCGGAATTGTTTCCATTTTGTAAAATTATCTTTCTCAATTTTGAATAATAACCCGATTCTTGCTCAATTATGCCATTCAAATTGGCACTCACGTCAACTTACTGTAGCATTGTGCTGAGAAATTATGAAAATAGCACTGCCTCACGAATTTGATTTTTATCAGTCGCTTCATTTTTTGAAGCGATCACCAATTGAGTTGCTTCACAAAGTGGATGAGGATTCAGTTTACAAACTCATTGACTGGAGAGGTGAAAATATACTTTTTAAAATCAGTATAGATCAACATCAATTGATGTTGGAGTTTCCAATGGCTGAGCCAAATGAGGATGGAAAACAGTATATAAGAGACTATATTGCGGAGTGGTTTGATCTGGATAAGGACCTTAAACCTTTTTATAAGTTAGCAGGTGAGGATACATACTTGTCAGCGCTAGTCAAAAAGCATTTTGGCTATCGAATCGTGGGACAGCCTGATTTATTTGAATCGCTAGTGTGGGCGGTGATCGGGCAACAAATCAATCTTAAGTTTGCTTATACGCTGAAGCGGCAATTTGTGGAGAAGTTCGGCAAGAAGTTATTTTTTGAAGGAAGTGAATATTATTTATTTCCAGATTATCATTTAGTATCCAATCTCCGTCCTGATGACTTGCTGGGGATTCAGTTCAGCAAACAAAAAGCAAACTACACCATTGGCATAGCTCAAGCTTTTGCGGAAGGTGCTGTAGCAAAGGAAAAATTATTGGGTTTATCGCTTAATGAAGCAAGGGAAATATTGATGCAAATAAAAGGCATTGGCAACTGGACGGCCAATTATGCATTAATGAAAACCTTTCGATATCCCGATGCATTTCCACTGGAGGATGCCGGGCTGCACAATGCGCTCAGGCATTTTATGCAACTGGATAGAAAACCTACTCTGGATGAAATCAGGATGGTGTTTGAGAATTATAAAGGCTGGGAGGCCTATGCTACTTTATATTTATGGAGAAGTTTATAGCACTTCACCTCCCATTCTTATAAATTGCCGCAGTGAAAGGAGCATCCATTGTATTGATATTGCTGTGTAGCATCGCCACGGTAAAGGCGCAAATTATTGAAGAGCCAGATGTCGCATTCAAATTGTCAGCTGAATCTCAAAAACCACTGTTGCTGATTTTTTCCGGATCTGATTGGTGCGCACCCTGCATCCGGCTGCACGATACGGTGCTCACTGATGAGGTTTTTCAACACTATGCTGCTGATCATTTTGTCGTGCTCAAAGTCGATTTTCCGCAAAGAAGAAAGATGGACAAAAAGAAAAGATCAGAAAACGAAAAATTGGCGGGTAAGTACAACCCCAGGGGTCAATTTCCC
>CAYNCP010000039.1:0-39689 GCA_964395905.1 uncultured Ohtaekwangia sp.
CCGTGCTTAAATCCATGCCCGCTTCCGCCACCTAAAAACCAAATATTTGCCGCTTCAGGATGAGCCTGAAAAATAAAATTGCCATCCGGTGAGTTTTCGTACGGACAAACCCTGCTTTCAACCACAGGAGCTCCCTTCAGTCCGGGGAAGCGCATCTCAATAAATTTTCGGGCATCAGCCAGTACCTGAGGATTGGAAATGCGTTCGCCATTTGTCGGATCAAATTTTTCTCCTCGTTTATCTACTCCGATTTTAAATCCGCGGTTGGCATTGCCGGGAATTCCATAATAGAAGTCCTTTCCGTCTACGTCTATCCAGGCAGGCAGTTGGTCGTAATGGACGGAATTCTCTTTGGGTACACCCAGGTAAAAGACCTCCTGTTTGGTACAAGTGATGATGTCGCCTAACACTTCAGGAAACAGTTGGCCCAGCCACGATCCACAGGCAAAAAGGTAGACATCTGAAGTTTGGTGAGTGCCATTTGAAAGTCTCAGCTTTTCAAGCTTGCCCGAGTTAATCGCATCGGGTGCTGCGTAAGCCTGAATGTAGTTTCCACCTTCATTCCTAAAAGCATCCAACACGGCCATACAGCTCTCTCTTGCTTTCAAATAACCTCCATAGGGGTCACGCCAGGCATGATGGAGGTTGTCAGTATTGATGATGGGGTAGCGCTTCTTGATCTCAGCCGGAGTCAACTGTTCGTAATCCATTCCGTGTTTTTTCGCAAACGGCAACGAGGCATCCACCATATGCGCAGTAGCGTCATAGCAAAACCACATTACGCCAGTATTATGAAATAAGGTTTTTTTCCAGGCCTGCTGATGCTCTTTCCATAATGTAAGGGCCCGCACATTCAGGTCAAAATAGAATTCATTGTCTCCGTAGGTGGATCGGATAACGCGGGTTTCATCACCGGAACTGGATCTGGAATTGCCTGGGCCCCACGCATCGATTAAACTGACTTTGTAACCAGCTCTTAATAAGTACAACGCGGACCACCCGCCAAACGCACCGGCACCTATCACCGTGATCGTTGAGCGCCTGGGTAAACCAATGGTTGCAACGGCCCATCCGCCAGGGGAAGGAGAAAATGTATTTGTATTTCGACTACTCATGGAGCAAAATAGTCAATTGTGACTGGAATCATAAGCCGAAAATATCCTATGGCCGATTATTGTACATCGGACTAAAAATATGAAGAAGCGGATCAACATGCCGTCATTTTTGCTGGATTATGGTTCCATTTGGAACCCGCTGGCAGTGGCCTTCCTATCAAGGATCACCAACCCTGCTGACAATTGTCATGTGAACAATAAAGAGGTCCAATTAGGTTTGCATAACCTTAAAAGTCGAAGCATGATTGAATTGACCAGGCTATTGGAATACGGAGCAAAGAAAGTGACCCTTCTTAAAGGGGAGATTTTGTTCCATGCCGACAGTGAGGCCAATTTTTATCACCAGGTGGCTCACGGGTCCATTAAAATGATCACCGACAGTGCCGATGGCCAGGAGTTTATTCAAGGTATTTTCAAGGCCGGGGACAGTTTCGGAGAACCGCCTTTGTTTTGTGATTTTCCATACCCGAGCACAGCCATAGCCATTGAAGACAGTGTGGTTGTCAAACTGGGTAAAACGCAGTTCTTCGACTTGCTCAGGGAAAATTTTGACATTCACCTTCAATTTGACAGGGTGCTTTGTAACCGCCTGAAGTACAAGTCTATGATCCTGTCGGATATATCTTTTTATGATCCCGAGCACAGGATAACCAACCTGCTTCAATATTTAAAGAGTAACAACGCTTCGGAGTCGGAAGGGGGTATGGTAAGGACATCCAAACCCTACGTGATTCCCTTCACCCGACAGCAATTGGCTGACATGAGCGGACTGCGCGTGGAAACAGTAATTCGCACCGTCAAAAAGATGCAGCAGAAAGGAAAACTCAAAATTGTGGGCAGAAAAATCAGTATTTAATAATAAAAACAATAACCGAAATAAAACTATGAGATTACTATCAATCGTATTCCTGGGGCTCATTATCGCATCGTGTGCGCCTGATAAGCCTGTAAACCAGGAAGAATACCCTGAGCAGGCAGCCGCCCAAAAGTCAGCAGTTGAAGATGTGATCAACGACCCCACCAAAGGGATTGGCGCAGTGAAGAATGTAACCTTAAAGACTCCGTTGGAGCAAGATCGGGTAAGCCGGGGCCTCGCCATTTATGAAATGAAATGCTCAGCATGTCACAAGCTTGATGATAAGCGCGTAGTAGGACCAGGCTGGAAAGACGTAACAAAAAATAGAAAGCCAGAGTGGATCATGAACATGATCACTAACGTGGATGTGATGCTGGACAAAGATCCGGAGGCCCAGAAACTCTTAGAATTGTGTTTGATGAGGATGCCGAATCAAAACATGTCTATCGGTGACGCCAGAGACGTGCTTGAATTCATGCGTCAAAATGATGGAGAAAAATAACACCCAAAGCAAATAAAACTAACCTTTCCTTTTATGAATAAATTAACCCAATCATTTTATACGTTGGCGATTGCTGCGGCCCTGATGTCGTTGTACAATTGCAAGCCCCAGAGTCCGAAGCAGGCCCTCACAGGTGATGGTGCCGCCAAAACCTATGTAGCACCTGGTCAATATGACGAGTTCTACAATTTTGTCTCGGGAGGTTTCAATGGTCAAATGGCTGTTTATGGAATTCCCTCCGGAAGACTGCTGAAGATCCTTCCTGTATTTTCTGTATTTCCTGAAAACGGATATGGCTACAGCGAAGAAACCAAGCCCATGCTGAACACATCGCATGGATTTGTGCCCTGGGATGACCTGCACCACATTGCGCTGTCTACCACTAAAGGTGAGCACGATGGCCGGTGGGCTTTTGGCAACGGCAACAACACCCCTCGCGTAGCGCGTGTAGATTTGTCCAACTTCCGTACCATGGAGATCCTTGAGATTCCCAATAGCGGTGGAAATCACTCATCGCCATTTATCACTGAAAATACGGAGTATCTGGTAGCAGGAACCCGGTTCAGCGTACCAATGGGAGAAAACAAAGACGTGCCCATCAATTCTTATAAGGAAAATTTTAAAGGCTCAATCAGCTTTATTAAAGTTAATCCTGAGGACGGACACATGAACATTGAATTTCAATTGAGAACTCCCGGATTTAATTACGACCTGAGCCGTGCCGGAAAAGGCCCTTCTCATGGCTGGTTCTTTTTCTCCACTTATAATACAGAGCAAGCACACACACTATTAGAAGTAAATGCCTCTCAAAATGATAAGGACTTTATCATGGCGGTGAACTGGAAGAAAGCAGAGGAGTACCTGGCTGCCGGTAAGGGCAAGAAAGTGAAATCAAAATATGCTCATAATCTATATGATGAAAGTACACATACCGCCACCAGCACCATGATGGATGAAGTGACTGTATTGGATGTAACCGAATTGAAAGACATCGTGTATTTCATCCCATGTCCTAAATCTCCACACGGTTGTGATGTAGATCCTTCCGGAGAATACATTGTGGGCAGCGGCAAGTTGGCTGCGATGATGCCTGTTTTCGCTTTCTCAAAACTGCAAAAAGCCATTGCTGACAAAGACTATGAAGGTGAATTTGAAGGTATTCCTGTAATCCGTTACGAAGCAGCGCTTCACGGTGAAGTGCAAAAACCAGGTCTGGGTCCGTTGCATACCGAGTTTGATGGAAATGGGAATGCATACACTTCGATGTTTGTTTCTTCTGAGATTGTTAAATGGAATGTAAAAACCCTGGAAGTGTTGGATCGGGTACCTACTTATTACTCCATAGGTCACTTGAGCGTACCAGGAGGCCCCACAGTAAAACCTCACGGAAAATATGTGATTGCTTATAATAAAATTACTAAAGACCGCTATCTCCCTACCGGACCGGAGTTGGCACAGTCCGCTCAGCTGTATGACATATCAGGGGATAAAATGCAGTTGCTGCTAGATTTTCCAACTGTAGGTGAACCGCACTATGCGGAGGCTTTGCCGGCCAGTTTGATCAAAGATAAGTCGTTAAAAATTTATCGGATGGAGGACAACAAACATCCCTATGCCGCATTGGGTGAAGCCAAAGCAAAAGTGGAGCGTAAGGGAAATGAAGTGCACGTTTACATGACTGCCATTCGCTCACACTTAACACCAGATAATATTGAAGGAGTAAGACTTGGTGATGAGGTGTATTTCCATGTCACTAACCTGGAGCAGGATTGGGATGTGCCTCATGGATTCGCCATCAGGGGAGCTGCCAACGCAGAGATACTGATCATGCCAGGAGAAACCCAAACATTGAAGTGGAAGCCCTTGGCAACGGGGGTTGTGCCATTCTATTGCACAGACTTCTGTTCAGCACTGCATCAGGAGATGTCGGGTTACATCAGGGTGTCACCTGCAGGTAGCAACACACCATTAAAATTCTCAACGGGTGCCGAAGACTAGCGCTTCGGCAGCTTTGAGTAACCTGTTTTCTCATAGTTTACAGGTTTAAGTTTAGGGTAGCCTCTCAGCCGTTGAGGCTGGGAGGCACCCTTCCTTTTAAACGACAATAATATCATGAAGCGTTTACAACCTATTTCAAGAATACTGGTTGCACTATGTGCGGTTGCACTGGTATCTGCTTACTTCATTCCACTTTGGCAGATATTGATGTGGGCGCCTCAGTACCCGGAAGGACTTGAAATGAAGATCTGGATTGATACCCTTACAGGCGATGTGAGAACCATCAGTGCATTGAATCATTACATCGGCATGAAGCACATTGAAGTAGAGATGTTTCCCGAATTTGATTACATGATTTACATTGTGGGATTCATCATTGCCTTCGGCTTACTCACCGCATTGATCAACAAAAGGTTCATGTTAATTAGCTACGTGGGGCTGCTTGTTGTTACAGGAGCTGCAGCACTTATTGATTTCTGGCTTTGGGGCTACGACTATGGGCACAACTTGAACCCCGAGGCTCCTATCATCATTCCTGGAATGGCCTATCAGCCACCCCTCATTGGTACCAAAATACTGCTGAACTTTACGGCTTTTTCAGGCCCTGATATAGGCGGATGGGTTTTTATCATTGTGGGATTAGTACTGATCGGTATTTTATTTTATGAATGGAAGATGAATAAACGAGCATCAGCATCCAACGTGTCAGCATCCAAGGTGGCAGCTATTATGCTGCTTCAATTTGCATTCACACTCACTTCGTGTTCAACTGACCCTGTGCCATTGGCATTTGGAAAGGATGCCTGCTACTCCTGCAAAATGATAATGATGGATAATAAATTCGGTGCGGAGCTGGTTACTCAAAAAGGGAAGGTTTACAAATTTGATGACATGAATTGTATGCTTCAGTTTTACAATTCCAATGAGGTGACTGATACTGATTATGCGCACAAGCTGGTGATCGACTTTGCAAGACCAGGAACGTTGATTGACGCAGCCAATTCACACTTTCTAAAAGCAGATGAAATAAAAAGCCCAATGGCAAGTCAGATTGCGGCCTTTCAGGATTATGAACTGATGAAGGAAAATAAGAAGAAGTGGAATGGAATTTATCTTTCATGGGGAGAGGTAGTGACTGAATTTAAATGAGATTAGCAGCGACCATAGCCCTTTTATTATTTGCCCTTCAATCATGGGCAACCACTTTGATTGTGGGTCGATCAGGTGAAATCAAATCCATCAAGGGTGCATTGGAAAAAGCCAATCCCGGAGATACGATTTTGGTTTACCCGGGACACTACAAAGAGGGCAACATCACGATTTCAAAAGAAGTTGTTCTAATGGGGGTGGAGTACCCTGTAATTGATGGTGAATTTAAAGTGGAGGTTTTTACCATTGCGGCAAACAACGTAACAATTAGAAATTTCAAAATCATCAATGTAGGTATCTCCAGCCTGCATGATCTTGCCGCGGTAGGCGCTTCAAACTCAAAAAACCTATACATTGCTGACAACCTCATTGAGCATGCCTTTTTTGGCATTCACCTGGCAAATTGCAAGTCCAGTGTAATACGGAATAATAAACTCATTGCTGCAGCCGTTGCTGAGAACACCACAGGAAATGGTATTCACCTGTGGAAAAGCGACAAAATCACCGTAAAAAATAATACAGTAGACGGACACCGGGATGGCATCTATTTTGAGTTTGTTACCAACTCTTTCATTGAGGGTAATACGAGCAAGAATAACCTGCGCTATGGTTTGCATTTCATGTTTTCGCACGATGATGAATACAATAACAATTTATTTACCAACAATGGAGCAGGTATTGCAGTGATGTATTCCCGTGGCGTTACCATGAGGTACAATCGATTTGTGGAAAATTGGGGTGCTTCTGTATTTGGATTGCTGTTAAAGGAAATTAGTGAAAGCACCATCGAATACAATGTTTTTTTAAAAAATACAGTAGCCATTTACATGGAAGCGTGCAGTCGCAGCCAGTTCCGTCATAATGAGTTTAGGGAAAATGGATGGGGGATTAAACTTCAAGCCAGTTGTGATGATAATGTTTTTGAGAGGAATAATTTCATCGGCAACTCTTTTGATATGGGGACAAATGGTTCGATGACACTAAATACCATTAATGGTAATTTTTGGGATAAATACAGTGGTTACGATCTGGATAAAGACGGGGTAGGTGACGTACCCTTTCATCCCGTTACCCTGTATTCAATGATCGTAGAGAAGATGCCCACCGCTGTCATGCTGTGGAGAAGTTTTTTGGTGCACTTGTTGGATAGAGCCGAGAAAGTAATTCCTGTAGTAACACCAGAAAAATTAAGAGACAATTTTCCAGTAATGAAATCGTATGATATCCATTCATAGTATAGACAAGCGTTTCGGATCACTTGAGGTTTTGAAATCCATAAGGGCAGATTTCAAGTCAGGACATTCCTATGCATTGATCGGACCCAATGGATCCGGCAAAACCACGCTTATTAAAAGTATTCTGGGGATGGTGGTTCCCAACAGGGGCACCATTGAGGTGGATGGTGTTTCCATCAAAGGGCAATGGGCATACCGTGATAAGATTGGATACATGCCACAAATCGGCAGATATCCCGATAACATGACCATAGGCCAGCTATTCGATATGATCAAAGACCTTCGGTCGGATGTCAAGAAAATTGATGAAGAGTTGATTGAAGGGTTTGAACTGGATAAAATGATGCAAAAAAGAATGCACACCCTTTCTGGTGGTACACGACAAAAGGTAAGTGCTGCCCTGGCATTTTTGTTTGACCCCAAAATACTGATACTGGATGAGCCTACGGCCGGCCTTGATCCCATTGCCGTGGAGGTGATGAAAGAAAAGATTTTGCGGGAGATGGATGGTGACAAAACATTTATCATCACCTCCCATATCATGAGCGATCTGGATGAACTATCATCACATGCCCTCTACCTCGACAATGGATCTTTGATTTTTAACGATTCCATTGCCCTGTTGAAAGAGGAAACGGGTGAAATCAGATTGGGAAAAGCAATCGCAACGATCATGAAACGAAAACAAAAAGGAATAACGGTATGATAAAAATTGCCAAATATGTGCTGCTGGATATCATAAGGAACAAGTTTGTCATTCTTTACACTTTCTTTCTTTTTGTTGTCACCCTTTCAATGTTTAGCCTTGAAGGCAATTCTGACAAAGCCATACTGAGTTTACTCAATATTATTTTAATGGTGGTACCGCTGGTCAGTATTATTTTCACGACCATTCATTTTTTCAATTCGTACGAATTCATTGAGCTGTTGCTATCGCAACCTATCAATCGCAAGTCTATATTCCTGAGTGAATTTTCAGCGGTATCGCTGGCGCTTTGCCTGGCCTATGTAGTCGGTGTGGGCATTCCGGTGACGCTATTCAGTCAGGGCATGGATACGGTATACCTGATTTTGTCCGGCATGTTGCTAACGCTTGTTTTTGTGTCGCTTGCATTTTGTGCCTCGGTGCTTACCCGTGACAAAGCCAAAGGCATTGGACTGGCGCTGCTCTTCTGGTTTTACTTCACGCTGATTTATGATGGATTGGTGCTCTACGTCATTTATTCATTTGGTGATTATCCCCTTGATAAGGTAACACTTGCGTTGGTTTCGCTTAATCCTGTGGACCTGGCGCGCATCATTATTTTATTGAAATTGGATATCTCTGCTTTGATGGGGTATACAGGTGCATTTTACAAACAATTTTTTGGAAGCAGTGTGGGGATAGTTTATTCCTTTCTCATGCTGGCGTTATGGGCTTTGCTGCCGATAACCTTATCGCTGAGAAAGTTTTTGAAAAAGGATGTTTAGCGATGTGATTCCAGTCATAATGAAGATCAACATCCTCTGTATGATGAAAATCATTGTTCGCATTTTAATAATATGAGAATTTTATAAATAGACCCTTAACCACAAATACCTATGAAACCTATTCAATATTTTATAGCTTTTTTCGCTGCCCTGCTGTTTTCGTGCAGCACCGGAGATCAAAACCAGGGAGCTTCAGTGAGCCAGGCGGCAGCCGTTGATGGTGGACAAGCCACCGTGCAAGACGATGTATCGCAGCAGAACATTGTTCAGGTTGCTGTGGGATCCAAAGATCACACTACACTGGTGGCAGCACTTCAGGCAGCAGCCTATGTTGACGCGCTTGCCAATGCCGGGCCCTTTACAGTTTTTGCCCCCACCAATGCGGCCTTTGATAAATTACCTGCTGGAACGGTGGAAGACCTGGTAAAACCTGAAAACCAGGCCAAGTTAAGAGACATCCTTGAATACCATGTGTATATTGGAAACATGCGTGAAAATATTATGCGTGATGGCCAAAAATTGAATCAAGCCAACATGAAGAATGTAATGCTGGCAAAGAATGGAGATAAATTCACTGTTAACGGTGCCAACATTCTGGCCACTATTAATTGTGCAAACGGAATCGTGTACGTGATCGACCAGGTATTGCTCCCCACTGAATAAGACCAAAACGCTCAGTAAAAGTCGTAACAGCAACACATTCATGTGTTGCTGTTATTTTTTTTACCCCGTCAGGCATAGATGTCATCGAATTGACCTTATACTTGCGGCCACTTGATGAGTATGATTGAATTCATTCATAAAATACCGGTGCTGACAACCCTTTTGTCCGCGATTTTCTTCGTGAAGCTTTACAGGCATTGGGACGGCAAGGGCAGGCCCGATTATTTGCTATGGTGGACACTCGGGGTTTTGTTTTATGGCCTGGGTACTTTAACTGAATCTATAGTAGGACTTTTTGGGTGGAGTGAACCCGTATTCAAAGCCTGGTACATTTTAGGGGCGTTGCTTGGCGGGTTTCCATTGGCACAAGGATCAGTTTACCTGATGTTCAGTCAACGGACCGCGACCATCATGGGAAGTAGTATTGTAGCTATCATCATAATAGCGGGAGTATTGGTTTTACTTTCACCCATAAATTACGAATTGGTAGAACCCACTCGGTTAACGGGAGCGGTACTTTCATGGAGCAAAATCAGATTGGTAACGCCTTTTGTGAATATTTATGCTTTCATCTTCCTGGTAGGTGGCGCATTTTATTCGGCTTACCGGTACAGCAGGGAAAAAATCTATCGCAACAGATTTCTCGGTAACCTGTTTATTGCATTTGGAGGCCTGCTTCCTGGAATAGGCGGATCGTTTACCAAATTCGGATATACTGAAGTATTATACGTCACCGAGTTAATAGGGATTATTCTGATCTACATGGGCTACATTACTATCCGTGAGGATAAAACCCTTTCCGTTTTTTCGATTCAACACAAGACCCAAATCACTTGATCCACTTTTTGTAAAGTTTACCTAAGGTCAAGGGTGAAAATCCGATCTGGTACAAAAAATAGATCAGGTAAAATATGAACTGAAGCCGTAATATACCATTGGCCAAATATTTTCTGGCTGATGTAACAATATAGGCTGGAATTACCACAAAGTTTCCTTTTCTTTTGGCGCGAATAATGATCTCCTGGTCCTCGTTGAGAAACAATTTTTCATTATAACCTCCAATTTCATTAAACAGTTTTTTGGTGATGAACAAACTTTGATCTCCAAAATGGAAGGCTGACCAACTGAATCTGGAGAACCAAGCATTGGCCCTTAAAAACCAATGAGGATGATCAAATTTGAGGCGAAAACAACCAAGCTGAAAATCATTTTTAACTTGTTGCATTACCAAGTAAATAAAGTCGGTAGGGGGTAAGGAATCTGCATGAAGAAAGTACAAAACTTCACCCGTAGCAATGCTTGCGCCTGCATTCAGTTGTTTTGCCCGATGAGGAGTTGAATTTTCATGAATAATGACTTTGTGTTTCATTGCAATGCTGACGGTTTCATCATTGCTGCCTCCATCACTCACGATGATTTCAACATTTATATCAACAGAAACATGAGATTTTAGGAATGTCAGTAGTGCAGGAAGTTTTTCAGCCTCGTTTAGGGTGGGAATGATGATGGAAATTGTTCTGGAATCTGGCAGGATCATTTTAAATGACAGAACATTTTCAGCATGCTAGATTTAACCCGGAGGTCCACCGAGGTCCTTATGTGAGCTTTCCTTGTTTTGAAATTATGCAATCCTTAAGTTACTTACCATAGTAGTAAAATCAATTGGAATCCAGCTAAAGGCTGGATTCCTTTAAGTTTATTGCTTAGACATAAATGGGGAGATTCCGGCAATTAAGCCGCTAAGTGCTTCTTCCTGGTGCCGGTTCGCATTTCGTTCATCAGTTCCTGATCCTGAAGGGTAAGGGAAGTACTATCAGTGCTGTTTTCTTGCGTCTTCAGGAATTTTTCCAACGTTTCGTAGAAGCGGATGCGATACTTCCATATGTATTTGGCGCCTATGGCCTCCTTAAAAGCCCTCAGACTAACCGATTTATCCACCCAATACATGTCGTAATCGGTTGCACCAATCGCACTTCCCAGGTAACCGGGCATGAACTTCAATTCGGAATGCTCCAGTTTCCTGGCAACTTCCTTCTTGAAACCCGGGTTTCCAACCATATATATATTAGTCCATTCCATTAATTTCTTCCTTTCCAATTTTTCTGCTGCTCTATTCACTTTTGGCTATGCTTTTATATGGCTTACCGTATCTTTGCTACAATTTTATTCTAGTGGCTCTATCTAAGCGCTAGCTTTTTCGCTACTCACATGGATTAAACACACCATTAATACGTTTTGTTCGTGTTTAAGATTCACGCTACTTCATCTTTTTTTTATGATAGAAGTAACCAGGTGGCAAAAGTATCACTTTATACGCTCGTAAACTTTACGTGCTTCGTTTATATTATTCAACGTAAGTGCTTTTTCACTTTCAGTCAGATAAACTTGTTTGCTTGCACTTTCATAGACCTTATCTATCCATTGCAGAAAGTAAGTGGCATCTTCAGTAGAGCGGACAGGTTGCTGATTTAAAAAAATATAGATAGGGCTTGTCGTAGCGTATGGATAGAAATCCTGAATGTCAATATGGGCGTTATCATTCCATGCACGCAGTAACACCCAGCCACTTTTTTCTATGCTGATGGTGCCTTCAAAATCTGCGCTTGTTTTATCACCTATTAAAGAGATTTGCTTGATAACTTTTCCATTGCTGATTATTTCAAGATGGTCCATTGGGATAACGGACCGCATAAATCCTTTGTAATTCACATTTGCCTTTCTTCCTTTGAGTTGAAGTTCAGATCCAGGCCCGGACTGATTTATCTCAAAACCCAAGATGGCGCTGTTGGTGGCCAGCGTTCTTCCGTTTTTCAATCCTTCCAGCCATTGTGCTGTCAGTTGTTTTGAATCTTGACTGCGGTCGTTCAATTGAACGTAGGTCCTATCTACACCAACTGGCCCGCGTAGGGAAGCGTAATTGGCCATCGCATCAGTACCGCCAGCAGCGCTGATCTTAAAGCCGCAATTAAGAAGCCGATGCCAAACTTCAGCACTGGGCCGATGGTAGCTGAAGCCCACCGTCTCGTAATAATCAATCTTGCCCAATGCTGCATCGATAGGTAGTGCATTGTGAATTTCTTCGGTAGCTGGATTTGGCACTTCATAAAAAGGATGAACATAACCAACCAAGGCACCCTGCTCATGTGCTAGGTCTGCAACTACTGAATTGGATGGGTGTGGACTTGATATGGCGGTGCTGGGATAAGTGGAGTACCCGGGAATGAGGTAGTATTCTTTTAAACCAAGTAAACCCATGTGGCCCCAGTAACTGGTATGATGCTCTTGAGAATGTACCAACGTAACATTACTGTTTGATGCCCTGTCTGGCTCCACAGAAAAGTATTCCATGTCGGGAATTCGTTGCTCTTTATTGACGATAGTATTAAAAACCAAATCTAAATCTTCTGCTTCTGCCTGCGCTACCATGCTTGTTGCAATGTTTCTGTAATGACCTCCATAATTCATATGCACATGCACATCACCGCTTGCCCATTTTTCCCAGGAGGGTGGTAATGATAAGGGCTGTAGTTTAACGCTGACGACCGTAGATTTATCTGAAATATTTACGGCTTGTTTGTGAATGTTGTATTCAAGTCCACGCCAAACGGTTACTTCGGCTTTGCCTAACGGTAGTTCAATTGTTGAAAGTCCTTTGGAATGAAAATAGTGAGTTTCATATTGCTGCTTGGCCCTGTCGAAGGCATCATCTGCATGCATCCATGCATCGTATGGAGCATAGCTTCTGCCATCTGATCCTTTGATTGAAACTCTTGCAGGAACCTGATCACCTGCTTCATCTAGGATAGAAAGTGTGAGTGTGGCAACAGGATTTTGGTAAACTCTTTTTTGAATGCGCAATTCGTTTGTTTTACCCCCCAGTACATTTTGTATCCACAGGGACGTGTTGCCGTTTTTATTAGAAATGTATGCAATCCGCATCCCATCAGGTGACCAACATGCATATGTGTTGTCAAAGTCACCGTAGGTCATCGGGTAGGCATTGCCCGGTTGATCAGCTGTGGATATCCATAATTGATGCCATTGTCTGCCGAGGTAAGAAGCATAAATTATTCTGTGACCATCGGGCGACCAATCGGGTTGGGTTCGCCAGGTGGTTTCTTCTTTCACCAATAGTGTGAGTTTGTCTGGATTGTTTATTTCGGCTTGATAGATAAATCCGGTGCCATAAATATTGTCGGGATTGGAAACGAAGAGCAGGCTTTGCCCATCGGGTGACCAGCTGGGACTGAGTTGATGGTCCCACTGGCTATAATAGTAGCGTGGTATTTTGGTTTCCCGTTCTGGTGAAAACGGTTTACTCACCAGTTTTCCATTTAACAACGAGCCAATCCAAATTCTGAAATGACCAGTATCCTTTGTACTCACGAAAGCAACCTGACTGCCATCAGCTGAAAACCGGGGATTTACATTGACATGTCCCCCGTTAGTAAGAGGAAATACTTTCCCGGTGGCCAATTCAAGCAGTTGCAACTCTAATGCATTACCTGTATACCGGGTAAAAATAATCTGACTTCCATCGCCTGACCAATCCGGTTGATAGTCGTATCCACCATTTGTAATCTGCTTGGTCGTGCTTTCATTTACTTTTTGTCTCCATAGTGACCCACCCATTGAGTAGATCACTTCTTGACCATCGGGTGACCAGGTGACTGAGCTGGGTCCGGTAGTTAATTGCGGCAGGTACATTTCTCTGAAATAGTAGTCGTGGGGGACATCGATTTGCTTGAGAACAGGCTCTCGCTGGGCGAATGTTACTGTCGCTTGCAGGACAACGCAAAACGCAAATCCGATTACAAAATGTTTTGTTAAATTCATGTGTAGAAGAAGTTTGAAGACTTAAGTTAGAAATAATTAGCTACACAGAAACAGTCCTGATTGGATGTAGGAGATTTGTAGCGATCAATAAACCAACCCTCGTCTTGCGCTTGTCATATGGGGAACGATCCTTTCTTCTCTGTAATGATCAAACGATTGATCCAGTTGGTTGCCGGGCCAGTGCATTTCGATCGTCTTGGTATCCGCTTTATATATTATAGTGTAAAGCGTGCCAAATGATTTTTCGTAATTGGTATTATAGAGAGGGGGGTGAAGGAAACGTTTTAATATAGATTTTTCGGTCTCATCCGGAGAGCTGATCATTTCATCCAGGAACTTCTTGCGTTCAATTGTCCCGGTCAAGGAGGCATAATCTCCCCATTCCACCTCCATCTGATGATTGGTGGCAACAGGGGTGTTTACAACAACAGGAGATCGGTCCGGTGACAAATATACTGTGGCGTAATCGCCAGAGGCATCAACCAACGTGACGTTATAAGCCATATGTACAGGCACCCGATTCAAAATAGTTAACCCTTCGGCTACCGTGTGAGCCACTTCCAGTATGTAGCGAATGATAATAGGTATTCCAAATCCTTCACCCACTACCTTTCGCCCTCCAAATGTTAATGAAGCAGCCAAGCCACTGGCATTCATGCCATCCAGGAGCCCCCAAGTACAGTCAGTCACGCCAATGACGGGTTGCAAGTAGTGGGTATAAGCCTGGGTTCCTTCAAACATTTTTAAACTGTAATCGTAATTGCGAATGAGTGAAGTGCTTCCCTTCGTCCAGGCTACCTGTGAGCAACCCGACATATAGGCCGGGGGGCAATACATACTTAAAAATCTGGATTCAAGATCTCCGCCTCCGGCTAGAGCAATCAATTGCTCGTAAACGGGTACCAGCTCTGGCATTTGACGCTGGAACTCTGTGTAAGAAGTCAGGTAACCTTTACGCGCCATGTATCCTTCGGAAAGGAACCAGGCTTTGTAGTGAGGCCATGTGCGGTCAAATAAAGACTTCCACTTTTCTCCGGGTTGATTTTCCTGAATGCAGTTGAAGGATATTAGCATGCTGGCTTATATCATTTTGAACCCACCAATTTCTGCCTGAGCAGGTTTGACCACATCAATCGGGGCTGATGCGTATGATCGCTTGATGGCATTGATCCAACTGATGGCCCGTGGCCTCAATTTAAAATCATCCGTCATTAGTCTTCCCCTCATGACCAAAATGCCCATATCCGCCCCCTCATAAAAATAATCGTTGCTTCGGCTGATTCGAAGGAAGAATGCTTCATTTTCCCTGTCTACTGCCCTGCGATGGGTATCCATTCTTGAAAATTTAATGGTGCCATCCGGATTCATCACATAGATTCCTGACCTTGGCGCCTGTGTAATTATTCTTACTTCCTTTTCGGTATACTTGATAATCAGCTGACCCCAGGAGTCGATGTTCTCTGCTTTGAACCAGCGATTGTTGATGCTATTAACGCTTAATTTATAGGGTTGGTTCATCCATTCCAGGGTGTGGAAAAGGAACAAAGGCATATCGGACAAGGCAAACACTGCATGATTGGTAATGGAGCTGGCCCCTGTAATTCTAGGGTTCAACTCACCCAAATACAATTGCTGATTATCCTGATCGATCAAGAAATCCAGTTCGAAATATCCTTTGTACCCCTCTTTTCTCAATTGATCTCCAAACAACTGGGTATACTTTCTCGCTTTTTTACGAATGGCAGGAGTGAAAGCATCGGCATAAATTTCATTCCCGCACCAGCCACCTTTGTATGGGGTCAGTTCTTTAAAACCCACCAGCTCCGTCATCAGGGGCGCTACAATAGTACCGTGTTGAGTTACGCAGGCTTCAATGGCGGACCCACGGCAGTTAATGCGCTTCATGATCTTTACCTCTTTCTCGTTGATGATTTCATCCGCGTATTTCTCCCATTCTTTTTCATTTGAAATAAAAAAGGTGGTGTGTCCGGAATCGCCAAAAGGGGTTTGAATCACCAGGTCAGTCCCCAGTTTCTTTTTACTTACAGTAGCCAGGTGTTGATAACTTTTTACTTTGGACAAAACATAAGGCACACACGGAACCCCCGCTTTTTCTGCAATTCGGTTCGTGTTCACTTTGTTATCCATAAAATTCCTCATCTTGGCCGTAGGGAAGCAAACCTCGAGGCCCAATTGTTTGGCCAGTTTTTCAGTTCGGCCATCAAACATGAGGAAGAGCGCCTTCCCTTTATCGCCCCTACTTTTAATGTAGTCAACCACCTCCTTGTGTTCCAGCAGGTAGTTGTTGATGTCTTCAATACTCTGAAATTCTTCGTGAGGCAATTCCTCTTTGGGAGCAAAAACGTTGGGATGCAATCCATCAAAACATTCGATGTAACAAATAAATTTAAATCCCCTGATCCACTCATCCGCTCCCAGCAAGTTGAAGTTCGTGGCACTGATAAAGTATATGGGTATTTCGTTGCGGTAGAAAAAGCGCCTGATATCGGATATGCCGTTGAGTACTGTATTATTATTTTTCACTTTTTTATGCGCAACAGATTGGGTAACCCCCTTTGACTTTACCTTTATGGCTCTTTTGGTTGCCGCTTTTGCACTTATTTTCTTTTTTGTTGCGCTTTTCTTTTTCATGACTTAATTATTCAGGTACTATTTAAACTTTTCTAATATAAGGTAATCTCTCTCTTCTTGCGTAGTAGCCTGCCTGCTTTTTTTTGAGATCATCCAGAAGACAACGCCCAGTACACATAGTGCAATAAGAATGAGCCACTCCAAAGGCCACACCAGTGCAGCAGGACTTCCGGGAAGACTAATCGCCAGCAAAATAATGATAGAGCCAATGATGGAGATATGCCCCGTTACTTTTCCGCCTGGTGCGAGGTAAGGTCTGTGTTGATCCGGAAATGATTTTCTGAGTTTCAAAAATGAAAAAGAGACGCCAAGAAAAGCAGCGGCAATGCAAAAGGACCCCACATCCACAAAAGCTACCATCGCGCCTCGGCCAAGGAGTGCAGCCAGGATGGTGATCATACCGCTAAATAAAACAGCGATATAAGGTGTGCCGTACCTGGGGTGCGATTTTCCAAACGAAGGCGTGATGATCCGGCCTCGCCCCATGGCAAACAGTACCCGCGAGCCCGCAAGGAAAAAGCCATTCCAGCTTGTCAGGAGACCAATCAGAACAGCAACGAGTATACCATCCACAACAAGCTGAGAGCCAAATGCCAATTCAAATGCTTTTGCAGTAAGCAGTTCTGCGCTGAGCAACGACTGCCAGTTGCCCACCATGGAAGTACTAATAATCAGTAACATATAAAATAGTACGGCCGCAACAATAGATATGATGATCAGCAGGCCTATGGTTCGAAAGGACACCGATGCTTTTGCTTCTTCGGCTCCTTGCGGAATGGTGTCAAATCCTACCAACCAAAAAGGTACTGTGGCAAATACTCCGATTATTCCTCCCATTATTCCAGTAGGACCACTGGAAATGAAATAGGGTTTTAAGTTTGAAATATCACTTTTAAACAATGCGCCAACCACCACGCAGCAAACAATCGCAAGAAATGCAATGGTTAAATAAACCTGAAACCGCATCGAGCCTTGTACGCCCACGAAATTGATCCATGTGATCAATGACACGATGATTAATGCTAACAAGAGATGACTGCCAAAGATCTGGTCTCCATTGATCGAATAGAGTGGCCATCGATCTATGGATGGGAAAAGATAACTGGTGATTTTTCCGATAGACACCGCCTCAAAAGCAGATACGGACAAGTAACCAAAAGAAAGAAACCACCCGACAATAAACGATTTGCTCGTGTCAAAGGCTTTGTATGCATAGGCCACTTCGCCACCAGCAACTGGTAACATGGCAGTAACCTCAGCATAACAGAATCCAATGAATAACATGAGCACGCCACCGAGGGCAAAACCTATGCTGGCACCTATTGGTCCTGCGGTTCGCAGCCAAGGTCCCATGGCGGTCACCCACCCCACGCCAATCATGGCTCCAAAGGCAAGGCAGAAAAATCCAGCTTTACTGATTTCTCTTTTTAATACTGCCCTTTCTTTGGATACCGGTTTGTTCATTAACTCTGTTTCTAGTGTGATACAAAAAAAACAATGCAATCCCCGTGAGATACCTTCTCAAATTGCAATGCTAGCATTGATAAAAAATTTACCTTGATTTTGTGCTTGCTGTCTTTGGTTTTTTCTTACCATTTCCTGCACCTCCCATTCCACTCATGGCGGTAGCGGCACCCATTAGTGCGGTTCCTGATTGATGACGATTCAATGCGGCATCCGTAAAAATTCGCAAGCCTAACTCCGGCCTGTACCCATGAATTTCCTTCACATCAAGCGCCTTGAGAAAATCAAGGATTTCTTTGGTCATGACCTGCCCCGGCACCAACACCGGAAAACCAGGAGGATAAGGAATAATGAATGAAGCTGAAACCAACTGTCGGCCACTCTCCATTAATTTGTTGCATGACGAAAGTTTGGCATACTCACATTTATTCTCGTTGTAGGCCAGAAAGTAGGCTTCACGCATCCGGCCGCCTGGTATACCGGCCACGGCACGAAAGGAATCGTGGAAGTGGCTGAAGTCGGGAAGGGGCGGGGCTTGTTCAGTAAGTGAATAGATTTTATCCTGCAGTATCCTGTTTTCTTCTGGATTTAACGAATCAAATTGAGTGTCAATCTGATCTGCAATTTTCAACAATGCGCTGATCAAATAACTCACCGAACTTCTCGTAGTTCCTATGTTGGTCATGAATAACACAGAGTTCCGTGAGGTTTTGTTGATTTGAATGTGGAACTGATCCATCAAATACTTGTTCTTAAACGTATCACCATCCACACCGGTGTTGCCAATATGAAGGTTGATTTTTGTTGGATCCAAAACAAATTCGTCATTGGCCCATGCCTCTTCCAGTCGCTTCCAGCCATGATCCGGATGGTAGTATTCAGTCAAGCCGGATTGGCGATATTGATCGGGAATGATGTCCTTAATGGTCATGATCTTGAAGTACTTCCTGAGCTTGGGATGATCATTAATTTTGGCGCGCAGCAGCATGGCCATCTCGATGCTTTTCTCAACCAATTCATATCCTTCAAATGACACTTGTCTTCTCCCAACATCCAGTGATGCCAGTATTTGATAGTTTGCCGAAGTAGACGTGTGTGTCATGTACGCTTCGTGAAAGGAGGTTTCCGATTTGCGTTCAAATTCTTCATCGAAAATGTGAATCATTGAACCTTGCCGGAATGAGGAAAGCGTTTTGTGGGTAGATTGGGTTGAATATACGCGAATCTTCACGAGCTCAGGGTTGGGCATTTTTGGTGTGATCTCACCGCCTTTTTCCTTTAGTTCTGCCAAGTGCTTCTTGTACATTTCTTTGTATTCGGCTGTCTTGTATTTTTTGGAAAGTTTGTTGGCCACATACATGGCCGTGCGTTGTCTGAAGGTGCTGGTGAAAGCGGCAAAGGCAAACCAGGCTTCATCCCAAAGAAAAATCATGTCAGGTTTGATGGCAAGTACTTCCTCCATCACACGCTCCACATTATATACCAGGCCATCGAATGTGCAGTTGGTCAGTAAGAGCATTTTCACGTGTTCAAGCCGGCCCGCTTTTTTAAGTACATGCAATCTTTCAACGATTTCCGACAAAGGAACAGCTCCATACATGGAGTACCGCTGCAACGGATACGAATCCAGATAGGTAACGTAGGCTCCTGCAAGCACCATCCCATAATGATGTGATTTGTGACAATCGCGGTCAATGAGCACTACATCTCCAGGCTCCACCAATGCCTGCAATACAATCTTATTTGAGGTGGAGGTACCATTGGTGGCAAAATATGTTCTCTTGGAACCAAATGCTTTTGCCGCCAGCTCTTGTGCTTTTTTAAGCGGTCCAGTGGGTTGCAGCAAGGAATCCAGACCACCGGTGGTGGATGAGGTTTCGGCCAGAAACAAGTTTCTGCCATAGAATTCTCCAAAGTCACTGATCCAATTGGATTTAAAAATGGAATTGCCCCTGGAGATAGGCATGGCATGGAATACACCCGTTGGTTTTTGGCTGTATTCTTTCAGTGCTGTGTAAAACGGAGTATCATAACGATCTTTGATTCCTCTGATAATACTTAAGTGCAGTTCCTGTGCATCTTCCTTCCTGTAAAATATCCGATTGAAGATCTTAAGCGCCTTGTCTGGCAAGCTATTGACTGCATTGTCAGTAACATAATAGATATCAAGTTCAGGCCTTAGTTTGCTAATGGCTTCACCCAACAAAATTCCAAGCTCATATTCAGGTAGATCTTCAAAATTGTCCTTAAGGAGGTGTTTCAAAAATGGTTTTAGAATTCCTCTGGCATTTTTTGATTTGAAAGGAATCTCATATCGGATCACACATGCCTGAATGTTGGGGTTGGCCATTAATGCAATGAGGGTATCCTGATAAGATTTGGCATAAACCAGTTGGTAGACAAAAACATCCTTAGGGTCGCGCACATCGCTCAACTTCTTTGTGATGACATGCTCCTGCTTTAAGGTGAGATTGTCAACAAACAATACTTCAAAATATTTATGCTTTATTTTGGGATCCAGCAGTTGCTTGTCTTCTTTTCCTTTCAGAATGCTGGCAAATGAAAACATTTCCGCGTCATTCCGATAGTCCTCACTAACCAGAAGCCTCAAAATTTCCTTTATAGAGTTTTTTAGAATCTGAAATTCATCATGTTTGAGAAAGTCAGCAATAACGTTCAGCGTATTGTTTCCCGGAAAGGCAAAATACTGTTCAACTTCACGCACCTTTTTAAGCAAATTCACCATTTTTTCTTTGCCCTGCTCATGGTCTTCATGATTGCGTTTCCTGGCAAGATCATAGGCGTGCAACTTCAATTCCGTCCATAGGTCTGTTCGCAATTGTCCTGTATTATAATAGTTCCCAGCAATCAAATCCGTTTTTTCTTTTTTTGTAAGCACTTCTTTCATTTTCAATTCATTTAATTTCACTGGCCTTTATGGACATCACACAAGGTGACTAGTTCTTGGAGTGCAGTGCCAGCCGGTTGCCTTCGGTGTCCATAAAAAGCGCGAAGTGACCTACTGCATCATTGATAAGTGTCTTTGTCATGATCACCCTGCCACCGGCAGCTTCCACTTTTGAGAGCACAATGTTCAGGTCTTTACCGCCATTTAGATAGAGTAGGGGGCCGGTGGTATTGGGTGTACATCCTTCTCCTGCCACTACAGCCCCGCCAATTCCTCTTTTTGCTGGAAAAAAGGCCATGGAATACCCGTTGATCTCAGTAGTGTCCATGGTGATGTTGTAAATTTGATTGTAAAAGGAGACAGCGCGTTCAAAATTGTAAGCCGGAATCTCAAACCAATTGACGTAGTGTTTAAGGTTTAACGGTTTTTCTTTTTTCACATGTTTGATTGACGCTTTCATATCTCTTTCGTTTGATTACAATTTTAATTTATTCATCCAGTTTTGCAGTACCGTTGGCGTTTCAGTATTCGTTTGAAGCACTTCAGTGATTTGTTCGAATCGGGTGGGTTTGTGCAGTTTGCCAAGAGTATTTAAATAAGGCAATTGCGCACCGTCCTGGTAGATTTCAAAACGCACCCTTCTGTCACGAAAGCTTTTAAGTGGCTGTCCCAAACGCAGCACACCCATTTCACGGCTGCGCTTCACACGGTCAATGTCGATTTCAATTGGAATAAGTTCTTCTCCGGTGCTTGCCTGATGAAGCACCCGGCCATCCGGCCCGCAAACAATGGAGCGGCCTGTGCCACCGTCTCCCAAACCATTTATATCGAAGATGAAGCATTGATTAATGGCAGCGGTTGCCTGCACTAGAGATAACTCGATATCCCTGTCAATGGTGGCCGTAAGTGTCGGATGAAGAATTACGTCAACACCATTCACGGCAAGGGTTCTTGATGTTTCCGGAAACCACATGTCATAGCAAATGGTCAATCCAAACTTACCCACATTGGGGACATCCCACATCAGAAATTCATTGCCACCGGTTACGCCTACTTCGTAAGGATAGAATGGGAACATCTTGTCGTAACGGCCCACTACCTCCCCTTGTGGATTGATAACGCTTGCCGTATTATAAATATGTCCTTCTTTTTTCTGGAACATGGTTCCCGGGACTAACCAGATGCCATAGCGCTTGGCTAATTCGCAAAATTCCTTTTCTGTTTCATTGGGAAAGTCCATGGCATTGTGTGTGAGCGGACCGAACGGGCAAAGCTCACTAAACATGATCATTTGCACCCACGGATACACCGACATCATTACATCTACTTTGTGCTTCATGATGGGCACATTGCTATGCCCGGCAGACACATGCATTTGAATTCCTGCAATTGAAAATGGCTTCATTTAGTTCGTGATTTTTAACAGCTCTTCTTCAATGATATCCAATCCCCTGTTTAGCAGTTCATCACTTATTACAAGGGGACTAAGTACACGGATCACATTTTTATGGGTTCCGGCACTCAATAATATAAGGCCACGCTCCAGGCAAGCTTTGGTAAGTTGAGTTACTGTCTCCGTATCCGGCAAGGCTGGATCTCCATTTTCGACAAACTCAATGGCCTGCATGGCGCCTAGTGATCGAACGTCTCCTATGGCACTGCATTTCTGCTTCAGTTGAAGGAAACGCTCGCTGACGATTTTGCTGACCTCCCTTGCCCTACTGTTCAGATCAATCTCTTCCATGTATTTAATGGTGGCGATGGCAGCGGCACAGCACACCGGGTTGCCAAGATAAGTTCCTCCTATGGTACCCACCGCGGCAGCGTCCATTATTTCTTGTCTTCCAATTACAGCACCTATTGGCATGCCTGAACCCATCGATTTGGCCCATGTGGAGATATCCGGCTTTACATTGTAGTGCTCATAGGCAGCCCACTTTCCAGTGCGGCAGAAACCGCTTTGCACCTCATCAAAGATGAGCATGATGCCAAATTCATCACAAAAATCCCTTAACCCCTCTACGTATCTTTTCGGTGCAATATTGAATCCCCCTTCTCCCTGAACCAACTCTATGATAATGGCCGCAACTGCGTTGGGGTCCACCAGTGCGTGGGTGGCATCATACAGCTTGGTCAACTCTTGCTCCGCAAAATCATTTTCGCTCATGCCCCGGCTGTCGCGATAGAAGTTGGGGAAGGGCAAACGGTAGACCTCAGGGGCGAAAGGACCACAGTCGATTTTGTAATTGATTTTAGATGTTAAGGTCATCGCCATCATGGAGCGGCCATGAAACGCCTCGCTGTAACACAGGATAGCAGATCGTTTCGTGGCCTGTCTGGCAATTTTTATGGCATTCTCTACAGATTCAGCACCAGAATTGGTGAGCATCACCTTTGTTTTCTCACCATGGGGGAACAAACTGGCCAGTTTTTCACTTAGTTCGAGGTATGGCTCATAAGTGGAAATATTGAAGCTGGCATGAATGAGCTTTGCCGCCTGATCCTGAATGGCTTTTACAACGGAGGGCGGGCAGTGCCCTGCGTTTACCACTCCAATCCCTCCACCAAAATCGATAAGTTCATTACCGTTGGTATCAATGATGGTGGCACCCTTGGCACTGACTGCCGATGAGGGCACAAATACGCTCACGCCCTGGGGCACAATCGCCTTTCTTCGATTGATAATTTCTTTGGTTTTGTCAAAGGCAAGTTCTTTTGCCTTCGACCTGGTTGTCGCACTTTGCATAGTTTGAATACAATATTTTAATTCGTGTTACAATTTGTAGGAATCCACAAATGTGAGTCAAAGGTATTTATAATTTGATATCGACTTTAAATCTGCCGATGGGATTCTGTTACAGTAAACTCCTAAACTCAATCCAGATATTTTGGCCTAACACCTCAGAATTCGAGTCAGATGGACACCCGTTAAGATCAAAATTCAGTTGGATGCCAATATTTTCTAATATAGCCCTTTTTTACCCGAAAAGCTAATTTCTTGGTGAATTAGGCCATTTTTTGAGTGCTTTAAGTAATCAGCCAGATGTCCCACTTCAACACTACGGAAACAATGACCCCAAGGATCCAAGCGGTCACAATGAGCTTGTGTATCCATTCTTTTTCAGGATTCTTCCAGGCCACAACTCCCAGTGTGAATAAAATGATGAGTTGCAAAATGATCCCTTCCAATCCCTGATTGGAAACCAGATAATTTTCAATTGCCGACAAGCCTGCTGAAACCATAACGATGACAAAAAATTTACGATAGCTCGAAAAGTAAAATGATTTGTAATCGAGCACTACTTCTTCGTGATCATGAAGTGGGAACAGCAGGCGCGCCAGTATAAAAAGGTTGATGGGATAAAGGCTGATGAACAAAAAGGTGGGCAGGCGCCAAACTTCATGCAGCCGAAGGTCATAAATGTTCCACCACTCCTGAATGTGTAAGAAAAAGACAATAATCATCCACAACGTGTGCGGCCAATAGAGTTTAATGCGATTCCATTGATGAATGATGTCGGCCAGTCCCGTCACTATTTGCGCAATTCCAAGTCCTAAAATGATGGAAATGAGTACACTTACATATTCAAAGGGACTAAGCATACTGTGAGGCCGAAAATTCTATTTAAATTGATTCTAAATTGACTATTTTCTTCCAAAGTTTAGCCCGATCTTACCTCAATTTTCTTGTGGCTGAAGAAGTATCGGAAAGTAATCAAAATAATACCCACAGGCGAAAATTAAATTTGAAATAATGCATTACGAGTGTAGATTTGTGCACCTCCGTATAAATCCGGACACCTAAACAAATCACGATGACGCACCGAATCTCTGGTTTATTTAATAATCTCTTTGTAGCCCTCTTCATTGTAATAAGCTCGACCACTTTTGCCCAGGAAATTTCAACCGATGCAGCCGTAATCTCAGAAGGTCAAACCCTTTTTGATGCCAACTGTAAAGCTTGCCACAGGGTTAAGACCAAGCTGATAGGGCCTGCGTTGGCAGGTGTATATGATCGGGCTCCATCCATGGACTGGATAAAGAACTTTGTGAGAAATTCTTCCAAAGTAATTGCCAGCGGAGACGAATATGCCAATCAGATATATGAGGAGAATGGCAAGACGCTGATGACAGCCTTTACCTCTTTCAGTGATGACCAGATCATGGCCATCATGGCTTACGTGAAAACCGAAGCGGACAAGCCGGAGGAGGTAGTGGCGGTAGCAGCTGGTGGTGGGGGAGAAGGTGGCGGTGTGCCTACGGCCTATCTCAATGCCATCATGATTGGTATGGTTATCATTCTGGTTTTGCTCTTGGTTATCCTCGGGCTAATCATAAATGCCCTCAAGCGCTACCTCGACCAAAAGGATCTTAGCGAGGAAGATAAAGAAGTTGTTCATTCTCCATTCACTTTGGGAACGATCATGCAGAGTCCGGGATTTATTTTCCTGGTGGTATTTATTGTAGCAGCGATTTCTTTCAAAACGATAATAGACGGATTGTTTGCGGTAGGGGTCCAGCAGGGCTATCAGCCCAAACAACCAATTGCCTTCTCGCATAAAGTACACGCAGGTCAGTATGAGATTGATTGTAATTATTGCCACACGGGAGCCATGAAAGGCCGCAGTGCCAATATTCCATCGCCAAATATCTGTATGAATTGTCATACACAAATCCGGAATGGTACAATTACCGGAGAAAGTGAGATTGCCAAGATTGTGGCTGCCGTAGAAAATAACAAACCGATAGAGTGGGTTCGAATTCACAACTTGCCTGACCTTGCCTATTTCAATCACTCTCAGCACGTGAATGTAGCAGGCGTGGAGTGTCAGACCTGTCACGGGCCCATAGAAGAAATGGATGTGGTAAGGCAATACTCTCTACTTACCATGGGCTGGTGTATTGATTGCCATCGCAAAACGGATGTAAACACCAAAGGCAACGCTTATTATGATAATCTGATGGAGCTCCATAATAACAAAGCCATGAAGGTGGAAGACATTGGTGGTTTGGAATGCGCAAAATGTCACTATTAATAATATAGACCTGATTTTTGGAATTGATACGTATGAACGATACAAAAAAGACATACTGGAAAGGCCTTCAACAACTTAAAAACGATCCAGCCTTCGTTAAGCATGCAGACAAGGAGTTTGTAGACCTGGGTGTTGAGGAGGATCCTCGTCACACCCGAAGGGACTTCCTCAAAATGATGGGATTTAGTGTAGCGGCAGCTTCTTTGGCCGCCTGCGAAGCTCCCGTACGTAAAGCCATTCCATTTGTTAACAAACCTGTGGATGCAGATCCCAGTATCCCCAATTACTATGCATCTACCTATGTAAACGGTGGTGATTATTGCAGCATCGTGGTGAAGACCCGCGAAGGCCGCCCCATCAAAATTGAGGGTAACTCCCTTTCTAAAATCAGTAAAGGGGGTACAAGTGCCCAGGTGGAGGCATCGGTCATGTCCCTTTATGACAGTTATCGCCTGAGGGGGCCAAAGAAAGATGGTGCCAACTCTACGTGGGAAGAAATAGATAATGAGATTACGGCCAAGCTTTCAGAAATATCCAATGCCGGGGGACAGATACGCATCGTTAGCAATACAATTTTAAGCCCAAGTACGAAAGCTGCCATTGAGCGCTTTCGCACCAAGTATCCAACTGCCGCTCACGTACAGTACGATCAGGTTTCCTATTACGGAATGCTCAAAGCCAATGAAGCCTCTTTTGGCAAGGCCTTTATTCCGTCTTATAATTTTGAACAGGCAAAATTGATAGTAAGCATTGGTGCCGATTTTCTCGGCACCTGGTTGGCACCCATTGAATTCACGAAGCAATACGCTGCCAATCGCAAAATCAGCGAGACGCAAAGCAACATGTCTAGGCACTATCAATTTGAATCAAATCTGACCTTAACTGGTGCCAATGCAGACTATAGAACCATGATTCGCCCTTCACAACAGGGACTAGTGGTTGCCCAATTATACAACCTAATTGCTGCGAAGGCAGGCAGTGCCAGCATTTCTGGTGGAATGGATGCCACAGACCTGAGCAAGGCAGCAGAAGAATTGTGGGCCAACAGGGGTGCTTCTCTCGTGGTTTGCGGTTCCAATGATAAAGATGTTCAGGTATTGGTCAACGGCATCAACGCCATGCTTGGAAATTATGGCACAACCATTCTAAACAACGGAGTGAATTACCGTCAGGGCAACGATGAAGCAATGGCTGCATTGATCGCTGATGTTGAGTCGAAAAGAGTTGCCGGGATTATTTTTTATAACTGTAATCCGGTTTATGACCATCCCATGGGAGGTCAACTGGCTGCGGCCTTAAAAAACCTATCGCTATCTGTTTCGACTTCATCCACAGAGGATGAAACTGCCTTTACATCAACTTACAAAGCACCAGATCATCATTATTTGGAATCATGGAACGACTTTGAACCTAAGGACGGTTCATACAGCTTATCTCAGCCAGCTATAACACCTATTTTTAAAACACGTCAGGCACAGGAGAGCTTGTTGACATGGGCGACTGAACCGGTTGAATATTTTTCATTTGTAAAGAAGAATTGGGAAAATTGGTTCTACGGAAAAGCAGGGAGTGGATTGGATTTTCAATCCTTCTGGGACAAATGTTTGTATGATGGCGTTCTTGATATTAATAATGGGGAGTCGTCATCACTTTCTTTCGCAGGCGATGTGAATGCAGCTGCCGCCTCAATCAGTTCAAATTATAAAGCAGATAATACCGGATTTGAGATAGCACTTTATGAAAGCTATGGTCTGGGGAATGGATCACAAGCTAATAATCCATTACTGCAAGAGCTTCCAGATCCAATTACCAAAGCTGTTTGGGATCACTATGCCACCATATCTCAAAAGGACGCCACCACGCTAGGCGTTGAAAATGATGCAGAAGGACGCACGCAACTCATAGCCATCACAGCAAGCGGAAAAACCATTAACCTGCCGGCACTGGTGCAGCCGGGCCAAGCCCCTGGAACCATCGGTATTGCCATCGGCTATGGAAGAACTAAAGTGGGTAAGGTAGCGGAGAACCTGGGACAAAATGTATATCCACTGGTTTCACTGACTAATGGATCACTTAATTATAATGTAATTGCTGGAGTTACCGCTGCCATTACGGAAGAGTCATTTCAACTGGCACAGACGCAAATCCATCAGACTTACATGGGCCGTGCCAGTGTTATTCAGGAATCCGTTTTGTCAGAATTCAAGAAGGACCCACATGCAGGTCGCGAGTTCCCGAAGATTACCAAGTGGGAAGAGAAAGTTGATCCCGGAACGGTGAGTTTGTGGAAAGGCCACGACTATAATAATCACCACTGGGGAATGTCCATAGACCTGAACTCTTGTACTGGATGCGGAGCATGTATAGTGGCATGTAATGTTGAAAATAATATTGCCTTAGTAGGAAAGCAGGAAGTAATCAATCGCAGAGAGATGCATTGGTTGCGTATTGATAGATACTATAGCAGTAGTGCAGAAGATATTTCCAACTATGAGCAGCTTGAGCATGCAGCGGAGAATCCAGAGGTTGTATTCCAACCCATGCTTTGCCAGCATTGCAACAATGCACCTTGTGAGACGGTTTGCCCCGTAGCTGCGACCACACATAGCACCGAAGGTCTTAATCAAATGACCTACAACCGTTGCATTGGTACCCGCTATTGTGCAAACAACTGTCCGTATAAGGTGAGACGGTTTAACTGGTTCAAATACCACGACAATGATCAGTTTGCACAAGTTAATCCATCCATGAACACAGACCTGGGACGTATGGTCCTAAACCCTGATGTGACAGTGAGATCAAGAGGGGTGATGGAAAAATGTTCTTTCTGTGTACAGCGCATCCAATCGGGTAAGCTGACCGCGAAAAGAGAGAAGAGAAAAGTACAAGATGGCGAGATCACAACAGCATGCGAGGCAAGCTGTACATCTGGTGCCATTGTATTTGGCGACATGAACGATTCGGAGAGCCGCATCAGCAAACTGTTGCAGATTAAGCGCGATGAAAAGAGGCCGAACAGTTCTGATAAGCACATTGGAAATCCCCGCGCTTATCGTGTACTTGAAGAAATAGGTGTGAAACCGAATATTTTCTACCTCACCAAGATTAAGAACAAAGATAAAACGAACGCATAGCTAATAAACGGATAACGATTTTATGCAAGTAAGCTCATCATTACGCGAATCACTCATCACCGGTGGCAAGACAGTTGCTGACGTATCTGAAGACATTAGTCGTCAGGTAGAAGGCAAGCCTACGCCACTCTGGTGGGGGGCCTTTGGTTTCTCGCTAGTGCTTTTAGGTTTTGGAGTATATACCATGTCCATGACTTTATGGAATGGCATCGGAATGTGGGGACTAAATAAAACAGTAGGTTGGGCCTGGGACATCACCAACTTCGTTTGGTGGGTGGGTATTGGTCACGCGGGTACCTTGATTTCCGCCATCCTTTTGTTGTTCCGTCAAAAGTGGAGGATGTCTATCAACCGTGCAGCGGAAGCGATGACGATCTTTGCTGTAATTTGTGCTGCCAGCTTCCCGTTGATTCACATGGGTCGCTTGTGGTTAGGTTTTTACTGGGCGCTACCATTACCTAATGCCTTTGGTTCTTTGTGGGTGAACTTTAACTCTCCGCTTCTTTGGGATGTGTTTGCTATCTCAACATACTTCACCGTTTCACTGGTATTCTGGTATATGGGTCTTATCCCTGACTTTGCTGTTATCCGTGACAGGGCCGTGCGTATGGGTGCCAAGACAAGGGCTACGGTGTACAATGCCTTGAGCTTTGGATGGCAAGGTGGTGCCAGAACATGGATGCGCTATGAGTCAGTGGCTTTGATCCTTGCAGGACTTTCAACGCCACTTGTACTTTCTGTGCATACCATAGTATCAATGGACTTTGCTACTTCCGTAATACCCGGATGGCACACCACGATCTTCCCTCCATACTTTGTGGCAGGGGCCATCTTCTCAGGATTCGCAATGGTGCTTACCCTGCTATTGGTAACCAGAAAAGTGTTTAAACTTGAAGATTATATTACTATTTACCATGTTGAGTTGATGAACATCATCATCATCGTGACGGGGTCAATTGTAGGTATCGCCTACATTACAGAGTTCTTTATCGCCTGGTACGGGCAAGTGCCGGCTGAGCAATATGCATTTATCAACAGGGCGACAGGTCCGTACTGGTGGGCATACTGGTCTATGATGACCTGTAATGTTATCTCTCCTCAGTTGTTCTGGATCAAGAAGATAAGAACCAACCTGGTGGCCACATTCGTCTTATCAATTGTGGTAAACATCGGTATGTGGTTTGAGCGTTTTGTGATCATCGTAACCTCGTTGCATAGGGATTACCTTCCATCAAGCTGGTCGATGTTTTATCCCACCATGTATGATTTGGGAGAGTACATACTCACATTCGGATTTTTCTTTGCGGCTTTCCTTTTGTTTGCCAAATTTTTCCCGGTAATCAATATGGCCGAGGTAAAGAGTATTTTAAAATCGTCATCAGAAAAAAAGCATTAATCAACTATGGAAAGCAATAAGAATTTTGTGGTAGGTGTGTTTGATGATGAAGATGTGCTGCTGCATGCCGTGGAGAAAATTCGGGACAAAGGCGTAAAGATTCATGAAGTATATTCGCCATTTCCTGTTCATGGTTTGGATGAAGCCCTGGGCTACAAAAAAACACGTCTTCCAATTGCCGCATTTCTTTTTGGCATGACCGGCACCAGCCTGGCGTTGATCATGCAAATTTGGATGTTGGGGTATGACTGGCCCATGATTATAGGGGGTAAAAACTTCGCTTCGCTGCCTCCATTTATACCGGTCACTTTTGAGCTCACTGTACTGCTATCGGCACTGGGTATGGTGGCTACCTTTTTAATTGTAAGCGATATGAAACCTTATCGCTGGCCACAGCAATTCGATATTAGAAGTACAAACGATAAGCACATCATGGCGATTGATTTGGCCAATAATAAATTAAGCAAACAAGATATCGGGGCGATACTAAAAGATAGTGGCGCTCAGGAAGTTAACGACAAGAACTTTTAAAGCAGATGCGGAATATGCAACTTCTAAAAACAGTAATGATTTCGATGGCGGGAGCAGCCTTGCTGGCAGGATGCAAAGCCAGTGGAGACAATCCAGGCCGTGAGTACGCTCCCAATATGTATCACTCTGTTGCGTACGAACCACTCACACAGATCACGGATGAAAGTGCGGGTACCTGGGTAAATTCCCTCAGCAATGGACGTGGTGAATACTTTAACTCGAACAAGTACAATCCACATGCGATGAATATGCGTGAGCCTGCTCCTCACACTGTAAAAAGAAACAAGCAAGGGTGGCTTCCTTACCGTACCCAGTTATTGGCGGATGGGGCCAAGATCACCAACCCATTAGACTCTTCCGCGGCTATCCTTGCCGAAGGTAAAGCCCTGTATACGATATATTGCAACCATTGTCATGGACCTAAGGGCATGGGTGACGGCAAAGTGGCTACTGGTGTGACGGTCGATGGCGTAGAAAAAGGATTGTTGGGTGGAGTTGCCAATTTAACAGGCGATGCATATTTGAACATTACGGAAGGTCACATTTTCCACGTGATCACCTGGGGTCAGGGATTGATGCAGCCGCATGGCTCACAGGTAAGCCCTGAAGACCGCTGGAAGATTGCGAAGTATGTGAAGACATTACAAAAGAAGTGATAGTAAAGGATTTCAAATTTTTGAAAGAAAATAAATGGTAGCCGAAGAGAAATACGAATTCAAGCCCGAAACAAAAAAGAAGATTGCAATTCTTGGTGCGGTTGGCATTGTGCTTTTTATCCTGGGTGTTTTTATGGCCATGAACGCGGGTTCAGGTCATGGTGAAGAACATGCTTCTGTTGAGATTTCTAAAAACCTGGTGGCCAGCACAGCGCAGGCAGCAGCCGGAGAGGGCCATGAGGAAGCAGTCAGGGGGGAGCATCATGGCAGTCCGATTTGGCTGAAACGAGTTTATACTTCACTTTGGCAGAACAACGTGTTTTTTACCGGTCTTGGCATCATTGGTTTATTCTTCGTGGCCATTCAATATGCCGCGCAGGCCGGATGGTCCGTACCGATCAAGCGGATTCCGCTGGCCATGGGGCATTGGATTCCAATTTCCGGAGTATTGATGCTGGTTTTGTGGTTTGTTGTTAAAGCGGACGTTTTTCACTGGACGCATCACGACCTCTATGTTGAGGGCGAAGGTTTTGATGCTATCATTAACGGAAAGAGCGCGTATTTCTTCTGGCCACTTGAGCCAGGCGGATTTCCACTCTTCTATATTTTGCGGATGGTAGCATTTTTTGGTCTTTGGTATTTGTTCTTTATCTGGATTAAAAAGGAAATGCTTGCCGAAGACATCAATGGCGGCACCGCGCATTGGACCAAAGCTCGATCACTTTCTGCCATTTTTCTGGTGATATTTGCCGTCTCCTCGTCTGTAGCTGCGTGGGATTGGGTAATGAGTATAGATACACATTGGTTCAGCACCATGATGGGATGGTACGTTTTTGCGAGCTGGTGGGTAACAGGCCTGGCGCTGATTACAGTGGTTGCTGCCTATCTGAAGGAAGCAGGGTTTTTAAAGATCATGACGGCCAATCACCTGCATGATTTAGGTAAATTTGTTTTTGCTTTCAGTATTTTCTGGACGTATATCTGGTTCAGCCAGTTCCTGCTGATCTACTACGCAAATATCCCTGAGGAGACAGTTTATTTTGTTACCAGGATAAACACCAGCCCTTATGGATGGATATTTTATACCAACATTATATTAAACTTTGTGCTTCCATTCTTGTTGTTAATGACAAGAGATGCCAAGCGTCATATGTCGATGTTGAAAGTAGTTTGTCCAATAGTAATTGTAGGACACTGGTTTGATTTTTATAATATGGTGACCCCGGGCGTGATGCAAAATAATGGAGGTCTTGGTTTGATTGAGATTGGGTTAGCCATGGTATTTATGGCGGCCTTTCTATACGTGATGTTAAATGCGCTTTCTAAGGTGCCATTGATTGCGAAGAATCATCCGATGATGGGGGAGGCGTTGCACCATCATATTTAAAATTAGAATGAGAAATGAAATTGTTAATAAAATAGCATGATGAGTCTGATAATAGGTCTGGGCGTAATACTGGTTCTTTTCATACTTTACCTGATTTTCCGAATTGGCAATCTGGTAGGGCTGGTCAAAGGAGCCAAAAAAGAAGAGCATCCCGGGAACAATGTTCATGGACTTCTTTTTTTATTATTTTGTTTAGGAGGACTCGCGCTCTTTGGATGGTATTCATATGCGCATTTTGACAGTTACGTACTTCCTATCGCCTCCGAGCACGGAGCCCTCACAGATCATTTATTCTGGATTACAATGGTTATTACCGTTGTGGCTTTTGGACTTATTTCCATCGTCATGTTTTGGTTCACGTACAAATACAGCTATGACCCAAACAGAAAAGCTACATTCTTCCCGGACAGTCATAAACTTGAAATCATCTGGACTATTATCCCTGCCATTGTACTTGCACTGCTAATATTTAGGGGACTGAGGGTTTGGAACGACATTACAGCTCCGGCTTCAGAACAGGCAGAAGTCATTGAACTCATCGGTCAGCAGTTTGCATGGACAGCCCGGTACCCCGGAGTAAAGGATAATCAGCTGGGTGAAGTAAATTATAAAATGATTGATGCTGTCAATGAATTCGGTCTTGATCTAACCGATAAAAACGCTTATGATGATTTCAAGTCACTGGAACTTCATTTGCCAAAGGGGAAAGAGGTTCACTTAAAAATCAGGGCCAAGGATGTGCTTCATAGTGTTTTTCTTCCACATTTCAGGGTTAAAATGGACGCGGTTCCGGGCATGTATACCAATTTTAAATTTGTGCCCACCAAGTCAACAGCCGATATGAGGGCAGAAACCGGTAATCCGAACTTTAACTATGAAATGGCCTGCACCGAGATTTGTGGGAAAGGACATTTCTCAATGAGATTCTTGGTGGTAGTTGATGAACCTGAGGATTTTGAAAAATGGAAAGCAAGTCAGGAATCCTGGCTGAAGCAAAATCCGGACTACTTGACCAAGGTGCCGGCAGCCTTGAGGGAAGTGGCAATGATCAAATCCGGCATTCCGGTAGAAAGTAATGCGGGAGTGAGTACCACAGCACAAACTGTATCGATTAGTAATTAAAAGACATCTTATAGAATGGCAACAGTAGATATACACAAGCAGGAAGATGTTCATCACCATGAAGATCATGAGCATGAGCACGGCCATGGAAATTTTTGGACGAATTACGTATTCTGTCAGGATCATAAAGTAATTGCAAAGCAATTCCTGATCACAGGAATGTTTTGGGCACTCATCGGTGGAGTCATGTCTGTGCTCTTCCGATTACAACTTGGATTCCCAGGCGCTGATCTTAGCTGGCTGAAGCCGGTTTTGGGCGGCTGGATTACGGATACCGGTCAAATAGACACAGAGTTTTATCTGGCCCTGGTAACGATGCATGGTACCATCATGGTATTTTTTGTATTGACTGCCGGATTGAGTGGCACGTTCAGCAACTTCCTGATTCCGCTTCAGGTGGGTGCCCGAGACATGGCTTCAGGTTTTATGAACATGCTCTCTTACTGGTTCTTTTTCCTGTCCAGTGTGCTCATGTTTACCTCTATATTTATATCCACGGGGCCCGCCAGTGGAGGTTGGACCGTTTATCCGCCTCTTAGTGCACTTCCCCAAGCCATGTCAGGGTCTGGCTTAGGTATGACCTTGTGGCTGGTGGCGATGGCGTTCTTTATCGTGAGTTCATTACTTGGGGGCATCAACTACATTACCACGGTAATCAACATGCGAACCAAGGGGATGTCTTTCTCAAGGCTACCGCTTACCATATGGGCGTTTTTCTTTACCGCCATCATCGGTGTGCTGTCTTTTCCCGTTCTATTTGCAGCAGCGTTGCTGTTGATTTTCGACAGGAGTTTTGGCACTAGTTTTTTCCTATCTGATATTTATATCAATGGCGAGGCTTTGCCTAACCAGGGAGGAAGTCCAATATTGTTCCAGCATCTTTTCTGGTTCCTGGGTCATCCTGAGGTGTACATCGTGATTCTACCTTCTTTGGGAATCACTTCTGAAATTATAGCAACGAACTCGAGGAAGCCGATCTTCGGTTACAAGGCGATGGTGGGATCCATTCTCTTTATCACCATCCTGTCATTCGTGGTATGGGCACACCACATGTTTGTGACGGGCATGAATCCTTTCCTTGGATCCATCTTTACTTTGCTGACATTGATTATTGCGGTTCCGTCTGCAGTAAAAATATTCAACTATGTAACTACACTGTGGAAGGGTAATATCATCTTTACCCCGGCCATGTTGTTCTCTATTGGTCTGGTGTCGTTCTTCCTTTCAGGTGGTATCACGGGAATCTTTCTGGGCAACTCGGCTGTAGATATTCAGCTTCATGACACATATTTTGTAGTAGCTCACTTTCACTTGGTAATGGGTGCTGCATCATTCTTTGGTATGTTGGCAGGTGTTTACCACTGGTTTCCCAAAATGTTTGGAAGGATGATGGATGACAAGCTGGGTAAGATTCATTTTTGGTTTACATTCGTAGGCGTGTATCTGGTATTCTTCCCCATGCACTACATTGGCATTGCAGGATTCCCACGTAGATACTACTCATGGACCAACTTCGAGACATTCAATTCCTTTGCTGACTTGAATATGCTGGTGAGTGTCGCGGCCATTCTCACTCTGGCTGCACAGTTTATCTTCTTGTTTAACTTCGTTTATAGTATATTCAGGGGAAAGAAGGCGAGCTTAAACCCATGGAAATCCAATTCTTTGGAGTGGACCACGCCACTACATCCGGGACATGGCAACTGGCCAGGAGAAATTCCAACGGTATATCGTTGGCCCTATGATTACAGCAAGCCAGGTGCCAAAGACGATTACATTCCTCAAACCGTGCCATATTCCGAAACTCCGGAATCCAATCTTCCACATGAGAATGACCTGATCAAGTTGGAAATGGAAGACAGTAGCGCCATTGTAGTCGAGCACAAGAAGCACTAGAAGACTTTCATCATTGAACCAAACAGCAATCAGGGGATTCCATAAGCTTTGCTTATCCACCCTGGTTGCTGTTTATTTTTTAATCATGGTAGGAGGGATAGTGAGAAGCACAGGGTCAGGTATGGGATGCCCCGATTGGCCAAAGTGTTTTGGACAGTGGGTTCCACCTACTTCTGTGAATCAGCTGCCACCTGATTACAAGGAAGTATATTCCGATTATCGGCATCAAAAAAATGTAAAGTTTGCCAAATACCTCTCATTTATTGGGATGGATAATACTGCCGACCAATTGGTTAACGATGAAGGCATCAGAGAAGAAGCTGATTTCAATGTCACTAAAACCTGGGTGGAATATGTGAACCGTCTGGTGGGCGTTGTCATTGGATTATTTATTGTTGCCTTGTTTTGGAGATCTTTGAAATTGCGAAAAGCGCATCCGGGTATTTTTGTTTTTTCGTTACTCACCTTAGTGGCTGTTATCATTCAAGGTTGGTTTGGCTCCATTGTGGTATCCACCAATTTAACCACCTGGACCATTACCATTCACATGTTCCTGGCCATGGGCATCGTAGCCATTCTATTTTACTTATTGAATATAAGCAGCTCTGAATCTGGCCGTTGGGTTATAGCCGGACCTGTCATGCTACGCTGGGTATTGATGGGGTGCATGATCCTATTGTTGGCACAGGTATTTCTTGGGACCAAAGTGAGGGAGGCCATTGACCTGCTGGCAGCGGCTGCCTTGCCCCGGAATCAGTGGATGGATAACCTGGGTGTGCCCTTTCTGGTGCATCGGTCATTTTCATGGCTTGTGCTAGGATTTCACCTTGTATTATTATACTTATTAAGGAAAACTAGCGGCAATAAAGCTTTACCGCTTGCGCTAATAATTTTAATTTTGGGCACCTTATTGACGGGAACGGGAATGGCCTATTTTGGCGTGCCACCATACCTTCAGCCGTTGCATTTGGTACTGGCGACAATCACATTTGGTTTGCAATTGCACACCTATTTTAACCTGAACATCAATCCGAATTTGGTGTTAAAAAGTGAGTAAATGGTTTCAGGACAAACACAGGCATTGGGGAGGATTTCGGTTGCACTCAACCGGATGCGAGCATTTATTGAATTGTTGAAAGTAAGACTTTCGTTATTGGTGGCATTTTCTTGCGCATTTGGCTTTGCGCTTGCCTCCAGGGGAGATATTGATTGGCCCGTCCTTTTAATGGTTACGTTTGGGGGGTTTCTGTTGTCTGGCGCTTCGGTTTGCATCAACCAGATTATTGAAAAGGATTTGGATAAGTTGATGGGCAGAACAATGCGAAGACCGATTCCTACTGGGCGGGTTTCAGTACAGGAGGCTACATGGTTTGCTATTGTAACTTTTGTGCTCAGTATTTGGATACTTTGGGCTTACACCAATCCATTTACAGTTTTCCTCTCCATTGTATCCATGGTGTTATACAGTTTTGTATATACGCCATTGAAAAGAGTAGGTCCTGTTGCTGTTTTTGTCGGGGCCATACCGGGTGCATTACCTCCCTTGTTGGGATGGTTGGCGGCCACTGGTCAAATAACCCATGAGGCGCTCATCATTTTTGGAATTCAATTTATCTGGCAATTTCCTCACTTCTGGGCAATCGCATGGGTAGCGGATGATGATTATCAAAAGGCGGGATTTAAGTTACTTCCTTCCTCAGAAGGAAAAAATATCAACACCATTATTCAGATCATGGTATATACTATGTTCCTGATACCACTGGGATTACTTCCGGCCTTATTTGGCATAACAGGAATAAACTCAGCGGTTGTTGCCACTGTTTGTGGGGTCGCATTTTTTGCGCAAACTTTTTCATTGATGAAAACGGGAAGCAGGCAATCGGCATTGAGAATAATGTTTGGATCATTTTTGTATCTACCGATTGTACAGATAGCATATTTATTGGATAAGGTAGGATAGTATGACAACTGATTTTAAGATTGTAGAAGAACCGAAAAAGCCGCTGGCCATGCATCCGAAGAAATTCGCGATGTGGCTTTTTGTGGCCAGCGTAGGAATGCTTTTTGCATCATTGACCTCTGCCTATATTGTAAGACAAGCAGAAGGGAACTGGCTGTATTTTAAACTGCCGGATTTATTGTATTGGACATCCTTGGTTATTGTGTTAAGCAGCGTGACCATGCAAATGGCCTTCCATGCGGCCAAAAAAGACATGCTGGAAAGGGTCAAAATCCTGGTATCGATCACGATGGTGCTGGGTGTTATTTTTCTGATAGGTCAGGTAATGGCATGGGGGCAACTGGTGGCCCAAAGTGTATATTTTGTAGGTAATCCGTCAGGGTCTTTTCTGTATGTATTAACGGGTCTGCACGGCCTTCATATTGTCAGTGCGATCATTTATCTGATCCTTGTATTGATGGCGGCATATCGCTTCAAAATCCACTCCAGAAGCCTGGCAATGATAGAAATGTGCACGACTTATTGGCATTTTTTGGGTGGACTTTGGCTATATTTGTTCATCTTTCTATTATTGAATCGATAATTTAAATCTGACTATGGCACATACTTCAGCCACCACAGTATCACCAGGAAGAAGCGTTTGGGACGGAGGAGTTTCACCTATGGGGGTAAGCTATGGAAAACTCATGATGTGGTTTTTCCTGCTTTCCGATGCATTCACTTTTTCAGGGCTGCTGATCACCTACGGCTTGGTTCGCTCTGCACACCAGGCCTATACGGGTACGGTGGATGCATTTACGTTCTCAACAGAGTATTGGCCTATTCCGGAAAAGGTTTTCGAAGCGGTGCCATTTTTACATGGCGTAGAGTTACCGCTGGTTTTTGTGGGTATCATGACCTTTATTCTCATCATGAGCAGTGTGACAATGGTGTTGGCAGTAGAGGCAGGGCATCGCATGGACAGAAAGGCAGTGGAGAAATGGATGCTCTGGACAATTTTGGGGGGTATTACCTTCCTTTCCTGTCAGGCCTGGGAATGGACCCACTTTATTGTTGGGACGGATACACCCACCATGGTTAGGGAATTCGTTAATGGAGAATGGGTACAAGTACCAGTGACCGGTGCCAATCTTACCATCAACCAGTATGGTCCCGCTGATTTTGCCGACTTCTTTTTCTTTATCACTGGCTTCCACGGCTTCCACGTATTTAGTGGGGTGCTGCTTAACTTCCTGATTTACTACAATACCGTAACAGGTGTTTATGAGCGCAGGGGACACTATGAGATGGTAGAGAAAGTGGGTCTTTACTGGCACTTTGTAGACTTAGTATGGGTGTTTGTGTTCACCTTCTTTTATCTTGTTTAACAATTAATCTTATTTAACAATGGCTCACGCACCAGAACCTCAGGTTACCGTACTTCCACCAGATAAAGCAAAGATTAAGAAACTATGGACCGTAGCTGGCATACTTGGAGCCATCACCGCCCTGGAGTTTGCCGTAGCTTTTACTATGGGGCACGGGCCCTTAAAGACGGCCATATTTGTGGCCATGACAATAGTTAAAGCGGCTTACATTGTGGGGGAATTTATGCACCTGAGGTATGAAGTAAAGATTTTACTTTGGTCCATACTTATCCCAATGATTTTTGTCGTATGGATGCTTGTTGCATTTGTATATGAGGGGATGAAATTTTCCGAAATAAATTTTTAAAAGCTGAACC
>CAYNCP010000040.1:0-38907 GCA_964395905.1 uncultured Ohtaekwangia sp.
CCTGAGATTTTACGAGGCCGTAATGAAAGGCAATTTCCTGTTCGAGCACCCTGCTGATTTCATCCTTGTACCGGGTCAAATCTTTGGCTCTGTTCTGTTCAATTTGAGTTTTGAGTGCTGACAGTTGTGTTTTGAGTTCGTTGTAGCTTCTTTCCTTTTTAGCCACCTCGATCAACTGATCCATTTGTTGCTCCAGTTCAGAACTGAGCACAACTTTTTGAGCAGCGAGCCATGCTCCAAATTTTTTGTACTCCTCATCCGATAATTTGAAATTCCTAGCAGAGCCTTTGAGCTGATTTTGTGAACAATAAACTGTTGCATAATCAAAGATATGACCTGCCGTAATCAACTGAACAGATGCCGGACTTAAGAAATCATCAGGAACCTCAATGTCTGGATCGAGCCCGCCTCCATCATATACTTTGCGACCACCTTTGGTAAGAAATTCTGCCTTTAGTGAATCTGCAAATTTATCCACCGAACCATCTTCGTGGCGGTTGGCATAGTCAAGCGCCTGAATGCAACGACCGCTTGGGATGTAGTACTTTGCTGTAGTCACTTTCAGTTGCGCGTTGTATGAAAGCTGCCGTGTGGTTTGTACCAGTCCTTTTCCGAAAGTTTGCTGACCCACCAATAATGCCCTGTCATAATCCTGCAACGCTCCGGCCACAATCTCGGATGCTGAAGCACTGCCACCGCTGGTAAGCACGGCCAAGGGAATGTTGGTATCGATAGGGTTGTTGAGCGACACATAAGACTTATTCCAATCTTTGACTTTACCTTTGGTGGATACCACCTCGAATCCTTTAGGTATAAATAGATTAACGATGTTAACGGCCTCATAAAGTAATCCTCCGGGATTATCTCTCAAGTCAAGAATCAATTTCTTTGCTCCCAATTTTTTTAACTCTACCACGGCTTCCTCCACTTCTTTGGCCGCTCCAGGCGTAAAGTCATCAAGTCTGATATATCCGATTTCTTCTGCTACTATGCCCTTATAGACCACGTTGCTCACTTTGATTTTCTGTCTGTTGATTGAGAGCGAGATGTCTTTGTCCAGGCCGAGTCTTCTTACAATGAGTTTTACTTCTGTATTGGGCTTGCCCTTAAGCAGTGCACTTATCTCGGAAGTATTTTTCCCTTGTACCAATGTTCCATCCACTGAGATGATTTCATCACCCACTTTCAGTCCGGCTTTGTTGGCCGGAAATCCTTCATACGGATTGGTAATGACTGTCTTCTTATTAATAGTGCCAATGAGCGCACCGATGCCTGCGTACTGGCCAGTGGTTTGGATACTAAATTCTTCGAGATTCTCTTCCGCGATATACGTAGTATAAGGATCCAGCGACTCCAGCATTCCACCAATTCCTTCATTGACCAGTGCCTCCGGATCAATCTCATCTACGTAAAATGCATTTACCTCCTTGAAGAGCGTTGCAAATATGTCGAGGCTCTTGGCTATATCAAAGTAGCGTTCTACCGGGGCGGTGAATGAGAAGGTGCCTATGGACGCTGCCAGAACAAGGATGGCGATGTATCTTTTCTTGAATTTCATAGATGCAATATTTGTAAATATACGAATAGAGGCTCTTTGTGGCTATGCTGAATTGCGCTCAAGGGGCGCTTTTTTGAGCTTCTCGAGTGCTTTTACAATGGCATTTTCAATGGCCGTATAGTCCGTCAGTTCTTTGGCAATGTATACCCACCCTATGAGTAGGGCCGGAGTTTCATCCAAACTGCTCTTGTGGAGCCGATAGGCCTCGCGGGTTCTTCTTTTGATTTTGTTGCGATCAACTGCCTTTTTGAAATTTTTTGTGGATGCGGTGAAAAGTACCTGGTGTTTGGTACCGGGCCCAGGATTTGACAAATAAATAACCCTAAATGGGTAAATATTAAATGCGGTGCCCTTGTCGAAGAGCTCCCGAATTAGTTTTTCACTCTTGAGTTTCTCGCCTTTATGAAAGCTGAATTTGCCCATGAGGCCAAATTAATGAATCCTCACAGCTGAATTTCAGTGAGGTGTGTATTAACCTTTGGGGGTCTTTTCGTCAGAGACGGTAAGCTTTTTACGGCCTGCTCTCCTGCGAGATGCCAATACCCTGCGACCATTGGCAGTAGCCATTCTTTCGCGGAAACCGTGCTTATTCTTTCTTTTTCTCTTCGATGGCTGGTAAGTCCTTTTCATTTCAATTTCGCTTTACCTTATTTTACTAAAGGGCTGCAAAGATGCCTAGTATTTTGAAGAATTCCAAAATCAATGAAATTGAAAAAGCGATCTCACAAGCCTTTTAACCAATAACCTGGGTAACAATATTGAGAAAACTAATCAATCAGGTCTTTAAGCACCCTTTTGGCCTGCTGAGGATCCAATCGAGGTCCAAACTGCGAAACCACTCTGGATGAAGCCAAAGAGGCTATTTTGCCAGCCTCGGCATAGCTGTGTCCATGGGTAATTCCATATAGGAAAGCCCCTGCAAACATATCTCCGGCTCCATTGGTATCGAGGGCGCGTACTTTGTAGGGTTCTATTTCGATAAAGGTATCACCATCATAAATGAGGGCTCCATTTGCACCTAGGGTGATTGCGAAATGCTTTGCGGCTTGCTTTAACTTTTCTCTTGCTTCGTTTAGATCTTCTGTTTCGCTAAACATTAGAGCCTCTTCTTCATTACAAAAAAGGAGGTCAACGCTTGCTCCAATTACCTGATCAAAGTTTTTAGAAAAGAAACGAAGCATGTTAGGGTCTGAAAAGGTAAGGGCAGTGTGCACATTGTTCTTTTCTGCGATTCGTTTGGTTTCAAGCAAGGCATCAGTGCCTTTGGGGCTTGCCACGAGATATCCTTCCAGATAGGCATACTTTGAATTCTTGATGGCATTCTCGTTTACCTGATCCACGGACATAAAAGAACTCATTCCCAAAAAGGTGTTCATGGTACGGTCCGCATCGGGGGTGGTCATGACCAAGCATCTTCCCGAATGACCTTCAGGGCAGGTCTCATAGGTAAGATTAGTATCCACGCCATTGCGTTTCATGTCTTCCAGAAAAAACCTTCCCAGATCATCGCGAGCAACCAAACAGGAATAAAAACTTTTTCCACCAAATTGATTCACTCCTATAACGGTATTGGCTGCAGAGCCACCAGCCGACATCCTGCTCTTTTTCATGTCAATGGCTTTCATCAGTTGGAGTTGGCGTTTTTCATCAACCAAAGTCATCACGCCTTTTTCTACTTCATTTGTTTGGAAAAAATCATCGTCAACTTCTGTTACGATATCCACCAAGGCATTGCCTATGCCATAAACGTCATATTTTTTACTCATGAATGAAATATTGTTTCAGTTGCAAGAATACTGAATTCAGCGCTGAGAAGTAACTGAATTACCCCCGGTGGTTTACTTTTTGCCTTTTGGAACGATGTTAAGTGTATTCGTAAACTGCTTCGCGCGATTTGGGTAATCGGTAATAAACCCATCCACTCCCATGCCTTTCAGTGACAGCATATCTGAGATTTCGTTTACGGTCCAGGGAACCACCTTGATTTTCTTCTCATGTAGCTCTTCCACTTTTGATCTATTGAGGAGTCGGTAATTAGGAGAATAAATGGCAGGGTTGAATCCCAATTCCTTTAAATGTGTTTCAACCGACTTTCTGTCTTCGACCAAAGCGGCTAATTTGATTTTGGGGTATTTCTCATGCCAGTATTGGAGCACTCTAAAATCAAAAGATTGAATGATTATCCGATCCATTGGCAAATATTCATCGAGAAGGGTATACACCAAATCTGAAAATTCTGAAGGAGCCGGGTGAAACTTATTGTCTCCATCCCGACCGCTTTTTATTTCAATGTTGTAATCCACCTCGTACAGTGTATAACTTTTGACATGGTCTTCTACAGCCACAATTACATCTTTGAGCAATGGCTTGCATACGTTCATCTTTTCCTGCTCCGGAAATTTTTTGTTTCCCTGAGAACCACAATCAAATTTTTTGACTTCCTCATAGGTCATTTGATAAATATTGTAATCGCGCTCTTCTTTATTCGAAATTTCATTTCCTTCAGCGTTCAGGCAAATGTCTGCTGACATCCAGGGTTCATGGGAAACCACGATCTGATGATCTTTGGTAATGGCCAAATCCAATTCTATGGTTGTGACCCCTGAATCCAATGCGGTGATGAATGCCGGAATGGTATTTTCCGGTTTCAATCCCCGAGCGCCCCGATGGCCTTGCACATCGAAGAATGGCAATTTATTTTGTGATAAGGCTGCGGGAGAGGTCATAACCGACACCATTAGGATAAGCGAAACTAGTTTCATCCTTCAAAGATAAAATTAATTGGATTGAAAATGCTGTGCGTATTATCGCCTGATAAAATGTCCTCCCCGTCCTCCGCCTATCATCGGATTTAACTGCTTGTTGAGCGCATAGGTAAAGCTCAGCATAAAGTAACGTCCCAGATTATTGGCCGTACGTTGTTCGAGGTAATTGGTATTTGCGGTTTGGGTAATGCTCACATTCCTATCCAACAAGTTCTTAACGCCCAATTTTAATTCACCGGTATTGTTCTTCAGCAAGAATCTGGAAAAAGAAATATCCAGGAGCGGTACTGTTTGACTAAAACCAGTTGTCTGACTGCTATAATCCAAGTATTGAAAATTGACATTTACTTGATACTTTTTCGATATCGTCAGATTCGTTTCGGCCTGGTGGTTTTTATTTAAGAATAATTGATCAGCTGCATTGAACTCATACAAGGATTGCCTTTGTTCCAGTGAGGTGCTGATATCAAACATGAAAAAATCTTTGAGCGTATAGGTATAGCTTATTCTTCCTCCAATTGTTCGTTGTTGAATGGGATTCTCCGAATCATTTAACAATGTGATTTGCTGACCAATGAGTGCGTTGGTCCTAATGCCGAATCGGCTGTTTAGCTTTTTTAGCGGAAACCCAAAATGTATGTTGGCATCCACAGCATAATTTTCAGAAACATTTACCGGCTTGGTGGTTCTTACCAGCTTGGCATCCACGCTTTGTGAAGTTGAGATCGCATCCGTTGTATAGCTGACATTGATGAAAGAAAACAGATTAATAAAAGAGGCCGGATCAAAAAAAGTGAAGCTTGCTCTTGTTTGATGGCTGTACCCGGGCTTGAGGTCCGGATTACCAATAGTTAAGTTTAGTGGATCATTGTTATTCAAAACAGGTTGCAATTCCTGGATGGTTGGTTCTTGCATCGATGTCTCATAGTCGAGGCGCAAATGCTTGAAGTTTGAAAAGTCATAATTGAACCTCACAACGGGCAAGAGATTTTCAAAAGTTTTGTCAATTGTCACATTTTGATAAATGAGATTTCCCTTTAATGTCGTGTTTTGATAGGAAGCCCCCACCATGATGTTAAACTTTTGCCGTATCAGTCTAAGATTAAGGCCTGGTCTATTGTAGATGTACTCACTTGTGTATTGGTTGCTCAATTGGGGGTCAAACACACGTGTACCCCCCATCACATCCCAAACTTCTCTATTGACGTCATTGTTACTTATCCGATAGTTGTAGTTTGCCTCCAGGTACTTCCTTCCACCCAAAGGTTCCGTGTACGAGGCAGCCACACCCAATGTGACAGACTCCGTCTCTTGCAAATTTTCCTGCTCAATATTTTGTGCCTCTTGAGGGCCAACATAAAACTGATTGACCGACCCGATATCGCCATCGCTTTGCGAACTGTTTAAGCCCAGCGTTACATTAGTAGAAAATGATCGCCCCTTGCGTGGGAATTTATGCCGGTATAATATTTCGGAGTTTACACTCATGCCGATACTTTCAGTAATCGTGGATCTGCTGCTCTCGTTTTGCACCTGGCCAGATTCATCATAGGTATAGCTTTCGCTTTGCGTATTTTGCTTTGTGTCGGACCTGCCTACGTTGGCGGTTAGTTTGAGCGAATTGGCTGAGTCTATTTGATGATCCAACGAAAAATTCAAACGATGGCCATCTGAAATATTCCGTTGCTTGCTCGCTTGATTAAATGTATAGTTTCCGTTGGGCAAGTAATTGATCCGATCAATGGTAGTTGCCACATTCTGGTTCATGTGACTTCCAAAATAGCTTCCTCCAGCTTTGGTTTTGTTGTTAAAATCCCTGTTGTAATTTACTCCACCAGCATAATTGGAGGTTATACCATCCTGGTTTCCCATATTTAATGGCACCCCGTTCATATTGTTGTCACTGATTTCAATTCGCATGGCGCCACCGCCTCCGCTCATCATTTGCTGAGCGCTTCCAGAAAAATTTAGATAATCATTAATTGAAAAGCCCTGATCATTAATGTTGTTTCCCATTCCTAAAAAGGAGAGTTGCTTTTTTTTGGTGAATCGATTGATGCTTGCCTTAGATTCCAATCGGTCGGTGGTTCCGGCACCTGCCATCAAACTGCCAAATGCTCCATTTCTTTTTTCTTCCTTGAGTTCCAGGTTGATTGTCTTTTCACGCTGGCCATCATCAATACCGGTAAACAATGTCTGATCTGATTTTTTATCAAATACCTGTACCTTATCTACTGCATCTGCCGGAAGGTTGCGCGTGGCAACTTTGGGGTCACGCCCAAAGAATTCCCTACCATCCACGGTTACCCGCTGCACATTTTCACCTTGTGCTTTTACGGTTCCATCATTTTCAACTTCTATTCCGGGTAGTTTCTTAAGCAAGTCCTCCACATTGGCATTGGCCTTGGTCTTGAAAGACCCCGCATTGAATTCAATGGTATCTCTTTTTACTGTAACGGGTGCCCGCTGACCCTCAATTACAATCTCATCTAATTCTTTAGTTTGAGGAGTCATGCTGATGGTTCCTACATTCAAATCTGAATCCTCGGCTGTAAAATTCTTTCGATAAGAAGCGAATCCAACATATGTGATTTGAAGTTGATATCCGCCTTTGTTGATATTTTTTAATTTGAATGAACCGTCCGTATTGGTGACTGTAAAATTCACCAGCGATGAATCATTGGCATTTAGCAACATTACCGTAGCTGATGGAAGGGGTGCGGATAATGTATCCACCACTTTGCCGCTAATGGTGATTTTTTGAGCATATGCAGTAGTCGCGCCTATACAGATTAACAGGTACAGATATAGACTTTTTGTCATAATACGAGTCAGAGATGGATAATTAATTTCGGATCATGATTCTTGGACCTCCGCCCATTTCTTTCATTTTTTCATCCACCATTTTTTTAAAGTCCTTCTGAGAGATTTCCTCGCCACCTTTCGGAATTTTTATTTCGCTTTTCTTAAGCGCTCTTATTTCAATTTTGTTGGCGATAAAGACCTGCTCCTCGTTGTTGATATCCACAGCCAGCACAGTACCCGGCAAGGTGTTGTAAGAAGCAGGGCCAAGGAAAAGTCGAATTTCACTTGTGTACCATGCGGTAATTGTCTGTCTGGCCTCCTCATCGGAATAGTAAGCCTGTTTGCATTCATAACCTTGAATGGTCTTAGTCTCATCCGAAAACTTCCAAGGTGCAAACTCCAAATCTGACGCAATCAGGTAGTTCTTACCCATAAATTCCCTCTTAGATATCAGTTGCTTTTCTTCACTATTCAGATAAAACTCGTAATAAGGTCGTGCCATCTTGATGTGCATGCCTCCACCATTATCAAATTCATCGGGATCATCCTCGATAAGCGGTTTGTAGAGTGACTCGGTCTCATTGAAGAATAATTGTTCACTGGATGACCTGAATTCAGGAATCATTTTCTTCATGTCTTCTCGATCAGGCGGGAGTCGCTTGTGCAGATTTACCTTCAATTCATATGTAATTACACCCTGAACAGGTTGAGCAAATGTCAGATGTGCAGTAACCAACATGATCACAACCCCGATCAATAAAATTATTTTCTTCATTTGTTCTTTCTTTATGAAATCCAAAAATGGAATGGTTTAATAGTCGAAAGTACGTAGCAGGATGATAAATCTGTGTTAACTCACCAATAAGGAATGTTAATTAAGGTTAAAACGGAATTGACACACAAAATTTGATAGTACTTTTACAGGGTGAAACCACAGAGCAACTCCATTGCGCTTTTTGCCATTGGCAGCAGCATACTGCTTTTGCTTGTCCTTGAGATTTTCTGGCTTCGCATGGAATTTAGAGATGAGCTTTCCAGATTCCATCGGGAAAGTCACATGATTTTTCGGAATACAGTACTGGAACTCAATGATTCAATCATTCAAAAAAATATTGTCGCCATCACTGGCGGTGAATGGCGTACTCAAACAAGAAGAGACTCAGGAAGTATGGGGGGTGGCGAGCGTATGGTAAAAATATGGCTCGACAGTATCAAGGGTCACATCCAAGTAAATGGAGAGAGTCGATCAATAACTCGTGACAGTGCAATTAAACGAGGGGTGGTATTTCGTTACATGTTGGACTCATTTGACAGGGATGCAATTCACAAGAAGTACACAGCCGAACTCAACAGCGCAGGAATAGCGCTTCCAGTCGATTTTGTGTTTGTAGACAGCGATCCGATAGGCCCGAAAGGTCAGCTTTTTTTAACTGATGATATTATTCACACTCCCAGTGGCTCTTTCAAACTTGCGTTTAGTGACCTGAATTTATTAATCCTCAAAAATATTGCTCCACAGATATTGTTTTCATTCGTACTCACCCTCCTTGTCATTGGATCATTTATCCTTGTTTACAGAAATTTACTTCTACAGCAGCGATTGGTAGTAATGAAAGATGGATTGATCAGCAATATTTCGCACGAATTAAAAACTCCGATAACCACAGTCGGTGTTGCGCTAGAAGGATTGAAAAATTTTAAAGGACAGTATGATCCAAAGGCGGCCAATGAATACCTGACGATTGCCGAAAACGAACTCAAACGACTAAGCTCACTCACAGAAAAAGTTTTAAAAGCTTCCTTAAATAATGATTCAGTCAATCCGGACTCATTCCAAAGTTTCAAAGTCAATGACCTGATTAATGAAGTCATTCAGTCATTTAAACTGATTGCGGATAAGAAGAATGCCTCCATTACCTTTGATTTCCGCGATGGTGAGTATGATATTGTAGGAGACCGAGAAGACATCTCCACTTTATTATTCAATTTGCTTGACAATGCTTTGAAGTATTCAGGTCAGGGTGCTAAGGTCATGATTAAACTTCAGGAAACTCAGGAGACGGTTTCAATCGAGATGGAAGACAATGGCGCTGGCATACCCAAAGTATACCAATCAAAAATATTTGAAAAATTCTTTCGGGTTCCGACTGGTGATGTACACACGGTGAAAGGATTTGGCTTAGGTTTAAGTTATGTACACCAGATTGTAAAGCGCCACCGAGGTGAGATAGCAGTAGAAAGTGCGCCCGGAAGCGGCAGTAAATTCAAGGTTAGATTGCCAAAGACTCATGCCAAGAAATAAAATTCTCTACGTTGAAGATGAACCTTTTCTGGGCAGGATTGTAAAAGAAAGTCTTGAAACCAGAAACTTCTCGGTGTCCATGACAGAAAATGGTTCGGAAGCCGTTGCCTTATTTAATCAAGTTAACCCTGACTTATGCGTGCTGGATGTGATGCTGCCTGGTAAGGATGGTTATGCAATCGCCAGGGAAATTCGCAAAGTCAAGGCAGAAGTTCCCATCATTTTTGTGACCGCCAAAACGCAAACTTCTGATCTGGTGAAAGGCTTTGAAGCTGGAGGCAACGATTTTATCCGAAAGCCATTCAGTATCTTGGAACTTCTTGTGAGAATTAATAATTTATTGCATCTCACCAATAATAAACCCGCACAGGAAGCTGACTTCATTTCGTTTGGCAACTGTCAATTCTTACCACTTCGATATGAATTAAAAATTAAAGGACAACTGAGAAAGCTCTCGCATCGAGAGGCTACGCTCTTGCTTACGCTAATTGAAAGCAAGAATAAACCCTTATTGCGAAAAGACATACTCCTGAAGATCTGGGGAGACGATTCATTTTTCAACTCGCGCAATCTCGATGTCTACATTACCAAGCTGAGGGACTACCTCAAAACAGACCCATCTGTCGAAATCATTACGATTAAAGGGCACGGATATCTGTTTTCGGTATCTTAATCAAAACCTCACACTTGCATTATCGTATCAGCCTTTTGCCGACCGTCATGGCTTGCAACTATTATTTGCACAACCGGTCTTTGTATCATGCTCCTACAATGAATGCGTTCACATTAACTTTTAAGCCATGATTACCAATTACATCAAAGTCTCGCTTAGAAATTTATTAAAATACCGGCAAAGCAATTTCCTAAATATTCTTGGCCTGGCATTCGGGTTGGCCAGCTGTATTCTGTGCTACCTGCATATCAAATTTGAACTGGGGTTTGATCGGTTCAACACGAACTACCATTCCATCTATAGATTAGTAGCAGGAAATCCTGTAGAGGAAAAATTTTGGGTAAAAGTAGCGGCTCCAATGCCATCCACTTTCAAAAGCCAAATTCCGGAGATTGAAGACTATGTGAGATTAACGTCTGTTTCCTACAACCCCAAAGTATTGGTGGAACAAGAGAACCGCACCTTTTTGGAACCTTACTTTATGATGGGTGATCCTTCACTATTCAGCATTTTCACTTTACAAACCATAAAAGGCGATCCCATCAAAGCGCTTGAAGACTTGAATACGATAGTGATCACTCGGTCTATCTCGACAAAGTTGTTTGGAAACGAGGATGCACTTGGAAAAATTATTAGGCTTAAAGACAATGATATTGATTTTCAGGTAGGTGCAGTGGTAGCAGATGTTCCTTCCCAATCTCATTTTCGTTTCGACTACCTTATCTCATTTGAGAACCTGGATCGCATACTGGGAGAAGGTCATTCTACTTCGTGGAACGCTTACAATTATTCAGCTTATGTACTCCTCCATGAAACGGTAAATGATAAACAAGTGGAAAGTAAAATACAGGCTGCAAAACTTATATTGCCTGATTCCAAGGAGCTCAGCTTTGAATCCATATTCTTGCAACCCCTGGAAGAAATTCGTTTCCAGTATAACCGGGGTAATCAATTTCCATCTTACGATAAAAAATACATCTATGTGTTTATGACCATTGCGCTAAGCTTACTGGCCATTGCATGCATCAATTACATCAACCTGTCTATTGCACTTTCCATGAAGCGCATTAAAGAAATTGGTGTACGAAAAGCCATGGGCGCCAATCGAGCTCAATTGATTATGCAGTTCATCAATGAAGGAATTGTGTCTTCATTTCTTTCTCTTCTGGCAGGACTTGTTTTGCTGGAAGGCACAACTCCGTTTATCAATTACTATTTCGGATCTAACCTTTCTACTAACTATTTCGACCTCCAATTTCTTGGTTTTATTTTCGGAACTACGCTCATTGTTGGCTTAGTTTCAGGTAGCTACCTGGCGATCTATGTAAGTGGATACCAGGCATCTTCTATCTTAAAAGGAGAGGTTAAAAGTGAGCGCAAAGGATTCGGTACTCAAAAGTTGCTTGTTTTTGTTCAGTTTAGTATTTCCGTGATACTGATCGTCAGCAGCCTGGTCATTGGCAACCAGATGAATTTTTTGCAAAAAATGAATCTGGGCTTTGATCACAGTCAAATTCTGACAGTACCACTTAGTTCTTCGATCACCCCATCGCAAATAGAAGAGTTAAAAAATCATTTGAAACAGTCTGCTGGCGTAGCGGATGTGGCTGCCTCAAGCTTTACACCCGGCACTGCCAACTGGAACCAAACCGTGTGGTGGGAAGGCCAGACTGAACCTGTATCGATGTTTATTATTTCCATTGACAAGGATTTTTTACGAACCATGCAAATTGACCTTATTAATGGAGACATGAAGCAAATAAGCGAAAGTAAGGGAACCCAATACATTCTTAACCGTTCGGCAGTGGATTTAATCGGGTGGGAGGCTCCCATTGGTCGGTCGTTTAGCCCATTCGGGCAGGCTCGAAAGCAAGGGGTAAGCGGGGTGGTTGAAAATTTTAATTATATGTCGCTTCATCATGCCGTTGCGCCATTGGTGTTGGTCATTTCGGACGTTTTTGCCCTCAACCAACTTGCCATTAGAACCAGTAAAACCAATTGGATGGAAGCCGTGAAGGAAATAGAAGATATCTACCATAAGGTGCTTGGAGACATTCCATTTGAATATTCATTTATGGATGACAACATCAACAGGCTGTACGAATCGGAAATAAGGCTGGGCAGAATTGTTTCCAGCCTCACCATCGTGGCAGTGCTTTTTGCATTGTTTGGTGTGTATGGCTTGATCAGCTTTAGTATCGAAAATAAAACCAAAGAAATTGCGATACGAAAAGTATTGGGTGTGGCTCCCAAAGAGCTGATGATCATGTTTTCGAAAACGTATTTTCAACTTATGCTCATCGCCTTTGTGGTGTGCATTCCGGTTGTATGGAAGGTGATGAATAATTGGCTCAGCAATTTCAATTACAGGACTGAAGTCAAGCCCGTTTGGTTTGCCATTTCGTTTGTAATGGTAATGGTAGCCATTTACATTATTGGATTCATCAAGTATCTCTCTACGAGAGATATCAATCCAGCCCGCGCGCTGAAAAACGAATAGTGACGCCTATTTAACAAAAAAAGGGAGCTGCTAGCTCCCTTTTTATCGTTATTAATGTTTGAACTAAATTTTGATTCCAAAGCAAAGTCCTGTTCTTAAGCCAAATCCATCAAAGGCACCAGTATCAAAACTGTCGGTACCTGACTCCACTTTTACACTCCCTGATGAATAAGCTGGTCCGATAAATAAATCGAGTACTATCTTATCTTTAAACACCCATTGTTTACCAAGAATAAGTCCTCCTCCAAAAGAAGAGAATGTTCCTTCACTATTGGTAAAATCATCAGTCAACTTAAAACTTTGATAACGTACAAATGGAGCAACATAAACTCCTTCTGGAGCCTCAGTTTCTGATAAATAAAACCGATACTCCGGTGTCAGTCCGAATCCCTTGAAGGAAGTATTATCGGAAGAATATCCAGTGTAAAAGACTCCTAACTGAAAGCTGCTTGTAGTATTCAAAGCTTTTTCGAATTGAACGTTGAACGTCTTAACAATAGGGCTAAGAATATTAATCTTCACAGCGCCTTGAGCGGAAACTTTTCCTGATGCAAAACATAAGGCACCAATTAGCATTGGGAGTACAAAAAATTTTTTCATGTGTGAAAGTTGGTTGGTTAACGTGAAACTAATAACCACAAACTATGCCACAAAAACAATGGATGTCTGAATGGATGTATGTTTTTTCTGATTGCGCCAGACTTTTTACAGCTAACTAAAATCAACCACCCTTGGATAAGCTGAGGTAAAAAGCGCCCAAATCACCCCTGAAACCCTACTTTTTTGTGGGAGCCATCGCAATAGGGCTTGTTCGCTGAATTGCCACAGCGGCAAAAGGCAGTTACATTGTTTTTTTTGGTTGTTGTACCATCTTTTCCTTTTACGGTAAGATTTCCATGTATCATAAGCGGTCCATTGGGGGCCGGCTCAACAATTATTTCGTTTGTAATCTCTTCTGCTTCGTTATCTTTTCCGTCATTCCTTTCATAACTCAATGCACCAGAGGGGCATTTCTTAATTTGATTCACAATCTGCTCAGTGGTTGCGCCTTCAGCATTGGCCCAGGGCCGCTTGTTGGGATCGAAGACCTGTGGCAAACCTTTGAAGCAATTCATAGAATGGATGCACTTGGCAGGCCGCCATACAATAGTCACTTCTCCATTGGTATATCGCTTTGTGATGTCCTTCATGGGAATGGTTTAATATGACAAAATATTTTTCTATACAATTTAAGAAATTTCATTCAGCACAAACTCACTTTGAGCCATTCTAACCCTGGGCGTCATTTCTCTCTGTTTCAATGTGTCTGGCAATTGTTCTGCATCACCCGGATAACCAATGGCCATAATAACGCCTAACTCAAAATCATCACCTACGTTTAAATTTTCTCTTACCTGATTTCCATCAAAGCCTCCCATTTGATGCACATTGAGACCTAACTCCGTGGCCTGAATAGATAGCAAAGCGTTGGCTGCTCCCAAGTCATATCGGGCGGCATGATTTGGCTGTCCATTTCTATCGAAATTTTTCTTGGCGAGGCTGAGCACAAGCAATGGTGCATGCCTGGCCCACACTTTATTGCCTTCCATCAGGGTGTTGAATATTTTTTGCCACAATGATTCATTTTCCTTCGTGGCATAGATATACCGCCATGGTTGCTCATTCATACTGGAAGGCGCCCAACGCGCGGCTTCAAACAATGCATTGATCACATCTGGCTCAACCTCTTTATCGGCATAAGCCCGACCACTTCTTCTTTTTCTGATCACCTCAGCAATTGGATATTCAACGTTTGCAGTCATTTTCTTTGTCATATTAATAACTTATTCCTTTCCTAAAACAGCGATTTGCCTGATGTGTTTAACCTAATCTTCTATCAACACTCCCATCTTTCCCATTTGATAGTCACGCATGGCTTCCATGATTTGAGTTTGCGTATTCATGACAAACGGCCCATGAGAAACAACCTCCTCGTTTAATGGCAAACCCGTGAGCAACAGAACTCTGCTATCCTCTTGAGCCTGTATTGAAATGCCATCTCCATCATTCTTAAAATGAACCAAATGAAGCGCTTCTACCAAACCAAATCCATCTACATTTAATTTTCCATCCAACAAATAGATGAATGCATTGTGATCAGATGGAATGGGAATCGAAATATTTCCGTCTTTCTTAAATTCCAGTGTAGCCGCATTGACCACCGCCTGAGAAGGGATGGGTCCCTTTGTATTCAATACCTCCCCTGAAAAAATCTTTACCTTCACTTTTCCATCTTCACTTAAGATGGAGGGTGTGTCTCCCGCGCTTAATGGATAATACACCGGCTGATCCATTTTATGTTTAGCAGGCGTATTGATCCAAAGCTGAATGATCTCCTGCCGCCCTCCAATTTCGTGAATGTCTTTTGGGGGTCTTTCACTGTGAATGACTCCCATGCCAGCATTCATCCATTGTGCACCCCCTGCGTAAATCACGCTATCGTTTCCACGGCTATCCCGGTGATGCACACCACCTTGAAAAATGAAAGTGACCGGAGAAAATCCACGATGAGGGTGGGGGCCCACTCCCGCTTTATCAGGGTCTACATGCTTAGGTGCTTTCACATTGGCATGATGCAACAATAGAAATGGATCTATTTGTTGTACTTGTTGCGTTGGCAACGGTTGTCTGATGGGCAGGCCACCCATGTCAACCTGATGCGCATATAATAATCGAGCTACTGATCTGTTTTGCATTTGTTAATTGTTAATTCATTGGAACTTCTATCGTCAACACTTCTGCTTTTGAATCGGCTGATATTGTAAATTGTTCGGTTTCCCAAATTCCGATACCGTCTCTTTTATTTAGTTTTTGATTGGTTACAGTTATATCACCGTCAATTAAAAAGAGGTAAACCCCATTGCCTTTTTGTTTAAGCTTATAATCTGAATTGAATCCCTTTTCAAAGCTAGCAAGTTGCAACCAGGCATCCTGATTAATAATAACACCTTTTCCGTTTGACAACGGAGATACAATCTCCTGCCATTTATTGTTTCGATCTGCGGGATCGAAGGTTTTCTGATCATATCGAGGCTCAATGTTTTTTACCTTCGGAAAAATCCAGAGTTGTAAAAAGTTTACTTTTTCTCCTTTGTTCCTGTTGTATTCCGAATGCTGGACACCCGTGCCTGCACTCATGATCTGCACATCGTTTTGTTTGATCACGGTTATGTTTCCCATGCTGTCTTTATGTTCCAAATCACCTGCCAATGGAATGGAAATAATCTCCATGTTGTCGTGGGGGTGTTTTCCAAAACCCATTCCTCCTTCTACGAAGTCGTCATTTAAAACCCGAAGTGCACCGAAGTGCATTCTTTCTGCGTCATAATACTGGCCAAAGCTAAAGGTGTGATGGGTATCCAGCCAGCCATGATTGGCATGGCCCCTGGTATCTGATTTGTGCAAGATTGTTTTCATCGTTCGAATTAAGTAATAAAGTTACATACAATTATTGTATATACAACTATAAATGTATTCCAGTTCCTGATTCTACAAACATGAAACATATATATTATATTCACGTTTGTATAACTAATTATCGAAATCCATGAAAGGAACCTATTTAGGAGAACTGGAGGAACTCGTCCTGTTAACCGTAGGCGTATTGTACGAAAAGGCCTATGGGGTCACCGTTAAAGAAGAGATAGAGAGCCAGGTGGGACGAAAATTAAACATCAGCGCAGTGCATGCAGTATTGAAACGGCTAGAGGAAAAGGGTTTTATATCCTCATCCATGGGTGGCGCAACCGCTGAAAGAGGAGGAAGAAGAAAACGACTTTTCAGTCTTACTGCCATGGGTAAGAGTGCACTGGAGGAAGCCAAGGAAATGCGAAATCAACTTTACCATCAAATTCCCAAGGTCGCACTTCAATTTAACACTTAAGTATTCATGATAAGACCACCCCGTTGGGCAGATCGATTTTTGGCCTGGTATTGCAATCCGGATATCCTGGAGGAAGTGCAAGGTGACGCGTATGAACTTTTTCATAATCGGGTAAATACAAGTGGACTGGCTAAAGCCAAACTAAAGTTTATCTGGGACGTGCTCCGGTTTTTTCGTTGGTCCAATATTAAGAGAAGTAAGAAAAGATACTCATCAAATTCATTCATCATGTTCAAAAGTTACCTTATTGTAGGAATTAGAAATGCGTTACGCCACCGACTAAACAGCACCATAAATATTGTGGGCTTATCTCTTGCACTGGGCATAGCGATTACAGCTTTTATTTTCATTGACAACCAAACCCATGCTGACTACTTCCATGAAAAAATGGATCGTATTTATCAGGTCACCAATACGATTGAGACAGACGATCGAATTGACAACTGGAGTGATAGTCCCATGCTGTTAGGGCCTTCTCTATCCAAGGACCAGTCGGTAGTTGAAGCCACCACGAGAATAGAATACAACAGCGGAGCGTTTCGCTACAACGAAACTGTTTTCAATGAATGGATTTGGTTTGTTGATCCCGCGTTCATGGATATTTTCAGTTTTCCTGTACTTGCCGGAAATGAAAAAGCCCTAAACAATAAAACTGAGATTGTACTAGTAAGAGAAGTGGCTGAAAAATATTTCGGAAAGAGAGATCCGATTGGACAAAGTGTTTCTATAAAATTTGATAACGATAATAAAGTAGAATTTACGATTGGCGCTGTGATTGACCGGCCCGATGGCTCAAGCCTTCATCCTGCTGTACTCCTATCCATGAGCAATTTTGAAGACATGGAACCGAAGAAAGCCAATGACTGGGCATATCAAACAGACGCAACATTCGTGCTGTTAAAGCCATCGCACGCTCCTTCTGAACTTATCGAAGCCATGGATGAATACAGAAAGGTTCAGAATGCTGCCTCACCGCAATGGCTTGTAAAAGACTTCCAGTTCTATCCATTGAAGGGTCTTAACCTCGAGAGTGCAGAAATAATCAGTGCCGTTTCAGGAGGAGCTCATCCGGCTGGACTCATATCTCTCGGTGTCATTTCTGGATTGTTGCTCCTGCTCGCTTCTTTCAACTATATGAATGTATCCATTGCTACTGTGGCCACGCGATTGAAAGAAATTGGTATACGCAAAGTTATCGGTGGGCAGAAAAAAGAAATCATTCAACAGTTTTTAGTTGAAAACTTTATTTTATGTGCCATTTCGATGGCTTTGGGTTGTATGCTGGCTTATGTTTTCTTTCTACCTGGTTTCAATTCGCTTTATCCATTGACGATACCATTTGCGTTCTCCTCAGGAAATATCACTTTCCTATTTTTCGGAGGTATGCTGCTTTTTATCGGATTGGTTTCCGGAGGATACCCCGCACTTTATATTTCATCTTTCACTCCTATCAACATCATCCGAGGCAAAGAAAAATTTGGACAGCGAAGTTTATTCAGCAGGATTTTGCTTACTCTTCAGTTTGTATTGGCATTCATGACCATTGTGGGTGCTTTTGTCTTCATTGATAACAGCCTTTATCTTAAAAACAAAGATTGGGGTTATAACCATTCGCAAATTCTGTCCGTACCTATTGGCGAAAAAGCAAATTACCTGGCCTTAAGAGATAAGCTAACCGGCAACTCTAACATTGTATCGCTGGCCGGCTCATACAATCATATTGGGTACTCAAATACACGAGCCTCTTTTGTCCATAATGAACAACGACATGAAACTGTAGACTTTAGGGTTGGTTTTGATTACTTAGAGACTATGAATATTAGGCTGAAACAGGGAAGGTTTTTTGATCGCAATATTCAGTCCGATGAAATCGAATCTATATTGATTAATGAAGCATTCGCTAATAAACTGGGTTGGGATAATCCGGTTGGAGAGTACTTAGAATTTGATAGTGTACGAAGATACGTAATTGGCGTGGTCGAGGATTTCCATTACGAAGGATTCTACAACATTTTGGGTCCGATTCTTTTTAGGATTACTCCTGAAGATGATTTTCGTTATCTCACCATGCAGATTAAAAGCGGCCACCTCAATGAAACCCAAGATCGAGTTAAATCTGCCTGGGCATCGATAGCTCCGGACGATCCCTATGAAGGATTTCTACAAGATGAGGTGTTTGACGATTTCAACAATGACAACAATGCGAATGTAAAATTGCTCGGCTTCATTAGTGCCATTACAGTAATTCTGGCCAGCCTGGGTCTGTTTGGTCTGGTCTCATTCAACATAACACGTAGAATGAAAGAGTTTAGTATCCGGAAAGTGTTTGGTGCGCACTTACCGCATATCTTCTCTTTGATGAACAGAGATTACATGTGGATATTGCTTATTGCTTTCGGAATTGGTGCTCCACTTGGATTCTATCTCACCAATACCCTCATACAAACCATTTATCCAGATCCACAGGGGGCAGGACCGATTCCATTTGGCATTGCAGTTGGTGTGATGGTGATTACTGTGGGTATCACTGTTGGGTCTCAGCTAACCCGAATTGCCAGGGAAAATCCGAGCATGACTTTAAGAAATGATTAGTTACCAACTCAGCTCTTCAATTCTTCTGTAAATCAAATACGTAGTTTCCACTTACACTCCGTGTACGTCCGTTCGGGTCGGTATACTGCAAAGCTAAAACCAATTTGGTCACAGTAAACTGCTGGATGGCTACATCCACTCCATCGGATCTCATAAACTTAAATCCGACACTTGAGCTATTTGCAACAACCGTAATTTTACCGGAAACGGGCCATATCGGACTATTTCCGTTTGATGTAGTATAGGTTGCATCATTTTTAATGGTGAGACTAAAATTGTTGAATGCACCATTAACTGCCACCCCATCTACCGAAACACCAACAGAGCTGGCCTTCCAGGTGCCACTTACTTTGCTTAAAAACTCTTCTTCCGCTGAGATCTCATCCTTGCAAGAAGAGAACTGTAGAGCGATACAAACGCAAACTGCTGAAAGCAATGAAAATTTTAAATACCTATATGCCTTCATTTCTTTATAAATTTCTTGTACACGACTTCACGCTCAATAGGTATGGCAATGACATGCAGGCCAGGACTAATACCAGACACGTTGATCACCACGCTGTTTTTGTCACTACGCAGTGGAGTAACTGACATTGACACCCCGTGCTCTGAGATTATTGTAAACTGTTTTATCGCTTCTACTCCTGAGGCTTCTATGGTAATAAAATCAGAGGCTGGATTGGGGTACAATTTAATCCGATTGTCGTTTTGATCTTCAAGGGAGGTGATGAGGACACCTTCTCCTGTTACCAGAATCATATTGTCGCCTGCTGTGGCGTTACTAGACACCGTAATTTCATCACTTACTACTGAAGCAGTCGTTGGTTTAAATGTAACGTTGACAGTTACCTCATTACCACCTGGTTGAATGACTCCCGAAAATCCGGTTGGGTAATTTATTCCCGATACAGTCAAATTCCCGGGAGATGTACCTACATTCTCAATGATGAATGACAGCTTTTTTTCTTCTCCAATTATCACTTCTCCAAAATCCAACGTACCAGTGAGACTAATAATACGGCTCAACACATTGACAGGCTGTTGTTGAGGCGTTGCAGGAAGGTATTGTACGTTGCCAGGCTGCGAGGCAGTAATGGTAACCACACCACTTGACACCATGGTGGCTACATCTCCGGAAATACTGAGCACGGAAGGATTAGAGCTGGTATACTCCACAGGCAACCCTGAGGTGGAAGTGGCCTCCAGTGTAAATGAAGGGTCCCCAAATGTTTTATCAGCAATAGGACCAAATGTAATGTCCTGACTAAGCTCTGAAGGAACTAACGCGGTAAAAATGCCTCGTCCATGGGTAGCCGCCATGATGGTGGCCTCATTGCCAGCCGTTTTCCTTATTCTCAGCATGTCTGTTCTCACATTTGCCAGGCCTCCATTGGTTGAGTTCCACACGGGTGTCGCTATACTGATATCATCTGTTGACCATACACCCAATTCTGTAGCCAGGTATACCTGATCAAAAAATAAATGGTGGTATGCAGCCCAGCGAATAGGCATATTAGGCAAATTGCCTTCCTTTTCATCCCAGTTTACTCCACCATCCCGGGTTTCCCAGACGCTTGACACACCATAGTTGGAAAAGGTAATCAGGATTTGATCCTCATCGACTCCAAATGAAATGGAACTGATATTGCCATTGGGGAATGATGGATCAGTGATTTCCGCCACAACAGGCGTATTGTTGGCATTCATAATCCTAAACAAACGTCCGGCTAACGTACCCACAAATAGATTGGTTTGATTGGTGGTGTAGGGAGACACGCGAATTGCTGATGCCATAGCGCCAAGGTTGACTAACAAATCACTGACATCTCTGGTTGTGGTTACGTTCTTCACTCGGTAAAGTGACGAAGAATTTTTTGCCGTATACAGCACTTTCATGTTTGGATCATAATCGGCAGCATTAATAAAATTGCCCGTATCATCGTCACCCAGGAGTGTGATGTTGAAAGTAGCGCCACCATTGGTTGACAAGTAGTAATTATTGCGTATGTACGAAACAATTTGAAATAAGGGATCTAGTTCATCAATAAAGCACATGGCTCCATCACCACTCGATGCAGTACTGCCGGGGCTCACACCAGGTTGAGTAAATTTCATCGAACCATTGTCCTGGGTGCCGCCTAACATAAAATTTTGTTGTGTGGGGTGAATGGCACCTGCATAAAACTGGGTAACATTATAACTGTCATTTCGCGGAGCAATACTTAATGCCCCCCCGCTCAGGGTAATATTGGGTGAATAATAAACACCGCCATCATTGCCAATAACGGCTTCATTGGGTAACCCCGGCCTGAAAACAATTTGATGCTGATCGGCATGTACAAGTGGTACACTCAAAGTCTGCATGTTGGGATTGTTGGACCACTTGGAAATTTGTGTCCAACTGGATCCTCCATTGGTTGAGGAAAACAGATTGATTCCACCGATTATTACCCGGTCGGGATTGGTCGGATGAACTGCAATAATCAAGTCGTACCAGGCTTGATCACGTGTAAAATCATTAGCAGGAATTCCATTGTCAGCATCATTCGGCAAAGGCAGATCCGCTGACCAGGTAGTTCCGCCATTTGCGGTCGATTTAATGGCCCCCACCTTATTATCATCTTCAAAAACCACATATGCGATGTCCGGATCTGATGGTGCAGTGGCGAGTTCCACCCTGCCATCATAAGGAAAATCCTGCTTGACCCATGATGTTCCATTTGCGGATGAATAAATTGATGCCATGCCCGCACCGTTCGGCCTTGCCCCAACCAATAACTTTGTTTCATCACCGGTGATTTCAATATCCGTAGGATATTGACCAGAAATACCAGACGGCAATACTTGTGTCCATGAAGCACCTCCGTTAATGCTCCGTTGTAAGCCATTGCTGTTTTGTTGAACAGCCGCATAAACTACTCCGGTACCTGACTCATCTCTCACTACAATATCATTGACGAAGATATATGAACTGGTTGAAGCAAGTCGAGTCCAATTGGCTCCGCCATCCACCGTCTTCCAAATGCCTGCACCACGGACGGCATCAATATTAAACCATCCTTCCCCAGTGCCCACATACATCACCATTGGATTTGTGGGATCGACTGCCATGCAGGTGATGGCCAGGTTATCCCAAAAATCATTCACTTTTTGCCATGATGAGGAAGCGGAAGTGATGTCATTATTGAACCACAATCCACCGGAAACACTGCCTGCCCATACCTTCTTTTTAGTGGGGTCACTGGGATCGAAAAGCAAGGCCCTGGTTCGCCCGCCAGTGTTATTTGGTCCGCGTTCACTCCATTCAGATTGAGAAATGGAAGTGGCCAGTAAATCGCTATCACCCGAAGTACCAACGCCATAGTCTCGTATGAATGCCATTTGTTGGTTGGCCTCGTTTAAAACTTCAGGTGTGGGTCTTAATAAGGCAGGATCCATGGTTTTGAGAAACTCCTGCATCATGGCAAGATCAGGCCGATCATTCTTATTTTCACCTTCAGCTTTTGCAGGCGCTGTGGTAGCAATAGAAAATGGATGCGCATTCAAAAGTCGCTCATACTCCACCCGAGGATCTGAAGGCCGGAACACAAATAGTACTACGGCAAAAAGAATAGCTAAAACTAATACAGTGAAAATCGATCTGTTCATTTTAGTATTCTTCAATCTTTTGCCCATTTTCATCTGCTATTGATTGGGGACAGTCGAACTTTGCTGAAACAACTTAATTGGCCTGACAAAAACCTGATCTTCAAACTTGTACTGTATCCATCCTGCCACCAGCTGATTCTCTTTTATCAGTTGCGCTATTGTGGGATCACTAATATGCATTACTTCTTTCTTGCTTGATCTGGCAACCACTTCCCACTCTGAGCATTTTTTAAGCACTGTCTTTTTTTCGGCTATTTCTTCGCTCACCATTTCCATATCAAGGCTCTCATTGGCAACAATTAGTTTTTCAAATTCATAATTTCCCTTTTTTCTAATTTTTATTTGCACTCTGTACACTTTACCTCCTCCGGGCACATTATTTTGCTGCACCATTCCCGGAGACCACTTCGCTTCAGCTGCCATTAATACTTTAATATGTTTTGAGGTAATTCGTGATTGGGCAAAAGAGGAATGAGATAGAAAAAAGAAGATTACCAGCAGAGCAGATTTATAGTACATGGCTGAGTGGGAGAGATTGCGCAATTGATAAAAATAAGAGAAGATGCGGTAAAATCCGATTCCAGGGCAGCAAATCCAGAGATGATAGCCAAAAAAAAGAGGCATTATTTTCTAATGCCTCTTTAAACAAACAGCAAGGTAAATCTTAGCTATCCCCTTCCATTTGACACCATTGCATATTCTGGTGCCATTTTAACTGTAGAAACAATTCGTGCTGCTACCTTATACGGATCCGCGGAGGAATTAGGCCTGCGATCTTCCAACCATCCTTTCCAGCCATTCTCCACCGTTGCCAGTGGGATACGTATGGATGCTCCTCGGTCGGAAATTCCATATGAAAACATATCAATAGACTGCGTTTCGTGCTTGCCGGTAAGGCGCATGTGGTTATCTGCACCATATACAGCAATGTGCTCCTTCACCATAGGAGCAAATGCCTGACACACTTCCTCATAGACATCTTTGGAGCCACATTCCCTGAGCAATGAATTGGAAAAATTGGCATGCATTCCAGAACCATTCCAGTCAGTATCGCCAAGCGGCTTGCAGTGCCAGTTTATAGCGATGCCGTATTTTTCTGCGGTTCTTTCCAGCAGATACCTTGCCACCCACATCTGATCGCCAGCTGCTTTTGCCCCTTTAGCAAAAATCTGAAACTCCCATTGCCCCGTAGCTACCTCTGCGTTGATGCCTTCCACATTAATTCCAGCTTCCAGGCACAGGTCAAGGTGTGTCTCCACGATTTCTCTTCCAAATGCGTTTTTAGCGCCCACAGAACAATAATATGGTCCCTGTGGTGCCGGAAATCCCTCAGCAGGAAACCCGAGCGGCTTATCCGTTTCTGGGTTCCATAAAAAATACTCCTGCTCAAATCCAAACCAGAAATCATTGTCATCATCTTCTATTGTGGCACGACCATTGGATGGATGCGGAGTGTGATTTGGATTGAGCACTTCGCACATGACCAAAAATGCATGCTTTCTTGCCGGATCCGGAAATAATGCAACTGGTGCAAGAATGCAATCAGAAGAGCTACCCGTGGCTTGCTCCGTAGAACTTCCATCAAATGACCAAAGCGGGCAGTCTTCGAGTCTTCCGCCAAAATCCCTGACAATTTTTGTTTTACTTCTTAAGCTTTGGGTTGGTACATATCCATCCAACCAGATGTATTCGAGCTTTGTTTTTCCCATAGTTAAAAGTGGTTTAATTGATTATTTATTTCATTTTAAAATTTATACACAGCTGCCAGGTTTATACTGGGCAATAAATCACCAGTAGAAGTGCCTTTGTGAAAAGAGTCTTGTGAAGTCTTATCTAATCTGAATTCCGGAATAAACGTAAGGCCACCTAGATTATAATTGGCAGATAACGTAACGGCCATGACATCACCATCTCCATTTGCATCTGTACCGAAAATATCAAGATGTCCGTTGGTCACAGCAAAATATTCAGCCCTCACCCCAAGTGCAAAGGCATCGGAAAATGTGAATTTAGGATATACGGCCACACCCATAAATGAACTGGACACACCTGAGATATCTTGTACGCTTCCTGAAACAGTATATTCTTCACCAGCGTCTACGGTTTGTAGAGTCGTGTTCACACCCAGATAGAAACGTTCTGACAGATCCCATCCGGTTGTAAGATCTACCTGAAACAAATTCCCTGCTGAGGTAAACGGAGTGCCTGCAAAGTCTTCTGCATTTAAAGTGCCATCCTGATCGCCATACAACACATTAATCCAGGCCCCACCGTTGTCATTGGAAAAACCCAGTTGACCACCAAGTGTGTAGGTGTTTACCGGGTTGAACTCAACCAGATCAGTGGGATTCATTAGGGCCACTTTGGCACCCAATCCACCTCCCAAATCAATATCGGCACGAAAGCCAGTGTGGTTGAATGGACCATATGAAAACATGTAGGAGGTGGAGTAGTGGAAATTGGTTGCTGGTGAGATCACTTCATAACCCAGAAAAGTATTGAACTGACCCATGTTGAGTGTGATCGACTCCCCGACCTTATAGTATGCAAAAAGTTGATTGATTATTGATTGACCGGTGGCTGATCCAAATACGGCTGCCTTGCCTCGGGGACCAAGCACAAAATCACCTGTAAACCCAACCTTCTCACCTCCGTAAGTGGCGACCAGGTTCACCATCCCCAATGAAAATCCTTTCAGGTCTCCGAATGATGTGGAAGGTGCATGTGCATCACCAAAAAAAGCATTTTTGTGTCCAAAAGTACTGTGAAAATAGGTATCAATTGATCCCCCTAGCGTAAACGTTGGCGCATCGTCCTCCTTTGCTTCGGGATTGGCTTGTTCACTCACAGCTACATTTATTTCTGCATGATTTGCTGTGATCTCTTTGAGCTTATCTATACTTCCTTCAAACGTATTGGTGCTGGCATATTGCACTTGTTGTCCGAATGTGAAAGCGGAAAAGCTTACGAAAAGCATTAGGATTGAAAATTTTGTCTCATTTTTCATAATTTTGTGTGTGTTATAATTAACAATAAGCTGAAGTTGTCCCAGTGTGGTGTCGCATACCCCTGGGACACTTTGGTGATCATTATCCCACCTTATCCATGGCCTGAATTCTAATCAAGTGCCGCTTCAAATAAACCTTCAACAGGACCGCCTCCAGTTTGCCCAGCCAGCGCACACGAAGTGAAGTCCAGTTCTGATTCGATGAAACGGAGATGACTTGTAATTTTTTCATTGGATTAAGGTGGTTTATAATCTCTTCCTAGACAAATATTTAAAACAAAGGGTAATTTTTAACCCTATTTCAAGAATTTATTACCGGTTTCGTTTGCATTAGGGTTATTTTTGACCCTGATATCTATATTTTTTGCGTTTTTTATAAATATCAGGGTAATATTTGAACGAGAGGGTACGCAAACTGAGGTGACTTATAGATGGGATCAACGGCTAAACGATGATGTCAATAATTTGATAATTCAAATGCTTTGAGTCAGATTATGGCCTTAAAAACACGGCCGATGAACTTCAGGGTACTATTTCTCTTCCTTCTTCTACCCTCCAGCTTTTTCTGTATGGCCCAACAAGAATCCCAGCCAGGAACATTGTTCAAAATCGAAGATGATGAGTTGATATGGCAATGCATCTACCCTGCCGAAGCCAATATGGATAGTCTCATTACTCAAATTGAGCGCCTCCTAAAGGGTAAAGTCTATACCCGGAACGTTCTCAGGAATGAATTGGGTTTCGATGGGGAGATACATAATTACAAGGTAGATTGTAAGAAGTATGGGCGCAACTTCTTTAACACGCCCAAGATGTACTGGGAAGGTAATTGGTTTGGAAAATTCTTCGTTGAAGTGAAGGATAATAAATACCGTGTAACCATATATGGATTGTTCTATGAACGCACGACTGCCTCTACTACTAATTCACGTCAAAAGGAGAGTAAGAAATACAGCTATGCCAGTCATGTTACTAAAGATGATGGATCAATCAAAAGATCAGAACGCGACAACATGTTGTTGATGAGCCAAAGCCTTAAGGATGAATTTGACCTTGGTAGCATATGGTTCCCCATGGGCAATAAGTGGTAATTGAGACGGTTGATTGCTACGACTGATCAGTTAATAGTAAAACAACCCCTTCATAAAAAAATATATTCACAATTTTTAAAGACAGGGTAATTTTTAACCCTACAATCTTATTTTTCAATCGTATTCTGACATAAAGTGGGTTCATTCTGACCTATACTTTTGAATTTTACACTACTTTGCGCCATTTAAGCCTCAAAATTAAACTTACACTATGAAGAAAATTGAAGCAATTATCCGTACGGCCAAGTTTGAGTCCGTTCATGAAGGGCTCCTCAATATCGGGGTCAAATTCATGACCTATTCTGAAGTAAAAGGTATTGGCATGGAACATGGCGCCACACAGCAGTATCGAGGGACCAGTTATGATGTTGGTTACATCCCCCGTACCCGGCTTGAAATTGCCGTGTCAGATTCCAAACTGCAGGCAGTAATTGACTGCTTGCTGAAGACTGCACATACCGGTAAGATCGGTGATGGGAAGATCCTGGTCTTTGACATTCAGGAAGCCTATCGGATTCGAACCAAAGAGAAAGGTGATAGCGCCTTGTAAGCTACGCTTACCCACACGTTAATTAATACACAAAATTCTAACCAATTGAAAATGAAATTTATGCGACAAATTACTCATTTCATACCTCTGAGGAGGTTCAAAATTTTTCTGGTCGGACTTGCATTCATGATGATGACGCAACTACCAGCTTTTGCACAGGAAGCAACCGATGAAGTTGCCGAGCCTGTTGCCTACCTGCCACAAAGTGTAGCCGATATTATCTGGCTGAGTTTATGTGCCTTTCTGGTCTTCTTTATGCAAGCCGGTTTTGCCATGGTGGAAACAGGACTTACCCGCTCCAAAAACGCAGTGAACATCATGATGAAGAATCTGCTCGATTTTTCATTTGGTGCTGTTCTGTATTGGGCCATTGGGTACGCCATCATGTACTCAAGTGGAGATGCAAATTTTCTTGGATTTGACTTCTCACTTTCTTTTTTAAGTTCGTTCAATTCGCCTGTAGACCTGAATGGCTATGCGGGTAGTGCCGGTTGGTTGTTTCAGGTTGTATTTGCTGCTACTGCTGCAACGATTGCCTCCGGAGCCATGGCTGAACGCACCAAACTGTCATCGTATATCATTTACTCGATTATACTTTCCGGAATTGTTTACCCGATTAGCGGGCATTGGATATGGGGCGGAGGCTGGCTTGCCGATTTGGGTATTCGTGATTTCGCAGGATCGACTGTTGTTCACTCCGTAGGTGGTTGGGCTGCATTGGCCGGAGCCATTCTTGTTGGTCCCAGGCTGGGCAAATACGGAAAAGATGGCTCTGTTAATGTTATTTCTCCGCATAACATGCCATTGGCAGCATTAGGTGTATTCATTCTATGGTTCGGATGGTATGGATTCAATCCGGGATCTACCTTACTGGCTGTTGGCGGTGTATCCCATGTAGCCGTTACTACTACGCTGGCGGCAAGTACAGGGGCAATTGGCGCCATGGTACTTTCCTGGATTCTGTTTAAGAAACCCGATCTTTCCATGTCACTGAATGGGGCGCTAGCTGGTTTAGTTGGCATTACCGCACCCTGTGCATCCGTGAGCACCACCAGTGCTGCCATTATTGGTTTGGTTGCTGGTTTGATCGTTGTTTATGCGATTTTATTTATAGAAAGGAAACTAAAAATTGATGATCCAGTAGGTGCAATTAGTGTGCATGGGATTTGTGGCGTATGGGGAACGTTGGCTATCGGACTATTCGGACAGCAAGCCATTGATGTGCAGTATTGGGATGAAACTTCCACCATTAAAGACGGTCTATTCTTTGGCGGTGGGTTTGAGCAACTCGGAATTCAGGCCATAGGTGTGATTGCTGTTTTTGTTTTGGTATTCGCTACTATGTTTTTGGTGTTCTTTGCAATTAAATCCACCGTTGGGTTAAGAGTGAGTGACGAAGAGCAAATTCAGGGACTTGATATTGGAGAGCATGGCAACGTAGCTTATGGGGACTTTTCCATTGAAGAGAAAACTCCATCTCACAATTGACTTTATAGATAATGGAATTTGGCATTGATAAGGGCTGGCCGGAAGTAATTCCGGCTGGTCTTTATTTTCTTACGCTCAGTCCTATTTCCGATTACACCTTGGCCATCACTGCCCTTAGTTTGGAGTAGCTGTATTTGCCTTCCAACTTGGTAAATAAATCCTTTGAGCTGAATTCATCAGGCATCTCCTGTATTGCGTTTTTTATAGTGTCAACTTCATCCTGTTTTAGAAACTGCAAAAGGTCTATTCTGCCACTTAGAACCGCTTTGGCCAGGTGCCCTTCTATGGTGCCTGGCACAAGGCTGCGCTCGGCTGCGATGGCTTCTATCGTCAGCCCCTTTTCCCACATTTCGAGGGTAATGTCGTACGTGCTTGGGCCTCCTTTTTTTCTGGATCCCTTTTTCCGGGTGGATCCTGCAGGCGTTTTTTTGCCCGGAAACTCCTTCTCTATTTCGACTAGTAATTGGACCCTTTCCTCATTTCGCTTCTTGATCAATGACGAAAACTCAAATGAAGTTTCACTTCTAAGAATCCCTTCTATTAAAATGAGAGATTTGTCCACTTCTAAAAGTGTTTTTGAAAACAGCTGATCCAACTCAGAGAGACTATTCAGGTAGGTTTTCACCCGTCTGTGCTGTTTCATTTCATGCGTATGAATCAACAAGATTTTGAGCTGGTCAAGGAGGAATTTTCTATAGTAATCACTTCCCTTTTTTATGCGCTCCACCAGTTTGTCATGATTGCCTTTGGCCAACAACTCGCGCAATTGCTTGCGAAATATGATGGTATTGTCGCGTTCACTGTCAATGGCGAGAGCAATTTGCTCCAACACTGGCTTCATGGTCACCTCCTTCAAACTGACGGTTTCCTTTTTATTTCGATGGATGTAGTTTATCTCTTTCGACAAACCCGTAAAATCAAAAGTCTGATCTATCAATAGCGCAATGAACTCTGATTGTTTTTGCTTCATGACAGCAGGCAGTTCTTCCGGCTTGTTGCTTTCCCTGCTGAAAGAAACCACCTGGCGATCGGCACTGATTACTTTGGGGTCGATGCGTGTGCGCAATGTAAGCCCATCCAGAGTGGTCAGCCGGGATAAGGCCACGTACACCTGTCCACCCGTAAATGCCTGGCCTACATCAATGATGGCTTTGTCGAAAGTAAGTCCCTGGCTCTTGTGAACCGTAATGGCCCAAGCCAGTCGGATGGGAAACTGAGAAAAACTGCCCACCACCTCGTCATCAATGTCATTGGTGTCTTTGTTGATGGTGTATTTTTTGTTCTCCCACTTTTCTCTTTTCAACTCAATGTGAGTGTGACTATCGGCCAACACCACTTCGATTGAATCCCCATCAATGCTGGCTACCGTTGCCAACTTACCATTGAAGTACATCTGATCTTCACTGTCATTGCGGATGAACATGATCTGTGCGCCTTCCTTCAACTCCAGCCGCTGTAGTACCGGATACATTGATTCCGGAAAATCTCCTTCAATCTGTGCATCAAAAAAATGCGAAGGGGTATCCAGGTCTCTCAATGCACTTCGGTTCATCTCATCTGCCTTGTAATTGTGTGTAGTGAGCGTAATAACCTCCTCCAGACTTTTGATTTTCTCCTCCTTCCTGTAATGCTTGTTTAGTTCCTGGATGTCTGAATCCGTGGGTGTGTTATTCCTCAGGTTGTTCAAAATATCAATAAAGACATTGTCGTGTTGCCTGAATATCTTATCCAATTCAACGTAAACAAATCCTTCTTTCTTAAGGGCAATCGATTCATAAAACCAGGAAGACGAATAATAGCGTTGGAGCATCTCCTCTTCATTTCTCCTTACTACTGGTGGCAATTGAAACAGATCACCAATAAGCAATAGCTGAACGCCCCCGAAACTTCTACTGAAATTTCCCCGCACTGACTTAAGCCTGTAATCAATCGCATCCAGTACGTCTGCCCGTAGCATGCTCACTTCATCGATTACCAGTAAGTCGATCGCACGTAACACTTGTTTTCGGATGCTGTTCAACGGATGTTTCCTGGCCAGTGTGGTTTGTGTGTAGAATCCCTGACCGGCATTGACGTCTGTGGGAATTGATTTGTCTGGCAAAAAGGTGCCCAGCGGAAGCAGAAATTGTGAATGAATGGTTACTCCGCCTGCATTCAGTGCAGCGATACCTGTTGGCGCCACCACCGCCAGGGTCTTGTGCGTAAGGGCTGGCAGGTTTTTAAGAAAAGTGGTCTTGCCTGTTCCGGCCTTTCCTGTTAAGTAAATATGCCCGGAAGTACTGTTAATAAACTGGAGGGTTGTTTCAGCGAACGAGCTCAATTCCATAATGGTAGATTACAATCCTCGACAGGTTGATCCAAAAGGAGGTTTATGCTTCCTTATTTATGTTTGTCCCTTAATTTATCCAAAATCCGATTCAGTTCTTCCGCTTCAACGGCACTGATGGATTTTTGAAAAGCCGAAATTTGGTTATTGTCACTGTCAATTTTCTCCAATAATTTCAAACCCCTGGTGGTAATGGATATGTCAACCTGGCGCCTGTTGGATTCACACAGCTGTCGGTCTACCAATCCTTTCTTTTTTAATTTTTCAACCAATCGGGTGCAGTTGCTGTTTTTTTCAATCATTCGTTGAGCGATGTCTGCCAGCCGCATGGGTTGGGGATGACTGCCCCGCAAAATTCGCAACACATTAAACTGCTCAGGTGAGATGTTGAATTTTTTGAAATAGGTTTTGCTCTTTCCATTCAACCAGCTTCCGGTGAAGAGTATATTCAACAATGCCTTTTGATGGGCGTTGCTAAATTTTGATTGTTTTAATTCCTCTTCCAGCGGCATAATGGCATTCGATCTACGTAAATGTAGGTACTATTGTTGTTTAGACAAATATGGATGAAGGATGAATTGTCTTAAATTAGGAAAATGAAATCACTCCTATATTCATTCTGCTGTTTGGGGTCAATTCTATTTGGATGTGCCGGCAAGCAGGAAACAAAACATGACCTTTCTAAGGTGGATTGGCTGATGGGCTACTGGCAACGAACCAATACAAGAGAGGGTGTAACTGCACACGAACGATGGGAGAAAACCTCAGCTGCAGAGCTAACAGGTTGGGGTGTGGCGATGCGCAGCGGGGACACTACGTTTGTCGAAAAGCTACGCATTGTATTGGCGCGTGATACGCTACGCTATATTGCAGACGTTGTAGAAAATCCCAAGCCGGTATTTTTTAAATTTACGTCAATTGCCTCAGATGGATTTGTGTGTGAGAATCCCGCCCATGATTTTCCAAAGCAAATTCGATATCAACTCCATGAAGATACGTTGACTGTTATTACATCTGGAAATGGTCAGGAGGTTGTGTTTAAATTTATAAAGTCAGGTCCGTAGCTTACTTAATGCCTATTGCCAGCAATGGATCTCCTGGTGTAATGGCCAATGAAGTCACCAGGTAAAGAATTATGCCATCCTCATCGGCTTTGTATTCACACAACACATTTCCAAAAAAGTCTCTGGTCTCCCCTACCACTTCACCCTTCTTCACTTTGTCTTCCAGTTTTATACTAGGATACCAACAGCCCTCCTCATTGGCGGTGGTTACGGCCATTTTACTTAAAAAGGAAACAGGGGCTTCCATTTTCGGATTGCCCTGAATGACTTTTAACGATCGCAGGACATTCATGGTGGCATTTATGTAAGTCTCCACTTCTTCAACGTCCCATCTCCCGCACTGACCCAATTCCGCCAGAAAGCCTGGTGTTCCTGCTGCAGCTGCCGCCCCAATTGAACCGTTGTCCGATACGGATCCCACAACGTAAGGAAACCCGAGCCCGGCAGACATTGCTCTGGAATGTTCCGTCATTTCGTTGCTTCCCAGTTTGGAATAAATCACAAATGGGACTAATGACTCATGAATATCTCCCCCGTGCAAGTCAATGAAGAAGTCGGCAGTCTGTTGAAACTGATGAACGGTATAGGCTATTCGTTCGCTGACCGTACCCAATGCTTTGCCCGGAAAAACGCGATTCAGATTTTTTCCATCATAGGGACCGTAGTATTGCAGTTTGGATAAGAATGCAGGTACGTTCACTGGATGTATAATAACTATTGAACCGGAGACTTCTTTTGGATCTATTCGTGCAGCCAATTGAATGGCGGTTTCAATACAAGGATATTCACCACCGTGAACTCCACCTGTAATTAGGATTTGCTTTCCCGGTTTTGATCCTTGAATGAAAGTGGAAGGCATCTTAACCGGAGTTCCCTTTACCGCAATATGTCCTTGTGATTTTGAATTCGAGTCAATAACAAACTCGCGTTCGGATAGTATGGATTGAAAAGTCATGTCCTTCGGTTTAATAGAAGAACAATAATGGCAAATTCAATTCACTATTCAATTCTTTTTATAGAAAACGAATTCACCCCCCTCATCTCCTGCTCCCTTCAATGGGTTGCCAATTGGTGTTTGATTGGTCTCCTCTGCCACCTGTATTTTTACATGCTGAACCAGCTCGCTTACTGCAATTTTGTCTTTGGGATTGCTCTTTAAAAAGGAAATAAAGTTTCTGGCAAAAGGACTATTCTTTCCTTGTGTTCCATCCGAAACAACTTCCAATCTACCAGAGGCCAATCCCCAGCGGGATCGGTACTGCTCTACGTTTTCTGCATAACCTCTTGTTGTTTCATTAAACAATGAACCGGAGAAACAAGCGTCCGCTACCAAAAAGGTATGCTGAGATTCTATATTACCAATGATCTTTAAAATATCTGAATTGGATAAGTAATCACCTGTGGTACTCAGCTTTGCATCCACAGGTACCCAATATCCTTCATTCACTAATTCATCAAAATAACCGTGACCTGAGAAATAAATCATTAAGTTGTCTTTTGGAGTTACTTGAGAAATAAGAGAGCGCAATCCTTTATAAATGTTACTTCTCGTAGCCTGCTCATTTTTAATGATAGTAACATTTGAAAAGTCAAAATCATACTGGCCCATTAGGGTGCCCGCCACATCGGTGGCATCTTTCACTGCGTTATTAAGCTTTGGCCAATATTGATAATCGTTGATTCCAACGACAAACAAATAATTATCTGCCTCGCGTGCATCATAATCACCGCCAACCAAATCCTTGCGCGAAATCACAAATTTCTTCAACGCAATGTTGTCATTAATGTCTGTCACTTCCATGGTTACGAAGTTATCGCCCGCTACCAATGGAAGATTGATGACAAAGCTGCCATTGTCTTTCAATGGCGTCTCAATGCCATTGATGCGCAATCTTCTTACTCCCGACTCATCGATTACTGTCCCCCTGATATCAATGATGTCTCCAGAGAATCTGACCCTGTCATTTTGGATGTTGGGTGGGTTGGCTACATAGATTTGAGGTGGCGTTCTGTCATTCTTGTCCTTGAACCTGAAAACAGGAGAAATATTCAAGGAGGATATATCCCAGATTTTTACTGCATTCTCGTATAGAGCTATGGTAACTGCTTCCTTGCCCTGGGGACTTATTTCGAGTGACAGCAATTCATTTTTAAAATCATCCAACTTAAAACTCAGGTTGCCACTCTCCACTTCATAAAAATATCCGGTTTTGTCTGCTGAAGCCGCAGCAATATATTTTCCATCCGCGCTATAGTTCACGCTATAAATCCAGCCCCGGTGATTGGTGAATTCCTGCATCTTTTCGCCACTCTCATAATTCCATGTAGCCAGTGTTTTATCATAGCTCCCACTTGCGAACGACTTTCCGTCAGGATGTATGGCTAAAGTTCGAATCCAATCGCTGTGAGCAGGAATTTTCTTTATCACGTTGCCAGTTTCCGTATTCCACACAATAATCATCCTGTCTCCTCCCCCGGTTATAAAGAAATCGCCTTCAGGGCTTACCGCTAAAGCACGTATTGGCTTGTCATGCTCTTTCTTGGAGTAAATCAGCTTTCCGGTTTCAGCATTCCATAACTTTACCGTCATGTCTTCACTGGCAGTAACTATGTAGTTACCTCCAGCCGCATATCTCGCCTGCCGCACCTCCTTCTCATGACCTGTTAGCATGAATTCCTTAACACCTGACTTGATATTCCATATGACAGCAGATTTGTCAGCACTTGCAGTGACCATGTGCTCACCGTTGCTGTCAAATCCAATATCATTAACCGTTTTGGCATGTCCTTCAAAAATTTTTATCTGCGTGTCATTACCGGCATTGTATAAGCGTACCTTATCGTTGTCAGCAACGGCCAGATAACTATTGTCAGGAGTGTATTTAGCTACCGCAGCACTCTTTACTTTGATCTCGATTTTCAGCAAGCCCTGCGCCACCAGTCCGTAATTCAAAACGGAAGTAATGGCCATAAGTGCAATCTGCTTCATGACTTATCTTTTTCTTCCAAAATTGTATGATACGCCAGCATGAGCCTGAATAATAAAATTGGCATCGGGCAACAGAAATAATTCTTTAGCAGGTTTTTTGATACTCAGGTCGATGGCATTAAGGTAAATTCTGTTTGTCAGTCTTATTAATAATCCCAGGCCAGCTCCATATCCAGTTGTTTCCCCGGCCGTTCTAAAATCTTCATAATCGATTACAAATTCAGATTTGTAATAATTGAGATTGAGGTAGGGTCTTATTTTGTGACTGCGATCCGTGGATAAGCGAACTTGAATACCATATATCCATTGATCCGATTGATATTCTTCTTGATCGGTCAAATATTGCATTGATACACCTTTTGAAAAAAAAGGGCCTATCGCAATATTTTCATTGATATGAATATTCAATTCCCCACCTAAAACAACCCCCTCGAAGTCAAAGTCAGGCATCTGAACCAGGGAGGCCCCTCCAGCCAATTTCACATCCATAGAGGGAATGGAAAATTGTGCATGGCATAGCGAAGACACCAATATGCTGACAAGTATGATGAAGGATTTGGTCAAATAATTCATTTCAGCAAGGTATAGGTAAAGTTCAGGGTCACGGTTTCATTGGCCACTACTTCAAACATGGAATTGGTTCCAACCCCCTTGATCCACCAGTCGTCAATAAATATTTGTGCCAGATCCCTTCCATTGTCAAATAACCCGGGAACAAACAGATAAGGGCATACGAAGAAATGATCAGGTGGACGGCCTGATTGATCACCAAATACCCCAGATGATCCATTATCCTCAAAACGCACTTCACTGATGGTGACTTGAGTTGGCTTAGTACCTTCACCATAGATAATATTGGAATTGCTATAACCACCGCCACCACTTGTTTCGGAGAAGTGACAGAAATAATAATCCAGGTTTACCGCACATCCGTTCAGCGTGGTGGTGTTGCCTTTCTTAATTTCAGACACGACACCTAAACTTGAATATTTAATGCTGATGGTCTGCTGCGATGTAGACGTGTTGGTCTCCAATGTCCTCACTACAGATGTAATCTTGTTTCCAGAATAAATGAGACTGTCAACAGTTTTCGTTTTTCTGGCAAAGTCATGCTGATTGTTAAGGGTCTCTATTTCAATTAACTTTCCGCTTGCATCATAGGAATAATTGAATTGTTGAAACAACACTGTTCCGATGCCGCTGTCATCATATCGTTGAGAAATGGATACTATCCTTCCTGCTCCATCGTAAGCAAAACTGGTGATAACCGTGTACTGAGGCGAGAATCCATCGGGACCATTGGTGTCAAAAAATAAATTGAAACGCAATTTTCCCAACTCTCTCCCAGAGGTTGCCTCTTCATTAAAATCAGGTGACATACTATTCCAAAAAATGTTGCTAAGCCTTCCATTGGATGAATATGAAAAAGAGGCCTCCGATTCTGTGCCCGATATTGGAGCTCCAAAAATATCGTGACTAATAACAATTTTCTCAACCACAAGATTCTTGTCAAAATCTTCCTGCGTCAATATGTCATCATCCTTGATAATGGAACAGGAGAACAATAGAAACAAAACAGTAATCGAAGACGAGAGGCGTCTCATAATAAGGGAACGGTCACATGAAAAAGTACAGATCCTAAATTTAAATAAATTAGATAGTGCAAGCCAGAATTTTTTGCACTAATAGCAAGAATAGTGCCTCACGTTAAGAAATGGATGATTATGATTTTCTTTATGCGAGAATATTCAGTGCTCACAGCAGATGATTTGATCAAATAATATAGAATTGAACATGGTGGCTTGTTCCATGTGAGGCAGGTGTCCCGATTTTGGAAGTACAAATAGTTCAACATTTGGAATTCTGTTGATGAGATTATCTCGTACCTGATCCAACTTGACGACCTCATCGTGCTCACCCCAGATGGCAAACACGGGAAGACCGGATTCTGCTATTTTTCTTTGCTCTGTTTCAAGTGAAGGACTGTTTTTGAGTGTTGACAGCAATGACCTCACAAAACCTTTGAAGCGCATCATGTCCTTATATTTCTTGTCCCACCCTTTGAAAGGGATTGAATCATAAAAATCCCCCAACTGTCCGCTGGCCATATTGGCATAGTTCTCACTGTGCTTGAATGCTGCCACTTCCTCCTCGCTCACCATCACGGGATAGGGGCCACCATCGGTATTGGTTTCAAATCCGGTGGGATCGACATAAATCAGGTTCTTGATTCGGTGTGGGTATTGGTAAGCAAATGCACTGATGGTTCTGCCGCCATAAGACAAGCCGAGCAGGTTTATTTTCTTTTCAATTTGTAGCGCGTCCAATAGTTCAGCCAGTTGAGAAGTATACAGTGCCACATCGTACACGACATCCGGATTATCCGAATATCCCCTCCCGTAGGCATCGTACCTCAAGGCACCATATCCCCTCGACAAGGCCGCATAATAAGTAGAGTCCCAGATGTAGGAAGGCACGGAAAAACCATGGACCATGACAAGCAGGGTGTCCGCATCTCTGTTATTAAATTCATAGTAGGTATACCCTGCGCTGAGTTTAATAAAGTCACCCGTCTCTATGGTGGTTCGAAATTCGTCATTCTTATCGACCACCTCAAGATCGGCTACATGCCCGGTTGACTTCCTGGAAGAACAACTGAACAACAGGAAAAGGCTTATGGCCACGAGGCACAAAACATTCCCCAACCAGTCAATTTTATTTCTCATCACCATTATTGATGGGTCAAATTAATCAAAATAATGCAGCAATCACGGCAGCAGAAATAGGGTGGTGATGGTTAATCCATTTGGAAAAACGGGAAATTAGGATTTACCGCAAAGGATATCTGAAGTAAGTTTTATGTTGGTTTTTGAACATAAAGTAGGCTAAACCCTCTTTTTTGTAACGTACAGGTAGCCAGGCTTTAAAATTAAAGATGTAATAAAACTTATGTCAACGGTATTTTTTTGATGAATAAAAAATGCAATTTCAGGCCGTTATGTTCAGGGCACTCATTCACAGGATCAAATCCACAGGTTTCATTCGCGATTGCGTTCTATTCGGAAGCGATGTTCCCTTGTACTGGTTTCTTGGAATTATGGTTTGGAGTTCCTTCATCACCTTTATATACGCCAGTCTGGGATTGCTCCGGCTCGGATTATGAGTGGTCTCCCACGCGAAATCAAGGAATTGATTAGTACCCCCATCAGAAAGGAAATATTTAAGGCAATCAATGGCCAAAAGGACGGCTTCACACGTTTTCAACTGTTCAGGGAAATTGAAAGAAAAAGGCTTAATGTAAGTATTACATCTATCCAAAATTTACTGAAATCGCTGAGTTACAGGGGATATTTGGAGGAATACACCTTAAAAGAGACAAAGTCGGCAGGGCGTTCCACCATCCACTACAGAAGATCCAAAAGATAACTGCCAAATATTAGGTTGAATCACTGTATTGCTTTGCACATTTTGAAATCTCTCCTACATTTGCAGTCCTAAAAAATGGGAGCTTAGCTCAGCTGGTCCTGACGAAGCCGTGCTTGTCAGGATGCTGACTGAAACGTCAGCATTCAGAGCTAAATGACCATAGGGGAATTTATTAGTATTGGGAGCTTAGCTCAGCTGGTT
>CAYNCP010000041.1:0-38563 GCA_964395905.1 uncultured Ohtaekwangia sp.
TTTACCCTTATGTTCAATTAAAAAAATACCATACCCCAATTCCTCCAGCTTGTCAAACTCCATAGCAAAGCGCTTAATCCCAGCATTCACTTCAAATAATTGCTTAACTCCCTTTTCTTCGAGATAAAAATATTTTACCGAGTCGGGGCTCTTAACAAAAGTTACGCTGGTATTATATGGGAAAATCATTCTCCTGCCTGATGCAAAAATAACTTTCAAAGAATCACCTTTCAAGGCCATAGCAAGGCGATTGGTAAACCACAGGCTGTCCAATCCTTCTTCTACCATCTTCTTTGAAGGAAGGTGATATAATTCAATATTCAAAGGCCGATACAGACCGAGCCAATTGAGGTAAGGTTTAATGTCCCTGAACTCCTCCCCGTCCAACGCTGCAGATAACCCAACGGTGCTTACGCTGTTGAGTACTCGCTTTGTGAATCCGAAGGAAGTCAAGGTGAGTATTTGCCTATCAAGCGGAATTTCAAACTCAAGAGCTGAATTGACCACGCCTTCCAAAGGCCCATTTTTTACCAGCACCTTGCCGGTACTCAATTTTCTCACCTCATCAAATACCATATTCTCTGGCAATAGATTGTTGTCTGCCGACCTTACAATATCTTCCATCGTGTTCAATATTTTTTTGCCCCGTATGGTAAACACAACGATTTGCTCTTCTGATCGCACATCATCATAGACAGATTCAGTCAATTTTCTTCCAGCAAATGAATAGAGACTCCATTTTCTATTTTTCTGCAGGGCGACAAAGTGGTCTGCAATAACCCGCGCATCATCAACACAATTTTCTCCAATTCTAAACCCCGTCTTATGAATGACCTCACCGCAATTCTTATGCTGTATTAATAAAATGCCAAATCCCAGGTCCTCCATACTTTCAATTGAGTGTGCATAAGTGAAGAAGCCAGTTCTGCTCAATACCCCTTCCGAGGTGATCATGACATCGTCCGTCACATTGCCGCATAAATAATCAGGATCAACGGCTTCGAATCTTGGAGGCACCATTTCCTTGCCGTCCTCATTCATAAAACCAAACCGATCATTTTTAAGAAAGGGGACCCAATAGCCTGCCTCGAGTTGAGCCGCCCGCTTCAAAGAGTCTGTTAATATTTGTTGCGGAAAGTCATCACCAAGCTGCTGTGCAATATGATAGGCAATATCTCTCGCCTCTTTTAATGCCTGAGGAGTTTCACTGAATGATGAAATGAAGTTGATAAAGTCTTTTAAGTTTCCTGAAGCAGTACTGATTTCAAAAATTTGCTGCTGAACCTCCGCTCGATAAGGGCTACTCGGGAAATTTTGGTAGAATGAAATATAACTTTTCAATTTGCCATCTCGTGTTTTTTCTTCAAACAACAATTTCTCATAACGGGTCTTTGCCTCATCAGCCCGGTGAGAGGTCGGATATTTCTTGAGATACTGGTCAAAGCTTTGATAAGTGTTGGTTTTCAATGCATCCAAAAAAGTTACTTCGTCTCGAAGCTCAATTGCACTTGCCTTTTGACGGGCATAAATGAAATGATCGAGGAATGTCTGATAAGCTGCTTCTGTATTGATGTCTTTGGCTCTTTCAAATGCTGCACTATCAATTTTTTCTCTTAACGACAAGAGCATCAAGCTGTCCAACGGAAAGCGGGCCAACCGATCTCGCTGTTTTTGATCTTCAAGGGCATAGTCAGACAGAGAGGCCATCGTATAACGATAGGCGGAATCGATATGAAATTTAGGATTGTCGACCATGAAATACCATTGGGCATACACCAATTTGGCTTCAGGATTGATGGCATCCTTCCTGATGGCCTTTTTAATGGATTGCTCTGCTTTTGCCCACTTTCCTTTTTGTAATCGGGTTTGCGCCAGGCGCTCAGGACTGATTTGGGCGAAGGCTGTTTGGCTAACCACAACGATGACAATAAAAACAGATCTTTTAATATCCACGCAAGAATCTTAGATGGCAAAGTTCTCCTATTTTATGGATAACGGAAAACGATTATGAAATGAGGCTTTAAGAATGAAAGTTTTATTAATATTGCACCTCAATTAAAATTATCGGGGTGTAGCGCCATGCCTTCGCTACACTTCGGCAGACAGCCCGGCCAACCGGGCTTAGTTTGCACATGAATCGATTTTGAAAGAGCAAGTACAAAGGCAGAAAAGAGTTCGGGGTGTAGCGCAGCCCGGTTAGCGCACCACGTTAGGGACGTGGGGGCCGGAAGTTCGAATCTTCTCACCCCGACAATCAAAAACCCCAGGCATTGCCTGGGGTTTTTGATTTGTAGCTGAACCAAGCATGGCTTGGATGAGGGCATAAAACACAAATCCAAACGAATGAAATGAGTGAGGTCTTTTGATTGAATCCACCTCATTCTAAGATCATCGAAGCTAATTTTCTCACCACGACCATCAAAAGACCTCAAGCGAAAGCCTTGGCTTATGATCTTTTATGGCAAGCCAAGTTCATTTGGGGGCGGTTGTAAGAAAACACAGCGAGTGAAACGAACAGGGTCTTTCATTGAATCCATTCCAAATAATGATCAACGCAGTTAATCTACTCGCCTCAACAATTCCACTCAACCGGAAATATGCACACTAGTCGACAAAATTAGCTTCAAGTACCTCATTAGAGGTTATTCATTCGTTGAAAGTGGAACTAAAAAAAATAAATAAGTGCGAAAAGTAATAACCATGGTGAAAACACATTTTTTGATCACTTCAAAAGGAATTCTTTTGATTGTGATACTTGTATTGCTGTTTGCTTTGAAAGGTATGGGCCAATACAATACTTCTGTTGGAATTCGGGTTGGAGGGACAACTGGCATACAGGTGAAACATTTTTACAACCGCGGGATGGCTGCTTCCGGAATTCTTGGGGCATTTGGAAATGGGGCAAGCCTTACCGGATTGATCGAAAAACATCAACCGATTTATAATGCCAGTGGACTTCAAGTATTCTATGGAGGCGGTCTTCATCTGGCCATCTATAGCGACAAGGGCAGACGTTATGGTAATTTCGGACGTGAAATTGATTACCGTGTCAATAATGATGCGGGTGTTGGTATTAATGGCATTGTTGGCCTGGCCTATCAATTCCCGGAAAAGATTCCAGTAATTATCAGTGTTGACTTGAAACCTTTCGTTGAGTTTGGCACGGGAGGTCACATTTCCGCAGCACCTGATCCTTCAGTTGGGATTAAGTTCATCCTAAAATAACGTAAAACGTTAAACATAATTTCAATCTTAAATACCATTAGTAAATTCAAAATCTATTGAGAATGAAAAAAATAATAATTGCAATGTCAATGGTTGGTGTATTGTTTGGTTGCAGCAAGAAAAATGAAGTGACCGAGCTTCTAATGAAATTGGATTCTTTGAATGTAGAACTGCAAACAAACCAGCATACAATGAAAACACTTCATGAGGTAGGCGCATTGATTGACTCCATTGATGCGAGTCGTAATGTACTTCGCACACGAGTGCTGGAGGGGACTTCATTAGAGGATTATACGGATCGCTTACATGATATCAACAAATACGTAAAAGATGCCAGCCAAAGAATTTCTTTTCTTGAAGATCGGGTCAAGACTTTGAATGGTTCAAATTCAAGTTTTACTGGCACCCTTAAAAGATTGAAAGGCGAACTGGAAAAGAGGGATAAAGAACTGACTTTTCTTCAGGAGACGTTGGCTCAGTACCGAAACGAAAACAGCAACCTTAAGCAAACAGTGAGCCTGCAAGAAGCCGACATCGCTGATAAACTGGAACAGCTGCATTCAAAACAATTGGAGATTACCCAACTTGATAAGCATATTTCTGAATTGACCAGTCGTTCAGAAACGGCCGAAGCAGAAGCTTACTTTGTATTGGCTTCAGCCATCGAAGAGACAGCCAGGCGAACTCACTTTGCTCCCCGGAAAAAGAAGGAAACGAGGAAAGAAGCATTGGAGCTGTACAGGCTGGCCGCCCACCACGGCATTGCTAAAGCAAAAACAAAAATTGTGGAACTAGAAAAGAAGATGTGATGCATACTTGAAAAACGTTACTTCTACTCAAAAAAAAGTAGAACTAATGTGGCAACACTAAAAACTTCAACTAATAAACAAGTTAAAATCAAAAGTAAAAAACCCATGAAAACGTACCAATTAAATCGCATAGTTGGCTTTATAATTTGCATAGCTACTTTGATGGGAACTGCATGCGAAAGTCAGGATGAACCGTTGGGACATGGAGAGGTAGAATTCCAAATCACGGATGCACCATCCGATGATGCTAATATCCAGGGTGTGTTTGTTACTATTGCTGACTTAAAAGTAGACGGCAAATCTATTGATGGTTTCAGCAAACAAACAATCAATCTAAAATCCTATAGCAACGGAAATACTAAACTATTGGGCACCGCGCAACTGGATGCAAAAACGTATAGTCATCTTACCCTGGTGTTGGATACAGAGGTAGATGCGTTCGGTAATGTTCCCGGATGCTATGTTTTGGGTTCCGGTGGAGAAAGATATAAACTGAAGAATGGTGGACTCATAGAGGTTGCGATTAACAAAAGCTGGAACGTGTTGGCCAATACAACATCAACGATAATTCTGGATTTTGACCTTCGGAAAGCAATTCGAGCCATGTCAGATGCCTCTGTCAGGTATAATTTCGTAAGCAACGATGACCTGTCTGCAGCCATTCGCTTATTAAGTAAAAATCAGACCGGTACGATTAACGGAACCTACAATGATCAGGCAAACGTAAATGGGGATAAGATTATCGTTTACGCTTATAAAAAAGGAACCTTTAATGCAAGTCAGGAAACCCAAACACATTACGATGATGGCATACTCTTTAAGAATGCAGTTACAAGTACCGAGGTAAAGGGAGGGTTAACAGCCAAAACTTTTAATCTCGCTTTTTTGGAGGAAGGTGATTATGAACTGCATTTCGCTTCCTATAGCATGGATACTGCCAACAACCGTTTTGTTTTTGAAACAATGCTAAGTGCTCATGTAGATGGATCTGTTTCTGAATTTATAACGATTCAAAGTGGTGCTACCATATCCATAAACACACTTATAACAGGAACCATATAACGGTCCAAATTGTACCTGGCCGGAAGTGCTTTCGTGCCCGTACAATTCATAGCCCTCGTACAATTGCTTGGTTCGCAAAAGTACTTACAATAAAAAAGCCCCTCGTTGGAGGGGCTCCTACCTAAACCCAACCCACTATAGCTTTTCTGCTTTGTATCCCGCTTTGGCAACTGTCTCTTTCACTTTTTCCTCATCCATTTCTCCAATTACCGTAAGCACTTTTGACGGGTTAGTTGTATCCACCTCCCAATTGTCTTCACCAAAGGCTTCATTTAAGAATGGCGTTGCCTTGGCAACGCATCCTGAACATTTGATGTCCGTTTTAAATTTGATTGTTTCCATTTCCTTTATTGTTTTCAATCGTTTACTACCACATATCCTGCCATTTCTATGGCTTCTACCACTTCATTTCTAGTTAAATTATTGGTCAATTCTACCTCTGCCTTGGCAGGAGCAATACCCTTCACTTGACCACCAATTGATTTGACAACATCAGTAACTGTCATTTGGCAGTGCGCACTCTTCATGGCAGGAATAATTAATTCAATTGTTTCCATTTTTATTTTATTTAGATGTTTAAACCTTCCACCTCCGAGCCTATTTTCTCAATGGCTTTTACGATATCTTCTCTTTTCAAATACCCTTGTAATTCTATTTCCGCAAGCGTTGGTAAAATATTGGTTACCGTACCCCCAGCAAACATAATTGAGTCAACTACTAACATTTGACTGTAAGGTGTTACCATATTTGGAATTACCAGGCTGATCGTTGTCATTTTTATTCATTTATTCTGTTATACGACAGATGCCTCTTCAGGCTTTGTATAATCCCAGTTAAAAATTATATTAATTCTAGATTCTTAAATTCTACCTGACTACTTCCGCATTTAAACATATTGGCTTGTTAGCAGGGTAATGCGCTTAACGATTGTCTTCATAGGAATGGCGCTTAGAAAAGTATCAATAAACAAATGGTTGCCACCCCAAGACCAATAATCAGCAAGGCGGTCCTTTCTATCTTTTTCAATGCATGTAACATCATGATTCAAAAATACCAGCAAGGCTGTTGCCGGGCGTTACACTTAAACAGGAAGGATTTACAGGATTTATAAGCTAATTGAAAACGCTAATTTGCTGCTATTCTTTCCATGAACAGGTTTAAGCACTGTTGGCTACAGAAGTAATAGTGCTCACCCTCGTACTGCAAAGAATTGTCACATTTAGTTGGATCAACATGCATATGACAAACCGGATCTATTGGAAAGGAGGTAGTAACCTTGGAAGGACTGAACAACTCGTAAATTTCAATTTCTTTGGATACATTCTTAAGTCTAGCCTTGCCCAAGGGTTTCACTTCAAAGGCGGATTGAATTCCTATCTTTTTTACGAAGGCATCAGAGCAAAGCACTTGTCCGCGCCTTGCTAAGTTCATTATCCTGGAGGCTATGTTTATGGTTGAGCCAAAATAATTTCCATTTTTTTCAAAGATGGATCCAAAATGAATTCCTGAGTGAACCGCCAAAAAATCATGCTCCTCTAAGGTAAGCATATTCAGGCGTTGGGCAGTCATGGCCACATCGATGGCCTTTTCCGAAATCATGACCACCTGATCTCCAATGCGCTGAACAGGTTTGCACTGGCCACAGCACGCTTTATCCACCAGCAGCAAGTACTTATCAACCATTTTGGCAGCTGAAGCACCACCATGAATATCAGTCATAGCGGTGTATCCTGTCAGATCAGCCATTAAAATTGATACATCCCTCTCCATGCTTTAAAATTATAACCAAGTTTCAGATTTTGGCAAACTTCAACCTCAAACTATTACCCACCACACTTACCGAACTCATGGCCATGGCTGCTCCGGCAATCATTGGATCCAATAAGAAGCCGTTGAAGGGAAACAGTATGCCGGCAGCTATCGGAATACCAATGACGTTGTAAATAAATGCCCAAAACAAATTCTGCTTAATGCCTCTTACTGTTTTGGTAGAAAGGTTGAACGCTTTGGGAATAGACTGTAGATCGGAGGTGATCAAAGTCATTTTCGCCACATCCATAGCAATGTCAGATCCTTTGCCCATGGCAATGCTTATATCCGCCTGTGCTAAGGCGTGTGAGTCGTTGATGCCGTCTCCCACCATGGCCACTACCTTCCCTTCGGCCTGCAGTTGCTTTACAAACTCAGCCTTATCGGAAGGCAACGCCTCAGCTTTGTAATGCTTCAGCCCCACTTGTTGTGCAACCGCATTTGCGGTTTGTTCATTGTCGCCAGTCAGCATGTAAACCTCGATGCCTTTCTCTTGCAGCGTTTTAATGGCGGCAGCCGATGTAGGTTTGATTTTGTCTGCAATTGCAAGAACAGCAAGCACTTCTTCACTAGTAAAGAAATATACCACCGTTTTTGCCGCTGACTGCAATTCGCCTGCTTTCTTCACTACTACATCACTGATTGAAACCTTATTTTCATCAATCAGCTTTCGATTACCAATAAAGTAAGACTGTCCATTGTGACTGGCCCGTACTCCCCTGCCAGTAATGCTTGCAAAATCTTTTAGTTCGATCCCACTGACGCCTTTTTCTTTCAAGTGATTCACCACTGCATCTGCCAGGGGATGCTCAGATAGGGTCTCCATGGAATAAAGGATGCGCTCTAGATCTGCATTTACTTTTGCATCCCAGACCAAATCAGTGACTACGGGCTTACCTTCAGTGATCGTTCCTGTTTTATCCAATATGACCGCATTTGCCTTGTGTGCTAACTCAAGGCTCTCCGCATCCTTAATAAGGATATTATTTTCAGCCCCCTTGCCAACACCTACCATGATGGCGGTAGGCGTGGCCAATCCCAACGCGCAGGGACATGCAATCACCAAAACTGTTATTGAGGTGAGCAGAGCATGCGTAAAGGCATTGTCGCCACCTATTACCATCCAGGTAATAAAGGTCAATAATGCAATACCAATTACGATGGGCACAAATATGCCGGCAATTTTGTCCACCAGCTTTTGCACAGGCGCCTTGCTGCCTTGTGCTTCTTGCACCATTTTAATAATCTGCGCAAGAATGGTATCCCCTCCTACTTTCTGTGCTTCAAACTGAAAGCTTCCTTTTTGATTGATGGTTCCCGCAAAAACCGGCTCACCACCATTTTTCTCCACAGGCACCGGCTCACCGGAGATCATGCTCTCATCCACAAATGAAGATCCCAATAACACTTTTCCATCAACAGGAATTTTCTCACCTGGTTTTACCACTATGATCTGCCCCACCTTTACTGCAGCTATCGGCATTTCCTGCTCCACTCCGTCAACTATCGCCCGCACGGTCCTGGGTTGCAATCCCATTAGTTTTTTTATCGCTGAGGATGTATTTGATTTGGCTTTCTCCTCCAACAGTTTTCCTAACGAAATGAAGGCTATGACCACAGCAGCCGCTTCGTAGTAAACATGGGGGTGTACCCCTCTTGCATGCCAAAACTCAGGGAAGAAAGTATTGAAGGTGCTGAAAATAAAAGCGATTCCGGTGGATAGCGCCACCAATGTATCCATATTCGACTTGCCAAACCTGGCTTGTTTGAATGCATTGATGAAATAATTTCTGCCAAAATAAAAGATGACTGGAGCCGCAAGCACCATGGAGATATAGTTGCCATATGGCAGGTCCATATAAAACATTCCTATGACGACCACCGGCAGCGCCAAAATGGAAGACCAGATGGTTCTTTTTTTGACGGCTTCGTAATGCCTTTGCTGAGCGGCTTCTTTTATGGCCTGTGGATCTTCAACGTCCACCACCAGGTCATATCCTATAGACCGAACCACATTTTGTAAATCCGATGGCTTGGTAATGGATTCGTCAAATTCAACCCATGCTGATTGATTGGCAAAATTGACACCTGCATCCTTCACCCCAGGCGTTGATTTAAGCATCGATTCCACACTTACAGCACATGCCGCACAAGTCATTTCAAGCACGGGATAGGTTTGTCGCTGAAGTGCCACAGATCCATTTAAGACTGGTTTTTTTATATCACTTGACATGTCGTTTCTGTTTATTCGTTTGTATTGCAAGTATACTGTAAACCCCTTCCATAGGGTTTGCATAATTGCTTATAAGATTTACAATATTCAATTCAGACCGACCACAGATTATTGCTATATCCACCCTGACAGTTTTTCATATATATGATGTTTTGGACTGGCACCAACCATCTTAACAACGGGTTCCCCATTCTTAAATATCAACATTGTGGGAAGATTTCGAATGCCATACTTAGCAGCAGAAATCGGATTTTCATCGATATCCACCTTACCGATCAAGGCTCGTCCATTGGTCTCTTTTGCCAAAGCCTCTAACACCGGAATCATTGCCCGGCAAGGCGGACACCAGGGCGCACCAAATTCTAAGAGCACCGCCTCCCTGGATTTGAGCACTAAATCCTCAAAAGTGCTGTCTGTAATTTCAAGAACTTTCATATGCATGTGTTTCATTAATAATACATCAAACTTGAAAAGGGCAGCAGAGATTTGAATTTTAAAGGAATCGATTTATAAAAATCATTGACTCAGCAAGGATACTCATACCCAGGGGTAAAATTTTTGCATAAAGAGACAGCGTCAGGCTTTTTCTCACGCGCGGCTATTTTGTAGCTTTGACAAGTAGCCATGGAAGCACAGCCCTTACTGGATTACATCCGAAAAATCATCGACCTTACAAGCGAGGAAGAGAAGATTCTTATCTCTAAAATCAATCACCGAAAATACCTCAAAGGACAATATGTGGTTCAGCAGGGTGATATTTGCAAGTATGAAAGTTTTGTGGTTTCGGGCTGTGTAAGAACCTTTTATGTTGATCACGATGCCCAGGAACACATTGTTATGTTTGCTATTGAAAATTGGTGGACCAGCGACCTTACCAGCTTTATAACACAAACCGAATCAACTTATAATATCCAATGCCTTGAGCCGACACATCTGATCCAGCTATCATACTCAAACCTGGAAATGCTATACAAGGAGGTGCCAAAATTCGAACGTTTCTTTCGAATCATTCTTCAACGTGCATTTGCCAACACCGAGAAAAGAATTGTCAGGAATTTCAGCATGCCGGCCAAAGAGCGGTATCTGCATTTCCGTCAACAATACCCTCAAATTGAACAACGCGTACCACTTTATATGATTGCCTCCTACCTGGGCATCACCAAGGAATTTCTCAGCAAAATCAGACACCAGTTAATCACAGAAGGATAACTTTTATTAAACTAGATTAACTTCCTTTTCTAATCTAGTTTATTCATTCAAAAAGATTACCCCACCACCTTTGTGTTATTAATTAAACAAAAAAACACAATGAGAAAACTATTTGAAAAAATTACTGACCTGAACGATTTGATCCTTCAGGGAAAAGCCATGGACGCATTCGAAAAGTACTATCACAAGGATGTGGTAATGCAGGAAAACGAATCCACTCCTACGGTTGGCAAAGATGCGAATCGCAAACGAGAAGAGGAATTCTTCAGCGCCATTACTGATTTCCGGGGAGCTAAACCATTAAAAGTGACAATTGGTGAAAACGAAACCATGGTAGAGTGGCATTTCGATTACACCCATAAGGAGTGGGGCGTACGAAACTATAAGCAAGTTTCGGTTCAAGAGTGGAAAGACGGTCAAATCATCAAAGAGAAATTTTACTATCCAAACAACTAATCAGAAAATGAAAAAGCTAATTTTTCAAACTTCGGACACACTTCCGCCTCTTTTATTGAGGGTGTTTTTGGGAAGTATAATATTTGCGCATGGCGCGCAAAAACTTTTCGGATGGTTTGGCGGCTATGGATTTAACGGAACCATGTCGTACTTCACCGAAACGGTTGGCCTGCCGTGGATTGTAGGATTTATCATCATATTACTGGAAACCTTTGGCGCACTTGCGCTGGTGGCGGGAATTGCAACACGTTTGTTAGCGCTAAGCTTTACTTTGCTTGCCATGGGCATCATTCTCACTGTCCATATCCAGTATGGATTCTATATGAATTGGGAAGGAATTCAAGGGGGTGAAGGTATCGAATTTTTTCTCCTTTGGATAGCCATCTCCCTCGGTCTTATGATATCCGGGGGTGGCCGCTTATCTGTTGATCGAAGAATTCAGGCAGTATGAATTGACAGGTGGCGAATTTGGAACTGACGGTGATCTGAATATTTCACCCAACAAATTTGGCCGCCTTATCTAAGTTTTGACCGGAAGTGTGAGGGAGTGAGTCCCGTTAGCTCCTTGAATTGACGTGACAAGTGATTTACTCCGCTGTATCCTGTCTTATCTGCAATTTTCGTTATGGTAAGTGGGGTATATGCCAACAACTCCTTCACCCTCTGCACTCGCTTTTCAATGATGTATTTCTCCAATGTTACCCCTTCAAGCTTGGTGAAAGTTTCACTGATATAATCGTAGTTCATACCAAGTGCCTCGGAAAGGATAGTAGAAAACCTGACTTTGAAGTTATCATTTGCATCTGATGCCAAAACCTCACTTACAATTTTCTTTACCTGCATGACAAGCCTAGTTTGGCGGTCATTAATCAATTCAAATCCTTGTGTTGATAAGAATTCACTTATTTGATTTAATTCTTTGCTCCCGGGTGCTTTGAGTAAAGTGATCTTACCCAGACTTATGTTGCCAATTGAAATCCCAAGACCAGCAATACCTCTTTTTACTACGTTCATACACCGCTCGCACACCATACCCTTAATGAAAACCTCATTTACTTGCTCCATGGCTTCCGTTTTTTTTTAGCAAAAAACTGAAATCCCCTGAAATGATGGATTACATTAATTAAGGAAATAATTATAAGATTCTAAGAAACATCATCAAGTGGCTTTCTTTGCTGATCAATGGCCCTCGATTTTTTGAGATCCGATGGAGTTAATCCTGTCACTTTCTTGAATTGGGCAGACAGATGGGCAACACTGCTGTATCCAAGCCTGTCAGCAATCTGACTCAGCGTAAGCTCATCGTAAAAAAGTAATTCCTTGACCTTTTCTATCTTTTGTCTGATAATGTATTGCTCAAGTGTAATCCCAACCACCGAAGAAAAAAGGTTGCTCAGGTAATTGTAATCATAATGCAATTCATCGGACAGTATCGTTGACCAATTGAACTTGCGATCTAGTGCATTGGAGTGATGAACCAATTGGATAACCTTGCTTTTAATGGCTTCTATCAGCCTTGCCTTATGATCATCTATGCGCGCAAATCCCAATTCATGCAATGAGGTATCCAGGCGATCTAGCAGGCTTTTCGATAACTCTTGTTCATTCAATTTCACCTCCCCCAATACCACATGAACAGGATGCAGGCCATGCTCTTCCATCACCTGCTTTACCGCCATTATGCACCGGTTGCAAACCATGTTCTTAATATAGATAGTAGCCATAATCACCTCTATTGCAGCTTCAAAGTTCAGCAAAAACCTGCAACAATTCCATTGTCCCTGCTGAATATGACGTAAGTCACTTCCTAAAATGAATGCAAGTCATAGGTAAATAAGTACAATCCTGGTAGCCTTGTAAGAACAACAATGGCAGGCAAAATACCACAAAATGAAAACCCTTCTTGTCGCAACAGACCTTACTCCAATCGGAAACAACGCTGTAAAATATGCGATCAAATTAGCATCGGCAATGGACAGTCAGCTGATCGTATTCCATGTGATGGGCATGCCCAAATTCAAGCCCACCATTAGTGAATCCCAGTTCCTTGAAATTGAACAAAAAGCTGAAATACAAAAACAAAAAAGGCTTGAATCTTTGGCTGATAAATATTACCAGGAATTCAGAATCAAAAAAGAATTTCGAAATGCCAAAATAGTGGTCAACACTGGTTATTTTGTAACTGAAACGCTATTGCGAGCTGCTTCAAAGTACAGCGCGGACATGATCATTGTTGGCACTCATGGGCTGGTTGGGTTCAAAATTTTTGGTAGCCTCACCTCTGAGATAATCCTTAAATCAAAAATTCCGGTATTGGCTGTTCCAGACGGATACCAATACAAGAAAATGAAATCCATTGTATATGCTACAGACTTAAATAATCTGGTCAATGAACTGAAAGAACTCGTGCCTATTGTCAAAAAACTTGATGCTACATTGGAGGTTCTTTATCTTGATTTTGGATGGCACAAACCAATGACGCAAAAAGAAATTGTGGCCATGACTAAACAAGTAAAGTACCAAAAAATAAAAGTAGTGCTGGAAAAGGAAACCAAAGGCATGACCCTTTTGGGCCAGATACAGCAATACTTAAAAGACAGAAAGCCGGATTGCCTGGTGATGTTTCCCGAAGAGCGAAGCCTTTTCGACAGGCTATTTGTCAGGGGCAAAACAGAAGAACTCGTATATCGTACTGAACTGCCGATGCTTACATTCCGAAAATCAAATTTTGAAACACTATGAAAATTCTCATCCCGACTGATTTCTCACAACTATCCAGGGTGGCCATTGACTTTGCCATTGAATTGGGGCGAAAATTCAATGCAGAATTGATTCTACTAAGTGTCGTGTACCAGGAAGGGCCTTCAAGGGCTTCACTCAAAGCAAAGGATCTCGAGGAAATACTAATTAACGATGCCCGCAACGAGTGTATACATCTTATTGAAGAACTGAAATCTCCGCACACCCCAAAAATCAAATACGAAGTGATTCCAGGTTACCCTGTTAGCAAAGTGGTAAACAACTATGCCAATAATCATGACATCAACTTGATCATCATGGGCACCAAAGGTGCTACTGGACTAAAAAGAATATTCCTTGGCAGCAATGCAGCATCCGTAATCAACAAAAGTCTGGTGCCTGTCATAGCTGTTCCGGAATTTGCACAATTCAATGACCTCAGTGATATTGTATACGCCACAGACATCCTCGATCTGAAGTCTGAAATTGAAAGAGTGGTTTCCTTCGCCAGAAAATTTAACGCAAGGGTACATGTGCTTCATGTTACCTCACCACGCGAAGAAAATGCCATTGACGCAACAGGCATCGTAACGCAACTTATCAATCGCCTGAATTATCCACACATCTCATTTGCGGTATCTCACGCTAATAATCCCGAGGAGGGAATTGATGAATACATCGCCAAAAACAAAATTGACATGTTGGCTATGTTTACACATGAACTTACTTTTTTTGAAAAATTATTCGGAAAAGGGATCACCAGACAAATTGCACTCTTTAACAAAGTGCCTCTGCTCACCTTCAAGAAAAAAACGCGCATATAGACTGCCGGAGATACCCTGCACCAGGTATTGATTAAGAATCAAAAAGTGATAGCTTTACAAGGTAGTTTTTGCCATCATCATTCCAGATTCACCACTTACTTCGTCCATGCATAATTGGAAAATAAAAATCTCCCTGTTTCTTAATTACTTCGTTTTTGCCATCCTGCTCAACAGTGTGGGCACGGTAATATTAAAGGTGCAAAGCAATTATGGCGTTGCTGAATCTGCCGCCAGTGTACTGGAGGCTTTTAAAGATCTGAGTATTGCATTGGTCTCATTTCTCATTGCTTCCTACATTATTAGAATTGGGTATAAAAACACCATGTTGATTGCGCTGGGACTCATCACAGCAGTATGCATGATCATGCCTTCGCTCAACAGTTTCGCCATGACAAAGGTCTTATTTGCGGCTACGGGTACCAGCTTTGCCCTTATTAAAGTCTCAGTGTACGCGACCATCGGAATAGTGACGGAGAATAAGAAGGATCATGCCAGCTTCATGAATTTTATTGAGTCTTTTTTTATGATAGGTATACTCACCGGCTACTTTATTTTTAGCTTCTTTATGGACGATGCCGACCCTGAATCAACCGCATGGTTCAGAGTCTATTATTTGCTAGCCGCTATCACCTTTATTGCATTTCTATTATTGCTCAGTACCACACTTGATGAATCAGCGGTAGAAAGAACCGAGCAGAAGCCATTGCTGCAGGAATTCATTGAAATGATCAAGCTTGCTATTAAGCCGCTGGTTTTGGTTTTCATTGTCAGTGCTTTTGTTTATGTACTAATCGAACAAAGCATCATGAGTTGGTTGCCCACCTTCAACAGCAAGGTGTTGAAACTTCCAACAAGCTTAAGTATTGAAATGGCCAGTATACTAGCTGCATCCACTGCCTTTGGCAGATTTGCTGCGGGGGTGGTGCTTAGGAAAATTCATTGGTTCAACGTACTGATCGTGTGCTTGCTGAGCGCAAGTGTTTTGGTTTTTGTGGCCATACCGCTCGCTCAAAATGCACATGGCGAAGTCACAGGTTGGGCCACAGCGCCATTAGGCGCTTTTGTCTTTCCATTTATTGGCTTGTTTCTGGCCCCAATTTATCCGGCCATCAATTCGGTTATATTGAGCACGCTGCCTAAAGTGCAACATGGCCCCATGTCCGGGCTCATTGTGATTTTCTCAGCCTTGGGGGGAACCACGGGTTCTATCATTACCGGAAATATATTCGAGGCCTTCGGTGGCGAAACCGCTTTCTATTTCTCATTGGTTCCTATCGGATTGCTTATCGTTTTGTTATATTTCTTTAATCGTATCCAAAAGAAATCGGAAGCTTCGATTGCATTCACTTCTGGAGGCGGTCACTAAAATTATCTGGCATGCAATACGATTCACTGGAAATTCACCAGCTCAGCCCACTGTTTGAAGACGTTCAGCGCAGTGCGCTATTTGAAGACAGCAAGACATTTCCCGATTGCGAACCAAAAAATGATCTACGGCAAATACTGGATGATTACCTGGCCAGTAAAGAGCGTAGTGATTTTAAATTAGCTGATTTTGTCCACCAGAATTTCAGTCTGCCAAAACCCTATGCTTCCGGTTTCAGCAGCGACTTAAACCAGTCTGCACAGGCTCATGTGGAAAATCTGTGGACTGTACTCACGCGTCAACCCGAAAAAGTTAAAGGCTCATTGATTTCATTGCCCAATCCATACATTGTTCCCGGAGGTCGGTTTGGTGAAATCTATTACTGGGATTCATACTTTACCATGCTGGGCCTTCGTGCCTCCGGAAGGATTGATTTGATAGAACACATGGTTGGGAATTTCTCATATTTAATTGACCATATCGGATACATTCCCAATGGCAACCGCACCTATTACTTGGGCAGATCACAGCCTCCATTTTTTTCCATCATGGTAAAACTTTTAAGCAAAGAGAAAGGAGAGGAAGTGCTATCATGTTACTTGCCCCAGATTGAAAAAGAATACAGATTCTGGATGGATGGAAGCAATGACCTTATTCCTACCCGCAATGCCATTTCACGCGTGGTGAGATTACCTGACGAAGAAATACTCAACCGATATTGGGATACCAACGACACACCAAGGCCAGAAGCCTATAAAGAGGATATGGAACTGGCTCATGGAACTGAAAATCCCAAGGTTCTTTATAGGCACATCAGGGCAGCAGCTGAATCGGGATGGGACTTCAGTAGCAGGTGGTTCAAAAATCCTGATAAATTTTCTACCATTCATACTACAGAAATTATTCCTGTTGATCTGAATTGCCTACTCATGTTCCAGGAGGAACTGTTGGGTAAAATCTATAATCAGATCGGTGATCAAGAAAAGAAACGTCATTATGAAAAATTAGCATCAGAAAGAAAGGCTGCAATTCAAAAATATTGTTGGAACGAAAAGGAAGGCTTTTACTTCGACTATGACTTTATCACCCAACAACAAAAACCATACTTTACGCTAGCCGGTGCGTTTCCGCTCTTCTTTAAAGTGGCAACATCTGAACAGGCAATTAAAATCGGTGATGTACTTCAAAAGAAATTTCTGAAACCAGGAGGTCTGTTAACTACTTTGTTATCCACCGGGCAGCAATGGGATGCACCAAACGGATGGGCTCCCCTCCAATGGATCACTTATATGGGTTGCAAGAATTATGGTCAGGAAAAACTGGCCGGCAACATCAAGCATGCCTGGCTTAAAACCAATGATAAGGTGTACAGAAACACGGGCAAGATGATGGAAAAATACAACGTACTGGGAAGTGGCGATGCAGGAGGTGGCGGTGAATATCCAAACCAGGATGGATTTGGCTGGACCAATGGCGTCTACCTGGGAATGTTGGAACAGGGATAACCCCGGGTGTGCACTTTCTTAAAATTTAGTTTTTGTCTTTCTTTAAATCTCTAAAAAACCTGGCCCAATTAAACGGGTTGAGAAACGGATTTACACGAGGTTGAAATCGATCATTAATGGTGCCAGGATATTGATTCATGTAATATCGATAATTCGCTTCGCCATCCATCGGAGTGGTTCTCAGCATCAATGCAAGTAATTCAGCGTTTAATGCTTTTGGATCAACACCATTATCCATGGGAATATTCAATGCAAGAATAGCCTCCTTGAAAACTTCTTCGGTTGGAAATGGCATGATCTCCACCTCTTTAAGGAAGGTAATGTCTTGCACCATTTCTACTATAATGGTGATGTACTCCGAAATAGATTTTGGAACAATATAACTTCTGCGCACATAGCCTACAGAACTAATGACTACACTATCCCCCTCCAATACTGGCATGGAAAAGTAGCCCGTACGGTTGGAAGTAGTTCCCCTGCCTGCTTTGGGAACATATATATGAACCCCAGGCAAACCAGAAACACTGTCTTCACTTAGAATTACACCCGATAATTGAATGATTCTTTTTTTGCTCTGTGCATAACCATCAATGGCACATGACAGACCAGCCAACACAATTATCAATAAAAATACACCCCACTTAAATCCGCTTTGTGCCATAAATATTCAAAGATCCAAAGATAAGGATTGCAAATATTCCGGCCTAATCTTTAAACTGGGCATTTACATTGATGTTTTTGTATTAACTTGAAAACTTAAATTTCAATCTTCAAACCGAAATAATTTCTACAAACGGTATGAGATTAAAACACTTTAACATCGATATCGGATCTCAGATTTTCCTTTCCTGCTCGGATACCTCAAGATTGCGCATTCTCAATTTGATCATGAACAACGGAGAAATGTGCATCAGCGACCTGGAGCGGATCCTGGAGTTTACACAAACAAAAACATCCCGCCACCTGGTGTATTTAAAGAATTCAGACATTCTCTCCATCCGTAAATTCAATCAATGGGTTTTTTATCAAATAAAAGATGAAGTCTTTGATATCATCAAACAGATTCTTCAGTTCATCAGCAGAGATCCCATCCTCCAAAAGGACCAACAGGTGTATGACACGCTGTATTCCAATAGGGAATTGGCCCTGAACAAACTAAAAATTCGTCAACTAACACGATCCTGAACTTTGAATTCGAGTTTGTATAAATGCATACTATTTGATCTCGATCATACGTTGTGGGACTACGATCGCAATTGTGCTGAAGCACTGCTCGAATTGTATGATAAAAATGACCTAAAAAATAAAGGCATATCTTCCTTTGAATCGCTGTTGGATGCATTCATGGAAATGAATACCCAAATGTGGGATCAGTATGATTTGGGGATTATTCAAAGAGATGTGATCCGCTATCAACGATTTCACCGGATACTTTTGGCACTCGGTATTGATGACTATCGCCTATCTTTATCCATGTCAAGTGAATACGTAGCCCTATCGCCTACCAAAAAGAATTTACTCCCTAATGCAAAAATTATCCTCGACTACCTGGAAAGTAAATACAAACTCATCATCATCACCAATGGTTTTGAAGAGATTCAATCTGTAAAACTAGCCTCCTCAGGCATTTCAGGCTATTTTGATAAAGTGGTGACATCCGAGTCTGCCGGTCATAAAAAACCAGCTAAAGAAATTTTTGAATATGCTTTGGCCGAACATGACTACAATTCTAATGATGTTATTATGGTTGGTGATAACCTAAACACTGACATAACCGGAGCCAATAACGCTGGAATAGACAGTGCTTTCTTCAATCCAGCCAGGAAAAAACATCAACACAAAATGAAATACGAAATTTCAGATTTAATCGAACTTAAATCCATCCTCTAATGGTTCTTAAATTGATTATCTTTGCATCCCCTTCGACAAGGAGACGATTTTTAAAATTTTGAACTAAAAATATCATGTGATTATGGCCAACGGATTTTACAACGTACCTGCACCAAAAAACGAACCCATTATTTCTTATGCCCCGGGCAGTAAGGAACGAACACTGCTAAAAAAAGAACTTGAGAAAGCGCGTGCGAAACAGGTAGATATTCCCATGTACATAGGCGGGGAAGAAGTCCGTACCGGTAAAACCATTTCTATTTCACCTCCTCATGACCACAAGCATGTGCTGGGTCAATTTCATGAAGGTGACAAAAGTCATGTAGAGCAGGCCGTTGCTGCTGCAATGGGCGCCAAGGAGCTTTGGGCAAACCTGAGCTGGGAGCATCGTGCGGGTATATTCTTAAAAGCTGCCGATCTTATAGCCGGTCCTTTCCGTCACAAAATCAATGCGGCAACCATGTTGGGGCAATCCAAAAACGCATTTCAAGCTGAAATTGATGCTTCCTGCGAATCGATTGACTTCCTGAGGTTCAACGCGCATTTCATGACTGAGATTTACAGAGACCAGCCAGCCTCGTCACCTGGTGTATGGAACCGCATGGAGTATCGCCCGCTGGAAGGTTTCATATTTGCATTAACCCCATTTAACTTCACGGCTATTGGCGTCAATCTGCCCACCAGTGCTGCCATGATGGGCAATACAGTGGTTTGGAAACCCGCTTACACCCAGGTTTATTCTGCCCATGTGGTCATGGAAGTGCTGAAAGAAGCTGGCCTGCCCGATGGCGTCATTAATCTGATTTATACGGATGGGCCCGTTACCGGTGATGTGATTTTTAACCACAAGGATTTTGGGGGAATCCACTTCACTGGAAGTACAAAAGTTTTTCAAACGATTTGGAAAACTATTGGCGAGAATATTTTTAAGTACAAGTCATATCCTCGGATAGTAGGCGAAACAGGAGGTAAGGATTTTATCATGGTGCACAAGAGCGCAGATGCTAAGGCGGTCTCTACGGCAATTAGCAGGGGAGCTTTTGAATACCAGGGGCAAAAATGCTCCGCTGCTTCCAGGTGCTACATTCCTTCAAACCTTTGGGATGATGTAAAGCGGTTTTTGGTTGAGGATCTGAAATCTATGAAAATGGGACCCACTGAAGACTTTGGCAATTTTATCAATGCAGTAATAGATGAGAAAGCTTTTGATAAGATTACCGGATATATCGATCAGGCAAAAAAGAATCCACAAAATGAAATAATTGCGGGAGGCAAGTATGACAAATCAAAAGGATACTTTATTGAGCCTACCGTCATTGAAACCAAAGATCCATCTTCCACCACCATGTGTGAAGAAATCTTCGGACCAGTAGTCACCGTTTATGTGTACCACAGTGAAAACTATGAGCAAACACTGGAGTTAGTAGATCAAACTTCACCCTATGCATTAACCGGTTCCATCATTTCCAAAGACAGATATGCCATTGAATTGGCAACTAAGAAACTGACCAATGCGGCAGGAAACTTTTACATAAATGATAAGCCCACCGGAGCGGTGGTTGCACAACAACCATTTGGAGGTGCACGTGGATCCGGAACCAACGACAAGGCTGGTGCCAAAATGAATCTCCTGCGTTGGACCTCTATGCGAACCATCAAGGAAACCTTTGTTTCCCCCACTGACTATAGATATCCATTTCTTGAAAAGGACTGATTGACCGGGCAACGATGAAGCCGATATTTTTCGTAAAGCCTGAGGATTTCAGAAAATGGCTGGAGAAAAACCATCAAATTAAAAAGGAGTTGCAAGTCGGATATTATAAAAAGGCAAGCGGTAAGCCCAGTATCACATGGCCGGAGTCGGTTGATCAGGCGCTCTGCTTTGGATGGATAGATGGCATTCGGCATTCACTCGATGAGGAAAGTTATACCATACGTTTCACTCCTCGCCAAGACAGGAGCCATTGGAGCGATGTGAACATAAGGCGCTTCAAGGAACTGATGCAACAGGGGTTAATCGAAAAAGCTGGCCATGCAGCTTATTCAAAGATGGATATTAAGAATGCCCGGAAAGCGTCTTTTGAGCAAAAGGAAATTAAACTCCCGGCAGCATTTGAATCCAAAATCAAAGCCCATAAGAAAGCCTGGACTTTTTTTCAAAAAATGGTTCCATCGGTAAGAAAGCCTTCAATTTGGTGGGTAATTAGTGCAAAACGTGATGAAACCAAACTAAGGAGATTAGATATTTTGATTAGAAGCTGTGCATCAGGAGAGAAAATTCCACCACTTCGGGTTGGAAAGAAAGACAATTAGTTAGCCCGATCTGAAAGTAGACGCATACTGAGTCTTACCGTCAGGAATAAAATCAGAAAGACCAGTATGACAAATTTGACTGCAGCCGGAACGGCAAACAACAGTGAGCTGATCTCTCCAACTGTCAAGAATACCCACATGAAGATATTCTCATTAATGTCTAGCGCGCCTGCAGTTAGCGCAGCATAACAACCCAACATGGTAAAATTATCAATGGGTGATGAACTCGTGAATTTCGTAAGCACGATAAGAATGATGAAAAACCATGTGTAAGCGGCAATAAAAGCAAAATCTAAAATAATGTTGATGATAGCAGCCTCCACAGCATTTGATGATATTGACATTGCACTATTACATTCACGTAAAATCCATAATTCTTTAATGGAGATTGCTTTGGATTGATCAAAAGCCAATTCCAGATCAACAATAGCCATGGGAGTGGCGGCTGTTTGCAAGCAGGCAGAAGATGGTCGCATGCCCAATGCGGTGATTATCACAAAAGTGAGTGCAATCCAAAATGAACGCTTTCTTCTCACCTGGAGAGCATTGACCCAGCTGGTGACTATGGATAACATTTCATTTAGCTCAACAATGTTAAGTAAATAAATTTCTAAAAAGTATAAATAAAGAAGCCCAATGGAAACCACTCCATGGGGCTTACTATTCTTAACAGCAGATCACTTAGTTTTTATTAATTGGCGCGTAATCTTTGAAAGGCGACAAGCTCACCTTTTCCATCATGGATCGATAGGCAGGCCATTGATCCTGATAGAACTTATTTACCCGATCAAGCATTTCCTTTGTTTTTTCCTCAGCATGTTTGAAAACAACATTATCCCTGGCGCTTAATGGATCACGTGACGTGTTGGTGTAAAACATTGCTGTATTGATAAATGAGGAAGGGGCTGGAAATTCAGTACTGGTAATTCCTTGCCTTTTATCCTCTGCCCCTAAAATGAAATCAAATACTTTGTCGATGGAGTCCTTCATGACCTTGGTTTTTTCCATTGCTTCTTTCAAATCATCCCGATTGGCCTCCTTCATTCTCTTTTCAAAATCGGTGACAATCTCTTTTGACTCACGCAAACGATCCGTAGCCGTACTGATGAACTCCCTTAGCCTCTCAATCTCTTTCAGCCTGTTGTAGCGCGCCTGCATGTTGGCCCCATCATTGGTAAATCTGGGATCCAACTTCACATTAATCATGGTAGAGTCTTTCTGATCCCCAAAAGTCAATCTCAATTTATAAGTGCCTGGCAGCACGGAAGCACCGCTTGGCTCCGAAGCATTGGCCCTTGGTTTGTCGCGGGAAGGTCCTCTTACCCCCTTCTCATCGAGGTTCCATGTCATGCGGTTGAGTCCATTGTCTTCAGGGGCTTTCTGCTTCAGCGTTCTGATATTCTCTCCAGAGGCATTGAATATTTCGAGTGTCAAAGAATCATACTTTATTTTCTTATTCTCCTTCTTGTCTTCATTTACCGGCTCAGGCTGTGCGGCAGTACCAGTGCGCTTACCTTTAACTGAAGTCTTTGGTTCCTCTTTCTTTATCTCCTCTTTTTTCTCTTCCGGTTTGTTGATTACGTAAGATATCAATGCGCCCAAAGATCGATTTTCTCCATTAAACATTCCTGTGCCACTAAATAGCACCCCTTCAGGTCCCATGGTTTCAACCGAGTACGCATCAGGAGGTGTAAACAAATGCACCGTTTTATTCAAAGTCTGGGTTCCTGATTTTACCATTTCGCGAAGAGGTCTGATGTCATCCAGCACGTAAATGGCCCTTCCAAATGTACCGATCACCAGGTCGTGCTCTCGGGGGTGAATGACCATGTCCATCGTAGGAACCGATGCAGGATATCCACTGGTCCATTTGGTATAGGATTTCCCTTCATCTAAACTGACAAACAAACCATTCTCAGTTCCAAGAAATAACAGTTTAGGTTCGACAGGATCTTGTATAACGCTAAGCGTATAACTGTTTTCCCCTACCTGGGCGCTATTCACCAAACTTTCCCAGGTTTGCCCATAATCTTTGGTCCTGAAGAGGTAGGGTTTAAAATCAAACTGGCGATAGTTATTCACCACCACAAAGGCCTCTCCCTTGTTGTATGTTGAAGGTTGAATTTGCGGTATCCATGCATTTTTTGGCAGGCCAGTTATTCTGGATGTAAGGTTTGCCCATGTCTTTCCGCCATCACGTGTCAGTTGTACTTGTCCGTCATCCGTACCCACCCATATTACACCTTGCTCTTTAGGACTTGGCGCTATGGCTAAGATCGTACAGTGATTTTCTGCGCCCGTTGCGTCCATGGTCAACCCGCCACTCTCATGTTGCTTTTGTTTTTCCGGATCATTGGTAGTCAAATCCCCAGATATGATTTCCCACGTGTCGCCTTTATTGCTGCTCTTATGTATAAACTGACTACCAAAGTAGATGGTCGAATTATCAAAAGGGTCCTGTGCAAAAGCAGCGTTCCAATTGTATCTGAGTTTCACATTTGCATCAGGATGCATAGGACGTATTCTCTTGGTATATCCAGTATGTTTATCCCACCGTCCGAGAAATCCTTGTTGAGACATGCCATAACCATATCTGCTATTGTCAGGATCGGCAGCCATGTCGAACCCATCCCCAAACATCAGCATTTGAAAATAGGAATTTCTAATGCCACCAAATCTCCACACATAAGCAGGTCCAGCCCACGATCCATTATCTTGCATGCCACCGTACACATTGTACGGCTGATCCATGTCTACATTGATATGATAAAACTGACCCACCGGAATGTTTTCGATGAAACGCCAGTTCTTACCCATATCATAGGTAATGTTGAAACCACCATCATTTCCGTCAACCATAAAGGAGGGGTCATTGGGATCAATCCACCAGGCATGATGATCGGGGTGAACACCGTTGTTAAAAGAATAATTTAGTAATGCCTTAAATGATTTACCTCCGTCTTCACTTACGTTTACTTCAGAGAATATAGTATATAATCTGTTTTCATTCATTGGGTCCGTGTGAATCTCTCCATAGTAAAACGGCCGGTCTCCGATTTGATCCATATCTTCATTGATCATCTTCCATTTATATCCACCGTCTTCCGACTTATACAATCCGTTTTTCTTTCCTTCCACAAGAGCGTAAACGATTTCCGGTTTGGCTGAGATCGCAATTCCAATTCTTCCCAGGTCACCTGCCGGAAGGCCATCTTTATCCGTTCGCTTTGCCCATGTCTTTCCGGCATCATAGGTAACATATAATCCCGAGCCAGGACCACCTGAATTAAAAATCCAAGGTTTTCTACGGTGTTCCCACATAGATGCGAATAGTTTATTTGGATTGGTGCGGTCCATTACCAATTCCGCACAACCTGTCTTTTCATTTACATAAAGCACTTTTTCCCATGACTGTCCCCCGTCTGTGGTCTTGAACACACCACGTTCAGGATGCTCTCCCCAGGGTGACCCAATGGCCCCCACGTACACCGTATTCGGATTGTTGGGATCAATGATGATGCGGTGAATATTTCTTGTTTTTTCCAGTCCCAGCAGCTTCCAGGTTTTACCGCCATCAAGACTTTTATAAAGTCCATAACCACCGTTCAAACTATTTCTTGGATTACCTTCACCCGTGCCCACCCAAATGACGGAAGGATTACTTTGCTGAATTGCTACCGCACCAATTGCCAATACGGTCTCCTTGTCAAAAATTGGTTCCCAGTTGATGCCACCACTGGTCGTTTTCCACAATCCGCCCGATGCCGACCCCACATACATGATATCCCTGTTGTTGATCACAACATCAATGGCGGTAATTCGACCACTCATTGCTCCAGGGCCAATGCTTCGTGCAGTCATCCCTTTCAGTTTTTCCATATCCAGCTTTTGGGCTTCCACAGATAAACTGATCCACCCAATTACCATTACAGTTGAAATTACTTTTATAAACTTTCTCATGCGTGTGATTTATTATTTAGCGCGTTAAAGATAGCGTTTATAGCTATCCTCCGGCTGCCATTAATCCTTGATGATCTAGTATTTTGATGGGATGCGAGAAGCTTATTTAAGTGGTTCAAAGTCGAACTGAACCTCTTTAAAATTAAAATTTCTGGTTCCGTTTCTGGTTTTAATCTTGAGTTTGCCTGTGTCATCCACGCCTATTATCTCACCCTCAAAAGCACCTGTAGCCGTTTTGAAATTTCTAAGCTCCCCATTCCCGTATAGTGAAGAAGCATAAGCACTTTTAATCTGGTTGATGGATCCTTTCCGCAATAAAAGATACCACGATTCCAACTTCTCCATGACCCGTTCAAAAACTCCCTGTAATTCTGTGGTTTTGCCTGTAAGCATGGCAAGGGAGGAAGCATGCCTGGAGTAAAAAGCAACTTGATTGACATTCAGACCAATGCCAATTACTGAATTCGAAAACGAAGCACCTTGAAGCTGATTTTCAATAAGTATTCCGCACACCTTCAGGTCATCAACAATGATGTCATTGGGCCATTTTACAAACACTTTCTGATCAATTGTTTCGCTTAAAAAATCATAAATCGCCAACGAAACAATCATATTGAGGTCGAACTGATTCTTAACTGCCAAAAAGGTTGGTTTTACAACCAGAGAGAACGTCAAATTCTTGCCAGGTTCAGAAATCCAGGCATTTCCTTGTTGTCCTCTGCCTTGCTTTTGATTATTGGTAATTACCACTGTTCCTTCCGGCAAATCCTCCTTTTGGCTCATTTCCAATGCAAGTGAATTTGTGGAATGACATTCTGGCACAAAAACCAGCTTTTTGCCCATGAAAAGCGTATTGGCAGGGATTTTATACACACTAAATGGTTAACTTTGCAGATTAATTAAAATTAAACCCCGAAGATACTTAATGGCCAAAAAAAAGGCGGGAAGCAATTCTGAGAAATTGAGTCAGGTGATAGTGAAGGGAATGCAGGAGAAAAAAGCCATTGACATTGTTGTACTTGATCTGCGGAAAGCCAAAAATTCGGTTGCCGATTTTTTTGTGATTTGTTCGGGTAACTCAGCTAGGCAACTGGATGCCATTGCGGATGAAGTGGATCGCATGGTGTTTAAGACGTTAAATGAAAATCCATGGCATATTGAGGGCAAAAACAATAAAGAATGGATGTTGCTCGACTATATAACCGTAGTGGCACATATTTTTCAAAATGACAGAAGATCCTTCTATACGCTCGAAAAATTATGGGGTGATGCTAAAATCACCCAGATCGCGAGTTGAATTCGAACTAAAAAGCAGACGAGACGTTATTGACTTGAATTATAAATTGAATGGCAGACAAAAAGAAAGATAATTTATTACCTCCGCGTGGCCCCAAGGGCAATTACCAGATGTGGATCATTTTGGGGTTGGTGGCAGTTATTCTGGCTGTAAGCTATTTCAACAGATCACCAGATCTGGTTGAGATACAATCCAGCACATTTGAGGACATTGTTCAGCGCAGGGACGCCAAGAACATTGTCGTGATCAAGAATGAAGATCTTGTGGAGATCACACTCAAACAAGAAGCGCTTCAAAATTCAGTTTACCGCAATGAGCTTGAGAACAGCAGTCCATTTGGCATTAATGCCAATGGTCCCCATTACAAAATGCGGATTGGAACAATTGACCAGTTCGCCAACTACTACAAAGAAATAACCGCTAAAATTCCTAAGGACGATCGCATAGACTTGAAATACGAGGAACGCAGTGACATAACGGGTATGCTACTCAACTGGGGCTTCTTGTTCTTGTTACTATTTGGATTTTGGATGCTCATGCGCAGAATGACTGGCGGTGGGGGACCAGGAGGACAAATATTCAACATTGGCAAATCAAAGGCTGCCCTCTTTGATGCGGAGAACAAAGTGAAAATCACCTTCGAGGATGTGGCAGGCCTGGAGGAAGCCAAGGAAGAAATCAGGGAAATTGTTGAGTTTTTAAAGAATCCCGGAAAATTTACCAAACTGGGTGGAAAAATTCCAAAAGGCGCTCTATTGGTGGGTCCTCCCGGAACGGGTAAAACGTTATTGGCGAAAGCCGTTGCCGGTGAGGCTGCGGTGCCTTTCTTTTCACTTTCAGGATCTGACTTTGTGGAAATGTTTGTGGGAGTGGGTGCAGCCCGTGTTCGTGACCTTTTCAAGCAAGCCAAAGAGAAGGCCCCTTGCATTGTCTTTATAGATGAAATAGACGCCATTGGACGATCTCGAGGCCGGGGCCAAATGCCAGGCTCAAATGACGAAAGAGAGAATACCCTTAACTCTTTGCTTGTAGAAATGGATGGCTTTGCCACTGATAGCGGAGTTATCATTCTGGCTGCCACCAACCGACCCGATGTTTTGGATTCGGCCTTATTGCGACCAGGCCGCTTTGATCGGCAAATCAGTATTGACAAGCCGGACATATCGGGCCGGGAGCAAATATTTAAGGTACATCTCAAACCCATTAAGCTGTCCAAAGAAGTGGACTCCAAAAAACTGGCAGCCCAAACTCCTGGTTTTGCCGGAGCTGAAATTGCCAACGTATGTAATGAGGCTGCTCTGATTGCTGCAAGGAGAGATAAAAAGGAAGTTGACATGCAGGATTTCCAGGATGCCATCGACCGGGTAATAGGAGGCCTTGAGCGCAAAACAAAAATCATATCTCCGGAAGAAAAATTGATTGTAGCCTACCATGAAGCGGGTCATGCGGTAGCCGGCTGGTTTCTTGAACATGCAGATCCATTGGTCAAAGTGAGCATTGTTCCCCGCGGATCGGCTGCACTTGGCTACGCTCAATATTTGCCTAAAGAGCAGTTCCTCTATCAGACTGAACAGTTGATAGATGAGATGTGCATGACATTTGGCGGACGTGCAGCGGAAGAGTTGGTATTCAACAAAATATCGACCGGAGCGTTGAGTGATCTGGAACGCATCACCAAAATGGCATACAGCATCGTAACCGTTTATGGCATGAATAAGGAGATCGGAAATCTCTCCTTTTATGATTCAAAGCAATCGGAATACAATTTTCAGAAACCCTATTCTGACGCCACTGCGCAGCGAATTGACGAAGAGGTGAAAAAAATAATCGACCTCGCCTATGACCGAACCAAGAATTTGCTGACTAAACACCGCGATCATCTTGAAGTCATTGCAAAAGAGCTTCTCGAAAAAGAAATTCTATTTCAATCTGATTTGGAAAGACTGATTGGAAAAAGACCATTTGCCGCCCAAACTACCTATCAGAAATTCACAAATGGCCAGCCCAATGTAGATAATTCTGAGAAGTCCGGCTCTGAATCCAGTAAAACAAATAGCACTTCCGAATCTGAAAATCAATCTGAAGGTGAATCAGTAGATGCTGCAAAGCAATCAGGAAGTGCAGCCTCCTGATTTTGGATGGGCAATGAAAAATGAAATCAAATCAGGTGCTTGGCGCCTGATTTTTTTTATTTATAGGTAATTATTAACTCGCAATAGGGAAGAATACTCCTAACAAGCTGTCGATGAAAAAAGAAATCCTTCATTTGCCATCTCATAAAAAAATTTATTTCGCTTCTGATTTTCATCTGGGCATTCCTGATGCCAAAACCAGCCTGGAAAGGGAAAAAAAAATAATACGTTGGCTGGATTATGCCAAAGGAGATGCGCATGCCATTTATCTTTTGGGTGATATCTTTGATTTTTGGTTTGAATACAAGCATGCAATCCCCAAAGGCTTTATTCGCCTACAAGGCAAATTAGCTCAACTCAGAGATGAAGGTATTGCCGTATGTTTTTTCACAGGCAATCACGACATGTGGATGTTCGATTATTTTCCTAAGGAACTCGGTATTCCGATCTATCGAAAACCCATCCAGCTTGAAATAGGAAATCAACTCCTCATGATTGGACACGGAGACGGCCTGGGCCCTGGAGACACTTCCTATAAATTCCTGAAGAAATTTTTTGATAGTAGTATATGTCAATGGCTTTTTGCCCGTATTCATCCCAACCTCGGCATTGGTATTGCTAGGTATTGGAGCAGGAACAGCCGTATCGCCAACATGAAGAGGGAAGAAAAATTCAGCGGTGAACAAAACGAATTCTTGCTTACGTATTGTCGTGAGTTAGAAAAAACCGCTCACCACGACTTCTATATTTTTGGGCATCGGCACCTGCCCCTTGATTTGAAAGTAGGAGATGGCAGCCAATACATCAATCTTGGAGAATGGGTTCATTTTTGCACATATGCTGTTTATGATGGAAGATCTGTTGAATTGAAAACTTTCGAAGACTAATGAAGCCAATCATCCACATGCTGGTAGCAAGCTTGCTGAGTGCCTCAGCTCATGGTCAGTTACAAAAAGTAAAAACGCTGGCCATCAAGGATACTTATATGGCATCAGTTGACCGCTTGGGCAACTTTTACTTTGTACTGTCTTCAGGTATAATGCAAAAATACGATGGTGACGGCAAGTTACTAGATGAAACCTCATCTTCTGTATTGCCTTTAAGCTTACTTGAGCCTTGGAATCCTTTAAAAGTGTTTACCTATTCCGGTCAGCACATGAAATATCAATTTTGGGATCATCATTTGGAAAGAGTAGAGAGTAAAACCCTTGAACCTGCTTTTAGCATCACGCCTGAACTGGTTTGTCCGGCAAATGAAAACAACAAAGCCTGGATTTTAGATGTCGCTGATTTCAGTTTGAAACGCGTGGACCTGCTTACCAAAAAGATTGAACTCGAGACTGCACTACCGAAGGATTGGGCTGATGAAAATTCGAAAATCGTTTTCATGAGGGAATATCAAAACAGGGTCTTTTTACTCGATCAGCACAGGGGGATTCTCATGCTCAACAACCTTGGAATTCCCATCACTACCATTAAAATTGAAGGGCTTACATTCTTTAATTTCCTGGGGCAGGAATTATGTTATAGAAAAGACAAAGAGATATTGCTGCTTGACTTATTTACCGGAAACACCCGCACAGTAGCTACACTTGGTGAGACTACAAATATCACGGAGACCATTTTAACAGATGAGCGGTTAGTCGTGGTGACGACTGACGAAGTGCATATTTATAAATTTGTCGAGTGAGCTATTTGTCAGGTTGTTTTTCCATCCTGCGGTAGATTTCCACATTCTTCACACCATTCTCATCTGTAATGGTTTGTTTATATTCATCAGGGCCATTAAACTCAATTTCAATGTCGAAAGTCCGACCACTCGTTCCATAAGTTGAAACTATCACCACTTCTTTAGATTGTGTATCACTCACCATTTCAAAAGTGCCAAACCCCATGCCAGTATGAGTTGCACCAGTTGTAGTCGCATCCTCAAAGGTATGTCCGTACATAAAATGACCCGCGTAGTAAGTCTTATACTGTGTCATTGTAAACACAGAAGTGTCACCATCCTCAATGTTGTAAGTTCTGATTTCGCGCCAGGCGCCATCCAATGCTGAGGTTGCGCTAGTGCCCACTGATTCGTAGTGTTCAGTTGATGCTATTTTCTCGCCCGCATCATTTACATCTCTTATTACCTGTTGATACCCATTTGGCATCATCTCAATTTCCAGTTCATATACACCCCCTGTCGTGTTAATTGACCCACCCGAAGCGCTGTATACTACATGTTCCGTAATTCCTCCTGGCTTTGCCACGTACGTGCCAATTCCAAAAGAGGCGCCTTCTGCATTGTTCTTGTCAAACAGTACATACATCATATACTGATCTGTAAATATCTTAAGTTGCTGTACTCCTTCACGCACAGTCGCTTCCCCACCCTCAATTCTACTAGTCTGTCTTACCATATTATACGCTCCCGCAATTACAGGAGTCTCTTTCTTGGGTGCACTACAGGCTAGCGGTATCAGCAGAATAGCTAAGGGAATGTGATAATTTTTCATCGCAATGAGGTTTTAGTCATTCTATTCAGGTGATATAATCTAAAACATTAGGAGAAGATTTAGAAGTGAAATGGCGGTTATAAATGGTGGAGGCCGATTATGAAGGACATCATTTGATTTTTCGATGAAATTCTTCGAATTCGCACAATAAAGTGTTCATTTTTGAACATATTTGCTCGGTTTTGCACACACAATTGCCCCACGAAGGCTATTTCGAATCGTGCATAAGCTGGCATCATTTTTCTAATAGTATTTGTTAACCTTAATCTAAATCCTGTGAACGAAGGCGGTAAAATTTTAATGATCGATGATGATGAAGATGTGCTTCTGGCTGCCAAGATGCTGCTTAAGAAGTATGGGCATCAGGTTATAATTGATAAGAATCCCAACAAAATTCCATTCCTGCTCAACAATGACACGTATGATGTGATCCTGTTGGACATGAATTTCAGCAAAGACACCACATCTGGCAAGGAAGGTTTTGAGTGGTTAAGACAAATCAAGGAGAAAGATGCGGATGCTGTAGTAATTATGATCACCGCATTCGGAGATGTTGAAATGGCAGTGAAAGCGCTTAAAGAAGGGGCAACGGATTTTATACTTAAGCCCTGGCAGAACGAAAAGTTGATTGCTACCATTTCTACTGCCATTAAACTTAAGAAATCATACAATGAGGTAGATAAGCTTCGCAAGGCGAAGCAAATGCTGGAGGAACAAATTAGCCAGCCATTCCGCGATATTATCGGTAGCAGTCCCGCAATCAAAGAGGTCTTTTCCATGATTGACAAAGTAGCGGCTACAGAAGCAAACATTTTGATACTTGGAGAAAACGGAACAGGAAAAGAACTGGTGGCTCGTGCCATTCATCAAAAATCATTGCGCAAGAACAATTCTTTTGTAAGTGTAGACATGGGGGCAATTACCGAATCTCTTTTTGAGAGTGAGCTGTTCGGTCATCGCAAAGGGGCTTTCACCGATGCAAAAGAAGACCGTCCAGGGCGTTTTGAATTGGCCAATGGAGGTACTTTGTTTCTCGATGAAATCGGAAACTTGAGCATGGCACTGCAAAGCAAACTACTTAGCGCTTTGCAATCACGGCAAGTAACCAGGGTCGGATCCAACACGCCTGTCGATGTGGATATTAGATTGATCTGTGCCACCAATATGCCTTTACATCAAATGGTAGATGAAGGCAAATTCAGGCAGGACCTATTGTATCGGATCAACACCGTAGAATTGCGCATACCTCCGTTGTGTGAGCGCGTAGATGATATTCCAATGCTGGCAAATCACTTTTTGAATTTCTACACAAAAAAGTACCACAAAGAAATAATCGCCTTCTCCCCTGAAGCCATTGTCAAGCTGAAAAAATATGCCTGGCCTGGTAATGTGAGGGAGTTGCAACATGCTATTGAACGAGCCGTGATCATGGCCGATTCTTCAACGCTGCAACAGAGCGATTTTTTATTTAATCGCAAAGGTGGGCACAGCACAGAAAGTGACACACTCAACCTGGATGATGTTGAAAAAGCAGCTGTAGTGAAGGCCATCCAATTGCACAATGGCAACATCTCCAAAGCTGCCGAAGAGCTTGGCCTTACCAGAGCATCTCTCTACCGGAGGATGGAAAAATATGGACTTTAATTTTCGCTCTCCGCTGTTTACGCGGATAGCTATTTTAGTAGCTACCATTTTTGCCCTGGCATACTCAATCGTTGGTACTTTCAATATTATTATTATCCTGGCGCTCGCGGGCGCTACACTTTTTCAGGTTTCACATCTGATCAAGGAATTTGATGAGTCTAATGAAAACATTGCCTCATTTTTGGATGCCATCAGATTTGATGATTTGTCTTCTTCATTCAAGACCGACAGCAATGATCCATCGGTACAACGCCTGCATAGCGAACTCAACGAAGCCATTGCCAAACTGAAGTCGTCTCGCAACGAGCGGGATTCAGAATATCAGTTCTTCAAAAATATTGTTCAGCACGTAGGTATCGGCTTGTTGACTTTTAAGAAGGACGGCTCCATTCAAATCATGAATACTGCCGCCAAAAAATTATTACACATCAGTCAAGCCCAACACATTGATGACTTGCGACAAGTGAGCGAGGTGTTGGTCGAAGCATTTTTAAAGCTAAAAACAGGGGGCAGGGAGTTGGTCAGACTTACGCTGCCGGATGAAACCATCCAGATTTCCATTTACGCGATAGAGCTAACATTGCGCGGAGAAGTAATTAAACTCATTTCAATGAACAACATCCAAAGTGAACTGGATGAGAAAGAAATGGAAGCCTGGCAAAATCTGGTACGTGTATTGACCCACGAAATCATGAACTCAGTAACCCCCATTTCATCACTGGCAGGAATTGTAGAAGGCGAACTCAAGGAACATATGAGTCAGCCGGTGGCTACCTTTAGCAAAGAGGAGATGGAAGACATGCACTTATCAGTACAAACTATAAGTAAAAGGAGTGCTGGCTTGATACACTTTGTAAGAGAATTCAAAAGTCTGTCACAGACCCCACAGCCAAAATTCTCTACGGTAACTGTAAAGAAACTGCTGGAAGAAATGGCCGTACTTCAAAAGAAAGAATTAAGCGATCACGGTGTGACCATTACCGTGCAAGTTGACCCTGAAGATTTGGTAATCAGTGCTGACAAAAATCTGATTGAACAGGTAATCATCAACTTAATTAAAAATGCAATGCAAGCCTTCTCGATCCAAGAGGAAAAGCGCATAGAGCTCATGGCTTACCTGGACGAAAAAACAAAACCTGTAATTTCAGTCAAAGACAATGGCGATGGAATTGATCCTGAAGCTCTTGAGCGGATATTTGTTCCTTTCTTTTCTACTAAAAAAACCGGATCAGGAATTGGATTAAGCTTGTCTAAACAGATCATGCGTCAACATGAAGGCAGGATAAGTGTTAAGTCTCACCTTGGGGAAGGTACTGAGTTCATACTTAGGTTCTAACACCTCGAAAATCCGGTTATATTTTCTAGATTTACGGCTATTAACAAAGTAACCATGGCTGATATTCAAAAAAATGTAACCGCTATACTTGTCGAAAAACTAGGCATCCCTGAATCTGAAATAACCCCTGACGCCAATTTTGTGAAAGATCTTGGAATTGATTCACTTGACTATGCTGAATTGGTGATGGAATTTGAACAAACATTTGACATCAAAATTCCAGATGATGATGCTGAAAAACTTCAAACCATTAGCCAGGCCGTAAAGTATATTGAATCAAAGTTATAAAACCCATTATTTGACATCCACAAGCTCGAAATAGCTACCCAGCCTTTTCATTCCAGATGCATTTGACTTAAGAAAGGGCGCTGATATCTCAGGTGTTTCCAACAACGAAAAAAACCATCCACATTTTTCCTGATTCCAGAACACCAGGTATTTTTCTGAATAAATCAGTAATACATCCATGTCATATATCTCTTCCTGTTCCTTATCCAGCAACCCTGTAAACTGAAGAAGGATGTGATCCTTACGAAACAGTTCTCCTTTGCGGCAATCAATGCTGTTGAGACGCATCAACAGTTTGGCTTCGCTGTTCCACGCCTTAAATTTTATCTTCCTGGAAACAAAATGATCCATATCTGAAATTGTAATTGTTAACTTACCAACAGTTTTTGGTTTTTCCAATGCGTGAAAATAGCGAAGTCCTGTTCATCGTCAATCCGTACTCTGGCACCAGGTACCATAATAACTTGCAGGAAAAAATATTGTCCTTTGGCAGAAAAAGGAATATTGCCTGCATCATCCATTTTACCAAAAGCCAAGGCCACGCTACTGAACTCGCTAAAGTGGCTGTGGAAAAAAGATACAGGATGGTATTTGCGGTGGGTGGAGACGGAACGGTGAATGAAGTGGCAAAAGGAATGCTCCACTCAAATATCCCTCTTGGCATTATTCCTGTCGGGTCAGGCAATGGATTGGCTCGTCATCTGGGTATTCCAATGGATGTAGATGGTGCACTCCAACTTATAAACCTTGACAGAACGATGCCGATTGATACTTTCACGGTTAATGAAAGATTTTCGATAAACGTTTCTGGAATCGGATTCGATGGCCATATCGCAGGATTGTTTGGTAAAAATGGAAAAAGGGGCCTCTTCAATTATATCAGATTAGTGGTAGTTCATTTCAGTAAGTTCAAAGAATTTGAATACGAGCTTATTATCAACGGAGTTCAAAGTAAAAACAAAGCTTTTATCATCTCTTGTGCCAATTCGTCCCAATTTGGCAATAATGCCATTATCGCACCCTATGCTTCACTCAGTGATCAATTGATAGACATTTGTCTGGTCAATAAAATGTCATTTCTTCAAGCACTGTCTTTAATAGTCAAATTGTTCAGGGGCTCGATTGACAAGTCAAAATATGTATCTATAAAAAGGGCCAGCTCATTTGAGATCAATACATTAATTCCCGTTCCATATCACATCGATGGTGAAGCAGCGGGATCTTCATCTCATTTCGGTATTAAAATCAATCCAGGGTCGTTGCTTGTGGCCATACCCAAAAAAAGCAAGTCCATTTAGCATTGCAAAATACCCTAATTGGGGTTAGCCACCTTGTTTAAGGATTACGTTAATAAAATCATATTTCGTTAATCAAAATTCAACACCAACTAACCCTTTAAACATGAAGATTTTTATTACCATCATTCTTGCAGGCGTCATGTCAACGGCAACACTCGCGCAGGGTGTGACATTGCCACCAAGCGGAGGCAATCAAAAGGCAGAAGTAAGTCAATGGATTGGCCCAGTCAAAGTTACGATTAACTACAGTAGTCCTAAAGTGCATGCTCCGGATGGAACGGACAGAAAAGATCACATTTGGGGTGAGCTTGTTCCGTATGGATTAAACAATCTTGGATTTGGTACATCTACAGCTGCTCCCTGGAGAGCTGGTGCAAATGAAAACACCACCATTACGTTTTCACACGATGTGAAGATTGGAGGTACAGAGCTGAAAGCAGGCACTTATGGACTGCATCTCATTGTAGAAAAAGACAAGCCCTGGACTTTTATTTTCTCCCGCAACGCGTCCAGCTGGGGAAGTTTTTTCTATGATGAAAAAGAAGATGCTGCGCGTGCGCAATCGAATCCGGTTGATCATGTCTATACAGAATACCTTACTTTTGGATTTGAAGAAAGGAAGGCCGAATCTACAGTTGCCTATTTGAGCTGGGAAAACAAGAAAGCTCCGTTTACCATTGAAGTCCCCAATGTAAATGATATCTACTTGGCAACCCTACGTGACGAGTTGAGGGGTGCTGCTGGATTTACATTCCAGAACTATGTTGGCGCTGCAAATTTTTGCGCAACCAATAAAATAAATCTGGAAGAGGCATTGACCTGGGCAGATGCAGCCATTAGCGCTCCCTTTATCGGGCAGGAAACTTTCTTCACATTGCAAACCAAAGCAAACGTATTAAACGCCATGAATAAATCAGAAGAGGCTGAAGCCACCATGACAAAGGCAATCAACCATCCTTCTGCCACGGTTGGCCAGATTCATCAATATGCACGTTCATTAATCGCTGCAAATAAAAGTGAAAAAGCGCTCGAAATTTTTAAGTTGAATCAAAAACTGCATCCGGAAGACAAATTCACCACCAATGTTGGATTGGCCAGAGGGTATGGTGCGGTTGGTGACAAGAAGAATGCGGTTAAATATTGGGAAGCCGCCATCAAAGTCATTCCTGATAATCAAAAGCAATTCTTGAGTGTATACGAAGGGGAGCTTAAAAAAGCAAAGGAAGGTAAATAGACACGCGCTAATTCAAATGAAAGAGCCAGCAAACACTGGCTTTTTCTTTATCCACTTTTTTTGGCATTATATCCTTGTTTGATTAAGATGTTAAGGACTTTATCCCTTACATCTCCTTGAATTAGAATTTCACCGTCTTTGGAAGATCCGCCCACACCGCATTTGGTTTTCAATTCTTTGGTTAGCGATTCCAAATCAGCATATGTACCCACAAAACCCTGAACAAGTGTTACCTGCTTTCCTGCGCGACCACTTTTATCCAAACTAATTTTAAGCACTTGATGTTGGGGAGGCAGGGTGTTCGCTTCAGCTGACGAACCCGTTTCATACGAATATTGCTGATTGGTAGAGTATACAATACCCTCTCTGTTCTTCCACGAATTTGATCTTTTCTTGCTCAAGGTTATCTGATTAATAGGTAACACACAATGATCACCAAAATAAATGAAACAATACTTAAGTTAAATGGAAACTCAACACTATTGCGAATGGCAACTCCAAGAATGGAAGCGATCAACAAAATTACAGGTACAAAAAAAAGGCCCGCATAAATGGCTGCTACGCCCACACGATAAGAACTGTCGGGAGTTTCAACGGACACAATTTTATTAAAAAGGCCACTTTGATTAATTACTACCGACCTATGTTCTTTAAAGTATGACAAGTCATTTTCATGAAGATAAATGATCGTACCCTTTTTCGTAATCAATTCATCATGGTCGTAAATGGTGCCCCCTCCCCTTCCGGTTCTGTACATGCGGTTTATTTCGGCAATTTCTTCTGTAAGTTTTGTACGCGGAAGTAAAAAATCAACTGCGACCAAAAAACAGATTACCAATCCTGCCCAGCATGCCCATCTTAATTTTGGTAGGTACTCAGCCATTAACTCATAAGTGGATTTAGCTTCAGAATGATGAGCATAATAAGACCGTGGTCTGGCATGGTATGCAGGATCGCGATGTGGCCTTTCTGATGGATCCTGGTGAGGAGCAAATGTAAGCGAAATATCATATCGCGCCCTCTTCTCCGGATCCCTTAGTACTTCGTAAGCCAGGCTGATTTCTTTAAACCTCTCCTCGCTGTCTTTAGACTTATTCTTATCTGGATGAAATTGAACGGCCAATTTTCTATAGGAACGCTTTACCTCCAATTGCGTAGCGCGCGGGCTTATACCAAGTATTTGATAATAATCCAGCATAAATGATCCTTAATAGCAAAGCCCGTTACAAACGGGCCTTGCCTTAAAACGTAACCTGCCTATTAATTAGTTTTTGGTCACAAAAGTAAGCACTGGACGTTTGGCATGACTTACTACCTCCTCTGCAATGCTTCCGGCCAAAACATGCGCAAAACCGGTACGACCGTGAGTAGCCATCGCAATCATATCTGCATTGATGCTGTCTGCAAAATAAATGATCCCCTCCTCTTCTGTG
>CAYNCP010000042.1:0-38240 GCA_964395905.1 uncultured Ohtaekwangia sp.
GGTCATTAATAACGTTTTGGCATTGCTATTGACCATACAACCACACAAATTATATTAATTGATTCAGAGCCTTTAATGTGTCAAATTGACACGTTGTATACCTATGTTTAAAACCCTCGAGTTATCACCCATTGTTCAGGAAGATTCTGATGATTTGATCCAGATGATCAACCCGGAGCAGGAGTCGGACCTCAAGCCTGAAGATTTACCTGATGAACTGGCCATCCTTCCCATTAAAAACACAGTCTTATTTCCGGGTGTGGTTATTCCCATCACAGTCACCCGCCAGAAATCAATCAAACTGATAAAAAAAGCATATCAGGGAAACCGGATTGTTGGCGTGATTGCACAAAAAGTGAAGAATGCCGATGACCCGTCAGTGGATGACATTTATCGCTTCGGTACCATTGCTCGAATCATAAAAATGCTGGTGCTGCCCGATGGCAACACAACGATTATCATTCAGGGCAAGAATAGATTTTCAGTAAAAGAGTTTTTAAATGAAGACCCATACCTCACTGCACGTATTGAACTGCAAACTGAGACCAAGGTAGACGCGAAAGGTCATGAACTGAAGGCGCTTATTCAGTCGCTTCAGGATGCGGCATCAAAAATCCTAAAGCTCAACCCTGAAATACCTCAGGAGGCTCAGGTCGCACTTGACAATATTCACAGCACCTCGTTTTTGATTCACTTTCTGTCGTCCAACTTAAATGTGGAGGTGAGTGAAAAGCAAAAAATTCTGGAGACCAACAACGTACTTGATCGGGGAACACTGCTGCTCAAGTACATGCTGAAAGAAATTCAGATGCTGGAGATCAAGTATGAGATTCAAAAGAAAGTTCACACCGATATTGATCAACAGCAGCGTGATTACTTTTTGCGTCAGCAAATAAGGGTACTACAGGATGAACTGGGATTTGATGGCCCGGACAAAGAAATAGATAAGTTACGCGCCAAGGGCAAGGAAAAGAAATGGTCCAAGGAGGCAGCCGCGCATTTTGACAAAGAAGTGGACAAGTTGCAACGCATCAACCCACAGGCAGCCGAATTTCCGGTGGCTATGAATTATGTTGAGTTTATGCTTGACCTGCCGTGGGGAGATTACACAGAAGATGACTTCGACCTGAAACGGGCCAAGAGAATCTTAGACAAAGACCATTACGGTCTTACTAAAGTAAAAAATAGAATATTGGAATACCTTGCTGTGCTCAAACTGAAGCAAGACATGAAGGGGCCAATACTTTGTTTGCATGGCCCTCCCGGAGTGGGAAAGACATCGTTAGGCAAATCCATTGCAAAATCGCTGCAACGCAACTATACCCGTATGTCGTTGGGTGGCGTACACGATGAAGCAGAAATAAGAGGCCATCGCAAGACCTATGTTGGCGCCATGCCTGGGAAAATTTTGCAGAACATCAAGAAATCCAAGTCCTCCAATCCTGTTTTTATACTTGATGAGATTGATAAGGTGCGTTCAGATTTCCGGGGTGACCCTTCGTCTGCTTTATTGGAAGTTTTGGACCCAGAACAAAACAATACCTTTTCTGACAATTACCTGGAAGTGGAGTATGATTTATCAAAAGTGTTGTTCATTGCCACTGCCAACTCATTGGAAGGCATTCATCCTGCCCTCCGCGATCGCATGGAAGTAATTGATTTGACGGGCTACACCGTGGAAGAAAAGGAACAAATTGCCAAACGCCACCTGGTGCCCAAACAAATGGAAGAGCATGGGTTAAAGGCCAAGCAATATAAGTTTGAAGACGAAGCGATAAGAAAAATAATTGAATCTTATACACGTGAATCCGGAGTGAGAAATCTGGAAAGGAAGATCGGATCGGTTGTTCGCAATATTGCAAAGTCAGTGGCAATGGATGAAAAGGTTTCAAAAACCATAACCGCGGACTTTGTAGTGGAAGTGTTAGGGGCCGAAATTTTTGATGAAGAATTGTACCAGGACAACGAATCGGCCGGTGTGGTTACAGGCCTTGCCTGGACACAGGTGGGAGGAGATATTCTGTTTGTGGAATCCAGCTTGAGCCGGGGCAAGGGTGTGCTCACGCTTTCCGGACAACTGGGTGAAGTGATGAAAGAATCTGCTGTAGCAGCCCTCTCGTATCTCAAGTCAAGAGCAGCCAGTTTGAAAATCGACCACCGGGCTTTTCAACAATATGATTTGCACGTGCACGTTCCGGCCGGAGCAATTCCTAAAGATGGCCCGTCTGCAGGAATCACGATGCTTACCTCGTTGGCTTCCATTTTCACTCAACGTAAGGTGAAAGCAAAGTTGGCCATGACCGGTGAAATTACGTTGCGAGGAAAAGTACTACCCGTTGGAGGAATCAAGGAAAAAATACTTGCAGCCAAACGCAGCGGTATCAAAGAGATCATTTTAAGCACCAAGAACAAGCGGGATATTGCAGAAATTGAGAAGAATTACGTTCGCGGACTGAAGTTTCATTTCGTAGATCAGGTAGATGAGGTGCTGAAGATTGCATTGTTGAAGGAAAAGGTGGCAGAGCCGCTGCTGTTTGAATTCCAGGATAATAAGTCAAATCAATAATGCTGACCCGGTTTGTTATCTTGCGCGAATGAATGGGGGCACTTTTTCAGTTTTAACCATTTTCAGCCGGGCAAAATATTGGTTTTTCTTTTTTACCCTTATTACCCTCAATGAAAGTTTAGGGCAGTCAAACACCGTTTCATTTTCGTCCATTTTGCTTCCTGGCAATGCAGCGCTTTCCGGATTAGGTACCGTAAATGCATCGCGGGTTGATTACAACGTCAATTTTTTTCAAAGCAATCCTGCGCTAAATTCCGATAGCCTGGATGGTTGGGCCTCGGCCAATCATTTGTTTTATTTTGCGGGCATTGGATTGTCAAGTTTTGCCTATCAGCACCATTTCAATAGTGTTGGCTCTTTAAATTTTGGATTGAATCATTTGAGCCTGGGTACCATCTCCGGCTATGATATCTACGGCAATCCAACAACCGACTTCACCTCAGGTGAAACTTCGATAGTGATTGGCAAATCCCATCAAGTCAGTTTTTTCAGATTTGGTCTAAACATAAGGGGCGCGTTCTCCAACATTGCAGGATTTAGGGCCACCGCATTGCTCTTTGACTTAGGGGGTGTATTTGTACATCCCACCAAGGACTTCAGCGTGGGCTTAGTCTTAAAGAATTTAGGCGTAGTGCTCAACGAGTTTTCAGGAACCAGTTCCTCCCGGTTACCCTTTGATGTGCAGGCAGGCGTATCCTACAAGCCGGAGCACATGCCAATTAGATTTTCTGCTACCGTCTATAATTTAACCGACTATCATATTCCTTATCAGGTATCAAATCTGGCCAACGAAAAGACCAGCACGTTGGATAAAGTCTTCAGTCACCTTACCTTTGGCGCGGAATTAGTGATTCATAAGAACGTTGACCTGCTGCTGGGTTACAATTTTCAGAGACATCAGGAATTAAAATTGGAGGGGTCAGGAGGAGGTTCCGGTATTTCGATTGGAGCGCTCATAAAATTGAGACATCTGGACTTCTCATTCAGCCGTTCCGGGTATGTAACGGGGGGAGCCTATCAGCTGTCTTTGAATATGAACACAAACAAGATTTTAAGGAGGAATAAGATATGATGGATTCAACCTATTTAACGCCTAAGCAAATTGTGGCTGAACTCGATAAGTATATCATAGGCCAGGATGATGCCAAGAGAAATGTAGCCATTGCCCTGCGCAACCGTTGGAGGCGCATGAGTGTAAAGTCCGAGATCAAGTCAGAAATCATACCCAACAACATTCTAATGATTGGAGCCACTGGTGTGGGGAAAACAGAAATAGCCAGGCGCCTGGCCAAATTAGCCGATGCGCCCTTTGTGAAGGTGGAAGCTTCTAAATTTACAGAAGTAGGATATGTAGGCCGGGATGTTGAGAGCATGGTGCGAGACCTCGTTGAGCAGTCAGTGAATATGGTGAAAGCTCGTAAGAAAGAAGAAGTGAAGGAAAGGGCAAGCGTGATTGTGGACGAAATAATCCTTAATGCATTGATTCCACCACTTAAAAATGCTTCGATCAGGCCTCAGTCAATGACAGCCAATGAGGGCAATGTGGAAGTGCCTGGCAACGATGCTGAGTTGAATGAGCGCACGAGAAACCTGTTCAGGGAAAAAATTAAGAATGGTGAGTTGGAAGATCGCAAAGTAGATATACAAATCAATCAAAAGAGCACGCCTGGAGTGGGGATGATCGGTGCGGGTATGATGGATGAAACTTCCATGATGAACCTGCAGGACATGATCAGCGGAATGCTCCCAAAGAAGCCCAAAAAGAGAAAGGTCACGGTGGCGGAAGCAAGAAAAATATTGTTGGAAGAGGAAGCGGCCAAACTCATTGATATGGACGAAGTAAAGGAGGAAGCCATTCATGTAGCTGAAAACTCAGGAATCATATTTATAGATGAGATTGATAAGGTTGCATCCGGATCCGGCAAAAAAGGGGGGCCCGATGTAAGCAGGGAAGGCGTGCAGCGGGACCTGCTTCCTATCGTGGAAGGGAGTACCGTGAATACCAAACATGGCATAGTCAAAACGGATCATATTTTGTTTGTGGCTGCCGGGGCGTTCCATATGTCGAAACCTTCTGACCTGATTCCGGAATTACAGGGGCGTTTTCCCATTCGCGTTGAATTGAATAATTTAACCAAAGAGGATTTTGTACGAATCCTGAAAGAACCCAAAAATGCGCTGACCAAGCAATACGAAGCGCTGTTCGAGGCCGAAGACGTAAGCATTGAATTTGACGATGCTGCTTTGGAAGCAATAGCCCAAACGGCTTTCGAGATCAATTCAGAAATAGAAAACATTGGTGCCAGGCGCCTGCATACGGTCATCAGCAGGTTACTCAATGAATTCTTATTTGATGTGCCTGACAAAATCAATGCACATTCTAAGATTATTGTGACCAAGGAAATGGTGGCGGAAAAACTAGCCGGGCTGGTTAAAAATAAAGACCTGAGCGAGTACATTTTGTAATGGGCCGGGCCTGCCTCATTACCATTTGTATTGTATTTGTCGGCATGACATGCTTTGCCAATGAGAAAGATTCAATCCGGGGTGATTTTGTTGAGTCTTACTCCAGTTATTTCTTTTTGGGTCCATTGCTGAAAAAGAATAATCTCGAATTTGATATTTTGTCCGCCACTGATGCCGGTAAAAGATACACCTTCAAAGCCAATCACACCTTTAGCCTTGGATTTAATGTCAATTTATTTGACGTGAATCTGGGGATCGCATTTGCTGTGCCGCTCAATACCAAGAGCGAGATGCTTTTTGGATCAAGTGATGTTTCGGATTTGCAATTGACTGCCATCAGCAAAAGGTGGTTTGCAGATGTGTACTATCAACGATACAATGGGTTTTATATTCAATCTCCGGATGTGGTTATTCCGACAGGGCAACCCTTCCCGCAGCGACCTGACCTGGTTACCAGTAACCTCGGAATGTCATTTGCTTATATATTTAACAACAACAAGTTCTCGTTAAAGGCCCCTTATTTATTTAGTGAGCGACAAAAAGTAAGTAAAGGCTCTTTTCTTTTAAGTTATGTACTTTCCTCATTCACCATGGAAGCAGATTCGGCTCTGATTCCTTCTGCACAATGGATCGAGTGGGGAGACGGGGCGTCTGTTAACGAGGTGCGATTCACTTCATTAGGTCTGGCACCCGGCTACGGCCATACGTTTGTCACCAGGAAGTTCTTTCTTAATTTGACACTGGTGCTGGGGCCCGCACATTACTGGGTGAGGTATAAGGATTTAAGCAACCAGTCTGAAAACGATATCAGAATTGATTTTTATTCGCTGGGAAGGGTGGGCATAGGGTATAATGGAGATCGCTTTTTTAGTGGAGTAAGTGTAACCTCACAATCCAGAAATTTGACTTATGAACAAACGACTTTTCAGAATTCCATTTCCACCGTCAGGCTGGTTGCCGGTTTTCGGTTTAAAGAAAAGGGTTTCTTAAAGAGAAAGGCAACAGATCTGATACCCGCAACTTTCTAATTTTCCTTTCTTTTATTCTTTTTAGGAAAATCAAAGAATTCCAACGGACCGCATCCCCATTTTATTTCTTTCCACGAACTAATTTGCAGTTCCCCGGCTACAATTCCGCAGGTGGGTATGTTAATAATACGCTCATTGAACAAGGAATTGGCAAAATCAGTTAAGCCCGGGTTGTGTCCAAACAGCATAACGATATCGAAGTTGTCATTTTGTTCCTTCAGTACCTTTATCAGATCATCTTCATTAGCGTGATAGATTCTTTTATCCGTTTTTATCCGCTCCTTGTCATAGCCCAATATCCTGGCAATTTCCATGCAGGTGGTCAGTGCTCGTTTGGCTGGAGAACTCAACATGAGATCGGGTGTAATTTCCCTTTCTTTGAGTCTCTTTCCCATGCGGGGTGCATCGCGCTTTCCCCTTTCATTTAGCGGCCGGTCATAGTCACGCAACTCCGGATTGTCCCAGCTGGATTTGGCATGTCTCACCAGGTATAATTTCTTCATTCAAGTGTTGATTAAACACGACACACAATCACGTGAATATAAGGAATGCTAACCTTATCTTTGCAGCTTGTTATGGCAAAGAGACCGTTGGTAAAGCGCGTTAAATATGCGCTCATCTATTATTTTGTTCGTTTTCTGATATTTGTTTCCAATATCATCCCTCGCAGGGCCTGGTTATGGTTCTGTGGAGTGCTGGGGCGCATTGCATACGCCTTTGCCACCCAAACCAGAGAGCAAGTCATTTTTCATTTAGGTCTTGCCTACAGTAAAGAATTATCCATGCGTGATATTCTGGCATTGAGTAAGGAGACTTTTAAGATGTTGGGCAAAAATGCCGGAGATGTGCTCAGGGCCAGGAGCGTGAAGTCGCTTAAGGACCTTGACAAGTTTTTAATCACCCACGGTATCGAAAATTTTGAGGCGGCCACAGCAAAGGGAAAAGGAGTGATCTTTCTCACTTGCCATCTGGGTGCTTTTGATCTTCAAATTACCAACATGGCATTGCGCGGGCTCAAACCCAATATCATTGGGACGCCCTTGAAGGACGAGCGACTCAATGATTTACTTTTTAATTATCGCAATGCCTATGGCGCTGTAGCGGTGGAACGAGGAAAGGAAACGTTACGATTGATCAAAGCGTTAAAGTCCGCGGGCTCTATAGCCATTCTCATAGATCAAGACACCAAAGTGAAAAGCCGATTTGTTGATTTTTTTGGGATGAAAGCAGCTACTCCTGTAGGAGCAACTATTCTGGCCATGAAAACGGGCGCTGCGGTTGTGCCGACCTATATTTATATGGGTGAGGATCACTTGCAACACATGCACATCTTGCCGGAGATTCCTTTGGTAATTTCTGGTGACGAAGAAAGGGATTTGGCGGCAAACACCCAAAATTTTACTCTATTCATAGAAGAACAAATTCGTGCGCATCCATCGCAATGGGTGTGGATGCATGAGCGATGGAAGACCAAACCAGGTGAGGAGATAGTTTAGCAGAATGGTTAATAATCCGGTTCCCAACACGTGATGACAGGTATGGGCAATTGATAGGTTAATAATACCTTTGTGAAATGAACCTTGCAGAGCGATTCAAATATATTTTCGAACCCGAGCTGATAAAGGAGCTTGAGGATAAAGGCAAATATCTCAAACTGTCTCCCGGGGAGACCATTATGGAAGTAGGGCAAACGGTAAGGATCATGCCCATCATTTTGTCTGGAACGATAAAAGTTTCACGGATGGACGAAGAAGGCAAAGAGCTGCTGCTCTATTACGTCAATCCCAATGAAAGCTGTGCCATGAGCTTTACTTGTTGCATGCAACATCGACCGAGTGAAATTAAGGCCGAGGCTGATGATGATGTAGAGATTATAGCGCTGCCCGTAGCAGTAATGGATGAATGGTTAATGAAGTATGATACCTGGAAAAACTATGTAATGAAGACCATTCAGGACCGATTCAATGAGTTGCTCAAAGCCATTGATCAAATTGCTTTTCAAAAGTTAGATGAGCGGCTGGTACATTACCTGAAAGAAAAGTCAAAAGTGACTGGTTCTGCTGTGATCAATCTATCTCATGAGCAAGTTGCCAACGAGTTGGCCACTTCCCGGGTGGTGGTATCGCGGTTGCTTAAAAAATTGGAAAACGATAAAAAATTGGTACTCTATCGCAACCAGATAAAGATATTTAAAGATCTGTAACTATTGTTACGAATTTTATTCTGGCATCGCCCCACCTTTGCAAACTGAAATTAAAATATTTTGAATCTATGGATAACGACAATGTGGTGATTGTTGATGTAAGAACACCCTCTGAATTTAACGGAGGACATGTGCCGGGAAGTATTAATATCCCCATGCATGAAGTAATGCAGCGATTGGAAAAATTTAAGCAAATGCGTCAGCGCATTGTTCTTTGTTGTGCGTCTGGCAATCGTAGCGGCCAGGTAGCAGCATACCTCAACGGTATAGGCATAACGTGTGAGAATGCAGGCGGTTGGATGGAAGTAGAGCGTAATTTTCAGTTTTCTAAATCTTTATAATCATGCTCGAACAACTAAAAAGCATTTTAGGACTTGGACCCAAAATTGACTACAAGGACCTTGTAAAGCAGGGTGCTATTATCGTTGATGTGCGCACTAAGGGGGAATACCAAAGTGGCTACATCAAAGGTTCATTGAACATCCCGGTCCAGCACCTTGAGAGCAATCTGGGTAGATTAAATAAAAACAAAACCATCATCACCTGTTGCGCTACCGGCATGCGTAGTGGATCAGCCAGGCGCATTCTTAAATCAAATGGATTTAGGGAGGTACACAACGGTGGCGGATGGATGAGCCTTGAATACAAGATCAGATAACATTTACCATCACTTCATGTATTTTTCAAACCAGGCCATGATCCTTGGGGAGACATCCATGAGGAATTTAGGTTCCTGCGGACCATGCGGAGTGCGTGGGTACACGATCATTTCCGTATTCACCCCTTTTCGCTTGAGTGCGGTGTAGAATTCCTGACCTTGCGTGAAGGGCACTCGCAAATCATTGGCCCCGTGAATTACCTGAGTAGGTGTTTTAGCATTTTTGATTTGATAAATGGCTGAGTGCTTCTCGTATTCCTCATAATCTTCCCAGAATTCTTTTCCCCCGGCATGTGCAACCAGGTAGTCTGGAATATCTGTTGTGGTTACCATACTAACCAGGTTGGGTAGGCCAGCGCCCATGCTGGCGGCATTGAAACGGTCCGTTTGCGTGACCACCCAACTGGTCATGTAACCACCGTAACTCCAGCCCATTACAAACTGATTGTTACTGTCTGCTATTCCCAAACCCAATACGTGATCCACTCCGGTCATCAGGTCCTGGTAGTCACCAAAACCCCAATCACGAACATTGGAGTAACGGAATTCTTTTCCATATCCGGAGCTGCCCCTTGGATTGGGACGCAAAACCAGGAAACCTTTTTGCGCAAAGTATTGTGTCATGTAAATGGAAGGCGCTCCGGTATAGCTTTGTGAAAACACGCCAGCGGGTCCTCCGTGGATTTGCAACACGATGGGGTATTTTTCTCCCTTCTTGAAATCAACCGGATAGGTAAGCAGGCCTTCTATTACCATACCATCTTTGGATTTCCAGCTGATGAGTTCTGTTTTACCCAATTGTGGTGGATTAAAATCTTTGTTGACCTGGCTGATTTTTTTTGAGTTCTCACCTTTTGCTCCCGCGGTGAAAACTTCTTCGGGTGTGTTTGGATCTTCAAAGGTGTAGCTGATTCTGTTTCCACGACTACTGATGGAAAAAGCGCCATTGGTTCCTTTAAGAGAAGTTAGTATGGGAAGTTTGGAGTCAGAATAGGCCATGTAGTCACCTTTCAATGTTTTTATATTGTTGTCGGCCGGAAGCGCAAGCAATACCTGGGATGTTTTATAGTTTTCGGAAACGAAAAGGTGAGTGCCATCAGCAGCCCAGTCGATCAGGTTGGCATTTCGGTCGGGAGTTTTTTGAAGCTCCATCAAATTACCCCCATTGGCTGACACTTTATAGATATCGGTAAGTCCAATCCTTTCAGGCTGACCTCCGGTAGATTCAAATGCGATCCATTTTCCATCCGGTGAATATTTTGGACTGGTATCCACACCGGGCCGTTTTACCAAAGGCATAATAGCTCCGCTGTCCGAAGGAATCGTGGAGATATCTGACTCAAGCCCGGCATCGTTGATGGTAGGGTTTGGGGAAAATGAGAATGCAATGGTTTTATTGTCAGGGGACCAATCAAACCCATTCACATGGTATTTTCCCCCGGTGAGTTGTTTGGTGTTTCGATTACCGGAATTGTCGGCTGCAAGGGGAGTGATGTACAAGTGATTGTATTTGAAGTTCTTGTCCACCAGAATCACATCCGTCTTTTCTTTTTTACTCTTTTCTTCTTCTTTCGTCTCCGGATCTTTCATTAAATAAACAATGCGTGTCCCATCAGGTGACCATTGAAAAGAGCTTACTCCTGATTTGGCATCCGTGATCTGCTCCGGTTCACCCCCCATTAAACGCATCACAAACACCTGATTTTTTTTGTCTTCCCTGTCTGAAAGGAAGGCAAGGCGTGTGCCGTCTGGAGAAAACTGAGGATTAGAGGCAGACTTTTCACCGCGTGTGTATTGCAGGTCAAATGATCCATCGGTGGCAGCAACCCAAATCTGACTGTTGTATTCGGACTGTTCTCCTTCCATCAACGGAACACGAACTACATATGCAATGTACTTTCCGTCAGCCGAAATGTTAGTGTCGGTAATATTTTTGTATTGCATTATTTTTTCAGGTGTCCACTTGTCCTGGGCAGAGGAAAATTGAACGGACAGTGCAATAACGGTGATGAGCAGAGATAGGTGTTTCATAAACTGGCTTTTTGTGTGAATACAAATTGATGAAATACAATATGGTAAGAATGCAAAAAGATTACAATCGAATAATATCGGTGTCAGGCGGCTCATAGCCCAGTATCCTCGCCATCGACATCATCTGACCTTTATGGTGAAATTCGTGGGTGATCATGTGAGTAAATACAGCCAGGGGAGTTGTGCGTACCTTGCCCCGCCTGGGTATGGTGTTTGTCAGTTGTGCAAGAGAATCTTCAGCGTACGTCTTCATGAATTCTTCCATTAAGATATCTACGCTGGCGTATACTTTTCTCATCGCTGAAACAGACTCAATTGATTCAGCTTTAAAGTAGGGTAGAGACTTACCCAAGGCATAGTTAGCGATCCAATGGATATAGGCATCCGCTATATGAGCTTGCGTTTGTCGGATGCTTCCTTGACCAAAATGATCGACTTTTCTAACATAATGATCCTGAGATAGGGTATCACAGAATCTGAAGATTACTGATCTGGTTTCTACAACAAGCCGGTATTGACCGAAAGCCCAATTCATCTTAAAAAATTGACATCCCTGTTTTTGTGGTAAGCTGTTCCAAAAAAATCATCCCCAGTGCAGAATTCCCTTTTTTATTCAGCCGTGGACTCCAGACAGCCACACTAAAATGTTTAGGGTAAACAGCAGTGATTCCACCGCCCACCCCACTTTTTCCTGGCAGACCTACTTCGTAACTAAACTCTCCGGACTCATCATAGAAACCACAGGTCAACATGAGTGCATTCATGCGCTTTACCTGACTCCGTGTCATCACAGGTTTTTCCAAATGCGATAATTCTCCCTGATTGGCGAACAATAAAAAGGCTTTGGCCAATTCTTCACAGCTCATTTCAATGGCACATTGATGGAAATAAAAATCCAACACGGCATCAATATCATTTTCAATGTTGCCATAGGACTTCATCATGTTGGCCAATGATGCGTTCAGATAGCCGTGTTCCTTCTCGGAGGCAGCCACCTTTTTGTTGTAGCTGATGGTGGTGGAATTCACTATCCGGTTCACGAAGTCAATGTATTCCGTTTTGGCATCATTAAAATGACTGAGTATGATGTCAGCCACTACCAGTGCACCTGCATTGATAAAAGGATTTCTGGGAATGCCATTTTCATACTCCAACTGAACAATGCTGTTAAAAGGATCTCCTGAGGGTTCCACACCAATTCTTTTCCAGATGGCTTCTCCTAAAACAGGAAAAATAAAAGCCAGTGAAAGTACCTTGGATATGCTTTGTATGCTGAATTTTTCAGCACTGTCGCCATACGAATAGGAGGCTCCATCAGTAGTTAACAGGTGAACACCAAATTTTGATTCGCTGATGTTGGCTAATTCAGGAATATAGGATGCTACTTTTCCTCCCTGATCTTTGGTTTTCAGTTTATTGCAGATCTCATCGATGACAGCAGCAAAGTCCATTCTCCTGTGTTGATTGATCAAGTTAAAGCGAATTATGCGAATCGCAATGCCAGGGGCAATGGAAGTACAGAAGAAACGTTAACTTACGAATTCATTAAGTAGTTATTTGCGATATCATGTGGCTGCCGACCAACTCCAGACTTAATTATTACGTGTGGCTTTCTATGCGCATGATTTCCATGTGGGTGGGCGTGTTGCTGGTGATCAGCTTTCCTGCGCGGGCACAGCAAGAGCAGCCAACATTTTGCTCCATTTGCAAGGATCACACCCATGCTGAAGAACCGCCTTACCGACTGGACTTTAAGCGTGAAATACCATTCATTGTTACTTCGGGGGTAATTCTGGGAACAGGTTTTCTGGTGGCTGAATTGAATGAAACCAAACCCTACACGGTCTCAGAGCTGGCTACTTTGAATGTAAGCGCCATTAACTCATTTGATCGTAAAGCGGTAGATAATTACTCTCCGCAAGATGCCAGAACCAGTGATTTCATCAGGACGGGTGTAACCATCTTGCCCATTTTATTGCTATCAGAACATCATACAAAGAATGACATCACTTCGCTATTGGTGATGTCTGCTGAAGTCATGGCCATCACTTTTGGGTTGACCAACACCGTAAAAAATGTGGTGAATAGAGCCCGCCCACTTGTGTATAATGTAGAAGTCCCGCTGGATGAACGTTTAGGAAAGCGATCGAGACGATCCTTTTTTTCTGGTCACACCAGTCATACAGCAGCAGCAGCATTTTTTATGGCCAAAGTAATCACTGATTATCATCCTAACATGAACAAGGGAACCAAGGCGGCACTATGGGCGGTATCCTCATCTATTCCGGCAGTTACAGCTTATCTAAGGGTAACGGCTGGTAAACATTTTCCCACAGATGTAATGGCCGGCTATGCGGTGGGGGCATTTACAGGTTGGCTTATTCCACATCTTCATAAAGTTAAAAACAAGGAAAGCACATTAAGCAAGCTTGATGTGAATGTGTACCCTACAAACTATGGGATGCAATTCAGTCTCCGAATTGGATTGTAGCTAGGCTTTTCTTTGCACAACTCTTAACTTGTCTTTCATTCCAATTATTCCTTGACATGAAACCATTCCTATTTGTACTATTCCTGATTTTTTCGATTTCACTTTCTGCCCAGGTTTCCAAAACCGAGAAAAAAATTGTGGCATCTGTGGACGCTCATCATCAAGAGGCGCTAAAACTGCTGGAAGAGGTGGTGAACATCAACAGCGGTTCGATGAATTTTGAAGGTGTTAAAAAGGTGGGTATGATTTTTAAGGCGCAATTTGACGCGCTTGGATTTCAAACCAAATGGGTTGACGGAAAATCATGGGGAAGGTCGGGGCACCTGGTGGCGGAGCACAAGGGCAAAGGCAAGGCCATGTTGCTTATCGGGCACCTGGATACTGTTTTTGAGTTGGCGAGTCCCTTTCAACAATTTAGAATGATCAACGATTCCACCATGAGCGGACCCGGAGTTGGCGACATGAAAGGCGGAGATGTGGTGATTGTACAAGCCATGCAGGCATTAAAGGAAGCCGGGGCTTTGAAAGACATGCATATCATCATCGTTATGACTGGGGATGAAGAATTAAGCGGCAGGCCTTTAAGCCTGGCAAGAAAAGACTTGATTGATGCGGCCAAAACCGCTGACATCGCCATTGGATTCGAAGATGGGGATGGGAATCCCAAAACCGCTGTGGTGGCTAGAAGAAGTTCTTCTGGCTGGGAGTTAAAAGTAGAAGGAGTACCAGCACATTCATCACAAATATTCACAAAAGATATTGGAGCTGGTGCCATTTACGAAGCAGCACGGATCATTAACGGATTTTATGAGGCATTATCAGCAGAAGAGAACCTGACCTTTAATCCGGGAATGATTTTGGGCGGTACCAGTGTGGATCATGACAATGAAATGGATGGAGGAAGTGCCTACGGAAAAAGCAACATCGTAGCTAAGCACACGGTCGTGACCGGGGATATACGTGCCATCTCCCCCGAGCAGTTGAAAAAATCGCAAAATGTAATGCGCGAAATTGTATCAAAGCACAGGCCGCAAACAAAAGCCGAAATTAGTTTTGGTGAAGGATATCCGCCATTAGCACCAGTGGCAGGAAACTACGAGTTGTTAGGTTATTTTAACAAAGTAAGTAATGACCTGGGCTTTGGCAATGTAACTGCCGTAAATCCGAGAGATGCCGGGGCTGCCGACATTTCGTTTACGGCACCCTTTGTAGAAATGGCAATTGATGGTTTGGGGCCAGGGAGTGCAGGAGGTCATACGGTGAACGAAACAGCGGATCCACGCACGATATCAATGCAAGCCAAGCGCGCGGCTGTTCTGATGTATCGGTTATCACAAGAAAAAGTAAAGACTGACCAGAAAAAGTGAAACTAGTCTCTTGCTGCTAGTGACTTAGATTACTTTACCAATTTCTTGTACCTGATACGATGTGGTTGATCATCGCCCAATCGCTTTTTCTTGTTTTCTTCGTACTCACTAAACGTGCCCTCATACCAGAAAACCTGGGAGTCGCCTTCAAAAGCAAGAATATGAGTGCATACTCTATCCAGAAACCATCTGTCGTGGGAGATGATCACTGCACAACCGGCAAAATTTTCCAGTGCTTCCTCCAGTGCCCGCAAAGTGTTTACATCCAGATCGTTGGTTGGCTCATCGAGCAATAAAAGATTGCCGCCTTGCTTTAAGGCAATGGCCAGGTGAGCTCTGTTGCGCATACCGCCAGAGAGTTCCTTTACTTTTTTCTGTTGATCGGTGCCGCTAAAGTTAAACTTGCTTACATAGGCGCGTGAATTGATTTCTTTTCCGCCAATCATCATCAGCTCGTTCCCTCCTGTGATGGCTTTCCATACTGAATCGTCCGGCTTTAGGTCATCATGTTCCTGATCTACGTATGCAATCTGAACCGTATCACCCACGCTAAACGTTCCTGTATCTGGCTTCTCTTTGCCAATGATCATCTTGAACAATGTAGTCTTACCGGCACCGTTTGGACCGATTATACCAACAATACCGGCTGGTGGCAATGAGAAGGTTAAGTTCTCATATAGTAGTTTATCTCCATATCCTTTGGATACGCCATTGGCTTCAATGACTTTGTTACCCAATCTTGGACCTGGAGGAATGAATAGCTCCAGTTTATCTTCACGCTCCTTTGTTTCCTGCGTCAAAAGTTTTTCATAGGCTCCCAATCGCGCCTTTCCTTTTGCCCTTCGTCCTTTAGGTCCCATGCGTACCCACTCCAATTCACGCTCCAGTGTTTTCTGTCTTTTAGATTCACTCTTCTCTTCTTGAGCCAGGCGTTTTGATTTTTGGTCCAGCCAGGAAGAATAGTTTCCTTTCCAGGGAATGCCTTCACCCCGGTCAAGTTCTAATATCCAGCCAGCTACATTATCCAGAAAATATCGATCATGGGTAACCGCGATGATGGTGCCCTTGTACTGACGAAGGTGTTCCTCCAACCATTGAACAGATTCTGCATCAAGGTGGTTGGTAGGCTCGTCCAGCAACAACACATCCGGTTCTCTAAGTAAAAGGCGGCACAGGGCCACTCTTCTTTTCTCTCCACCAGACAGGTGCTCCACTTTGGCGTCTCCAGGGGGGCAACGCAAAGCATCCATAGCCCGATCAAGCTTGTGGTCCAATTCCCAGGCTTCGGTGGCGTCCAGCTTCTCCTGTACCTCCCCCTGCCTGTTAATTAGTTTTTCCATAGCATCCGGGTCATCCATGATGGCCGGATCTGCGAATTTGTTGTTGATCTCTTCAAATTCTTTTAACAGATCAACAGTTTCTTTAACACCTTCCTCAACTATTTCTTTTACCGTTTTGGTTTTATCCAATTGTGGTTCCTGCTCTAGAAGTCCCACAGAAAAACTGAGGTCAGACACCACTTCTCCCTGGAATTCTTTGTCGATTCCGGCAATAATCCTTAACAAGGAGGACTTGCCAGATCCGTTAAGACCGAGCACTCCAATTTTTGCTCCATAGAAAAAGGAGAGGTAGATGTTTTTTAGAACCTGTTTGTTGGGAGGGTAAATTTTATTTACCCCTGTCATTGAGAAGATAATTTTTTCGTCTGCCATTCGGGTACTACTTTTTGAAGGCGCTAATATGATCATTTTGAGGCAGCAGGTGAAGCAGGAAGGTATAAATGTTTGATTCTGATAAATCCGGTGAGCTTTTTGCTTGCCGACATAAAAGGTGCTTATTTGATTTAGCCAGTTAATCCCAGACGATTAATGATTTACCAAATCAATTTTCTGAAGTTTTTTTAAAATAAATGCAAGGGTTTAGCCCTGATAATCCTGCTGATTGAGTCAGGATTCGTCATATAGCTATTTTTTTTGTACTCCTCGAATGGTTTTGATTTATGCAAAAAAGGTAGTGCCTATTGTTCCTTAAGGGTTAAATTCTATTTTTGCGAAAAATTAATCGGAGGGAAGATTATGTATTGGACACTCGAATTGGCTTCTTATTTGGAAGATGCACCTTGGCCAGCCACCAAAGACGAATTGATAGATTTCTCGATCAGGTCAGGCGCACCATTAGAAGTAGTAGAAAATTTGCAGGAATTAGAAGACGATGGGCAGCCCTATGAGAGTATAGAAGAAATTTGGCCCGACTACCCCACCAAGGAAGACTTCTTCTTCAATGAAGATGAATATTGATTTTAAGTAATTTTTGTTCAGGCTGGTATTCACCAGCCTTTTTTATTTTCTGCGGTTGAGTAATGCTTCAGCCACCACCAGATCCTCTTCAGTGGTGACCTTAAGGTTTTCATAGCTCCCCTCAAATAAGGAAATGGAATGCCCGGCTCTTTCGGCTACGCTGGCGTCATCAGTCAGGCTGTAATCTTCTTTGATCTCGTAAGCTTTTCTTATCAGGTTTACATCAAAAGTCTGGGGCGTTTGGATAATCCGATATCTTGAGCGGTCTACAGCCCTGGTTTTGTCGCTGTCAGTCATCCTGATGGATTCTTTTAGTCGTACGGCAGCTACCGCGGATCCATGGACAGCAGCCAATCTAAAGGAGGCAGCAATAATATCTTCGTGAATAAGAGGGCGAACTCCATCATGGATGGCAACCAGTCCACCCCCTTCAATTTTTTCAAGCCCTTTTTTTACAGACTGAAACCTGGTATCGCCACCTTGCTGAAGAATGATGGGTGTGTGTACTTGATGCTTCCTGGTAATCGCTTCCCAAATAGGAAAATCATCATCGGGAAGTACCAAAACCAGAATGATTGATCTGGAATATCGAAAGAACGCTTCTATGGTGTGCAGCAATATGGGTTTGCCTTTCAGTTCGAGAAACTGCTTGGGTAGCTCACTCTTAATTCGAGTGCCTTTTCCTCCGGCTACAATAATGGCATATTCTTTCAATCGGGTAGCAAGATTTGTAAATCAAGTTAAACAAAAAAGCTTCAGGAAAATTCCTGAAGCTTTTTAAGATTTTTAATAACTCCCCTTAAATGATGAGCATGGCATCACCATAAGTCAGGAATTTATACTTTTCCTTTTTTGCCACCTGATAGGCGTGCATAACATGATCGTAACCCCCAAATGCCGCAGCCATCATGAGCAGCGTAGACTCAGGCATGTGAAAGTTGGTGATCATGGCACTGCAAATCTTGAAGTCATAAGGAGGAAAGATGAATTTATCAGTCCACCCTTCACGAACCTTTAGCCGGTTGCCGGCTGAGACAGCCGATTCCAAGGCCCGCATGGTGGTGGTTCCTACCGCACAAACGCGCTTCTTATTTTCAATGGCTTTATTGACCAGTTCAACACATTCTGCTCCCACAACAAAATTTTCAGAGTCCATTTTGTGCTTGGTCAGGTCTTCCACATCCACCTGACGGAAAGTTCCCAGGCCGATATGCAGAGTTATGAAAGTCATATCCACTCCCTTAATTTGTAAGCGCTTCAGCAGTTGTTTGGTAAAATGCATACCTGCCGTAGGGGCGGATACTGCGCCTTTATTTTTTGCGTAGATGGTCTGAAACCGCTCTTTGTCGGCAGGTTCAATTTTGCGTTTAATGTATTTGGGAAGTGGGGTCTCGCCCAATGACTCAACTACCTTGCTGAACGATTCGGAATCTCCGTCAAACAAGAAACGTATGGTCCTGCCTCGCGAGGTGGTATTGTCGATCACTTCAGCTACCAGGTCTCCATCGCCAAAGTAGAGTTTGTTGCCCACCCTGATCTTTCGGGCAGGGTCTACCAGTACATCCCACAAATGCATTTCTGCATTCAGTTCACGCAGTAAGAATACTTCTATTTTTGCTCCGGTTTTCTCCTTCCGACCGTACAATCGGGCCGGAAAAACCATGGTGTCATTCCCAACCAGCAAGTCCCCCTCGTTGAAATAATCCACAATATCCTTGAACATTTTATGCTCTATATCTCCCGTGTTGCGGTTCAAAACCAATAGGCGGGATTCATCGCGGTTTTCCGCAGGATGAGAAGAAATTAGATTATTGGGAAGATCAAACTTAAATTTGGATAACTTCATGTTTTTAAGTCAAGCCCAGTATGGGCATTTTAAATCGAGGTTGCAAAAATAAGGATTTGTTTTAATTATTGGCTTTTGTAACCCAAATTCAATCCGTTCGTCTTAAGTGTATCTATGCTAGCCTTCCGATTAATTCTTGAAAGTTTCAGATTTGCTTTTTCAGCACTAAAAGCCAATTTATTACGCACCACCCTTTCCCTGCTGGGTGTTACGGTAGGTATTTTCGCCATTATAGCCGTCTTTACCCTGGTTGACTCGCTGGAGCGGAATATTAAGGAAAGCTTTAACTTTTTAGGTTCCGGGGTTATTTACGTGCAAAAGTGGCCTTTTACAGCCAGTGATGGAGATGAGTACAAGTGGTGGGACTACTGGAAAAGACCCAACGCCTCTTACAATGAATTCAAATTCTTACAAACCAATTTACAGAATCACGATGGCCTTACCATTTTTGCCGCCCGGGGAAATCAGGTGATTCGAAAAGGAAGCAGTAGTATTGGTCAGATTGGCCTGCGCGGTGTAGGCCCGGGGTACCAGGATGTTTTCGAGATCAATATCGATAACGGAAGGTATTTTACTTATGACGAAGTGGAAGGCGGCAGAACGGTGGTTGTAATTGGTCATGAAATAGCCCAGGCACTGTTCCCCAATGACCGTAATCCCATTGGAGAAAGTATTAAGATTGCAAATACCAAGTTCATAATTGTAGGAGTTCAAAAAAAAGAAGGTCAAAGCTTTCTGGGCACGCCAAGTGCTGACTATGGATGTTTGATTCCTTACAACGCTTTCAGGAGACTTTATCAAACCGGAACGGGAGCCTGGAACGAAACTTCCTCTAATATCGGAGTGAGGGGAAGAGAGGCTGATATTGGATTGGTGGAGCTGGAAAATGAGTTGCGAGGCCAACTGAGAAGTAAACGCGGATTGCGACCACTGGATAAGGACAACTTCGCACTCAATCGACCCGAGGCGCTGGCCAATATCATTGGCAGCTTGTTTGACGTTGTAGGCGTAGCCGGGTGGATCATTGGCGGGTTTTCTATATTGGTTGGCGGTTTTGGAATCGCCAATATTATGTTTGTGTCAGTAAAAGAACGGACAAGTATTATTGGTCTTCAAAAAAGCCTGGGTTCAAAAAATTATTTCATCCTATTCCAATTTCTGTTTGAGGCTGTCTTTCTCAGTTTGATAGGAGGCATGGCAGGAATATTTTTGGTTTTCCTGTTGACATTTGCACCTTTCGGAAGTCTGCAGGTGGTGTTGAGTTTAAAAAATATTGTTTTGGGATTAGGGGTATCCGGAGCGATCGGGGTGATCTCTGGCATCGTGCCGGCTGCCATGGCGGCACGCCTTGACCCGGTGGAGGCAATAAGGGCATAAGTAAGTCGTCAGACCACTTGAGAGGTCTGACGACTACCCTGCTATTTCTCTTCAACCGCTGCTGGTGCTACAGTAACTCCGGCAATCTTCTCTTTGATCTTTTTCTCCAGTTCTTCCATTAATTCTGGATTGTCTTCAATGAGTTGCTTTACCGTATCTCGTCCCTGACCCAGTTTGTTGCCATCGTAAGAAAACCATGACCCGGATTTTTGAATAACATTTAGCTCAGATCCGATATCGATGATTTCGCCAGACTTGGAGATGCCCCGGCCGTACATGATATCGAACTCAACTACTTTAAAAGGTGGGGCTACCTTGTTTTTCACCACTTTCACACGCACCCGGTTGCCGGTAATGTTGTCGGCAGCTTCTTTGATTTGTCCTATCCTGCGAATGTCGAGGCGCACGGATGCATAAAATTTTAGTGCATTTCCACCGGTGGTGGTTTCCGGATTGCCAAACATGATTCCTATTTTCTCGCGGAGTTGGTTGATGAAAACGCAAGCGCATCCGGTTTTGCTGATGGTGCCGGTGAGTTTGCGCAACGCTTGCGACATCAGCCTGGCCTGAAGACCCATTTTGCTGTCGCCCATTTCTCCTTCCAGTTCTCCCTTTGGCACCAGTGCGGCCACGGAGTCAATGACTATAATATCAATGGCTCCGGATCGGATCAGGTGTTCTGTTATTTCCAGGGCTTGCTCCCCATTGTCCGGTTGGGATATCAATAAGTTTTCGGTGTCTATACCCAGTTTTTCCGCGTACGTTTTATCAAAGGCGTGCTCTGCATCGATAAATGCAGCCAGGCCCCCTTTGCGCTGTGCTTCTGCGATACAATGCATGGTGAGCGTAGTTTTTCCGGAAGACTCCGGACCATATATTTCAGTTACCCGCCCTCTGGGTATGCCACCTATTCCAAGTGCAAGGTCCAGCCCTAACGACCCGGTGGAAATGGCCGGTATATCTAAAACTTTCCCCTCACTTAACTTCATTACCGCGCCCTTACCATAAGTCTTTTCTAACTTATCAATGGTAAGTTGCAATGCCTTCATTTTTTCCTTGTTGTCGCTCATAGAATCTTGCTGTTTTTTTGTGTTAGTAAATTTTCTTGCAGGGCTTGAAATTACCACTTCAGTACTGATTCACCAAGGTGCAAAAATCTTTATACAAGATGGAGCGCCTTATAAAACACCCGATTCATTTCAGAAACAATTAAGGATTAAGGATTAACGGATAAGTGCTTTAATTTGCACTTTAATTTAAAGGTGTGAGAATCCTCTGTTCTGAAGAAGTTACCATTAAGTTTGCCGCACCTTTTATTGGCTAGCAAATGAGGAAGGTTGCCATTTTAGCGTTGTTCATTTTAGGCATTATAATGGCCTGGAATTGGTCCTTGATTGTATATGGTGTAAACCAGGGACTGGGACAATTGAAAATAGTTTGGAATGCAAGGCCCATACCTGAGGTGCTGAGTGACCCTTCGTTTCCTGATTCATTGAAGACCAAACTTCGCATCGTTGATGAGATAAAAAGGTTTGCACTCGATTCACTTGGACTCAAAGACTCAAAGAACTATCAAACTGTTTTTGATCAAAAAGGAGAGGAACTGATGTGGGTGGTTACAGCCAGTGAGCCATTTCAATTAAAGCCCAAGACCTGGGATTTTCCTGTCATCGGAACGGTGCCTTATAAGGGTTTCTTTGATAAGGAAAAAGCCATTGCAGAAACCAGGCGACTGCAAGAAGGAGGGTGGGATGTAGGTGTGAGAAATCCGGGTGGATGGTCCACGCTGGGATGGATTACCGACCCCATTTTAAGTGGAATGCTGAAACGAAATGAAGGCGACCTGGCCAGTTTGATCATTCATGAAATGGTCCACGCCACCATCTTTATTAAGGATAGTATTGAGTTCAATGAAAACCTTGCCTCATTTATTGCCGACTCGGCAGCTTATGATTTCCTGGCTTCAAAATACGGTTATCATTCAAAAGAGTACCAAACTTATGTTCAGGAAGTGGAAGATTATACCAGATACAGTCAGCATCTGTTGAGGGGCAGCAATGTGCTTGACAGTTTGTACCACTCGTGGTCAGCAAATGATACGGAGGCGATAAAAAAAGAAAAGAAAAAAGCGCTTATTCGAAAAATTGTTGATGCCATGGATACGCTCACATTGCACCAGTTTAAAATCCCTACGGAAAGATTTAACGAAAAGCTTCCTAACAATGACTACTTTTTGGCCTACAGGAGATACCAATCCAAACAGCGCAACTTCAAAGATGAATTGATCACTAAATACAAAGGAAATTTGAGGGAAATGATTAGGGACTATAAGTCGCGTTTCCCTTATTTGTAAGTGCAACAGGTCATTAAGGAATTGTTAAGAACTTAACCTAACCTTTCAATTCGCTTAATTTGTGGCTACTTTTGAGGGACTAAAACATAAGATTCTTATGGCTGATAAGCCATCTCACAAGGTACTTGTCGTAGATGACGAAGAGCCTATTCTGGAATTGCTTAAGTATAATCTTGAAAAAGAGGGTTACGATGTAAGAACGGCTACTGATGGGTATTCGGCCGTTGAAAAAGCAAAGAAATTTATCCCCGACCTTGTTTTGCTTGACATCATGATGCCAAAGATGGATGGCGTGGAGGCTTGTCGGCTGTTGCGCGCCATTCCGGAACTTCAAAATACATTCATTGTCTTTTTAACTGCCAGGTCAGAAGAATACTCGGAAGTGGCTGCCTTTGATGTTGGGGCTGATGATTACATCACCAAGCCGATTAAGCCAAGGGCGTTGATGAGCAGGATCACAGCCTTGTTCAGAAGGGAATCAAAGAAGAAAGGCGAATCGAAACAGATAAAAATAGGTGACTTGATCATCGATCGTTCAAGTTATACGGTCAGGATCAAAGACAAGGAAATAAGCTTGCCTAAAAAGGAGTTTGAATTGCTATTTTTTCTGGCACAAAACCCAAACAAAGTCTTCAGTCGTGACGAATTACTGCAAAACATCTGGGGTACTGAAGTTTATGTCCTGGCCCGCACGGTGGATGTGCACATCCGAAAAGTCCGGGAAAAGATTGGAGATGAGTATATTACCACTGTAAAAGGAGTGGGATATAAATTTCATCTAAACTAAATCAATTTGTATAACGCCAGGGTAATGGCATTGCTACTTGCGGCACCCATTGGTGTCATCACGGCCCTAATACTTTCATTAGTGGTTGGTTTAGATGTGTTGTCCGTAATTTTAGCCTCAGCGGTCAGCTTTTCTGTTTCGTTTTTGCTGACTTTTGTCGCACTTGAACATCTCATTTTCAAGCAGATCAACAACATCTATAACATGATGGACAGACTGCGCAAGAAAGAAGCACATCAGAATGGAAAAGTTAAGTCAAGCCAGATCAACCCTTTCAAAAAATTAAAAGACGAGATCAGCACTTTAGCGGAAATCAAACAGGAAGAAATTGACCAGTTAAAAAAATTAGAAGCATTTCGGACTGAGTTTGTAGCCGATGTGTCGCATGAACTAAAAACACCCATTTTTGCAGCCCAGGGCTTTGTTCATACCCTTCTGGATGGTGCTGTGGAGGACAAAAATGTACGCATCAAATTCCTGCGCAAGGCAGCTAAAAGTTTGGATGGACTCGATGTCCTTGTCCAGGATTTACTTACCCTGTCTCAAATTGAATCAGGAGACATTAAAATGAAATTTGAGAATATTGACCTGTATTACCTGTGTCACGAGGTAATCGAACAGTTTGAACAGCGAGGCAAGGGTCGTGAAATAGATATCAGAATTGAAAAACCAGATCAACTCATCATGGTAAGGGCGGACTGGTTGCGCATAACCCAGGTCATGTCTAACCTTATTTCCAATGCCATCAAATACAATAAGGAAGGAGGACATGTAACCATCCGATTTGAAGTAGATGAGCATTTTGTGACCACATTCGTTTCCGACACGGGTGAGGGGATTACCCCGGATCATTTCAACAGAATTTTTGAGCGGTTTTACAGGGTTGAAAAAAGTCGTAGTCGTGAAAAGGGAGGCACTGGTCTTGGCCTGGCTATCGTAAAACACATCCTGGAAGGTCATCAGAGCAAAGCGATGGTTGAAAGTGTGCCGGGCAAGGGTTCAACTTTCAGCTTCAAGCTCCCCCTGGTCAAATTGAAACCTTCTGTTCCAAGGCTATAATTGTACCTTTGCGACTTGAAAACGCAGCGGGTAAAGTTCAAGGATATTATTTTGTTTGAAAACCAGGATTATTTTCTGGTGAACAAACCTCCTTTTATGTCAACGCTGGAAGATCGCAATGACCCTGTTAATCTATTGAGATTGGCCCAATCGGTGGAACCCCAGGCCCAGGTTTGTCATAGATTGGATAAGGATACATCAGGCGTTTTGGCCATCGCCAGGAACCCGGAGGCTTATCGGCATTTGAGTCTGCAATTTCAGCAAAGGACGGTGCATAAAGTTTATCATGCTGTCGTAGACGGTACGCATCGCCTGGACGACCTTTTGGTGGACAAGCCAATTCTGAAATTGAGTGACGGCACGGTAAAAATTGACCGAAAGGGCAAGGAGGCGCAAACCTATTTCACCTCGCTCGAAATATTCAAAAAACACTCATTAATCGCGTGCCGCCCTATTACAGGTCGGATGCATCAGATTAGAATTCACCTGGCTGACCTTGGCGCACCCATTTGCGGTGACGAGGCTTATGGGGGCAAAAATTTCTACCTGTCCTCGATTAAAAGAGGATATAATTTAAAGAAGCTGACAGCAGAAGAGCCATTCATTAAAAGAATGGCCCTGCATGCGCATTCGCTTTCATTTACGGGCATGGTCGGGGACAATATTCAGGTGTTGGCACCTTATCCGAAGGATTTGACAGCCCTTTTAAAGCAAATGGCACAGAATCTCCCCTAAAAAGAAAAGGCAGCTTGGAAATTTACCTTTTTGGGTCTACTTTTGTGTCCCTTTTTGGAGGGGTATATCAGTTAAAAATAGACATTTTAAAGGATCAGCAGTGGATCAAAACAGTTATAAAACAACAAATGCCAATAAGGCCAACACAGAGAAGGGCTGGGTTTTGGTAGATGCTAACAATCAGGTGCTGGGGCGTTTTGCCTCTCAGGTAGCCAGAATACTTAGGGGTAAGAATAAGCCAACCTTTACGCCAAACGTTGACACTGGAGATCACGTCATTGTGATCAACGCTGAGAAAGTGCGGATGACTGGAAAGAAGTGGGACAATAGGGTGTTGCTTACTCACTCAGGTTACCCTGGCGGACAAAGCGAGCGCACACCTGCTATGATCCGCGCCAAGCATCCTGAACGTTTGGTAGAGCATGCCGTAAAAGGGATGCTTCCTAAAAACAAGATTGGAAGCGAGGTTTACAGAAGTTTACATGTATATGCCGGAGATAAGCACCCGCACGAAGCACAACAGCCAAAAGAAATAAAGATCTAATAAATGGATATTACCAATAAGACAGGAAGAAGAAAGACCGCGATTGCCCGCGTTTATATACAGCCCGGAAAGGGAACCATAACCATTAACGAAAGAGAGCTTACCGACTATTTTAAATCTGAAATTCATCAGATTTTGGTGAAGCAGCCCTTGGCTTTGTTGAAATTGGACAATCAATATGATATTAATGCCAATGTAGAGGGTGGTGGTATTAAAGGTCAGGCTGAAGCCATACGTCTGGGCATCACCAGAGCTTTGGTGGAAGTGGATGAGACGCACAAGCCTACTTTGAAAAAAGAGGGTCTGACTACGCGTGATTCACGCATGGTGGAGCGCAAGAAATATGGTAAGAGAAAGGCAAGGAAGAGATTCCAATTCAGCAAACGTTAATACTTAAGAGCGAATGGCTAACAAATTGACAACACAAGAATTGATGGAAGCAGGTGTTCACTTCGGACACTTGACACGCAAGTGGAACCCGAAAATGTCAGAATACATTTTTATGGAGAATAACGGCATCCACCTCATCGATTTGAACAAAACCTTAAAATGTTTGGACGAAGCTGTCTTCTCATTGAAAAACATTGTTCGGTCCGGACGCAAAATCATGTTTGTAGCCACCAAGAAGCAGGCTAAGGACATCGTAAAAGCGCAAGCAGTAAGGTTGAACATGCCATTTGTAACTGAGCGTTGGCTTGGAGGTATGCTTACCAATTTTGCCACCATCCGCAAATCGTTGAAAAAGCTTGCCCAGATCGACAAAATGTTGAAGGACGAGACATTTGAGAACCTGGCGAAACGTGAGCGATTGATGATTGGTCGTGAAAAAGCCAAGTTGGAAAAACTGTTGGGAGGTATCGCTGACCTGAACCGCCTTCCATCTGCATTGTTTGTGGTAGATGTAAAAAGAGAGCACATTGCGGTAGCGGAAGCACAGAAATTGAATATTCCCGTGTTCGCCATGGTGGATACCAACTCTGATCCTACTGATATTGATTTCCCCATCCCGGCCAATGATGATGCCTTTAAATCTATATCTATCATTCTGGAGCATGTAGGTAAGGCGATTGAAGAAGGGTTGATGGAGCGTAAAAAGGACAAGGACGATGCCAATTTGAAGAAAGAGGAGGAGGAAAAGAAAAAGGTTGACGAGGTCGTAGAAGAATCGAAATAATGTAAGGTGAGACTGGGTGTCGCACCTGGCCGAACTGAATTCAACTATAAAAACATCGGCCTCAAGCCGATGTTTTGTTTTAAAGCAATGAGTAACTAATTAAATACAATTAAAATGGCGATTACAGCACAAGATGTGAATAAGCTGCGCACCATGACCGGTGCCGGTATGATGGATTGCAAGAAAGCACTTACCGAAGCCAACGGTGACTTCGAGAAGGCAATTGAGATATTGAGAAAAAAGGGACAGAAAGTTTCTGCGTCCCGTTCGGATAAAGATGCCAAAGAAGGGTCCGTGTTCATTAAGACTTCTAATGACAACAAGGAGGCGGTATTGATTGCCCTGAACTGTGAGACTGATTTTGTAGCCAAGAATGAGGAATTCCAAAACCTGGGTCAAGCCATTGCAGATGTGGCTTTCTCCAAAAAGCCGGCCAATGTCGAAGCCCTTTTGGCAGAGCAATTGGATAGCCTGACTGTTCAGGAGAAAATCACCGAGCTGGTAGGCAAGATTGGGGAGAAAGTAGAGGTAAGTGAGTATGTTCACATGAAAGGTGAAGCGGTAGTTCCTTACATCCATGCTGGATCAAAACTGGGTGTATTGGTTTCCTTGAAAGGTGTTAATGGAACTGATGTAACCGAGGCCGGTAAGGATGTGGGTATGCAAATTGCAGCCATGAACCCCGTGGCGGTAGATGAAACAACCGTTGATAAAACAATAATCGAAAAGGAACTGGAGATAGCAAAGGCCCAGATTATTGCTGAAGGCAAGCCTGCCAACATGGTAGAGAAAATTGCTGAGGGCAAATTAAAACGATTCTATAAGGACAACACGCTGGTTCATCAGGCTTTTGTAAAAGACAACAGCAAAACAGTTGCGCAGTACCTGGATGGCGTCACCAAAGGGTTGGCTGTAGCTGAATTCAAAAGAGTAACCATCGGGTAATTACCTGTGTGGAACGGATAGTAATAGGGGAGCATGGCTCCCTTTTTTATTTTAGTATATTGAATAATCATGAAAAGATATTGCTCACTATTGCTGGTACTGGTTTTGGCTGGCTGCAACTATAAATCAGATACAATCGATATGGATAAAAAATGGTGGAAGGAATCAATCATTTATCAGATATATCCCAGGAGTTTCAAGGATACGAATGGGGATGGTGTGGGAGATCTGCAAGGGATTATTGAGAAACTGGACTACATCAAGAGCCTGGGTGTAACGGCCGTGTGGCTTAATCCCATTTACAGTTCCCCCAACGATGACAATGGCTACGATGTAAGCGACTACAGGGAAATCATGTCCGACTTCGGTACCATGGAGGATTTTGATTTGATGCTTTCCGAAATGCACAAAAGAGAAATCAAGTTGATCATGGACGTGGTGGTGAATCACAGCAGTGACGAGCACGAATGGTTTAAACAGGCAAGAGGCTCAAGGAATAATAAGTATCGCGATTATTATCATTGGTGGCCAGCCGAAAAGGGGAAACCCAATCACAGGTACAGTTTGTTTGATGAAATGGGCGATGCTTGGAAGTATGATTCACTTACCGACTCGTATTACCTGCACTACTTTTCGGTAAAACAACCTGATCTTAATTGGGAAAACCCTCAACTGCGCCAGGAAGTATATGATATCATGAAATTTTGGGCAGACAAAGGTGTGGATGGCTTCCGCCTGGATGCGTTTCAGTTTGCGGCCAAAGACACCTCATTCCCGCCATTTCCAGATGACCTTGATAAAAACTTTGTTCAGTATTACGCCATGCAAGGTGATATACACAAGTACTTACAAGAAATGAATACGGAGGTTTTCAGCAAGTATGACGTGATGAGCGTAGCTGAAGGTGCAGGTCGAAATTTTGAAGATGCACATCACCTGGTTGATGAAGACCGGCATGAATTGAATATGGCTTACGCTTTTGAAGGAGTAGACATAGCCAAGCCTGAAGGATTTACCCTCACCCAGTTTAAAGAGGTCTTCTCACGTTGGGACAATGAATTTGCTGAAAAGGGTTGGCTTTCCATTTTCCTGGCCAATCATGACCAGGCCCGGTTGGTGAGCCGTTTTGGAAACGATAGCCCTCTACATCGTGCCGCTTCAGCCAAAATGTTAAATACGTTTGTGCTGAGTATGCGAGGCACCCCTTATTGCTACTATGGCGATGAATTGGGTATGACCAATATCGGGTTTGAAACCATCGAACAATACAAAGACATTTCGGCCATCAATGGGTATAAGAAAGTAGTGAATGATGGAGGTGATGTGGCAAAGTACATGAAGAATCTCAAATTTGCTTCTAGGGATAACGGCCGGACACCCATGCAATGGGACGATGGGGTAAACGCCAGCTTTACCAGCGGGACCCCCTGGTTGCCTGTGAATGAGAACTACAAAGAAATCAATGTGGCGTCAGCAGAGAAGGATCCGGCTTCTGTTTTGAATCATTTCAGAAAAATGACTCAACTTAGAAAGGGCAATGCAGTACTTGTGTATGGCCAGTATGCCCTGCTTGCGCCTGACCACAAGGATATTTATGCCTATACCCGTGAACTTGGTAACAAACGTGTTTTGGTTTTATTGAACTTTGCGGATCATGATTCAAGTATTGAATTGACAGAAATTAGCTCCATTGCTGAAACGCTGATCAATAATTTCGAGGAGGTATATAAAAGTCAGAATAGTATCACCTTAAAACCATATCAGGCAATCATTTTTGCGTTGGATTAGTTAAAAATTTTGGAATGGGAAATAGTAATCGACAATACATGATCATGGAAAGCGTGGTGGTTGTACTGATCGCAATGATGGCTATATATGGCTGCAAAGCGCCAACCTACGAGTTGGCCTATGTGACGGACCGGGACAATGTTTTAGACATTTGTATTGCCAATTCAGAAAATAACGAGGTTCAAAATTTAACTGATTCTGATGTAGTGGAATACAATCTCACCTGGTCAGCAGATGGGCATGAAATTTATTATACCAGCTACGACAAAAACAACAGAAGCATAAAAAAAGTCAATGTTAACAGCAAAGCCATTTCCGTAGTAATTAATGATTCCACCGTGCTCTCGTTAAGTGATGTGTCAGATGATAATGGTAAATTGATTATCAGCACCAGGGAGCATCACCCCAAAGGGGAATTGTATCTCTACGATATTCATACCGGAGATAAAACCCGATTGACCAATAATGAACTTTATGAGGCTGGCGCTAAATTCTCCCCGGATGAACGTCATATTGTAGCGAGCATCCAAACCCAGGCCTCTGATTCCATCAATCATTCCGGTATTGCTGAAATTTTCATCATTGAAGTTTCGACTTTAAAAAATGTGCAACTGACTGACTTAAAAAAGTTTAGTGCCCTTCCTGACTATGCACCCAATGGCACAACCATTGCTTTTCACAAATGTGATGAAGGAATTTGTGATATTTATACCATCAACCAGGATGGAACTGAACTAAAGAATCTCACCAACGGGGATAATGACAATCGATGGCCAAGGTGGTCGCCTGATGGAAAGTGGATAGCCTTTACCAAAACGATAAATGATAATTCAGACATTTACCTGATTTCATGGGATGGTAAGACCATAAAGCCCCTGGTTGCCACTGAGTTTAGAGATGAAATAGCCATTTTTAAGCCAAATTAGGCTGAGTTGATTGTGTTTTAACTTTTCTTGCCAAAATGTTACTGAAATGATCAATGGGGTAGTTGATTATTATCATGGTCTCTATCGATCCACCTCCTTACATTAAGTCGCACTAAAGAAAGAAACAGTACCCTTATGCTCTCAGACCTTTTCTTCCATTTAATCTTAGCCATCATTTTTGGTGCCACCATTGGTCTGGAGCGGGAAAGCAGCAGGCAAAATGAATCTCACGTGGGCAGCGTGGGCGGGATACGCACCTTCGCATTGATTGCATTGCTGGGAGCGCTGGCTGGTATCTTCTTCATTCACGATTATTCAACGCTTGCCATTATCGTGGTATTGGGATTTCTATTATTGCTCATTGTTTATTATGCCAGCGAATCCTATGCAACACGTTCCTTCGGAATAACCAGTGAGCTTTCTGCGGTCATTACTTTTTTCATGAGTTTGATGGTGATGATCGAGATTATCCCTTTGCCGGTCACAGTCTCCGTTTTTGTGGTTTTGGTTTTTATCATGTCTCTGAAAGCCAAGACCACTCAATTGGTAGCTGGAATTTCACGACACGAGGTGCAGGCATTTATCAGCTACGCAATCATCGCGTTGGTCGCCTTGCCTGTCCTGCCTGATTATTCCTATAAGCTTAAGGATATACCTGTTTTGCCGGAAATTCTGCAGGGCTTTGGTGTGGAGTTGGGAAAATACGATGCGCTGGATTTAATCAATCCCCGAAAGATTTGGTTCATCGTGGTGTTGATCACGGGGATTGATGTTTTTGGCTATATCCTGAGTCGAATAGTGGGCAGCAAAAGTGGCTTTGCCGTGACCAGTTTCATGGCTGGATTCGTTTCATCTACCAGTGCCACCCAGTCTCTTGCGCAGCGGAGCACCAAATCAAATTACATCAATAGTCTGGTGGGAGCAGCGGTGTTGGCCAACCTGGCCAGTTTCATCCAAATTTTCCTGTTGGTGGGCCCACTGAATCCCAGGTGGCTGATTGCCATCATTCCCAGTATTTTGTTCATGATATTAGCTTCCGGACTGATCACGTATTTCTTCTTTAAGTCAAGCGAACCTAAAAAGGAGGAGGGATCCCAGGAGAAAAAATCGGACAACATTTTTTCCTTGCTGCCTGCCTTGAAGTTCGCGACTTTACTCATTGTCATTAAAATTGTGACTAAGATTTGCCTGATCGAATTTGGTCAATCAGGTTTTATCATCAGTTCTGTCATTGCTTCTTTTGCTGGCATAGATGCCATTATCGTCACGCTGGCTGATATGGCGGGCGATACCATTACTTTCAAATTTGCATTCATCACATTCCTGCTGATCAATGCAACCAATCTTTTAAGTAAATCTGTATACTCCTACATTCAGGGCGACAAGCGGTTTGCCCTCAAATTCTTTGTTTCAGTTTTGATCATCATTGGAGCCAGTGCCCTTTGGTTGTTGTTTATTTGACCCATCTACGAAGTTATGTTTCACTAAAATAGAATGACGAATAGATGATCGGATTTTATCACCATCCGTTTAAATGATTAGGTTCAATCAAAAAAGTGATTCAAATGAAGAATATGTTAATTGCCCTGATGCTCATGCTTTTGACCATCTCCTGCCAATCTCAATCGCAGAAAACAAGAAATAATAAAGTTGGAGGGCCCTGCGAAGGATGTGAAGCCATTTATGAGTATGGAGACCGCAAGTTGATTTCCGTTGATACCCTGCCGCTATATCAGGAGAACGAGCCAAAACTTAGGATATCAGGAACAGTATATCAGCAAGATGGCAAAACCCCTGCAAGCGATGTGATTGTTTACATCTATCACACCAACAGAAAGGGATTCTATCAAACCAATGGGGATGAAAAAGGCTGGGCGCGCAGACATGGTTTCATCAGAGGGTGGATTAAAACAGGAAAAGATGGACGATATACGTTTTACACATTCCGTCCGGCAGGATATCCGGGAAGGCCAGATCCGGAACACATTCATTTTACGGTAAAAGAGCCAGACAAGGGCGAGTATTGGATTGATGACATCTGGTTCAACGATGACCCCCGACTCACTAAAAAGCTAAGAATACAAAGCCAAAATAGGGGAGGACCTGGAATTGCAACGCCAGTACCAGTTGGATCAGCATTTGAGGTTTCGCGTGATATCATTTTGGGCATGAATATTCCCGACTATAAAAATTAATTAAACCTTTGAAAAATGGATAAGGCATTTAAAAATTGTCAAAGCTGTGGCATGCCGCTAAAAAGGGATGAACAGGGTGGTGGCACAAACAAAGATGGGAGCAAGAGCAACATGTATTGCTCCAAATGTTATGTCAACGGAGAGTTTATGAATCCAGAGATAAATACGGCTGAAAAAATGCAGGACTTTGTAAAAGGAAAAATGAAGGAAATGGGTTTCCCTGGTTTTATTGCCGGGTTTTTTACCAAAGGGATACCCAAATTGGAGAGGTGGAAGCGTTAATTCCTCAAATCTTCCTTTGCATTTAGTGGTGTTCATGCAACCAAATTGACCCTAAAGTATTGTATGGGTAAAACATTTGGATGAGGAACAACTTATAGCGGACATCAAGCAAAATCCCGCCCTGTTTGGCAAGGTTTATGATTTACATTATAGCAGACTTTTCAATTACTGCTATCGAAGAACAGGTGATTTTGATGCTTCGAAGGATATTATCGCTGAAGCATTTTTGAAGGCCTACTTGAATATTAACAAATTTCAATGGCGAGGAAAATCCATAAAAGGTTGGCTTTATCGCATTGCCACCAATGAAATCAATTTACATCACAGAGCGAAAAAATATCGGCCAACTTTATTAACTGAATTGGGAATTGAAACGGCTGAGCATGTATCCCATCAATTTGAATCAGAGAAAGCTGCAGCAGAAATAGAGCTTGCGCAGCACCAGCAGTTTACAGAAATTCAAAAGTCGCTCATTTCGCTACCTGTGGCCTACCAGGAAGTGATCAGCTTAAAATATTTTGAAGAATTGAAGATAAGGGAAATCAGCGATATACTGGACAAGCCAGAAGGGACGGTGAAGTCACTATTATCCAGGGGCATTCAACTGCTTAAGCAAAAAATCTGATGCAACTTTTCTTCAAATTTTGAATTATAGTACCATGAAAGAAGAAATCGAAAAATTGATGAAAAATATGGAGAAGCCAACTATTGATGTACGGGCACACCAAAAAGAATTTAGACTTACATTGTTGAATACTAAAAAATCTGCAATCGCTGGCGGCTTGCTTTTGTTGCTGCCTTTTCTGTTTTTGAGTGGTGTGGTTTTGAGGCATTACATGGGTGTAAATGTTGGAATATTCACCTCTGTGTATGAGTGGATAGGTGCGCACGATCGTGCTTACGGTGATAGCTCTGTATTAAATTGGGTGATCAGAATTTTGTTAATCTTGGGTCCGCTGGCGGCAATAGCCGTTAATCTTTTGGCAATTCTGCACATGCGGTATGAGAAAATGCAAAAGGAAATCGTGATGTCTTTGAAACTGAAGTGGGTCAATTTGATGGTGATACTTGTTTGCTCATTGATCTTTTTGGTTTTTGCGTTATATTTATTTGCAGAGAATATGGGGCCGGTAAGCCCTGACATCCAATGAACAGAAGGTCGTTTACAAAAGGATTGGTATCATCAATTGTAACTTATTCGTTAATCGATTCAATGTTGGCGAGCAATGCTTTTGCTGCACCTGTCAAGCCAATCGTAAAACACTGGAGTATTGGATTGAATCAGTTTTGCGAAGATTTGCGAAAAGAATCAATTACCCCTCAGGAATGGCAGGAGCAAGTGGAGATGCTATATCGTGTGGTCGATTTAAACGAACTCCTTTTATTCATAGACTTTAAAAATTTGATCAAAGGATTTGATTACCCTGAACTGGGTGTAAATACACGTCCCGTGAAGTTCCCTAAACTGGCTGGGCTTCCTGAAAATACCATTTTTGTGAAGAAAATATTTGGTATGAAAAAGGATAGGTCCATTATTCCGCATGGACACAGCAACATGGTATCCGCACACCTGGTGATTAACGGGGAAATGCATTTGCGGCAATACGAAAAGCTCAATCAGGAAAAGAACAACTTGATTATTAAACCAACTGTTGACAAGACGGTATCCATTGGCGAATGTTCTTCTATTTCGGATGAGAAAGACAACGTGCATTGGTTTATAGCCAACTCGGACACGGCTTATACTTTTGATGTAATCATGCTAGACCTCGCTGGAGAAAAATATGATATCCATAATCTGGATATATATGAGAAGCAGGATTTGAATGACGGCACCATGCGTGTACCCATCCTGGATGTAGAAACTGCCTTGCGCAAGTATGGCAAGGAAACACACCACTGATTAAATATAATTTCGGCCCAACAGTAAGTTCTAAATTTTTGATAGAAGGCTGCTTTGGAGCATTCCTATTTCAGTATTTTTAATTTAAGTCTCTAGCCCAAGTGTCCATTATCTGAGCCTACTGTGATCAATTCGAAAGACTTAAAATCATTTCAGCTTATCAACGCCAATGGGCTGGAAGTCAGGATTACCAATTTCGGGGGCAAGATCATGTCTCTGGTGGTCCCTGATCGAACGGGTACTATGACAGACATTGTGCATGGGTATGATACACCCGAAAAATATATTCACGGAAATCCTTACTTCGGTGCCCTGATTGGGAGATATGGGAATAGAATTGCGAGAGGAAAGTTTTCGATAGATAATATGACTTATCAACTCCATATCAATAATGGAAGCAACGCTTTACATGGCGGCCCAAATGGATTTCATAATAAAATATGGAACAATGAACTTGTTGAATCGAATTCGATTGAGTTGAGTTTAATGAGCCCGGATGGCGAGGAGGGTTATCCTGGGAATTTGAAAGTATCTGTTTGTTACACCCTAACGGATAGCAATGAGTTGGTTATAGACTATGCTGCCCATACAACAAAGACCACCATTATTAATTTGACAAATCACGCATTCTTCAATTTGGCAGGCAAGGGAGATATTCTCAATCATGAGTTGAGCATAAATGCTAATTACTTTATTCCTGTGGATAGAGCGTTAATTCCGACCGGAGAAATACGTTCTGTTGAAAAAACACCATTTGATTTTAGAGATGTTCATGCCATTGGAGAGCGAATTAACAAAGTAGATAATCAACTTCAATATGCTAATGGATATGATCATACATATGTTGTGCATAAGAAACCAGGTGTATTTGATTTTGCAGCACGGGTAAGAGATCCTTTGAGCGGAAGAGTACTGGAAGTTTGGACCACCGAGCCTGGACTTCAATTCTATAGTGGCAATTTTCTGGATGGCAAGGACCTTGGGAAAAATGGACAGGCCTATCATTTCAGATCTGCATTTTGTTTGGAGGCCCAACACTTTCCGGATTCTCCCAATCAACCTGACTTCCCAACCACCTTATTGCGCCCGGAAGAAACTTATAAACAAAAGACGGTGTACAAGTTTGGAGTGCACTGAAACCCCCGTAATTTGTATAAAAATCAAGCCCAAAAATGAAATTTGAAACCGAAGCGGTTCATGCTGGCTCGCTAAAGGACGAAACGGCCGGCTCAGTGACCAGCCCGCTCTTCATGTCAACCACCTTTGAGCGGAGTGATGAAGGGGCCCTATCACCAAAAGGTTATGTGTATACCCGATCGGGAAACCCAAACCGGTTGGCACTGGAGACAAAGCTGGCCATATTGGAAGGTGGGTCAGAAGCCATTGCTTTTTCTTCGGGGATGGCTGCTACTTTAGCTGTTTTACATTGCGTGCTTTCCCCTGGTGATCATGTTATCATTTCGGATGACTGTTATCACGGAGTAGCGCAACTGCTAAGAAATACACTTTCACGGTGGCAGGTTACTTATGCAGAGGTGGACATGACCACGCCATCCAATGTAGAAAAGGAAATCAAGTCCAATACAAAATTGGTGCTGGTAGAAACCCCCAGCAATCCACAACTGAAAATTACAGATATTGATGCGATTGCTGCGATTACGAGAAAACGTAATGTAACATTGGCTTGTGATAATACATGGGCAACACCTTGTATAACACAACCCCTTAAATTGGGAGCTGATCTTGTTATCCATTCGTCTACCAAATATTTTGGAGGTCATTCCGATGTGTTGGGTGGATGTGTCATCACCAAGACCAGGAATGAGCTTGCCGAAAGGTTAAGAGAATATCAAAACATTGGCGGAGCTGTACCTTCTCCGTTTGATTGCTGGTTGCTCTTCAGGAGCATGGCTACGTTGTCCATCAGGGTAAAGACGCAATCAGAAAATGCCCGGATAATTGCGGAAGCATTGTCCAAAAATGCGGGTGTTGAAAAGGTATTTTATCCCGGATTAAAATCTCATCTCAATCATGAGGTAGCGGCCAGACAAATGAGCGGTTCATTCGGAGGCATGCTATCGGTACTGGTTAAAGGGGGAGAAAGTGAAGCCCTGAGTTTTACCAACCGACTTAAGCTGTTTAAGCATGCCACCAGTCTGGGAGGTGTCGAAAGCTTGGTGGAACATCGGCTATCGGTAGAAGGAGAGCATCCAAAAAGCCCGGCTAACCTGATCAGAGTTTCTGTAGGTATCGAGCATGTAGATGATTTATTAGCTGATTTGAATCAGGCCCTTAGATAATCTGACAAGCAAGGGGCCCAATTTTGCCATAGGTCAATGAATTATGAAAAAGCGTGCAACGGCATTTCTTCAGGCTGTCATCGTGCTTATGGGTATGGTGGCACTTGTCCTGATGATTCGGCTTCCTTTGACCGAAGGGCGAGCCGAAAACCTGGACCTGTTCAGTATTTACTTCGACCCCTTCATCTTGTATGGATACGCAACATCTGCTGCTTTTTTTGTGGCACTGTATCAGGCTTTCAAATTGCTGGGATATATCGGACAAAATAATGCGTTTTCGCTCAACGCGGTGAACGCCTTAAGAAGGGTTAAAAAATGTGCTATCCTATTAAGTATCTTAATGGCTGCCGCAGGACTTTACATAAGGCTATTTCACAATAACGAAGACGACCCTGCCGGCTTTCTGGCTCTGTGTATAGTAGCCATTTTTATTTCCATCGCTGTGGCTATGGTGGCGGTTGTGTTTGAAAGAATCTTACAGCATGGAATGGACTTAAAATCAGAGAACGAACGACTACGGGCAAGCATATAATCCTATTCCGGATTCGTTGCTGCCTTAAACCCCAACTGGCGCGATTCTTCCGGCCGAGCGGAGGTAAACGGGTGACTCGTGCCTTTGCATAGCCAGCTTAAGTTAACACCAGAGCAGTATTTGTACAGTAGTGCGGCAAACTATTCTGGTTTACCGGAAGCGTTAATTGAAGTGATCGTAATTGAGTAGAGGCACGAGTGAGCCAAACGCGCGATCTTGCCCACAACACGCGCGCCAGAATAGGGTCATAAACGGTCATTTTAAGAAATTAAGGGAACCTGATTCATCTCTAGCCCGCAAACTGCCTGGCAACCAACTCACCCAGCGCAGGGCCGTGCTTAAATCCATGCCCGCTTCCGCCACCTAAAAACCAAATATTTGCCGCTT
>CAYNCP010000043.1:0-38053 GCA_964395905.1 uncultured Ohtaekwangia sp.
GCGAGTGGGTGGAGCGGATGGTCGCGCGCCGGCCCTACGCGAGCATCGGCTGCCTAGTCCTAGTTTCTTAGCGTACTTTTCCATGTAGTCCTTGGCCACCCGGTCGCGTTGAAAATCTCCCGGTGTGTTGATTCTTACCAGATGTATTTTTGAATTGTACATTTCCTGAGCAGCTTTCACTACATTTGAAAACTTCTCCTCCCCCTTGCTCATTGCAGTAGCGTAAACAATGTTCTTAAAGTTTACCTTGGCCGGTTTTTTATGAACAGAAAGTACCGGTACTTTTGAATGTCTTACTACCTTTTCTGTATTTGACCCGATAATCATTTCCTGAAGCCTGGAATGACCTTGAGTTCCCATCACCACAAGATCCACTTTTTGCTCCGTGATAATAGAATTCATGCCATGGAATGCATTGCCCAACCGCAATTCACCATCCAACTTAATAGCTGAAAATTTTGGATCCAGTACCAGTTTCTCCAATTGTTTCTTTGATCTCTCAAGTAGCTTAAACGTGTAAAGTCGGTCTTCAAAGTTTTTTTGTGGAACTTCTCCTGTTACACGAAAAGATTCTGAACCTGCCTCCTCCACTACATGTAGTGCGATAACCTCAGCCCCTCCTTTTTTTGCGATCTCACAAGCTACTTCCAAAGCTATTATGGATGTCTTAGAAAAATCCGTTGGTACCAGTATTCGTTTCATTTGTTAGTTATTTTTAGTTTTAAGAGGATGACAATTGCAAATATTTTTCCGGGAAAATTTCACTTTGGATTAAAAATCTTATCATAGTAAAAGTAACCAATTCGTACAATAATAAAAATGTCCTATCGGCATATTACCTCTCCCTCCACAAGTTCTTCTTGATTCTGGCTCGCCCTATCATGATTGTGCAAAATCGCTGTTCGGACCATAACCAAACATCCTATCGAAATCAAAACAATAGTACTTAATTTACGGTGACTTAAATTGATCTTATCAAAGAATAATCCCGCCATCCAAACCAATCCTAGCATCACCGGAATGGTTCCCACTCCAAAAATGATCATGAACAGAAAGCCTTCTTGAAAATTATTCAAGGTAAAACAGTAGGTCAACGCCAGATAAGTTAACCCGCACGGAAGTAATCCATTAACTGTTCCTAAAAAGAAGAGATTCCTTTTTCCCTTAAGCAGGACTCCAAAAGATTTCTTAATCCAACTGGTGAAGCGGTAAATCATAGGGGTGAATAAGGGGATGCGAACCCCATTGATCGCGCCAAACCCGAGTAACAATAATATTCCTCCCAGCGTATAGGCCAATACATTTTGATATTGGCCGAAGGGGAAAAACCCGCCAACGGCACCCGCCAACATTCCAAGTATGCCATAAGTGAATATCCGTCCCAGATTATACACCAGCTTGCTTCCAGCAAAACCATTTCCCGAGGTTGCGGCCAGCACCAATGGTCCGCACATGCCTGCGCAGTGCAATCCCCCGGCCAGACCCATTAAAAGTGCTGTTGCGTACATTATAAGACGATTAACTTTTCATAATAATACTCCTGCCCATCCATGCGCCATTGCATGCTCGCTCGGTATAACCCCTTACTCCATACCTCAAGGGGATACTGCTGAATTTTTCCACTGCTTGCGGTCACAGCAAACTTACGATCCAATTTTGAATCGGATGGTCGCAACAAATGCAACTCACCTGTTTCCACTTTTTTGAAATCCGTAAAGGAGACAACAAGCACGTTGGCCTCAATCGAGAATTCAGGAAGGGAACTCAGTTTATTCGCGTTCTCAATAAGCTCCATCTTTTGCTGATGGGCCAACTCCCGATTGTAATAATCCAGTGACACCAAATTAATATCCTGACGAACGCATATGGCTACCAACGAAGCGATAAAAACTCCAAACAAAACAAATGACACAACTATCCATTTTCCGAAATTCATACCATTATCTTTTAATTGACTTCAACGGACCAATAAAACGAGCGTTCGCAGTCTCAATGCGTTTGCCGCTTTGATATATCCCCAGCACTACGTTCATTTTCATGGTTTTTATTTCTTCCTCGGGCAGCTTAATCATAAACAATCCTTTCAATATTCCTTCGCTTGGCACTACAATTTGCGGATCGCCTATCTTCAACAAAGAAGCAGATGTGGGAGTTTCCACTTTCATCTCCAGCAAGACATCATCAAAAGTTTTGTTTACAAATTCTATATTATACACGTTGGCAATTTTACCATCGTCAGTTTTTGAATACAATGTACCTGGTGCTTTCAGCACGGTGGTTTCAATATCTGCACGGGTAACAATGAAATATCCCAGAACACTTAGTAAAGTAAAAAGTACAAATGAATAGCCGATAATGCGTGGTGTAAATATCTTCTGAATTCCATTCTTAATGGCGTTGTATGAAGAATATCGGATCAATCCCTTTGGCTTTCCAATTTTGTCCATCACATCATCGCAGGCGTCAATGCATGCTGTGCAGTTCACGCACTCCAATTGCGTACCATTACGAATATCAATTCCGGTGGGGCACACATGCACGCAAAGTTTGCAATCGATACAATCACCTTTATGACTTTCAGTTGTAATTTGGTCCTTTTTTAGTTTGCCACGAGGCTCACCTCTTATCCAATCATAGGCTACTACCAGAGAATCTTTGACGAGTAAGACCCCCTGGAGCCTGCCATATGGACATACTGCTATGCATGCTTGTTCTCTAAAAATTGCAAATACTCCGTAGAAAATTCCCGCAAAAACAACTAACCCAATAAATCCAGCCATATTTTCAGCTGGTGGACGGCTCACGATCTCAAATACCTCATCGACACCCACCAGATAGGCCATCACCAAATGAGCGATTAGCACTGAGATGCTGAGGAATATTAGATGTTTAAAAGTTTTCCTGGAGATCTTTGCAGTATCCCATTTGGCATTGTTGAGCTTTCTTTGCTGGTGAGCATCTCCCTCAATCCAGTATTCAATTTTTCTAAATATCATTTCCATGAACAAGGTCTGCGGACACATCCATCCGCACCATATCCTGCCAAAGGCAACAGTAAACAAAGTGATCACCACAAAAAAAGTAACCAACGTTAGCGCCAATAGAAAGAAATCCTGCGGCCAAAACACCTGACCAAAAAGAATAAACTTCCGTTCGAAAAAATTAAGGAGAATGAATGGCCTGCCATTTACCTGAATAAAAGGTGTAACAAAAAGTATTGTTAATAAAAATGTGGTGACAATTATCCGCCAACGATGATATGGGCCCGATGGCTTCTTGGGGTAAATCCACACTCGCTTTCCTTCTGCATCAACTGTTGCAATGGAATTGCGAAACTCATCATCATACTCGTATAAATTCTCTCGCTGTCGATTCACCTTTATCCATTTTTAGCAACTTACAATGAAGCTTGTGTTTTAAGTGTGTCTCCGGCAACCTCCTCTTTCTTTGGAACGTATAACTCCCCTTCCGGTGCCTTAGCGTTGGGCGGATTGGTCCCTTGCAATGAAATCAGATAGCTGGATACGTTTTGCATTTTTTCAGGACTTAACGCACCTCCCCAGGCAACCATATTTGTATTGGGCACCCCGTTCTTTACTATTCTGAAAACATCCTGAATAGAACCTCCATGCTTCCAGTACTGGTCGGTGAGATTAGGCCCGATGTCGCCACCGCCATCCACACGATGGCAGGATGAACAAATGTTGTTAAACGTAGCCTCCCCATCCATCAAGGCGGCTGGATCCGAAATCAATTGAACAGTGGTCTCATCAATTTTAGCGGCCGGACTAGCGGCCTGAAGTTTTCTGATTTGCTCATCGGCATACGCTACTTCATTATTGTACTCTTCAACCTGTAAAGGCAATGAATTGGTTACGTGATACGCAATCAAATAAAATACTGACCAGACTATAGTTCCGTAAAACAGCCATTTCCACCATGGAGGTAGGTGATTGTCCAATTCCCTGATTCCATCATAGTTATGATTAAGCAAAATAGTTTCTTCCTTTTCTAAAGGAACGGACCGTGAAACCCATCGATCAAATTTTGTCCATAGACTCAGCTCTTCCCGATATGCAATCCCCAACTTTTTGGCTCGTTCAACGGCTGCATCTTTCGCCATAATGTTCAGCACACGTAGCATGTACAATGCCACAATGATAACCAGCAAGGCCACCACAAAAAGAAATCCTGCCGTTACATAAAATAGCAAAAAAGGATCATCCCAAAAAATAACTTCAGCAGCCTCTGCCGACTGGGCTGTGGCTACAATTGAAATAAACATCAATGATAAAATTGCTTTAATTTTTTTCATAGCTGATTTGAGTTAAAGGCCTCACCGGATTCTGATTCAATTCCATCCTCAAATGGTTTGTTGCTCATCTTACTGATGAATGACTTATCGGCAGTCATCACCCACCAAACAAGAATTAGAAAAAAGAGGAAAAAGATTACAAACGATATGACTGGCCAAACCGCTATGTTCTCGATGTCACTTAAAATATCTTTGTACATATTCGTTTTTTAAATTATTTCTCTGCCACTTTGTTGGCTTTGATATCCATGCCCAATCGCTGTAGGTATGCTATTAGCGCTACTATCTCAGCTTCTTTTACTATCTCATAACCTTCCATGCCCAGATTCTCCGTGATTTGAGAAGCCTGTTTATCGAGGTCATCATTTGCTGTTGATTCGTATCCCTCCGGATAGGGAACACCAATAACACGAAGTGCGGTTATTTTTTTGGCTGTCTCATCTTTATCAATTAACTGTTCATACAGCCAGGGATAGGCGGGCATGATTGATCCATTGGAGACATCTCCCGGTGCAAGCATGTGGCGATAATGCCAGCTATCTGCATACTTACCACCGAGGCGTTGCAAGTCAGGACCAGTCCTTTTGGAACCCCACAAAAAGGGATGATCATATATGTATTCACCCGCCTTGGAATATTCGCCATTTACCGGATCATAGCGTTGCACTTCAGATCGGAAAGGCCTGACCATTTGTGAATGACACCCAACGCAACCTTCTCTGATATAGATATCTCTTCCATGCAACTCAAGCGGAGTATAAGGTTTGACACTGGCTATAGTGGGTACATTGGATTTGATTAGAAAGGTAGGCACCATTTCAATAATGCCTCCGATCAGAATTGAAACCAACGCCAACACGGTAAACAATATGGGTTTGGCTTCCAACACATGGTGCCAATGACCACCGGTGGTGACAGTCTTCATCATAGGCGCTACTTCAGCCTCTTCGTTGGCAATGAACTTTCCAGAGTAAGCAGTCTTTAACAAATTATAAGACATGATAAAAACCCCGGTGAGATAAAGTCCGCCACCCACAGCGCGCAGCATGTACATGGGGATGATTTGAGTGGTTGTCTCCAGGAAGTTCTGATAGGTGATAAACCCATCTGGTGTAAATTCTTTCCACATCAGGCTTTGCACCACTCCGGCCACGTACATGGGCAGCGCATAAAACATAATGCCCAACGTACCTATCCAGAAATGGACGTTTGCCAACTGGTTAGAATACAATTTGGTGCCCCACATTCTGGGAACTACCCAATACAAAATGCCAAAAATCAGGAATCCATTCCAACCCAAACCGCCCACATGTACATGAGCAACGATCCAATCAGTAAAGTGAGCAATGGCATTCACGCTTTTCAGCGAGAGCAGCGGTCCTTCCAGCGTAGCCATGCCATAAGCGGTAACGGCCACCACCATAAATTTCAAAACTGGATCTTCGCGCACCCTGTCCCAGGCACCTCTAAGGGTAAGTAAGCCATTGAGCATTCCACCCCAGGAAGGCGCAATCAACATTATTGAAAATACGATGCCCAGTGACTGGGCCCAGTCGGGTAGTGCGGTATATAGAAGATGGTGTGGACCTGCCCAGATGTAAATAAAAATCAGGGACCAAAAGTGTACAATGGAAAGCCGGTAAGAATAAACCGGCCTGTTGGCTGCCTTGGGCAGAAAATAATACATCAGGCCCAAAAATGGAGTGGTGAGGAAGAATGCAACTGCATTATGTCCGTACCACCATTGTACAAGCGCATCTTGAACACCGGCATACCATGAATAGCTTTTGAAAAGACTCACCGGCATCTCAAATGAGTTGACAATGTGAAGCACAGCCACGGTAATGAACGTGGCGATGTAAAACCAGATGGCCACGTACATGTGCTTTTCCCTGCGGTTCAGAATGGTGCCAATCATGTTCCATCCAAAAACCACCCATATGACGGCTATGGCGATGTCGATTGGCCATTCTAACTCTGCATATTCTTTAGAAGTGGTTAAACCCAACGGAAGGGTAATGGCTGCAGCCAAAATGATCAGCTGCCATCCCCAAAAGTGGACCCAGCTTAACGCATCATTATACATGCGAGTTTTTAAAAGCCTTTGCATACTGTAGTACACACCGGCAAACATGGCATTGCCCACAAAGGCAAATATGACGGCATTGGTATGCAATGGCCTTATCCTCCCAAATGATGTATAGGCCAGATCGAAATTCCAAAGCGGGTAAAACAGCTGGATAGCCGCCAAAAGACCAACAGACATGCCCACAATACCAAAAATGACCGTTGCGATAATGAAGGCTTTGACAATTTTGTTGTCATAGCTGATTTTTTCTAATTCCATAAAAAAGAGCTTTTTAGGCGATTTTAAAGCCTAAAAGTAGAATTGTCAGCTGGGGGTAAATATGATTCGGATTAGCCCAAAAGATGATTTTAGTCAGCATCAAAAGAACCGGGAATTTACGCATTGTCGATTTTTTGATAAATAATCGGCACGGATATTGTCTTTCTTTGTATTCAATTACGCAATCGTGATATTTCGAAAACATTAAATGAATCTGAAATGAAACATGCAGCGATGGCTATCATATTTGTAACCCTGTCAATCTTCTCATTTGGACAAGACAAAAGAGGGTTCCAGGGCACCGTTTCCTCCACCCAAAAACAAACGGTGCGAGCAGACGGAAAGGAAGATGTATCTGTTACAACAGAAATAGAATTTACCGGACGGGCCATCAACATTGAGGGCGAGGTATATGAGATTGTGAAGAAAACCTTTGACGGCAAAAACAAGACTGTTTTTACTTGCACCAAACGCAGGGGTACTTTCGATATTACCTATACAGCCGGTGAATCAATAACTGTAGTTGATACGGCCAACGAAGATTTGGAAATCATCTATCGCGCGCTTTCAGAGAAGTAGATTGGAGCTATTAAGCCAACACCTGGTTGATCAATGCCACGGTGAAGATGCTGAGTAAAAACCATCCAATAAACCCTTCTATAATACACAAGTAGCGGGCAAATCCTTTGGTAGGGATACTTCCAAACCCCAGCGTTACAAAACTGTTGATGCTCAGGGTTATTGAATTGACGAGGGTAAGCAGGATAGATCCGAATACAACCAGCAGCGGGGCTACGTTGGCTTTTTTCCTCCTTTGCAAAAACTGCTCATAGCTAATTAACAATCGATTGGTGCTATCTGTATCCCATTCGGAAGGAAAAAATAAATACAGCATGGCAAACAACAGGATCACAAAAAAGGACATCACTACGGCCAAAGCCGGATCGGTGCCGTGATTGGTATAAATTTTTAGCAGGACATTCAATTGCCACCTAAGAAAGTTTCCGAAAGTTTTGTCAGAGAGAAATACTTGCCTGAGTTTGCGGCCCTGCAATTGTTTCATTTCACTGTAGCAAGCATTCGCTGAAACAATATCTCCCCTGGAAAGGAATATGGTATGCAATCCTTTGTAGATGTTCACCAGATTGCTAAAGCCTACTTCATCTTGAAGTTCCTCCTTGGTCAACCCACCGTACTCAGCAAACTTGAGCTTGTATCCGGCCAATTGACTCCAATACAACTCATTCCATGTTTCTGAAAAAAGAAATTTTTCAAATGAGACGTGGCCATCAAACTGATTATTGACCATAAAGAACCTCTCCTCAGCCTTATTCTCAATGAAGTAAACATTAACACCAAAATCGTTATCCCTCAGATCCAGGTTAAGGTAATTGCCTTTATTGAAGTACACTTTACATGTGTTATCGCCTTTAAATTGATTGCCAGTGAGGTACAAATCCGATGAAGCATTTTCTGTTAATTTGTAGTTATTAAACTCGCCATACTCAGGAAAATCAAAGATTGAGTTTTCAATCAGAATTCCCGAAACGTGATTGTTACCAACGGTAACAGACCCGTTGAAGTAAACTCCAGCAACCACTATTTCACCGGTATTTACATTGTTATTCTCAATAAACGTGTCACCACCAACCACACTGTCCTTTTCCATATACACTTCATACCCAATTGTATTTCCTTTTATTTCTAGTCCAGAGGTTTTAATCTCCGACAGCTCTAATGAATTGGATATCCTGTTTTCTTCCAGGGTGAGCGATATAAAATTGCAATTCTCAATAGTGTAATTTTCCAGTGAGCACCCTACCAAAGAAAATTCTTTGAACCCAATTTTTTCTAAAGTCAAACTTTTGCTGAATGAACAGTTGGAGAACATGAGGCTAACGGGCAGTTCTAGATGACCATCCTTTCCCATTCGCTGCGGAAATCGAGCTGACAAGTAGCTATTTAAACTTTGGCCATTTAATTTGTCGGAGGTAATAATATAGCCTGTAAATTCAATTGGATCAGCATCGGCATTCCTGGTAAGCGCTTCATCAAACACATCAACCAAATCAATTGATGGTGTCTGACTCCAGACACTAGAAACTGCCACCAACTGGCAAATGAATAGCGCTTTGAAAACCCGGGGGATAAGGGTATCAGATTTGCTAACCTTAGATTTCACAGCAACTTTCATGAAAAGCCAACAAGCGAAAATTAATGATATGGCTTACCAAAACCTATAGCCTGACACTTTCAATTGTAGATCCGGTGGTTCGGAAGTCTTCCGTGGAAATGAAAAAAAGCATGTAGCAGCTTCTCAGGAGTTTCCACATGTGGATAATGCCCTGCATCTTCAATAATCACCACATCAGCTTCGGGAATAATATCACAATAGTATTCAGCCACATGCAATCCGGAAACAGGGTCCTGTATTCCATTGATTAGCCGAAGGGGTACATTGGAATTCTCCAAAGCCGCCACCCATCTCTCGCGGTTTATTTTGCGCTCGTGCATGTATCGGATCAATCTTGGCAACATTTTAATACCCTCTTTTTCAATCAACAATTGCCATGAAGCGGATAAGAACGCATTGCTGGGTGGATGCTCCTTACTAAAAATATTTTTCATATTTCTTCTAAATGTTCTCTCAGTCGAAAGCCTGGCTGCCAATGAACCAACTGGTGACAATAGTAATCTTTGGATAAATCTTGGACGATGTAATTCCGGAAACAATCCGCCATTCAAAAACACACAAGACAACCATCGCACTGTTGATTTACTTTCCATTTGGCGTGCAAGCAGTTCCTGTGCTATTGTGTCACCCAGATCATGGGCCAGAATATGTGCCTCTTTAATTCCATATTTTAAAGTCAGCGCTTCAACCACGTCAGCTTGCATAGTGACGGATAATTTTACCGCTGGCTTCGCAGACTTACCCAATCCAACAAGATCAAGCGACAAACAAGAAAATTTGGTAATTAGTGTTGGCCAGATGGTGGCAAAATCCCAGGAAGAAGTAGGAAATCCATGCAGGCAAATCAAGACAGCGCCACTACCTTCATAAATGTTAAAGATATCCATACCACATATTTCGGATATCTTACCTTTAGCATACCACGCCCCGACATTCATTACTTAGCTGGCTAAAAAGGAAAACTAAAATTCCGGTAACTCGTTAATCTCCCTTACTTTAATATTTCGATAATAAATCTCAGCGGCTTCCGATTGCAGTTGAATTTTCCCTTTTGTCAGTGAAGTGTCATCTGGCAATCTTGAATTTTGCAGCTTCATCACCAGTATACCATTAACAATGTGTAAACTGGTTCCATTATATGTGTAAAGATCTAGCGTGTTCCATTCGCCATTGGGTTTTTCGGCATCAGGAAATTTTTGACAGTACCTTCCAATATTATTGTCCTTGGTAAAAGTGAATAGCGAACCATTTTTATCATATTGATACACACTGTCCTCATTGAGAGATGCTGTAATATCAGCCAATGCTCCTGCTACACCCCAGTAATCACCACAATCCCCTTCCTGAATCTGAAACTCCTGAGACCTCAACCAAAATCCATCCCCTTCTCCATGTTCCCCGATGCCATAGTATAAAAGACCGCTGTCTCTTTTATCCGAATCCTTATCCCTTGGAAACCACTTCAATTTGCCCCACTTAAACTCAAGTTGAACGTGCACATTTTCATATTCTTTCTTTGTTGACAGGCCACCGAAATACTTCCCTGAAATTCGAATGACCTTTTCACCGTCCAATGCAACGACAGAAAAGACCTGAGCAGTATCATTATTCAAGCCTATAGGATCAAGCTTTTTGACGCTATCCCAACTGACGCCAGGCTGAAAGACAGGGCCCAGGTAAGTTTCCCAGTTGCTCAGATCAGATCCGTTAAACAATAATTCCCAACGCTCATTATTGGATCTTTGTGAAGATGTACAAGATGAAAAATAGAATATATAGAGTAATAGACTAATGCGAAACAAAGAGGAAGTCATAAGGCAAAATTCAATTATTTTTTTTTGAGGTGATCGTAAATAAAGTTACCACTACCCAACCCGGAAAAAAGCGTCAGGCCTAAGCCTGACGCTTTAACTTTTGATTAGGGAATAACTACAGGTCCGATATTGTTATTTTGCAATCTCTTAACAAAAACAACAAACTCTTCTTTCATCAACTTACCAAAGGCAGCCTCCTGATTGTTAAGTTCTTCCTTGAGTTTGGCGTACACTTCGTTATGCGAATCCGAGGGTTTAAAGTCTGCCGTTGCTGCTGTGTTGGTGAGGTAATCCAGCTTTTCACCAATCTTACCAGGCCAGCGCACAGCATCCTGCCCATTGCCGGTAATTTTAGTTTGCACGAGCTGGCCCTCTAAGTCACTCAGTTTCTTCGTCATGTCCTCTATTTCCTTGATCATTGTTTTATCATCTTTTGCCTTCAAAGCATCGGTCAAATCCAGCAATTGTCTCCGTGCCAACTCGAGCGTATTAACCATTTCTGCCACCTTATCGATGTCTTTTCTGGCCTTGAGAATAAAATCAGTTTGTGCTGAGATATCGTCCAGCGTGCCTTCTGAGTGCGGATCCTTCAACACATTAATCGACTTTTTCTGCGTTTGACCACCTGCCACCAGGTGTACGGTATATGTACCGGGGGGAACAAGATAGGTGTGGGTTCCAAAATTTGGGTTCTTTCGCGTTCTATTTTCAGACATGGGATACCAGGGTGCTGCCTCAGGTGGAGTCCTGAATACAATCTCTTTGGTCGGATTGCTTCTCAAATCCCACCAAACTCTGTTAATACCTGCCTTTGCCTTTCCGATGATACTGCGGATGGTGTCACCTGCGGCATTGGTGATGTGTATTTTCACACTGTCCGCTTCGGAGGACGACCAATAGTTAAGTGGTGCACCATATGGCGGATCCTGACCAGAAGATGCTTCTGGGAAGAATTGCATGGTGCTGGTGATTCCCTGAAAACGGTAAGTATCATGCGGACTGAACAGGGCTAACTTGGTATTGGTATCATTAGGCAATTCTTGTAATGCAGTGATATCATCCAAAATCCAAATACCCCTACCATAGGTACCCACAACCAAATCGTTAAAGTGCTCCTGGACATCTATCCAGTACATGGGTGTATGCGGGAGATTGTTCATGAACGTTTGCCAATTCTCACCATCGTCAAATGAAATGTAAAGTTTTGTTTCTGTACCCAGGTAGAGCAGACCTTTCCTCACGGGATCTTCTTTGATCATGCGACAGTAGTTCAAGTTACCGCCATCAATTCCCCTGGTGATTTTTTTCCATGTCTTACCGAAGTTTTCAGTCTTGTAAACATAGGGCTGGAAGTTACCCACTTCATGCAAATCAACGGTCAGGTACGCCTTGCCTTCAGCCCATTTAGAAGCATCAATATTTCTGACTGTACCTAAGGGTGGTAATTCAGGAATATTTTTTGTGACATTGATCCAGGTTTTCGATCCGTCCTGGCTCACCTGCACCTGTCCATCGTTTGTGCCAGCCCAAAATACTCCTTTTTTTACGGGAGATTCTTCAAACGCATAAATCACATTGGCGTATTCAACGCCAATGTTGTCGGGAGTAAGTCCACCTGATTTAGTCTGCCTGGTTTTGTCGTTTAATGTGAGGTCCGGGCTGATCACCTCCCAGGTTTGTCCCCCGTTGCTGGTGCGATGCACCACCTGACTGGTTACAAAAATGGTATTGTTGTCATGTGGAGATATCAAAAGCGGAAATGTCCATTGAAACCTGTATTTCACTTCCGCGGCAGCATGGCCTGTTGTCAATTCAGGCCAAACCTCCACATGACGAAATTGCCTGGTTTTTTCATTGTATCGAGTAACTACACCACCCAGCGCTCCATATCCCGATGCGCTTGACCATACAATATCCGGGTTTTTAGGGTCCGGTGTTGCAAAGCCACTTTCACCTCCACCCACATCATGCCACATGCCCGTAGGAATAACCCCCGTGCCAAAAAACCCGGCAATTCGTGTTCTACTTGGACCACGCATCGCTGGGCCATCCTGTCGGTTGGTAAGCACATGGTAGGGTACCGCATTGTCGGTGGTGACATGATACAGTTGCGCAACAGGCAATTGAATGCGCATCCAGGTCTTGGTTCTGTTTTTTGAAATGGATACTCCCCCATCACCCGACACGATCATGCGATCTCCATTGGTGGGGTCAATCCACATGTCGTGATGATCCCAATTGGGTTGCGCCAAAAAATTAATGGGTTCCAAATTTTTTCCTCCGTCAATGCTGTTATAGAAAGCCGCAGATATAAAATAGATTTCATTGGCATTGTCCGGAGAAACAGCACTTCGTGTGTAATAGGCCTGGCGCCCTGTCATATTTCGATCATGGCTAATCAGTTTCCATGTTTTTCCTTTATCGTCCGATCTCCACAACTCACCACTCTCCGGCTTGTCACCTATTTTTTCTACTCCATCACCTGTTTCAATAAGCGCATAGACCCGATCCGGATTTGCTGGCGACATGGACAACGCTATTTTCCCTACAGGCTGCTCGGGCAATCCACTTCCTTTCAACCTGGCCCAGGTTTCTCCACCATCTTTTGACATATGTATACCGCTACCTGGTCCGCCACTGGTACGGTTCCAGGTTCGTAAGGAAAGTTGCCACATACCCGCAAAAATTATTCTCGGGTTGGACGGATCCATTACCATATCTGAGGTTCCTGTTTGCTCATCAACAAACAAAACATGCTTCCATGTTTTACCTCCATCGATTGTCTTATGAACCCCCCGTTCCTTTTGCGGTGCATAAGCATGTCCAAGTGCACCTACGTAAACTACATTGGGATCACGCGGATCGATGATTATTCGAGAGATTCTTCCTGTATTATCAAGTCCAATATGAGCCCAGGATTCTCCTCCATCAGTGGATTTCCATATGCCATTGCCAATAGAAACATTAGACCTGATAAACGGCTCTCCTGTACCTGCGTAAATTACCTGATTATCGGATGGGGCAACTGCCAATGCACCGATAGCATGCACGGGCTTATCATCAAAAACGGGTTTCCAATTGAGGCCACCGTCCTCCGTTTTCCAAATTCCACCCGTGGCAGCCCCGGCATAGTACACCTGGTCATTACCAGGTATACCTACAGCGCAGGTTACACGGTTGCCAACAGGACCAATGTATCTGAATTTGAGTTGATCGGTTTGCTCCTTTGTGAGGGATTGTGCCAACAACGCATAACAATTTGTTAATACAATAATCAACACGAGGATTAATTTGTAACTGGCATGGATTTTAACGTTCATGATTGGATGGATTAATGGGTTTGGACGTAATTGAAATATAAGTAAAGTAAAACTGATTGAAAAACAAGACGGATATCCTTCTTACCATCTTACTCACTCTAAAGAACAGATAAGCAGCCTGGGCCACTCAAGGAATAATGGAACCTAAAATTGACTGAAACAGTTAACTTTTGAGTTTCAGTAAGATTCATGCAACTTTATTATTACTCTGAAGGGAAAACAGGATGGCGCTGGTAATAATCAATCCCAAGGGTGTTGAACCCTGGATTCAGGCACTAAAGAAAGTCGATTCAAACATCGACATTCGCACATTTCCCAATGATTCAAATCGGGATGAGATCAGCTTTGCGTTGAGTTGGAGGCATCCGTTTGGTGTATTTAAGGATTATCCCAATTTGAAGTGCATTTCTTCCATGGGGGCCGGTGTAGATCATCTGTTAAAAGATCCCGATCTGCCAAAGGCTGTTTCCATTGTAAGATTGGTCGATCCATACCTCGCACAAGACATGGCGGAATTTGTATTGGCACTAATCATGAATCACCTGCGTGAACTGAATGCCTTTAAAATCAAACAAACTCAAACCATCTGGAGGCCTGCAGATTACCTGCGCATCAAAGACATAAAGGTTGGCATTATGGGGATGGGTGCTATTGGCAGTCAGGTAGCAGGTGTGTTGCAGAAAACCGGGTTTAACGTGATCGGCTGGGCGCGCACATCCAAGGAGATTAAATCTATCCCCATCTATATTGGAGATGCCGATCTGACAAAGTTTTTGAATCATTCTGACGTTTTGGTTTGCGTACTCCCGCTAACGGCTCAAACAAAAGGCATTCTTAACAAATCCAATTTCAGGAAACTTCCCAAGAATGCCTTTATCATCAACGTTGGTCGAGGCGAGCACCTGGAGGAAGAAGACCTGGTCCAGTTCATTTCGGATGGTCACTTATCTGGTGCGAGTTTGGATGTATTTGCCGAAGAACCATTACCAGCGAGTAGTCCACTCTGGAAACATCCAAGAATTCATGTCACTCCTCATATTGCCAGCATTACCAATCCGGAATCAGTGGCTCCGCAGATCATTAACAATTATCATCGAATGAAAGAAAACAGGCCACTGTTAAATATTGTCTCTAGAGTAAAAGGATATTAAAAACCAATAATACAATGAGATCACTTTACCTTATTTTATCAGTCGTAGGGTTTATTGCTCCCAATATATTTGTAATGATGGTTTCGATAGAAACCGGTAATGTGCTTTTATGGCTCCATCCCATGGCCACTGTTCAAGGCATGTTTGCCAATACCATCTCCACCGCATTTGTAGTTGATTTGCTGTTAGCCGTTGTTGTATTTTTTATCTGGACGAACAGTGAATCCAAAAGACTAAAAATGAAAAAACCTTACTTGATTTGGATACTGACACTTTTATTTGGCATGGCAGGTACGCTACCATTGTTTTTGTTTCAGCGCGCTGCCTATCTGCCTCCTCAATTAGATTAGTCCTTCTTTTTGGTTTTATCTTCAAACAGCATGCGCACGGATGGTCCGTACGTATCATCATACTGGCCACTCTTCATGCTCCAAATAAAAGCTGCCAGAAATATCAATGCGATAGACAAGCTTATTAATATCAAAAGGACGATGATGCTCATGAGAATACAAGACGGGCTTTAAAGTTCACCATAAAAGTCGTGAATGCCACAACCGATATGCTGCTTATGGGCATGAGTATGGCAGCAACCAGCGGGGTTAGATTGCCTGTGACAGCAAAACCCAGTCCCAGCACATTGTAGGTAAGCGAAATTGCCAAACTGATTTTTAGAATGGTGAGCGCTGACCTGGATAAATTGAGAAATAGATCAAAATGCTTCAAACTATCCCCACTCAAAATGCCATCACAAGAAGGTGTAAACAACCCGGATTGGTCAGATACAGCAATGCCCACATTACTTTTCTTTAGTGCCCCGGAGTCATTCAACCCATCGCCAATCATTAGTACCTGCTTCCCCTTTGCTTGTAAGGAAGAAATATAATCGAGCTTGTCGTGTGGACTTTGAAGAAATGCAAGGCTGGTTTGACTTTGAAAAACCGAACGCATGCGCTCAGCATCTGCATCGCCATCACCAGAAAGGAGCGCTTTCACTTTACATCCCAATCTCTCGACAAGCGATTTGATTCCATCCCGCAATCGGGTGCCAATTTCGAAGTATCCTTTGACCTGACTATCAATAGACACGTAAACCCTGGTTTCCCGAGAGGGAACCGCTACAACCCCGACAAATTCTGCTGATCCAATTCTTATCTCCAGGCCTTGGGTAATTCCCATTACTCCTTTTCCGGTAAATTCATCTAATTGATCAAACTTAACTATGCCCTTTCCGCTCAGGCTCTTCGCAATTATGCTACTCAAGGGATGTGTTGACGATGATGTCAAAGATTTAACCATTTGCAATTCATGTTCATTCATGTGGCCGTGCCAGTTCAGGTTGTTAGCTCCGTAAGTTATTGTTCCTGTTTTGTCAAACACCACTGCATCAATGCCTGCCATACTCTCGATTACGTCCGCATTACGCAAGTACAATCCACGCGTGCCAAATACGCGGAGCAGGCTGCCGTAAGTAAAAGGTGCGGCCAAAGCCAAAGCACAAGGGCACGCCACCATCAACACCGCTGTGACTATCAGCCAGACCCGGGAAGCGTCTTGCCAGTACCAGTACAGCCCTGACACCAGGGCCAACATCAGCACAGACCAGGTAAATACTTTTGCCACCCTGTCTATTAGCGGCTTGAAGTGAGCTGGATTGGGTTTGGTAAACGTTTCATTGTTCCACAAACTAGTCAGGTGACTTTGCGAGGTTTTTCTACTTACCGTCATGGTTACAGGCTGACCCATTGCTTTTCCACCAGCATATACCAGGTCGCCTGCCTTCAATTTTACAGGCCTTGATTCTCCTGTGACAAAACTGTAATCAAATCTACCTTCATCACTCAGTAGCAAACTATCAGCTGGCACGATTTCATTGTTTCGGATGCTGATATGATCTCCTTTTTCCAGGTTGTGAACAAGACAAGTTTTCCACTCTCCATTGTCCAACTTTGAGACTGCCAATGGAAAATAAGATTTATAATCCCGGTCAAATGCCAGGCTCTCATATGTTTTATTTTGAAACCATCTTCCGATCAACAAAAAGAATACAAGTCCAGCAAGCGAATCCATATAGCCAGGGCCCGTTTGCAACAAAATGTCAGAACAACTCCTTATAAATAATACCAAAATGCCTATTGCTATTGGCACATCGATATTAACCTGTTTCTGTTGCAAGCCTTTCCACGCTGAAAAAAAGTAATCCTGGGCACTGTAAAAAACAACGGGTATACTTAACGCGATGTTTAATAAAGAGAAAAGTGACTTGAGGTCACCATCCGCATGATCGATTCCTAAATATTCCGGAAAGCTCAGCATCATGATATTTCCAAAACAGAATCCGGCAACTGCCAGCTGAATGATCAGTTTGGACTTTGGAGGAGATAGGGATTCACCCTGTAAACTGATCACAGGCTTGTACCCAATTGAAGCCATTAAAGCGCCTACCTTACTCAGTGATATCTCATTGATATTAAAATCAATAAGGACGGTTTTTCTGGCAAAGTTTACTTCTGATTTTATAATGGCCGAATTGAGCTTATGTAAATTTTCCAATAACCAAATGCAGGAAATGCAATGAATAGAGGGTACGCTAAAGTTTACACGTGAGCGTCCATTGATCTCAAATAATATCAATTCTGATTTTACTTTCTCATCATCCAAATAATTATAGGTGTCGGTTAGCTCATCGTCCAAACGGATGCCAGGGCTTGATTCGTAGGCGTAGTATTCGCACAGGTTATTTTCTTGTAGGATTTCATACACTGTCTTGCAGCCGTAGCAACAAAACATTTTTGTCTCTACCGAAAAGCGGGAGTCGCTACAAGGTTGTCCACAGTGATAGCAAGCAGTGGCAATGTTATTTTTTGCACCTTCGCGAGTGAGCGTCTCCAGCAACATAATTCATTAATTGGAAAATGACTAGGAGATTTTCCAGGTCCAGATGGGTACTTCCAGGTGATTCACCATGTCCTCGGCAATACTGCCACTCATCAGGTGGTTAAGTCCTTTGCGACCGTGCGTTGACATGGCGATCATATCGCCTTTTACTTCACTCAAGAAATGCGCTACTCCGGATTCCTCGTTCAGGTCATTGAAGATATTAAGCGTATAGTCTTTGAGCATAAACCTCTTGGCATAATCTTTCATCATTTTTCGGGTGATTACGTCTGTTCTGAAATTGGCCGGGGTGTTGACATAAATGATACTCAATTTTGCCTTGAAAAAGTTCTGCAAAGCTTTTACTCGCATGGTTAGCTCTTCTTCCTTTTCGTTTAACGTACTCGGAAAAACAATATTCTTAATGCTTGAAGCCTTTACGGATTTTTTAAGGGAAATGACAGGCACCGGAGACCACCTTACAATCTTTTCAGTATTGGAGCCTACAAAAAATTCTTTCAGTCCGGATGCTCCTTTAGTACCCATTACCACCAAATCTATTTTCTTCTCCTCAATGAAGCGGCTTATGGTTGGCGTAGGCGCACCGTACTCAACATGTGTACTTACCTTAGGCCCATCCTTTGCCCATTTGCTTTTCATTTTACCAAAATCAACATCTGCACGATCCTTCATTTCTTTTAGATAAGTATCCTCAAAAGAAAAAGTGGGCATCATTACATTTTCATGAATGACTGGTAATTCTACCACATTGAGTAGTACTACCTCGCCATTGCTTTGGTTGGCGATTTCCACTGCAAATTTGAATGCTTGCACCGCGGAATCAGAAAAGTCGCAAGGAACCAGTATCTTTTTCATGGTCTGTATCTTTTAGTTTCGGTCGAGCCTTATCATTACTCAAAAGTACCATACATGCCATTAACACCGGATGACGTCAATCAATGGAAAGCATGATCCATATCAGTAATGCACCTACGAAACGGTCTTAAATGGGTATTTACTACAGGATTCCAATACCGAAAAGGAGTACAAAAAACAAGGTTGAAAGCGCCAGTTGCTTGAGATATGGATCTAAATCCCTGGCCTGTTTGCGTGAAACAGAAACCCCGTTTATGATGAACAGGGGTATCGTGATGACGAACAACCATTGAATCGGTGACCTGAAAGTGATCATAGTAAAGACAATGGAAGAAACAAGTCCGCCAACAATCAATATCCAATGGTAAACAACTGCATTATCTCTTCCCATTCTCACCGGCAAGGAAAATTTTCCTGCCTGCCGATCGGATTCGATGTCGCGGATATTATTTATATTCAATACGCCCATTGAAAAAAAACCACAACTTAAAGCTGGCAAAAGGTGATCCCATCGAATCGACTGGGTAAACAAATATAGCGACCCAAGTACACCCACAATACCAAAAAAAACAAGTACGGCAAAATCGCCCAAGCCCGCATATCCATACGGTTTTCGACCCACAGTATAGGCAATGGCCGCCAGTATGCTGAGCACGCCAAGGCCGAAGAAGATCAAAATGGCTTTTAGGTTTCCTCCAAAAGCAATTGTCAAAAGTGAGATGCCAGAGAATAAACACAAGATCACAAATACGATCAGCGCATTTCGCATGGCAGCTTTGGAAATAGTGCCGGACTGCACCGCCCGGGCAGGACCTATTCTGCCATCGTGGTCGGCTCCGTTAATGGAGTCACCATAGTCGTTTGCCAGGTTGGAAAGAATCTGCAGGAATATGGTGGTAATGGCGCATAGCAGAAAAATATCCCAGCGAAATGCACCTGCAGAGGCCGCCAAAAAGCCGCCCATCGCAATGCAGGACAGCGCCAGCGGCAAAGTGCGGGGCCTAAATGCTTCTATCCATGCTCTGGCATACATGCTACAAACTTAAAAACTTCCTGGCTTGCGTGTACGACTAGTCCAGAAGAGAAATAATTTCCTGATCGAGGGGATTCACTTTGGCAGGGAAGAAACCCACCACTTCACCATTCCTGTCAATTACGTACTTGCAGAAATTCCACGATGGAGATTTTCCGGATTTTGCCTCAAGCCAATGATAAATGGGGTGTTTGTCACCACCTTTAACAGATATCTTTTCAAACATCTGAAATGTAACACCATAATTTTCCTCGCAAAAAGCGGCTATTTCATCATTGGTACCCGGCTCTTGCCACAGGAAGTTGTTGGCTGGAAATCCGAGGACAACCACCTTATCGCCAAATTGCTTGTGCAGTTTCTCTAAATCCGCATATTGGTAGGTGTATCCACATTTGGAGGCCGTGTTTACAATCAACAGGTTTTTCCCCTTGTACCTGGAGAAATCAATTTCTTCGCCCTCCAGTGATTTGGCCTTAAAAGAATATATGGATTTAGCTGATTCCTGAGCAGAGCGCTTATTCCCGAACAATGAAGAGAGCATAACGGATGATGTTATAGTTATTAGAATACCAATGATCCATTTGACAGGCATATGATATATCAACACTTGATTATTAAGGTTTATAACACGAAAGCGACAAAAATGTTCACATTCGCTCTGGCACCTGCACGCCCAATAGTCCCATTGCTTTCTTTAGCACTTCTGCCACTTTCATTGAGAGGGTCACCCGCAATCTCAATTTAGATGGATCTGTTTCGGCAAAAATAGGAATGGATTGATAAAATTGATTGTATTCTTTAGCCAGATCATAAGCATAGTTGGCAATGATACTCGGGGCGTAGTCTCTTGCTGCATCTTGCAACCTGCCAGGATAAATCGAAAGCAGGTTGATTAATTGTTGCTCATTGGGCATGAGGCTATTTAATTGATTCAAGTCGCCTGAAATATCCATAGCTTCTGCCTTGCGGACGATCGATCGAATCCTGGCGTGGGTGTACTGTATGAAAGGTCCTGTGTGCCCCTGCAATTGAATGGACTCGTTGGGATCAAACATCATCCGCTTTTTCGGATCTACCTTCAACAGATGGAATTTCAAGGCGCCAATGCCGATCATCCGAAATAGTTGTTGAGCTTCCTGCTCACTGACTTCATCAATCTTCCCCAGTTCACGGGTCTGCTTCTCCGCTTCCTCAATCATTTCTGCCATCAAATCATCCGCATCCACAACCGTTCCTTCACGGGATTTCATTTTTCCCGATGGAAGATCCACCATTCCATAAGACAAATGGTAACATTCCCTGGCCCAGGTATATCCTAGTTTGGCCAAAATCAAAAAGAGAACTTTGAAATGATATTCCTGTTCATTGCCAACGGTATATACCTGCCTGCTTATTTTCGGAAAATCCCTAAACCGAAGAATAGCGGTACCAATATCCTGTGTCATGTATACAGATGTTCCATCAGAACGCAAAAGTACTTTCTGATCCAGTCCATCTTCCGTCAGGTCTACCCAAACGGAGCCGTCCTCTTTTTTGAAGAACACACCTTTCTCAAGACCTTTCAGCACTTCTTCTTTGCCCAACAAATAAGTCTCAGATTCAAAATAGAGCTTGTCAAAATTGACGCCCATTTGCTCATAGGTGGATTCAAATCCTTTATAGACCCAGCCATTCATTGTCTTCCATAGTGAAACAATCTCGGCATCCTTTTGCTCCCATTTGCGCAGCATGTCTACGGCAAGTTTCATAATGGCCGAATCCTTTTCGGCTTGTTCTTGAGAAATTCCCTGACCCACCAGTTCCTTCACTTCTTTCTTAAACTGCCTGTCAAATTCAACATAGTACTTCCCTACCAGTTTATCTCCTTTTAGTCCGCTGCTTTCCGGTGTTTCCCCATTTCCATATAAAGACCATGCAGCCATGGATTTACAAATATGAATACCCCGGTCATTGATGATTTGTACTTTGTGCACCGAATAGCCAATTGCGCTATAAATAGCCGACACACTCCAGCCTAAAAAATTATTGCGCAGGTGGCCGAGATGCAAGGGCTTATTGGTATTGGGTGAAGAATACTCCACCATAATCTCTTTCCCCGAGGCGGGCAATATCCCATAATTTTGATCGGCCTGAATCGTTTGAAAAACCCCTATCCAGACTTGATCCTCGAGCACCAGGTTTAAAAAACCTTTTACAACATTAAACCGGCTGATCAGATCTGTGTTTTCAACAAGCCATTGTCCAATGAGTTGAGCTGTTTCCTCTGGTTTCTTTTTTGATATTTTTAATAATGGAAAACAAACCAAAGTGTGTGATCCTTCAAAATCGGGATTGGTAGGTTGAAGTTGGATGTTCTCTGGTGTAGCATTGAAAAGCGCGTTGATTGCTTCACCAATTTTAGTACTCAACGTCAGATCTAGTTTCATAGCTTGTAAATTTCCCCAATTATAGCTGTGTCTTGGAGCCTGGCAGCTAAAATAATATTCCTAAGACACGTGCTGATCTACTACATATCGAGGATATAGGCAAAAATCAAAGGTGCCACTATGGTGGCGTCACTTTCGATGATGTACTTGGGCGTCTCTATACTAAGTTTTCCCCAGGTTATTTTTTCATTGGGTACGGCACCGGAATAGGATCCATAGCTGGTAGTGGAGTCGCTGATTTGACAAAAGTAGCTCCAGAAAGGGACACCATCGCGCTCAAGGTCTTGATGCAGCATCGGCACCACACAAATCGGAAAATCTCCCGCAATGCCCCCTCCTATCTGAAAGAATCCGATACCCTCTTTTCCAGAGTTTTCGGTGTACCAGTCCGCCAGCCAAACCATATATTCGATGCCGCTCTTCATGGTCGATGCTTTGAGTTCACCAGTGAGACAATAAGAGGCAAATATATTTCCCATGGTAGAATCCTCCCATCCGGGTACAACCATGGGCATGTTCTTTTCCGCAGCAGCAATCATCCATGAATTTTTCGGGTCAATCTCATAATATTGTTTGAGATCGCCACTGTTGATCAAGCGAAACATAAATTCATGCGGAAACAATCGTTCTCCTTTGTCTTCTGCATCTTTCCAAACCTTGAACAGGTGGGCCTGCAATTTCCTGAATGCTTCTTCCTCAGGAATACAGGTATCCGTAACCCTGTTCAAATGATTTTGAAGTAGGTCCCATTCCTGTTCAGGGGTCAGGTCCCTGTAATTTGGAATTCTTTTATAATGAGAGTGCGCCACCAGGTTCATGATGTCTTCCTCAAGGTTAGCGCCCGTACAGGAAATGATATGCACTTTGTCCTGTCGTATCATTTCTGCAAAACTTATCCCCAGTTCGCCAGTGCTCATCGCTCCGGCCAGGGTTACCATCATCTTCTTTCCACCTTCCACATGCTTTTTGTACCCTTTGGCGGCATCAACCAGGGCAGCTGCATTGAAGTGTAGGTAATTCTTTTCTATAAAGTCGGAGATGGGTCGGTTTTTGCTCATCATCAATGGGTTATAATAAGTAAGCGCGAAATTAAGTAAAATAGAAGAGTATAGTCGGGTAAATTATGGCTAAAAAAGTTGAAATAATAATTGATTCTTCCAGTTACAATTCCGTGCTCATGCTGGACTTTATTGAAATCATTTGATATTTAGCAACCTAATGAAATTCATTCTCTACACACTTATTGTACAACTGGCCATGTTTTCGAAAGTCATGGCGCAAGACGAAGATTTATTCACCCTGGTGAGAGAAGATGATTCAATTTATGTATACGAACGCTGGATTATTTTCCCCAATTCTGATCCTCCACAGGATGCACGGGAGGTGAAAGGAGAATTTTATGTAAAAACGAATATTGAAAAGGCATTCAAACTTTTGAAAGATGAAAAATGGATCATGACATGGCAGAAGCATGTTACCGAATTCAAAGTTCATCCCTTACCTACCGACACGGCCTGGCTTGAATATTCTTATCACGACATTCCATGGCCAGTGTCTGATCAGGATCATTTCCTGGTTTACCGAATTGTAAAAAAGGATGCAAATAAAATTTTTGTGGTATTTGAGACCACTTCCAATCCCCGGTTGGCTCCCATCAGAAGTGGAGTCACCCGAATGAACTTACTCGGCAGCTGGGCCTTCAATAAATTAGCAGACAACAGGATTAAGGTGACCTATCGCATTATTTCTCAGCCGAGTAGCATTCCGCGGATATTTACGGATCCGGTGATAAGAAGAAACCTGATGTCCACCATCAAGGCCTATATTCAAATTCTGGAAGAAGAAAAGTATTAAAACTATTCTACCGGCACAGGACGAGATGCGATGGATTTCGCAGTAGCCTCCAATATTTCAAAGGCACTTTCTGCCATCCGGTTTTCCGTGTCTAACGTAGGATTCACCTCCACAATTTCCCAGGCACACACCTTGGGGTCTTTGGCCAACTCCTCATTCAGCAATTTGGCCTCCTCAACGGTGAGTCCATTGGGAACCGGTGTACCTGTGCCTGTGGAGAAACGGGAGTCAATACTATCTACATCAAACGAAATATAAATAAGATCACAGTGGTCGAGCATTTTAAGTGCCTCCTGTGCCGCCTTTCGTGACCCCATCTTTTTCACCTCTTCCGTGGTGATAAATCCCATTCCATATTTATTGATGAGGTAGTTTTCTGGTTTTTCTAAGTCACGCACAGCAATGTAAACAAAGTCCTCAGGGTAAGTTTTAGCTCCTGGAATTCCTACATTCTTAATCTGTTCCCAGTACTCAATGGTCTCACTTTTTGGGTCGTTGATTTTACATTCCAGATTGTCGATATCACAGGCCATGGACACCGGCATGCCGTGCATATTACCGGATGGAGTTGTATAGGGTGTATGAATATCTGCATGTGCATCAATCCAGATCACACCCAGTCGTTTTTTAGGATTGGCTTTCTTAATACCTGCAATGGTACCATAGGCAGTAGAGTGATCGCCTGCCATCACCAGTGGAAAATGCTCATCCAATAGAGTTTCGTACACTTCAAGGCACACACGTTCTTCCATGATGAGTACACCGTCAATAAATTTGGCCTGCGCGTGCTCTGCGCCATCAAAGAGAAGCTCATTCACATTTTCTACCTCTACGGAATCATATTGCCTGAAAAGATCAGACTTGAGGTCGAGACTGGCTATTTTCATCGCTTCCACACCCAGGCTTGCACCGCGAGTACCTGCCCCGATCTCCGATTTTACCTCGATGATTTTTATATCGTTCACTGAAAAGAAAATTAATTGTTGAAAAACGTCTGTCCTACTGTAAAAACTACCCCAAAAGCCTAAATTTAGACCCTTTATAAATCTGGCAACGGATGGCAATTTGGATGCCTATTACAGGACAAAGTATCTGACATACAGATTTAAATTTCGAATTGTAAAGATGGCAAAATTATACCAATATTGCACCCTTCTAAAAAAACCCTAGCGTGAAATGAAGAGCTACCGTGATCTGATCGAACAGACATTTGAATTCCCTCAAAAGGAGTTTAAAGTTTGGGAAAACGAGCTATACTTCAATGAGGTCCCTTTGATGGATATCATTAAGGAATATGGCACCCCGCTCAAGCTGACCTATTTACCCCGGATCAGCGAAAATATTCGATTTGTACAGGCTACTTTTAATAATGCCATAGAAAAATTCAAATACAAAGGAACCTATACCTACTGTTATTGCTCCAAGTCATCTCATTTTTCGTTTGTGATGGAAGAAGCACTAAAAAATGATGTGCACCTGGAAACTTCATCTGGTTTTGATATTCCCATCGTAAGGAGTCTTTATGCTCAGGGAAAAATATCCAAAGAGACATTTATTTTGTGTAACGGATTTAAAATGCCTCGTTACACAGATTATATTGTTGATTTGCTCAATGATGAATTCAATTGTGTTCCCATTCTTGACACCATCAAGGAAATTGACATTTACGAAGCAAAGGTTAACAAGCCATTTAACGTAGGCATTCGCGTAGCTTCTGACGAGGAGCCCAAGTTTGAATTCTATACTTCCCGACTAGGCGTACGGTACAGCGATATCGTTCCATTGTATAGGGATAAGATAGAAAAGAGTGAAAAGGCAACGCTGAAAATGCTGCACTTCTTCATCAATACAGGCATCAAGGACACGGCTTACTACTGGAGCGAATTGAGTCGATTTATTTTTAAGTATTGTGAGTTGAAAAAAATGTGTGACTCACTGGACTCGATAGATATTGGAGGTGGCTTCCCCATCAAGCAGTCACTGACTTTTCACTACGATTATAAATACATGATCGAACAGATCGTGGAAAACATCAAATGGATTTGTGACAAAAACAATGTACCTGTTCCACACATTTTTACCGAATTCGGAAGCTACACCGTTGGAGAAAGTGGCGCCATCTTATACTCAGTAGTTGATCAGAAACTGCAGAATGACAAGGAGCTATGGTACATGATCAACGGATCGTTTATCACACAAATGCCTGATGCATGGGGATTGAATCAGAAATACATTTTGTTACCAGTCAATAAATGGGATGACCCCTATCACAAAATCAACATGGGCGGCCTCACCTGCGACAGCATGGATTATTACAATTCAGAAGCGCATACAGGGGAAGTATTTTTGCCGATGATCAACGATGAAGAACCGCTTTACATTGGTTTTTTCCATACGGGTGCCTACCAGGAATCTTTGGGTGGTTATGGTGGCATTCAGCATTGCTTGATACCCGCCCCCAAGCACGTATTGATCAGCCGGAATGAAGACGGGGAAATCTCAACTAAACTTTTTGCCCCCGAACAGTTAAGTGAATCCATGCTGAAAGTATTGGGTTATGAAAACCCTGAATAAATACAAGCTCGTTTTTTGCACACTGTTTTTCCTGGTATTATTGGCGAAGCCAAAGGCTGATGCACAAATCATTTATAGACAATCGCCTGACTCCGAGATAATCATCGATGGTAAGTCTACCCTTCGCGACTGGAGTATGATTTCTGATGAAGGTAAGTACAATGTTGAATTTGAAATCAAGGATGGTAAATTGGTTAAGCTCAATTCCTTGTCTTTCAACTTGCGTGTAAAAAGCCTAAAAAGTGGCAGTAGCGCACTCGATAAGAATGCATACAGCACCCTGAATGCAGATACTCATCAGTCGATCACCTATACGTTAACGTCCGCGGTGATCGGTCCGCAAAAAATCCAATGTCGAGGTAATTTGAACGTTGCAGGATTCTCCAGGCCAGTTGATTTGGAGGCTATTTATGAATTAACAAGTGATCAGTCTATCCTTTGCTCCGGAAGCAAAACACTTCAAATGAGTGATTACAAAATTGACCCACCTGTTTTTATGTTTGGCACAGTGAGAACTTCGGACGAAATCAAAGTGACCTTCAAAGTAAGGCTCGTACCATTACCATTGCATTAGACCCTACTCGTTTTGATCCAGAAGTAGTATCAAATGAAAATTCACTTCAATAGAATCTTCCACTTTAACCAATCCCATCATTCGCGTGGGTGGAGTCAGTTTAAAATCTGAAAAAGTAAAATGCTTGCCCCCCTTTAAGTGGATCAGTCCCGTGGATTCAACTTCAATAGTACAATTGATTTCGAAAGGTTTGGTAACACCCGCAAGCGATATTTGCATCCGTCCCCTGAATGTGTCCTTGCCCGAACTTAATTGTGGAATGCGTTCGAAAGAAATGAATTCAATGGACACAACTGGGTATTCCTTGTACTTGATAGCGTTCCAGAACTCATTCGTCATCAATTGCATACCACAATCGAATCGAGCAGCTTCCAGGCCAACGAAGCCTTGCTTGAACAACGGACGGGTGTTGACCCCGCCTTCCTGAAGCACCAGTGTGTCTCTGCCTGTATATTGGGTAATGGCACACCGAAACGAATTGACATTCGTCTTCCCATCTATAATGATTTTGCTTGTGGGTTGAACGATGAGTCGATGGGTGAGCAAACCGCTGGTGCGAAATGGGATGAATCCAGTAATTGCGATAATACCCAACGCAACGACAATCCACCTCATACTACGATTAAAATGAGATTATACATATTAAACAGAATGGTACTGGTAAGGTAAAATACAAAAGTTGTTCCGGATTTCTCCGAAACAACTTATGTTGTACCCACTTGATTTTAGAAGCTAATCGCTGCTTCAATCATGATGCCGTCAAATTTGGCATCCTGAAATTGAGTACCCAGCCAACCATCACCCTCTCGTTTCTCTGATACATACTCCAGTTTAGCCACAATGTTGTTGGTCATGAACCAGCCAAAAGCGAAGTTTTGACGATTCACCTTTCTGTCGCTTGCACCATCGGCTTGTGTGCCGGTGACACCATTGAAACGTGCCCCTACATACAGTTGCTCACTGCCTCCAAATCTGTATAATAATTCGGCTGCGGATTGTGTGTACTTGCCACCTACGCCACTGTTACCATTGTTTACAATCTCATATACTCCAAAGAATTCAAGTCCTTTATACTTGATGAAAGGATTGAATTGCATGGCATTTAAATAAGCCCATCCGGGGTTAACCCTTGGATGAAAATCATTGTTCTCAGTTCTTCTGTTGAACACTTCATAGTAGCGTGAGCCAGCACGATCTCCATTGAACAGATATTCACGCGTGCTCTTATCGGAACTTGCGTAGTAAGAACCAGTCAGGCGAAGTCTCAAGTCGTCATTGACCTGTTTGTCATAGCCCAATTTCAAATACACAGAAGGACCATTGTCACCATCCACTGGTAAGGCATTCGCTCCGGTAGTGGGGTCGGCAGTGGTCTGATTCAATCGACCGTTGGTAAGACCTACCACACCCAATATTCCATTTTTTTGAATGGTTAACTCGCCAAAGGGTTCAGTAGTAAAAGAATCCATGATATAGTTGCCAACAAATGGATTGTAGATAACAGTTGCATTGTCTGAGCGTCTGAAGTGCATGTCTCCATAATTGATGTCATTGTATCCAAATCGTATAGTGGCTACATCCATAAAGCCGCCCAAGAATCCATCACTGATGAAATCCAGGTTATCAACTTGTAAATATCCACCTTTCACCCAGCCTTCATTGTGGTGCCTGGAAGAAAGATAAGTGCGCATGTGCAAACGCACTCCGTCAGCAAGTTGCACATCAAGATTCAAATTGGCTGTAGGCAAATTAAAATTGCTTGTCAGGCGCTGCAATGTGTCAATACCGCTGGCTGTTGCCAACCCTGAGGATTGAGACAACCCTTGAAACTGGATTGCAAAATCGCCACCGACCCTGACTTTAATTCCGTCAAATTCAACGGTGTCAGTTTTGGATGTTTCAAACACATTAATTCCGCGTTTATCATTGTATCGGTTAAATTGAAGAGGAGCATACTGGGCAAACACACTGCTTCCCAGCAACATGAAGCCGACAATCGCGGCATACTTAAGTGATTTTAATTTAGTATTCATAGTTGTCTATTTAAGATTGTAATTAAGATTTGAGTGATTCGTTAAGTTTATTAGTTTGCGTTACCATTTGTTTTTAAAGATGAAAGTGTCAGATCAAAATCAATTGTTAGATCTTCCCCAACCTTAATGGTGCCCATGATGGCCGTTGGAGGCTCCATCTTAAAGTGCCTAAGGTTCATTTTGTAAGACCCTTTCAATTGAACATCCCCATTGCCAAGCACCTTGGCTTTCACGGGCATCTCTATCGTCCGGGAAACTCCAGCCATGCTCAGCGTTCCGGTTGAATTAATTGTAAAATCAGTGGCGGTTCCCGATACGTTCGCAGCACTTAGCGCGTAGACAATAAAGGGGTTCTTGTCTGAATCAAAGGCTTCATAGGTTTTGCTATCCATGATCCTGCCTTTCTCGCTCTTAATGGAAGTAACCGGTATTCTTACCTTAACAGCTGATACATCTATGATCTTTTTGTCGTCTAGCAGCAGATTCCCATTCCACTCCACTTTTGTTACTTCAGACACCCAATCGTGTAAAGTGGATGTGCCGGACACCGTTACTTTGTCCGATTTTAAATAGTAAGGTGTTTGCGCCAGTGCGCTTGCGGTCATGAGCCAAGCGAAGAGGAAAAATGTGATTTTGTTGTTGAGTTTGTTCATAATTCGTCCTATTTGAACGTAAAGGTAGAATCAGAGGGTCTTAAGGGGCATGACCGCAATCAGGGATGAAGTTGATAGTTATCACTTAGTAATTTCAATCGAGTGAATAGACCTTTTAAAGAGAAAAAGCGGAAAAATCTGCTCTCTCCTAAAGCAAAAATGTTTTGAGTAGTTGCACCTGGATTGGTTTGCCATTGGTAAGTTTGCCGTTTAAATCAAATTTATTTACATATGAAAGCCTGGGTTCTTTTCATGATTTCGACAGCATTTTTTGCCTGTACGCCTGACCAAAAGGCATCCAAAGCAATAGATCATTATACAGGACTTCCATCAGACTTTGTAGAAGTACTTAAAGCACACGGAGGGATTGATAGATGGAGAGATTTTGGCACGCTTGAATATGACCTCCAGCACGAGGATGATTCAATCCCAACAGAACACTATATTTTAGATCTGCACAACCGGAAAGACCTAACGGTCTCAGATTCGTTTAAAATTGGCTTTGACGGGCAGGTCGTTTGGGTATCCCCAACCAAGAGCAGTTTTAAAGGCCGCTCCGCCCGATTTTACCATAACTTATATTCATATTTTTTGACCATTCCATTTATTGTTGCCGATCCCGGGGTCATCTATGCATCGGATACACTTACCCTTAATGGAAAATTGTACAATGTGGCTGAGATAAGTTATGAAGAAGGTGTTGGTGATGCCGATAACGATACCTACCGGTTGCTCATCGATCCACACACCAGTAAGCTGGATAAACTACTTTATACAGTTACGTATTATTCCGGAGTAGCACACGAAAACTTTAATGCCTTAAGCTATGAAGAGTTGCAAGAGGTCAATGGCATTATTTTGCCAACCAAATTGGTCGGCTACAAATATGCGAATAACAAAACTGGTGAAAAAAGATACGAGGTGACTTTTCATAACATAAAATTTGATCACGCACGACCCGACCCAAAAATTTTTATTATGCCACCTCATGCAGAAGTAGATAGCTTGAAAGTTGACTAATCTCATGATATGAGAAGAAACATGTTCTAATTAGTTGATTTAAATCATTTTATTTATCTCTTGTTCGGTTCAAATTGTGGCATTATAGTTGAATAATAACAGATACGAACCAAACCTGCACATCATGAAAAAAATTAGAATAGAACAGTGGATAGCTTTAATAGTAGCCTGTTTTGCATTTTCATTCAGTCCTTTTTTACAGGACCCTTGGGAGGTTCCTGCCAAGTACAAGAAAATGGAAAACCCGACCAAAGCTGACAAAGAAAATATTTCTGTTGCAAAGACGCTATATGACAAGCATTGCAAATCCTGTCACGGAAAAGCAGGCTTGGGTGACGGCCCCAAATCAAAAGAATTGGACACACCATCAGGAGATTTCTCAAAGGCCAAATTTCAGTCGCAAACTGACGGTGAATTATTCTACAAGACAACTTTTGGCAGAGACGACATGCCGGCCTATGACAAGAAAATCGCCAGCGATGAAGATCGGTGGATCTTGGTACACTACCTGAGAACATTTAAGAACTAAAATCAAAGGCCTCTACCCAGAGGCCTTTTCTTTTATGCGCTTCAAAATCATTGCCTCCATTCTCTTCTTTTTGAGTTGTACTTACAACGACAATTCGATAGCCAGGAATAAGGTTTATTATTACTCAGTCTCATCCCCGTCAGACGCCTATGACTTGGTTTTCTTTTTATCTAAAAATCTAAACAATAAACGCGTAGCTATTACCAATCTTTCTGGGCAAAAATGGCCATTTTACGAAGAATTGGCTCCAGATCTTGATTTACCCATAGATAGCCTAATGCCACCGCATTCCTTTGTGCACCTCCTAAAGTTAAAAGAAGAAAACAGGATAGAGATTGATGAATACTTTCTTGACATTAAGGTCATGATGTTGGCTGATACGTTGCCAAACTATGAATTGGATATCTACAAAATGGATTCAGAAGGCCTGGTCTTGTCTGCAAAATCTGGGGTTCATTATATTGATAACATTAATTCCAGTGGCTCCGAACTTCTTTTCGACACCTTCCTTAAGCACATTATTCGCTATTCCTTCAAATAGCCTGATTCCTTGCATTTATATAATTTCTTACACCTGATTAAGATCATTTCGATCATTGACTGGGGTCATGCTTCAGTAACAAATGTAACAGTAGTTTTAATCTAACGAACGGGATTCAACATGAACCCTGTTTGGGGACCAGATTATTAATTTGAAAAACTAAAAACATGAAAACGCTTAGACCACTTCCAATTTTGCTTACGTTATTTTTTGTGCTGGGCCTTGTGGTCCAGTGTAGTGATGACCCTGCTCCGATTGACCTTTCTACAATTTCGGGTAAAGTCACCTATCCTGACGCCAATGGCGCTCAGATTGCCGCACCGGGTGCAGTGGTAACGCTTTTTAGCACGACTCCCGTGGTAAATATGGAAACCATCGCAGACGCTGATGGCAATTTCAGCTTCGAAAACCTTGTGGCAGCTACATATACCTTGGCCGCCTATTATGATACGGATAATTCCAATAATGCAGGTCGTCTAAGTGGGTTAAGATTTACAATTGATGCTACGGAAGTAGCGATTACCAACGCGGATGCTACCCAAGATTTGGCATTAGTTTCATCCGGACAAACCGGAATACCAGTAATTGATATAAATCTAGGTTGGGATGGGGCCTCATTCGTTAATTCTGGCAGCTGGGCCTATGACCAAACACACAGCCCAATCGCATTTGAATTTCCATATCGGGATAATGTCGCAGAATTTGTTGGGGGCTTCTCTCAGGTATCTAAACTTGAAGTAAATTTTGATCCCGCTAACCTAAGCACTAGTAGTATCGTGGCCGAAGTTGACCTGGCATCCGTTAATACCCGCTCGCTTGGCGGTCGCGACCCTAAACTTGTAGGAGGAGCAAATGCTTTTAACCCCAATTCGATGGTGGAGACAATGGGTTGTATCATGGGCACATTCGGAGTCTCCGCTGATGGAACATTACCTGCAAAAATATCATCAACTGCGCGCTATGCCACGTTTACAAGCACCAGTATTGTTGCTTATGGTGACGGTTACCTGGCTAAAGGTGATCTTCAATTCAATGGCGTTACAAAACCCGTAGAGATGTGGTTCAAGGCGGTTGTTCCATGGAACAACGGTGCACCGACTCCAGTACTCTATTCCGGATTTGAAGGCAGATTTTACATGGGAAAAACAGACTTCAATGTTGGATCATCAAGTGTTGGGGCCAACATTAGAATTCAGGTAAGTGTTGTTGCCACAAAGCCGGCATAGTCAGGTATCAAAAAAGGAGGGGATCTCCCTCCTTTTTTTACGCCATAACCTCTACTTAAACCTATCAATCCAGTGAATTTCATATCAAATTTTAGAACAATACCCATCTGGCTATTCCTCTTAGTAGGTTGTACCTATTTTGAAAATGAACCTATCAAGATACCAGCACCAGATATACCTAAGGCTACAGCAACGCTGGAGGCAAGTAAAGTCACCATAATTCCAAATAAAGTTACCTCAGCTTACTGGAAGTCGGCCGACTTTCTTAAAATAGAAGGACAGAACCTGATCACTTCTCAAATTCCTTCAGAGGACGGGTTGTACAATGTAAGTGGTACGCTTGCGGGAAAAGTTGATTTTAACAACGGAAAAAACCCGAATATAGAATTAAGGGCCGCCTATACTGTCGATAGCCTTTACATTCTAATTTCCTGGAAGGATACCACCTACAATGCATCTAGCTCCAATTGGATATTTGATGGCCCCACAGATCCAAATAAACCAGGATCAACCAACGGATGGACTTCTCAACGAAGTGATGATGTAGTAACCCTTTCCTTTGATATGAACGGGGGCAAACGTGATATCTGGACATGGTCTTTAGCCTTATCAGAACCGTTGGGTTTTGCTATTGATATGATCAACAATGGAACCGGGCCTGTAACTGATGCTGGGAACAAAACCTTTGTAAGAAATATTGCAGGCGCTGATAGCAGAAGCGGGCCAATGTATGACTGGGATGGTGTTCAACAAGAACTCCAGCGGAAACCAGCAGGCTTTACCATACTTGATCCCGGCTATTATTTACTCAATAAGAAATTATTTACCGGAGATCCATTAAATGGTGATGCAATTTTTCAAGCTGAGTGCATCGCATGCCATGGTACTAAGGGCGATGGTAATGGTACAGTTAATCCCAGTTTCATAGCATTAAACAATCCTGGCCAATTTAACCGTTGGACCAGACAAGCTTTGGACGCTTTTGTGCCAGATGGTGGACAGCACGAAGGTTCTACTCACTATCCGATAAGTGAATCAGACCGACAAGATTTGTTTGCCCGATTAAGAGGCTTTAGTGGAATACCGGGATACTACCTGGAAAACCCCAGTGGCAGCTCTTCTGATGTAAGAGCTGCTTCCAATGTGTTGCTCGCTAAAATAGACGGCTTTAATAGCAAAGGTTACTCCGTACTTCTTGTTCGCTCTTTAAACACATCTAATCCTGACGACATCGTGTTTAACCCTTCTCAAATGAGCTATGACTTTCATATTTACCTGGGAGATAACGACAATCTCAACCGGATTGGCTTGCTCAATCAACAAATCACTTTCAAACCCTGAAATCTATGAATCAAATAAAGAATTTTACCATAGCAATTTTAGGAATACTTGCGATTACAAGTACATCATGTACGTACGAAGAATTAATCAAACCAAAAGTAGAAGTTCCGGATTCTGTGAGTTATACGTTGAATATCTTACCCATATTTAACGCCTCCTGTAACATTGCAGGCTGCCATTCCAAGGGAGGAATTCCTCCCAACCTGTCTGCCGCAGATGCTTATACTACACTGATTTTCTTTGGTTATGTTGATATTGATAACCCTGAGGCAAGTGAAATCTATTTAAAGATTACAAATGGTTCAATGAAGGATTACGCTACTGACCAAGATCGGGCACTCATACTTTCCTGGATTAAACAAGGCGCGTTGGACAACTAAAATGTTTAAATGAAATGAAAACTAAATTCACTACAATGACAATAACTAAGAAAGGTTGGATAGCAGCCATGATGTTGTCAATACTGGCTGTTGGTGGCGCCTGGGCACAAGACGAGGAAGATTCAAATTCAGATCGCACACCAGCAAGACCTGCCTTTGAAAGCGCTCAGCTTTTAGATATGCAATCTGTTTTGGTACCTACAGAAAAAACGCTTGAGTATGATATCCAACACCGATTCGGACTAACGGAAAATGGAATATCTGACTTATATGGATTGTACGCCCCTTCCAACATACGAATGGGGTTTACCTATACCCCCATCAAGAATCTGGCGGTTGGATTTGGCTTTGCCAAGTTTAAAAAGTACCTGGATTTTAGCGCCAAATATTCAATTGTAAAGCAATCCCGGGATGGAGCCATCCCGGTTAGCGTTACCTACTTTGGAGATGTGGCCGCTGATTTAAGAGCGCCTGAAAATTTCAATGAGGAAGTACACCGACTTTCTTTCTACAATGAGTTGATCATTGCCCGAAGGATAAGTCCAAAAATTTCAGTGCAACTATCCCCTAGTTTCAGTCACTTTAATGCTGCCGACAGCTTGTACCAACATGATGTGATTGCGTTGGGATTTGGGGGGCGGTACAAATTCTCCAGCCAGTCATCAGTAATTTTAAATTATGTACATCAATTTACAACCCACGATGACCCCAACTTTGAGCTGAAACCAAACTTTTCCATTGGGTTGGAAGTAGCCACCAGTTCACATGCCTTCCAAGTATTCATAACTAGTTTCCAGAACATCATACCCCAGGATAATATTTCATACAATGCCAATGATTTCTTCAAAGGTGACTTTGCCATTGGCTTTAACATTACGCGACTTTGGAACTTCTAATGAACGCCAACATGAAAGAAAACAAAAACAGAAGGAAATTTATTAAAGAGGCGTTCACGGCATTGGCCATTTCTTCATTGGCTATTCCATCAATGGCAAGTACAAAGTCTAAGGGCAAAATGGTGAAAATGCTTGCCCCTGATGGCACGCTGGTAGAAGTGGAGGAATCGGTTCTGAAAAAAGCAGCCAAGCAAAAAGCAGACGACAAAGACATTGTGAATTGGGTGAACCATAAATCCTAAACTATGGAAGACAAGACAAGAAGAAGTGTTCTCAAACTGGGTGCTGCTGCAGGACTGGCCGCGCTGGCAGGTGCAGCCAAGTTGATCACACCTGATGAAGAGGAGCCCATTGCAGAATGCTCCAACAAAGTAAAATTGCTTTCACAGGAGGGTGAGATCATAGAAGTAGAAGCATCCATGCTCAAAGTGGACACCCATGATCATGCAGCAACAATGGCAAAGAAAGTGGGCCGTGAAGGAATTCCGGGCAAGAAATTTGTCATGGTTATTGATCTTGGTAAATGTAGAAATGCACGCAAGTGCGTGACTGCCTGCCAAAAAATGCACTACCTCCCTGAGGATAAGGAGTGGCTGCAAATCAAGTTGATGAAAGACAATGAGAAGTCGGCTCCCTATTGGTTTCCAAAAACCTGTTTTCACTGCGACAATCCGCCTTGTGTAAAAGTTTGTCCTGTTGACGCTACATTCAAAAGAACAGACGGATTGGTACTCATTGATAACGAGCGGTGTATTGGTTGTAAATTTTGCATGGCCGCCTGTCCCTATTCAACCCGGGTATTCAATTGGGGCGAGCCTGAAGTTCCAGAAGAGGCTAAACAAGTAGGGTATTCGCCTGAAACCAGTGTGCCGAGCAGACACAGTACAGTAGAAAAATGTGACTTCTGTCCGGACATGGCACGCCAGGGAAAACTGCCAGATTGCGTGACAGCTTGCCCCAATGGAGTTTTTTATTTCGGAGACGAAAAGGAAGACTCCGTTACCAATGGAGCTGAAACCGTAAGACTCAGCACGCTTCTCCGAGACAAAGCGGCTTACAGATATATGGAAGAGTTGGGAACCAAACCAAGGGTATACTACCTGCCTCCATCCAACAGAATGTTTCCGGTTGAGCGAGGATTTAAAAATCTAAGCGAAGAAATTAAAGAACGATATAAGGATGTACACTAAACATCTATTCTAATGAATATTGAGAACACCAGCAATTCCTTATTGAAAGAATTTACTCCACAAATAACGCAGTGGTCCTTAAAAGAAAAGTTATGGGTCACATTCTGGTCTGTCGTTTTCCTGTTTGGTATGTATGCCCTCTATGTTCAAATCACAGAGGGCCATGCCACTACTGGCATGCGCGATAACGTAGTCTGGGGATTGTACATCGCCAATTTCATTTTCTTCATTGGGATTAGCTATGCAGGAGCGATCATAAGCGGATTCTTGCACCTATTTCATGTTGAATGGCGAAAACCGATCATTCGAATTGCTGAATTGATAACCGTTATAGCAACCATTATCGGTCCTTTATATATTTTACTATGTGTTGGTCGATTGGACAGATTGCATCACCTGATTTTGTACGCAAGACTTCAATCACCTATTACATGGGATGTACTGGCCATTAGCACTTACTTGATTGGAAGCATAATTTTCTTGTATTTGGCTCTAATTAGAGATTTCGCAATTCTTTCCCGCGCAAATCTTGATGTAAGCAACTGGAAGAAGAAACTATATAAATTCTTCTCTTTGGGATTTACGAACACCCCAGTCCAACGTAAGAAGCTTGATCAGGCAACAACCGTATTGGCGCTGCTTATTATCCCAACTGCCATTATCGTTCACTCTGTGTTGTCTTGGATTTTTGGGATGACCTTACGTCCGGGTTGGCACAGCACCATTTTCGGACCCTACTTTGTTTTGGCTGCCATCTATAGTGGCACTGGTGTTTTGGTGATAGCCATGTGGGCTTTCCGTAAACTCTATAAATTAGAAAAGTATATTGTCGAAAATCATTTTGTCTATCTCAGATACTTACATATGGTCCAGGCTGCAGGCTATGGTTACA
>CAYNCP010000044.1:0-30960 GCA_964395905.1 uncultured Ohtaekwangia sp.
CGAAAAACATTTTGTCTATCTCAGCTACTTACTTATGGTCCTGGCTGCAGGCTATGGTTACTTCACCTTCTCTGAGTACTTAACTGACTGGTACTCTTCAGAAAAGTGGAGCGCTGAACTTATGGATAAACTCTTTAACCTCAAGGAATATGGTGGGTGGTTTTACTTTGCCAATTTTGGAGGCATTCTTCTTCCACTCATTGTTTTATCTATACCCAAAATGAGAACCATCAATTCAATAACTGCAGTGAGTATGGTTTTAGTTTTTGCTATGTGGGTAAAAAGATACCTCATCATCGTTCCTACCTTGGAGACTACCTTACTCCCTATGCAAGACACTCGAATAGAATATGTTGTGTATAGTGCCACCTGGGTGGAATGGGCATTGACATTTGCTGGAATTGCCATGTTTTTTCTCATGTTTAAACTATCGTCCAAATTTGTACCCATTGTCCCTGTATGGGAAACATCTGAATATTTGGACAAGGAATCTAAAAAATCAAAACAAGAATAGTCATGAAATCACTCATATTCATAATAGCATTCCTTGTGATTTCAAATTTCGGAAGGGCAGAGACAATTGAAGTTTCCATTGGGTTTACCTACACACAAAAGTCCGCCAGTCAGTATGTCCTTAAGTCAACTGTCATTGACGATGAGGATGAAGTTCCGGTTGTTGGAATTGACATCAATTATGTTGTCGAAGTGAACGGAGAAACCATTCAACTTGGATCTTCTGTAACTGCGTCCAATGGCGTCAGTGTCTATACGGGTAATCTTTCAGAACTTAGAAAAAAGGGTCATCAATTTAAATTTTCTGCCATTTTCGCTGGAAATGATGAATATGAGGAAAATAGTGCTGAATTAGAGATTACGGACGTCATGCTATTGGTTAAAACTGAAATTGTTGATTCGGTAAATACCGTCTTTATCTCTTTAACCAAATGGGATGAGGATGATGAAACTGTACCCATAAGTGATGAGGATGTTAAATTATACGTTCCAAGAATGTACAGCTTATTACCCATCACTGAAGCTTATACGAGTGAAGAGGGATCAGATGCGGTAGAGTTTCCCAATGATGTTCCCGGAGGTCCTGCTGGAGAATTAGTCATTATCAGCAGACTGGAGGAGCATGATGCATTCGGCACAGTGGAGGTACAAAGCAATACAAGTTGGGGTATCCCCGTAAGCCAGAGTAATGGCCGATTACCGCGTGCACTTTGGAGCCCTGATGCACCAATGTGGATGGTAATAACTTTTATTATCCTGATGACCGGAGTTTGGGGTCATTACCTGTGGATTATTTACAATCTATTTAAAATAAAAGAACTACAGGAAAAAGATGCCCCAATAAACTACGCTGAATAACCTTCAAAAATGCAATTTTATTCAATTTGCATCATCAATAAGCATTTTAGCCAAAGAGAATGAATTATCGCCTTTACCCTTTTTGCTTTGAGATTTATGCGTTAAATTCATCTCCCATTTCTTTTCGTTCCACCTAACCCCGATTCACTATGAAAGTCTATGACGGGAAACACATCAAAAACATCGCACTCCTGGGTGCCCCCAAAACAGGAAAAACGCTTTTGGCCGAAGACATGATCTTCGAAGCCGGTATCACCCACCGCAGAGGTACCATTGAAGGAAAAAATACGGTCAGCGATTTTCATGAAATCGAGCACGAGCGCGAGAACTCAGTTTTCGCTACCACCATGCACACGGAGTGGCGCGATTATAAAATCAACATCATCGATACGCCTGGCTTTGATGACTTTGCCGGAGAGATGCTTTCCTCTCTCCGTGTGGCCGACACCTGCGTCATGGTGATTAACGCACAACATGGAGTAGAGGTAGGAACAGAATTGATTTGGAATTACGTTGACCGGTTTAATAAGCCGGTCATTTTTGCTATTAACCAGGTAGATCATCCCAAATCAGACTTTGACGAAGCACTGGCAGATGTAAAGAATCGATTTGGAAGCGCGGTTACACAAATGCAGTATCCCGTCAATGAAGGAGAGGGCTTCAACCAAATCATCGATTTGCTGAAAATGATCCTATATAAATTTCCAGCTGATGGCGGAAAGCCTGAGAAACTACCCATTCCAGAGACAGAGAAAGAAAAAGCCGAACGACTACACAATGAACTGGTGGAAAAAGCAGCCGAGAATGATGAAAAGCTGATGGAGCTTTATTTTGAGAAGGGCACATTGGATGAAGATGAAATGAGGCTGGGACTAAAACTGGGAATGATCAACCACCAGGTTTTCCCCGTCTTCTGCATGTCGGCAAAATTAAATATGGGCAGTGGGCGCATGATGACTTTCATTGATAATGTGGCTCCATCTCCTACGGAAGCAAAACCCGAAGTAACAGAAGATGGCAAAATGGTTCCCTTTGACGCAACCCAACCTACCGTGCTGTTTATCTTCAAATCACATTTTGAACCCAATGTGGGAAGGCTTTCATTCTTTAAAGTGATATCAGGTGAAGTGACTACAACTTCTGAATTAATTAATAGCCAGACTGATTCTTTGGAGAGGATACATCATCTTTTCATCATGGACGGAAAGACCCGCAACCCCGTGGACAAACTCGTAGCGGGCGACATTGGTGCCACTCTAAAATTAAAGGAGACTTATACCAACCAAACACTTCACGCCAAAGGATACGAAAAGATCATCAAGCCCATTGAGTTCCCGGAGCCTAGAATTCGCACAGCGGTGATCGCCCAAACCAAAGGCGATGATGAGAAGATTGGCGAAGTGCTGCACAAGATTCATCAGGAAGACCCCACTTTATTGGTACAGTATTCCAAAGAGTTGAAACAATTGATTATCTCCGGTCAGGGTGAGATGCACCTGACCGTATGCAAGTGGTACCTCGACAACGTCTATAAGCTACATACAGACTTTGTTACACCGAGAATTTCTTACCGGGAAACCATTCACAAGCCCATGGAAGGCCACTACCGTCACAAAAAACAGTCCGGAGGTGCAGGTCAGTTTGGGGAAGTGTATCTGAAAATTGAACCTTACGTAGAAGGCATGCCGGAGCCCACTGAGTTTCCTGTCCGTGGCAAAGATGAAATTGAATTGGATTGGGGCGGCAAACTGGTGTTTTACAATTGTATTGTCGGTGGTGTCATAGATGCCCGCTTTATTCCAAGCATCCTTAAAGGCGTAATGGAAAAAATGGAAGAGGGTCCGATTACCGGATCTTATGTGAGAGATGTGCGGGTGATGGTGTACGATGGAAAAATGCATGCAGTTGATTCCAATGACATCTCATTTAAGATTGCCGGCATGATGGCCTTCAAGGAAGCTTTCCTCAAAGCAGAGCCGCAACTCCTGGAGCCTTTGTATGACCTTGAAATTGTGCTTCCGGAGGAAATCATGGGCGAAGTGATGAGTGACTTACAAACTCGAAGGTCCATCATCATGGGCATGGACACCAAGGGCAGTTACCAAATGATCAAGGCGAGAACACCGCTGGCAGAGCTTGACAGGTACTCCACGTCATTACGGTCATTGTCACAGGGAAGGGCCAGCTTTACACAGCGCTTTGCTGAATTTGCACCGGTGCCTTTTGACCTGCAAAAGAAACTGGCAAGCAAAATGCAGGAAGCGGAAGCTGTTTAATCAGCTTGATAGAATAATTCGTGAGGCTTCGGCCAGGTCGTTGACCGTAAAGTCGCCTTTGTTTTCAGGCTCTACCTGATCACCTACCTGGATCGTCTTGATGCCTAGTTTTCTGGCGGGTATCAGGTCCCTGCCCCTGTCGCCCACCATCCAACTGGATTCAGTGCTGATGGCGAACCTGGCGATGGCTTTTTCAAATAATAAGGAGCCTGGCTTTCTGCTCAGTGACGCGGTTACGGACGGGTGGTAGGGGCTAAAATAAAAATGATCAATTAGTTTGCCGGTTTGCTCCTGAAAATAAGCATGACATGCCTCCATTTCTTTTTGTGTATAAATTCCCTGGGCGATACCGGATTGATTGGTAACGACCACCAGCAAGTAACCTGCATCTTTAAGGAGCTTTAATGATTGGCCAACACCTGGGATAATCTTGAAATGCTCAAGACTATAGGAGTAGCTCGGCCGGTCGACATTCAATACTCCGTCCCGATCCAGAAAAACACACTTGGTTACATTCGACATATGCAAATAACATGATAATAAGCCTGAAAATAGAGTAAACAGAACATTAACCCAATTGGCCGATGCGACCGATTTCGTTAGTTTTGTCGTTTATCAATTTTTTTTAGTGAGCAACGCTTTAGTCATCGTACCCACCTACAATGAAAAGGAAAATATTGGCCTGATCATTGAAACGGTGTTAACACTCCCAAAAGAGTTTGATTTGTTAATAGTGGATGACAATTCCCCCGATGGCACCGCAGGGATTGTCATGAGTTTGCAGTATAATTTTAATCGGAACGAGGAGCGACTTCATTTGCTGCAGCGCCAGGGCAAACTCGGCCTGGGCACCGCGTATATTGAAGGTTTTAATTATGCACTCAAGCACGGCTATGATTATATACTCGAAATGGATGCAGACTTTTCACATGACCCCAAAGACCTGGTGAATTTATACCTTGCCTGTGCGGAGGGTGGATATGATATGTGCGTTGGCTCGCGATACATTACCGGTGTGAATGTGGTCAATTGGCCCATTGGCCGCGTTTTACTCTCCTATTTTGCCAGCACTTATGTACGTATGGTCACACGAATGCCTGTACGGGATGCTACTGCCGGTTTCGTTTGCTATAAACGAAAAGTATTGGAAACCATTCCGCTCCACAAAGTAAAATTCATTGGCTATGGATTTCAGATAGAAATGAAATTCCTTACCTGGAAATACGGTTTTAAAATCACTGAAGTGCCTATTATTTTCACTGAAAGGGTTAGGGGCCAATCCAAACTTTCAGTGGGAATCTTTAAGGAGGCCTTTTTTGGTGTGATCCAGCTGACTATAGGAAGTTGGTTTAGAAGCTACAACAGAAATTCTCCCAAGGAAGTAGCAGCCTAAAATAATATTCGGTCAAGACTGAACCTGGATAAGATCGCACCGACTTATAGGTAGCAATTCATGAAAGACACTTCTGACATATTCACCGAATGGCTCGTTTTAGGGTGCCAGCAAGGTGATAAGAAAGCATTCCATTTACTGGTCAAACAGTGGCACCCGAAAATAATGAGCCAGGCCTTTCGGTACAGCAAGAACAGGCCGGCTGCAAAAGACATTGCGCAGGAGACCTGGAGCAGTGTGTTAAATGGAATAAGCTCCATTAAAGATCCGGCTCGATTTGCTGTATGGATTCATCGGATTGTCTATCACAAATCAGTGGACTGGATCAGGAGGGCACAAAAAAACAGGTCACTTAATACACTTGATGTTACTGAATCGCTCTACAACCAAAGTGAAAGCCATGGTGACGAAGTAGCCAATATGATGACTCATTTGAATCAACTTCCTGCAGATCAAAAAATGGTGCTGACGCTTTTTTACCTGGAGCAACACAATATCATTGAAATTGCCGAGATCCTGGCCATACCTCAAGGCACGGTAAAGTCACGGTTATATAATGCACGTGAAACTTTAAAAAAGAAATTAAAACAAATACCACAATGAAAAATCAAGAAGAAATCGATCAATTAATTCGCAAAGCATTAACAGAAGAAGAAGCGAAATTTTATGAGCAATTGGATGAACAAAACTTGCCACAAATGGTGGGTGGATTGTTTTCTGGTAAGAATAAATGGATTACCGTTTTATCATTTATCATAATGCCACTCTTATTTGCAGGAGCGATTTATTGTGCTTTTCAATTCGCTCAATCCACCGAAATTAAAGATATGATGATCTGGTGCACCGGAGCGTTCTTTCTCATGATAGCCCTCGGTTTCATCAAGCTTTACAACTTGTTGCAAATGGACAAGAATGCCATCATTCGCGAAATCAAAAGAATGGAGCTGCAGGTAGCTCTACTCAATAAGAAATTAGGCGAGCAAGCTTAATCAAATCTGATTGCCTTAATGGGTGTAATGCGTGAAACAATGGCAGTAGGGAACAACAAAACGACAGATACCACTGCAAACACAAGCAGATTGAGCAATATTACGATTCCCCAATCCCAGCCAATGGGTACAAAATTCATATAGTAGTCGTGAGGGTTGAGTTGAATCAGTCTGAACTTATACTGAATGTAACAAATGCCAAGCCCCACGATATTGCCGTAGATCAACCCCTTGGCAATGAGATTGATCCCATTGTAAATAAACACCGATCGGATTAATTGATTGCTCGCCCCCATCGCCTTGAGCAAGCCGATCATCTGCGTGCGCTCCATCACCAATATCAATACAACAGAAATCATATTCACACAAACCACCGTAAGAATGACACCCAGCAATATATTTACCTGCCTGCTTATTAATCCCAGCCACTCAAACACCTGCACATATTTATCACTCACTTTTTCAATGTACAGATCGTAGTCCATGTCGTCACCAATGGTTGTATACGCCAGGTCAATGTCTTGCTGGTCTTTTAAAAATACCTCCAGGCCTCCCGCCACACTATCCGCCCAATCGTTTAAGCGCTGGATCAAACGCAAGTCGCCAATGATTACTTTGCTATCGTAATAGTCGGAGAGGTTGGTTTCATAAATGCCCACTATTTTTAATCTTCTGAATCGTGGCGGGTTTTGAAAAAAATGCACAATGATATCATCATTGACGTTTGCCTTGATCTTGTTGGCGATGGTCTTGCTGATGACCACTTCCATGGCATAGCCGGAATCCGGAAGATGCAAAAATTCGCCTTCAAGCATGTTTTGCCGGAAAGCATTCAATTGAAAGCTCTTCCCGATGCCTTTGAATACTATTCCTAAAACCTCCTCATCTGTTTTAATAAGTCCGGCTTTGTGGCTGTACTCCTGGATGTGATCAACGTACCCATACTTGTGATAATCCTTGTACAAATCTATGTTGTAAAAGAAGGGCTGCTCCTCCATTGAGTTGTTCATGGTAAAGCGGGTGATCACCATATGTGAACTAAAACTGTAAATCTTGTTCTTTATCGTTTCCTGAAAGCCTCCCATGATCAGGAAAGAAACAATAGCTGCACTTAGTCCAATGGCAATGCTTACGATGGCAATCTTGTGTGTTATGGACGAAAATCCATCACGTTGTTCACTGCTGATCCTTTTTGATATGAAATATCCAAGATTCAAGATAATGGCTTAATTTTAGCTGTATACGCTGGGCAAATTAATACTAAAATGACAAGGTTAATCGGGTTGTACTTTTTTTTGTGGATCAATGTTGTGGCCTGCACTGCACAGCATACCGATAACATGGTATTGGGTGCCGAACAACTGGATTTGCTCATCCCCAAATTGCAAGACAAAAGGGTGGCGTTGATGGTGAATCAAAGTTCAACCATTGGTAAGAAGCACCTGGTAGACACCCTATTAAGCAGGAACACCAATCTGGTTAAAATATTTTCTCCAGAGCATGGCTTTAGGGGCAACGCACCTGACGGTGAATTAATTAAAGATGCCAAAGACACTAAAACTGGATTGCCAATCATTTCGCTATACGGCTCAACCAAAAAACCATCAACAGAACAACTGGCAGATGTCGATATAGTAGTATTCGATATCCAGGATGTTGGCGTTCGGTATTTTACCTACATCAGTTCTCTTTTTTACCTGATGGAGGCGTGCGGTGAAAATAACAAACTTTTGCTGGTGCTCGATCGGCCCAATCCGCATGGAAGCTATGTGGATGGCCCTGTACTGAAGCCTGAGTTTGGTTCATTTGTTGGTTTTGGTGCAACCCCCATCGTCCACGGGATGACCCTGGCAGAAATGGCCAAACTGATTAACGGGGAACAATGGCTGAAGAACAAAATCACTTGCCCACTGGATGTTATTCCAATGAAGAATTATACACATGACAAGCCTTATACATTGCCCATTAAACCCTCTCCCAACCTGCCTACGCAAAATGCGGTACTCTGGTATCCATCGTTGTGCTTGTTTGAAGGAACCGTTATCAGTGTAGGCAGAGGCACCTACATGCCATTTGAAGTAATTGGCAATCCTGAATTGAAGGATAAATATTCATTCACTTTCAAACCGGTAAAAATTGACAGCATGTCAAAATTTCCTCCTCATGAGAATAAAGAATGTTATGGCCTTGATTTAAGAAATGTTCAACCCGAACCAAAAATCACGCTTAGGTATTTGATTGAATTTTATAACAGCTACCCGCAAAAAGACAAATTCTTTCTCCCTTATTTTGAAAAACTAGCAGGAACCGATCAATTGAGACAACAAATTGAAAGTGGCATGAATGAAGTACAAATAAAACTAACCTGGCAGGAAGACCTAAATAACTTCAAAAAAATGAGAAGTAAATATCTACTCTATCAATAAGATGAACCATGTCTATTGCTAAAAAGTCTTATTATTTCAATTGATTGCTCAGACGCCATTTGAACCATGCTTATTAAAACATTCGTACTTAAGGAGATCAAAGCGGGAAAACTTGACTTGCTATTTAGAAAATGGAGAACACCAGGTGTTAAGAAGGGTACACTTTTAAAAACAGCTATAGGTCAGATTGAAATCAAAGACGTACTGATTACGTCAACTGATCAAATCAAGACAAGAGATGCGATGCGAGCAGGATATGATGATCTCAAAAAGCTAATAGCAAAGCTAAATAGTATTAATAAAGGAGATATTTACAAAATAAAAGTTGGTTATCATTCTCCAGATCCAAGAATAAAGGCACGCCAGCGAACAAAAATTTCTGCCGAAGCAATGACTTTGCTGCTAAAAAAGCTGGGCCGGCTTGACCGCTTCAGTAAAGAAGGGAAATGGACAAGGAAAGTCCTGATTGAGATAAGCAATAACCCAAAGATGAAAGCCACTGATTTGGCAAAACGACTTGGATATACCAAAGATTGGCTTAAACCCAATATTAGAAAGTTAAAAAACCTGGGACTTACCATCAGCCACGAAATCGGGTATACGATTAGCCCGCTAGGAAAAAGTTTTCTGCTCAGCGAAAAAAGTACTAAATAAATTATTTCATACCTCAATGACGAAAGCGGCAAAAGTAAAGGACATATTATCCATTCTTGACAAACTTTTTCCGAATCCTGAAGTTCCTCTCAAACACAAAGATGCCTATACACTACTCATATCAGTTCTGCTTTCCGCCCAATGCACAGACGAACGGGTAAATAAAACAACGCCATTTCTTTTTAAGCACGCTGATAATCCGTACGACATGATGAAACTTTCTGTCGAGGAAATCAGGGAGATCATCAAACCCTGTGGGTTATCGCCCATGAAGTCCAAAGGCATAGCTGGGTTGTCCAAAATTCTGGTAGAAAAATATGAAGGCCAGGTTCCGGATACATTTGAAAAGTTGGAGGCACTGCCTTCGGTGGGTCATAAAACAGCTTCGGTAGTGATGACACAATGGTTTGGCAAACCTGCTTTCCCTGTTGACACCCACATTCATCGGTTGGCTTACCGTTGGGGACTCAGCAACGGGAAAAGTGTGGAGCAAACCGAAAAAGATCTGAAACGATTAATTCCAGAAGTAGCCTGGAATAAAGCACATCTCCAGATTATCTATTTTGGAAGAGAGTATTGTCCAGCGAGAGGTCACAAATGGAAAGAATGTCCCATTTGTAAAAAATACATGCGAAAAAGTTTGAGAGATTAGGATCTTGATTTGTAGCTGTGAAGGAATATATTTTGAAAGAAGTTAACAGCCTAATCAGATTGATAAGCTGATTACTCAAAGCAGATTATCTTTCATTTTACCCATATTTGCAGCAATGAATAAGCTGAAAATCATATTTATGGGCACACCTGATTTTGCTGTGCCCAGTTTGCAAATCCTGATCGATCATCAATATGATGTAGTGGCCGTGATTACCGCTCCAGATAAACCAAAAGGCAGAGGACAACAACTCGCACAATCTCCCATCAAAGTGTGCGCCCTTCGGCACAACATACCTGTCTTACAACCCAAAAACTTGAAAGACCCGGACTTTCTCAATGAATTGGAAAGTTACAAAGCTAATCTTCAGGTGGTGGTTGCTTTTCGCATGCTTCCCGAAGCGGTCTGGTCCATGCCGGCCTTGGGAACATTTAATCTGCACGCCTCACTCTTACCCCAATACCGCGGAGCGGCCCCCATCAACTGGGCCATCATCAATGGGGAAACTGAAACAGGTGTGACCACTTTTTTCCTCCAACATGAAATAGATACGGGCGGCATCATCTTTCAGGAAAAAGAAATCATTACTGCCCATGACACAGCCGGTTCGCTTTATGAAAGACTGATGAGCAAAGGAGCCCGATTGGTTTTGAAAACAGTACAAGCCATTGAGAAAAATGAGTTCCCAACGAAAGAACAGCCCGAAGTATCGTCTATAAAACATGCACCTAAAATTTTTAAGGAGACGTGCGAAATTAATTGGAATCAGTCGGCCGCTTCAATTATCAATCTGGTAAGAGGATTAAGTCCCTATCCAGCAGCATGGACAGTAATCAACGGCAGAACGTTTAAGATTTATCAGGTGCAATTCGTCAGTGAAAAGGTAAACGCAGAACCACCATACACAACAGACCAAAAAAATTATCTCTATTTTAAATCGAATGATGGTTGGGTAAGTATTGAAGAATTGCAGCCGGAAGGAAAAAAAAGAATGTTGATAAAGGATTTTTTCAGAGGAAACAAATTGTAAAATGACCATTTCGCTTATTGCTGCGCTCACCAGGAACCGGGTGATCGGAAAGAACAATGATTTGCCGTGGCGATTGCCCGATGACATGAAGTATTTTATGAAGACCACCACAGGTCATCATGTGATAATGGGCCGCAAAAATTATCAGTCTCTTCCAGACAAATTCCGCCCCCTCCCCAACCGAACCAATATTATCGTCACGCATCAGCAGGATTTCAAAGCGAAAGGATGCATCGTTGTTCATTCGATTGCTGCAGGTATAGAGATTGCCAGAAAGAATAAAGAACAGGAGTTGTTCATCATTGGCGGGGCACAAATTTATGAACAGGCACTGCCCCTCGCCCACCGTTTATACTTAACCGAGATTAAGGCTGAAATGAATGGAGACACCTTCTTTCCTGAAATTGACATGGTGAAGTGGGAAGAAGTATCCAGAATGGCTCATGCTATGGATCAAAAACATCCGTTCGCATTCGATTTTGTTATTTACCAAAGGAAAGAGTAGATCCTTTGTGTAAATTGCTCTCAAACACTGTATTATGGAAAATCACAAGAAAATACTCGGCATCCTTTATATCGTCTCCGGGTCATTGACCATGTTGGTCATCTTTGCCATTGCCATGCTGGCCACTACCATTATGGCACTGGTTGCCCATGAGGCGGACCCCCAGGATGCGGTGATTCTGGAATTGGTGGCAAAATTGTTGCAAATATTGCCGTTTATAATTGTGGTGTTTTTTTCCATTCCATCCATCATTGCCGGTATTGGTCTGCTTTACAAGCAATCATGGGCCATGATTTTGACATTGATTCTTGGCTGCTTCAAATTATTCTCATTTCCACTTGGCACTGCATTGGGTGTATACACCATTTGGGTTTACGTTGAAGACACAAAGCAGTCCAAGCAAGCTTTTTAATGGGATCCCTAAAAGGAAAAGTAATCTGGCTTACCGGAGCCTCATCAGGAATTGGTGAAGCGCTCACCTATGAACTGGCCAAAAAAGGAGCTCGATTAATCATCTCGTCCAGAAGAAAAGAAGAATTGGAAAAAGTAAAAGGCAACTGTGACAGGTCCTCGCAGGCTAACATCCGCATACTCCCCCTTGACCTGGCCGCTTCCAATACGCTTCAGCTGAGTGTACAGGCGGCAGTTCAAATGTTCGGACATGTAGATATTCTCATCAACAATGGAGGAATCACCCAACGTAGTTTTGCAAAAGATACAAGCCTCGAGGTGGACAGGAGAATCATGGAAGTTAATTATTTCGGGACCATAGCCCTCACCAAGTACCTACTGCCCTATTTCTATCAACAAAAGGGAGGTTATTTTGTAGTGATTACATCCCTCACCGGCAAATTTGGTACTCCGTGGCGTTCAGGATATGCCGCTTCGAAACATGCCCTGCATGGTTTTTATGATTCATTGCGGGCAGAATTATGGAAAGACAATATTACAGTCAGTTTAATTGCACCCGGGTTTATTCAAACACCATTGAGTCTTTCTGCTTTAACTGGAGACGGTACGCCACTTAATAAAATGGATGCGGCACAGTACAAGGGTAAATCAGTAAAATGGTGCGCCAGGAAAATTGTAAAAGCAATCGAACAACAAAAACAAGAAGTATACATTGGAGGCAGAGAAGTATTTGGGGTTTACATCAAAAGGTTCTTCCCTAAATTTTTTGCAAAGATTATTAAGAAAGCCAAAGTAAGATAAAACCTAATCTCTTCATACATGTCTCCATGGCTTGAGTACCTCCTTTATATTCTGGTTGGGATATTCACTGGTTTCCTGAACACGGTGGCAGGAGGGGGATCGCTCATATCCATGCCCATCCTGATTTTCATGGGCCTTCCTGGAACCGTGGCTAACGGCACCAATCGCGTGGCCATACTGGTTCAGAATTTCTTTGCCGTAGGTGGTTTTCACAGTAAGGGCATCAAACTTCCATTTCCATATACCTATTGGTTGTCGGGAGTTTCCCTGATAGGCGGTTTAATCGGGGCTTACTTTGCCACAGATATTTCCGATATCGTTTTTAACAGAATACTGGCAGTGGTAATGGTTGTGGTGGGTCTGTCGATTGTAATGGGTCGCTCTTCCGGAAATAATTCCGGTCAGGAAAAAATGTCAACATCCAGTCAGGTGACAGGTACGATCCTGTTCTTTTTCCTTGGTATCTACGGAGGTTTCCTACAAGCAGGTATTGGATTTCTGGTCATCGCGCTGCTCCGGCACGTCAACAACTTCAGCCTGATCAAAATCAACTACATCAAAGTATTTGCCGCCATTCTCTATACCGGGGCAGCTGTGCTTATTTTTGCTATACAAGATAAAATCATCTGGACTATCGGCATTTTCCTGGCAATAGGCCAGGGATTAGGGGGTTGGTATGCCAGCCGCTGGTCCGTGGACAAAGGTGAGAAGTGGATTAAACGCATTTTAGTGGTTGCTGTAATGGCGTTGGCCATCAAACTATGGTTTTTTGATTAGCACCTCCACAAAAAATATTTCACAAAACTATTTCGCATCTCATTCCGTTAGTTAACTTTGTATTGCAAAGTACTTTTAATATGAAAAATTCTGAAGGTTATGAAAGTGACCTGGCGGCCATTCGGTCTACAATGGAACGGTCGGCCAAATTTATGTCCCTGAGCGGACTGTCCGGAGTTTTGGCAGGACTTTATGCTTTGGCTGGCGTTGCCTATGCCTACTTTGTCTTTTACTTTCCAACCCCACCCTTCTCTTTGAGCATTAATGTCGGCACAGAAAAAGAAAACATTTTTCAACTCGCAATTATTGCCGCGCTCGTCTTAGTCATGTCTTTGGGAACTGCCCTTCTGCTGAGCGCAAGAAAAGCTAGAAAAGCAAATGCTAATATTTGGAATAAACCCAGCAAACTGTTACTGCTGAATCTGAGCGTACCATTGATTACCGGAGGACTACTAGTAATTATTCTGTTTGTACGTGAATACACGCTCATATTTTGGCCCCTCACTTTGATCTTTTATGGGTTGGCGCTGTTCAACAGCAGCTTCTATACCTACAAGGAAATCCGATACCTGGGCTTACTCCAGGTTTTGCTTGGCTTGCTGGCGGCCACAGCTCCAGGATATGGTCTGATTTTGTGGGGTACAGGATTCGGAATACTTCACATCATCTATGGATCCATCATGCACTATAGGTACGACCGGTGAAAAATCCAATTGACAGTCTCGATAAGTTCCTGGAAAATCGCATTAGACTACAAATCATGTCGGTGTTGGTTTCCAATGAGGATTACGATTATAACTCATTAAAAGAATTTTTGAAACTGACCGATGGCAACCTGGCCTCCAATCTCAAAACATTGGAGCGAGAGAAATATATTGTTGTGCATAAATCCTTTGTTGGGAAGAAACCCAATACACAGTACAAGGCCACAGCAAAAGGAAGAACCGCATTCCAAAAGCACCTGGAGGCCATGGAAGCATTTATCCGACAACAGAAATAATTTTTTTATGTATTCACTTTGTATTTAAAAGTACTTTTAATATAAAATAATATGGAAACAAACAATCAGCTCAATCTGCTGGACAGGTTTAATTTATGGATCAAGGAATCCGTAAGCGTAAAACTGGCCTCCATTGGATTTCTCATCCTTATCCTGCTTATACCCAACTCCTGGATTCAGGATTTAATGAAAGAACGACAACAGCGGGCCGATGAGGTGATGTTGGAGGTTACGCAAAAATGGTCCGAAAGTCAAACCATTTCAGGCCCTGTGCTGGTGGTCCCTTACCTCCGCAAAGAAGAAATCAAATATGCAGATGGTGAGGTGAAGGTAAAAGAAAGCACAGAAAATGCGTACTTCCTTCCCGAAGACCTTGCCATTGAAGGTCAGGTGAACCCTGAGACACTAAACAGGGGGATGTTTGATGTGGCTGTTTACAACGCAGTGATTAAGATCAATGCTACATTTACCTATCCCGACTTTTCAAGTATTGGTATCCATGAAGACCAGGTGAAATGGAACGAGACTTATCTGGTCTCCGGGCTTTCCGACTTAAGGGGTATCAATAACTCACCGCTATTGAGCGCAGGCGGCACTGCCCTGGTAACTGAACCTTCCAACAACATCGGTATTTTATTGCCTGCGTATTCAAGTAAAGTTATGGAGCATTCAGGCAAACGGATGGAAACCAACAATGGCTCCAGGAAAGGGATCAAATCCAGGCTGAGTTGGAACAGCAAAGAACACTTCAGGCCTGATGTCACTTTCCTTCTGGATTTGAAAGGCAGCAATCGGCTTAGTTTTGTTCCCATAGGAAAAACGACTAAAGTCCATTTAACAGGCCCCTGGGACAACCCCAGTTTTGATGGCGAGTTTCTACCTGAAAGCAGAGAAATATCGGAATCAACATTTACAGCCAACTGGAAAGTGCTTCACTTCAACCGCGCCTTTGATCAGGCCTGGACTGGCAACGACATGGAATTGACAAACTCCTCATTTGGTGTTAAACTGCTCCTCCCGGTAGATCAATACCAGAAAAGCATCCGATCTTCCAAATACAGTATCCTTATCATACTACTCACCTTTGTCTCCCTGTTTCTGGTTGAGATCATTTCCAAAATCAGAATACATCCTTTCCAATATATTCTGATTGGATCAGCTTTAATTGTTTATTACACGCTGCTGATAAGTCTGTCTGAATATATTGGTTACAATGGAGCCTATTGGATAGCAACTGCATTAACGGTTGGTCTATTGTCCTTCTATTCAAAATCATTTATGCCTAAAGCCAATATGGTATACTTATTTTCAATAATCGTTTTGCTGTCTTACTCCTTCATTTTCATTATTATCATTCAACAAGATCTGTCGTTCCTTATCGGTAGTCTGGGATTATTTATAGTAACCGGATTGATCATGTATTTCAGTAGAAAGATCAATTGGTATGGGGAGTAGAAAAAAAAAGAGGTTGTGGCTTGGGTCACAACCTCTTCCTAACAATTTGTAATTAATAACTTAAGCTGCTACCCCCTAGCCGGCTCCCTGTGTCCCACCCAGGTAAATCTTTTAGTCACGTATTCTGGATTAGTGAATGACGCATTCCCCGATGGATTTCCTCCGGTCACATGAAAGTCGGAAAAAGCTGCATTTTGATTCATGTAAATGCCGCCAGTAAGATTAAAAGAAACAGGTGTAGCCGCCAGTGACATTTCATCTGCAATTTTCTCTTTGATCGCTTCATCGGTAGTATAAGCGCCACAGGATATGGCTCCGTGCTCCATAGCCATCTCCTTTGCCAAAGCAATTGATTCCGCAGTACTTTTGGTTTTAATTAATAAAGCAATAGGACCAAATAACTCCTTGCTGAAAATGTCTTTCCTGGAAGCATCCACCTCTACTACGACTGGCGTAGCCACTCGTGCTTTTTTAAACATCGGGTTTTCGAAAGCTCTCGACTTCAGCCAAACTTTACCTGGCAACTTTTCTGCCTCCTCCACCCGATCACAGGTCTTTTTATTCTGCACCGCTCCCAGCACAAATGGTCCGGCTTTAGGATTGTCAATCAAGCCATTGATGCTGTCGATAAATTTTTGAGCAAATTCATCAAAAGTAACTACTCCATTGGGTGATTTGATGCCTCCTTCAGGCACATAAAAGTTTTGCGGAGCTGTGCACATTTGCCCACTGTAGAGATTAACAGAAAAAGTGACGTTTGCCACAGCCTTGTCAATGTCATCCACCGAATCAAAAATGACTGAGTTTACTCCGGTCTTTTCAGTGAATACCATTTTGCCCGGCAACGCCTCCAGGTAATTGCCAAAAGCAGAATTACCGGTATAGTCGATCAACTTCACATCCTGGTGCTCTGCCAATTCTTTGGTAATCATTTTATCATACGTATCTACGGCCAATTGGCAAGTATTGGGATCCAGTTTATTTTCTGCCAATACCTTTTGAATCTCAGCCACAAAAATGGCAATAGGTAATATCGCGCCTGGGTGCGGCTTTACAATCACAGAATTACCTGTAACCAAACTCCCGTAAATTCCTGTTACGGAGTTCCAGGTGGGGAAGGTGGAGCAGCCAATTACAAGTGAAATTCCTTTGGGCACGGCTCTCCACTCCTTGTTGATTTTCAAGTTATACTTCCCCATGGGCTTGTCCCAAATGGCACGCCCGGGAAAACGATTCAGTTCTTCATATCCAGCAGCGATGGCCTCCATTGCCCTGTCTGCAGCATGCGGGCCTGAAGCCTGAAAGGCCATCATGTAACCTTGACCGGTGGTATGCATAGTCGCATAGGCAATCTCAAAAAATCTTTCCTTTACCCTCTCCAAAGATTCTACCAACAAAGCGGCCCTTTCATTGGCAGGCACTTTCCGCCAATGGTGAAATGTATTTGTTGATCTTTGAATTAAAGTAGCGGTAGAAAATATTGGGTATGAAATATTCAATGCCTCTTGTAAATAAGGAGATTCTTCCTGGCCCGCCCACCCTTCCGGGTTTTTTTGGCTCAATTCCTCAAATTTCTTACCTAGATGAGATTTGAATTTTTCCTGACCTTCAGCATCAGCAGTCTCCCCGTATATGGCTGGTGAAGGGTGCTCTGGATAAGCGGCAAAAAAAGTGCGCTCATGTAAGGCTTTCATTGCGCTATCGATACGCGCTTCATGTTTTGCAAATAAACTCATGTGCTAATTTTATAAACTGTTATTGTTCTCCAAAAACTCTCCGCAACAAATCTGTAGTACGGGCAACAGGATTTTCTCTGATTTCTTTCTCTTCATTAGCCACCATCACAAAAAGTCCATCAATTGCCTTGTCCGTAGCATAATCATTCAAATCCGGATTTACTTTGTCTACGAATGGAATCTTATTGTAGGTATTGACCAGATCACCATAATATTTGGTAGCATTCACCTTATCCAATGAGTTTTGAATAACCGGACCAAACTTTTCCTTAAGTTGGGCAGATGTGGTTCTTTTCAAATATTGGGTTGCCGCATCCTGCTCCCCTTTCAATATCCCCCAGGCGTCCTCGATGGTCATTGACCGGATGGCACTGATAAAAATAGGCTTGGCCTCTTTGGCCGCATCTTCGGCTCCCCTGTTTAAGGTCATTATGAATTTATCCACCTCGTTGCCTAATCCTACTTGTCTCAACTTATCTTCCACTTTCTTCACATCAGGAGGAAAGAGAATCTTTATGGCTTCATTTTTAAAATAACCATCAAGCTGAGATGCCAAATCAGATCCGTTGGAAATACCCTTGATCAATGCTTCTTTCAACCCTGCCGCCACATCATTAGCTGTCAAAGGTGCCTCTCCTCCGATGGTTTGACCCGTTGTCGACAGGGCCTGATTTATTTGTGCCACAGTGCATCCTACCAGGGCCAGGCAAAGAAAAATGTAAATTTTATTGGTCATCATCGGCTTATGGATTTGAAGGCTAAGTTAGAAAGAATACGCAAATTGAGAGATATTTCAAGCAATCTATCAAACGCATTTTAAAATCACTGTATTCAGAATGAATCAAATAAGAGGTTACCAAATTCTTATGATAATTAATTAAAAAGCTCTAACTCACATCATATTTTCATTTAAAATGAACCCCGTACTTGTTGAAGTGATTGCCATTGGCGATGAATTGCTATATGGTCAAACGATGGACACCAACTCCCATTGGATTAGTGTTGAGGTGGATAAAGCCGGTTTCAAAGTGGCAAGACGCACGACAATAGGTGATAATGAAAATCAGATTTTATCTGCATTTGCCGAAGCAGAAAGTCGGGCATCCATCATTTTAATCACAGGCGGATTGGGCCCTACACCAGATGACCTGACCAAACCCTGCCTGGTAAAATACTTCAATTGTGAAACGGCCATTCATGAGGAAGCACTGATGGAGGTGACCGCATTTTTTAAGAGTCGAGGCCGTGAACTAACGGAGCTAAACAAGCAACAGGCCGCGCTTCCCATTTGCAGTACCAAAATTACCAATACCCTGGGGACTGCTCCAGGCATGTGGTTCGAAAAGAAAGTAAACGGGCAATCCAAGGTTTTTGTGTCTATGCCAGGGGTGCCTCATGAAATGAAAAAAATGATGACGGATACCATCATCCCAAAGTTGAAGCTTAATTATCAGACACCAGTGCTTTGTCATCAAATGATCCGCACCATTGGCATTGGAGAATCTTTCCTGGCAGAAAAAATTTCCAGTTGGGAAAAAAATCTTCCGGACCAAATTAAGCTCGCCTACTTGCCTGGTCTCGCTGAAGTAAAATTGCGATTAACCGGATCAGGCGATTCCATTGAAAAAGTAAAGAGCCTGATGAATAAATCGGTTTTGGACTTGCAAGCGCTCATTGGCGACCACATTTATGGCTATGGCGAAACACCGCTTGAGGCAGTAATTGGTAATATGCTTCGTGAACGGAACCTGAAATTGGCAGTTGCCGAAAGTTGCACCGGAGGATATTTGTCGCACATGATTACGAGCGTAGTCGGAAGTTCCGACTACTATCTTGGAACTATTATTCCGTATGACTACGAAATTAAAATGCGGCAGTTGGGTGTGAGGCCCGAAACGCTGGAAAAGTATGGAGCAGTAAGTGAACCTACCATTATTGAAATGGCTAACTCAGTTAGGGCAAAACTTAACACGGATATCGGGGTGGCCACCAGCGGTATTGCCGGACCTGGCGGTGCCACACCAGACAAACCAGTGGGCACCGTATGGATCGCTTATTCAGACAGGCACAAAACCGTTACTAAGAAACTTCAGATATCCAAGGACCGTATGATAAATATCAAAGCCACTGCGGTTGCTGTGCTTAACCTTATACGGATCAATTTACCTCCAAAGCCTTAGTTACTGTTATACCTTCGCTCCCCTAATTTAGCATGGGCTGCAGCCAATCTGGCCACGGGCACCCTTGGGCCACTGCATGAAACATAGTTAAGGTTTATACTATGACAGAATTTAATGGACTCCGGATGGCCTCCATGCTCCCCACAGATTCCTACTTTCAGGTTTGGATTTTGCTTTCGTCCATCATCAACTGCCATTTGCATTAATTTGCCCATTGCCGCTGCATCCAATACTTCAAATGGATTGTGTTTTAGCAAGCCGTGAGAAGTATAAAAGGGTAAGAATTTATTCTCAGCATCCTCCCGCGAAAAAGAGAAAGTAGCCTGTGTCAGATCATTGGTGCCAAAAGAAAAGAACTCAGCCACTTCCGCAAGGGCTTCACCCTGCAGGCAGGCGCGCACCACCTCAATCATTGTCCCAAACTTGAAATTGAGCTTTACCTTCCGCTCAGACCTGACTTTTGAGGCAATCTGATCCACGAATTGCCTTACTTGTTTTAACTCTTCAGCGACACATACCTGTGGTACCATGATTTCAGGAATCGCGTCAATTCCTTCCTCCTCACAATCAGCAGCAGCTTCAAGTATCGCCTGAATCTGCATTTGATATATTTCAGGAAATGTTAACCCTAATCTTACACCCCGATGTCCTAGCATGGGATTTACTTCATGTAACTCGCGTACTTTTCTTAACATCTGCTCTTTCTTCTCAATGGCCTGGCCAATCAATTCAACTCCGGCCGCATTGAATGGAGGATTGGAATGAGAGGCCATTTCTTTATCCGCTTTGATCAATTGCAAAGTCCCAAATAAATTAGTTACACCACTTACCGTATCCTTCAAATGAAACAAATGCTGCAACTCATCGCGAAGCACCTCTTCCGTGGGCAGAAATTCATGTATGGGCGGGTCCAAAAGCCTAACAGTTACCGGACAAGATTTCATTTCAGCAAATATTTGTTTGAAGTCGCTTCGCTGCATTTCTTTCAACTTTAGTAGTGCCTCATCCCTGGCTGCTTGGGTATCTGCCAATATCATCTCCACCACTACCGGTAAACGATCAACGTCATTAAACATCCTTTCTGTCCGGCACAAACCGATTCCCATGGCACCGTACTCTCTGGCTTTTGATACGCTGGCCGGTGTATCTGCATTAGCCATCACCTTTAATAAGGCAACATCGTCAGCCCAACGCAGCAGTTCCTTAAGTTCATCGGAAAATATAGGATCTAACGTTGGGATTGAACCTTGGTACACAAATCCCGTTCCTCCATCTATGGTGATATAATCTCCATCATGCAAAGTCTTATCTCCTACTCTCGCCTGACGAAGTTTTGTATCTACATGAATACCTTCAGCACCAGCCACGCAAGGCTTGCCCATGCCCCTTGCCACCACGGCCGCATGAGAGGTCTTTCCTCCCCGGCTGGTAAGGATACCCTGGGCTGCAAAAAATCCGTGGATGTCTTCGGGCTTGGTTTCCTCCCTTACCAGAATGACTTTTTCTCCAGCTCTGCCCAACAATTCAGCTCGATCCGCATCAAATACGATGTGCCCTGAAGCTGCACCGGGAGAAGCCGGCAAGCCTTGAGCCAATGGCTTGACCTGCGAACTGGTATCTAATCTCGGATGCAGTAGCTGCTCCAAATTTTCTGGATCAATGCGAAGCAACGCTTCATCCCTGGTCAACAGTTTTTCTTTCACCATCTCAACGGAAGTACGTACCATAGCGGCAGTATTCATCTTTCCATTTCTTGTCTGAAGGCAGTATAATGTACCGTTCTCAATGGTATACTCAAAATCCTGAACTTCACGATAGTGCAATTCAAGCTTCCTTCTCAACTCTTCCAATTGAGCATATTGTTCAGGCATTTCAGCTTCAAGTTCTTTTACCGGTTTGGGTGTTCTGATTCCTGCCACCACATCTTCACCCTGTGCATTCACCAGGTATTCTCCGTACATCACGTTCTCACCTGTGCCAGGATCGCGTGTAAAACCCACACCGGTAGCGCAATCATTTCCCAAATTTCCAAACACCATGGTCACTACATTTACCGCAGTCCCATTGGCCATATCAGGCGTAATTTTGAATTCCCTTCTGTAGTCCACGGCTCTCTTTCCCATCCAGGAGTTGAAAACCGCTTTAATGGCTATTTCCAGTTGATCGTATACATCTTCTGGAAATGGTTTGCCTGTATGCTCCTTTACTACATGTAAGAATCGATTGCTAATCTCAATGAGTTCCTCTTTCTGCAGGCCAATATCCACTTTAACACCTGCCTTCCGTTTTACTTCTTCGAAGTGATGATCAAACTTTTCATCAGGAACTCCCAACGCCACTTTGCCAAAAAGCTGAATGAACCTTCTGTAGGCATCGTAGGCAAAACGCTCATTCTTAGTTTGGGCAATGAGGCCTTTCAATGTTCTGGAATTCAGCCCCAGGTTGAGGATTGTGTCCATCATTCCCGGCATGGACATGGCAGATCCTGACCGAACTGATACGAGCAATGGATTTTGCTCATCTCCCAACTTTCTTTTAGTCAGTTGCTCCAGATCTTTGATTTCCTCCTTCACCTGATCCATCACCCCATCCGGTAATTGTTGAGATTTATTTTCCAGATAAGCCAAACATGCTTTGGTGGTAATTACAAATCCCGGAGGTACGTTTAAGCCAATTTGAGTCATCTCGCAAAGATTTGCGCCTTTGCCGCCCAATAGTTGTTTGTCTTTGCCATTTCCGTCTTTAAATGAGTAGACGTACTTGAGCTCGGCATCCTGAACTAATTGTTTTTTATCTATTTTTTCAGTGGTAAACATGATCGAGTTGTTTTAAATGAAGCAGGAAATTTATTGCGATCACGTGGACCATCCCATGACAGCGATCACATCAAAATGCGATGTATATCATATTATGACCACATTTTGTGGTTACGCAAACGTTAGCGTGGAGTTCTAAAAATGCTAACTTTGTGCATCAAAAAACTGTAAAATGGCCCTTGTAGAGTTAATAATGCCCAAAATGGGCGAGAGCATAATGGAAGCGACTATTTTGTCCTGGCTAAAAAAGCCAGGGGATAAAATAGAGCAAGATGAGTCAGTTTTGGAAGTGGCCACAGATAAGGTGGATACCGAGGTGCCTTCCACTCATGCCGGCATTTTAAAAGAAATACTTGCAAAGGATGGCGAAGTGGTAAAGGTGGGAACTGCCATTGCGGTGATTGCAACTGAAGGAAATGACACTAAGAGTATTGAAAAGCCCGTAGCTAAAACTGACACTCATAAGCAGGCGTCTGCTCCTGCCGCAGAATCCATGTCTGCCGATAGGCAAAACAATGGGTCGAGTAAGGTGGCCGTCTTAGATTTTAAATCTTCAGAACGATTTTATTCGCCTTTGGTAAAGAACATTGCCAAAGAGGAGAACATACCCATTGCGGAATTGGAAAAGGTACCCGGTACGGGAAGTGAAGGAAGGGTGACCAAAAAAGATATGCTGGATTATGTGCAACAACGCAAGTCAGGACATACCATTGCTCCAGTGTTATCCTCCACTAAACCATTGGTACCAGCATCCATTAATGCTGGGGATGAAATCATCCAAATGGATAGAATGCGTAAGATGATTTCCGAGCGTATGGTTGACTCCAAGCGAATCTCTCCTCATGTAACATCATTTGTGGAGGCTGATGTGACCAATGTGGTGAATTGGAGAAATAAAGTGAAAGGTGCATTTCAAAAAAGAGAGGGAGATCCCCTTACATTTACTCCCATATTCATAGAAGCCGTAGTAAAGGCGATAAAAGATTTTCCGATGATTAACATCCAGGTGGATAATGATAAAATCATCAGGAAGAAAGACCTCAATATTGGTATGGCTGTAGCCTTACCGTCAGGCAATTTAATTGTCCCCGTAATTAAGAACGCGGATCAATATACCATTGTTGGCCTTGCAAAGGCTGTGAATGATCTTGCCAAACGAGCTCGCGAAAACAAGTTGAAGCCTGATGAACTCTCTGGTGGAACCTATAGCATATCCAATGTAGGCTCTTTTGGCAATGTAATGGGCACTCCCATTATCATGCAGCCCCAAGTGGCTATTCTTGCTTTGGGTGCCATTCAGAAAAAACCAGCCGTGATTGAAACGCCCCATGGCGATGCCATTGCGATTCGTCATAAGATGTTCCTGTCTCACTCCTATGATCATCGGGTAGTGGACGGCGCCCTGGGTGGAATGTTTGTGAGAAGGGTGGCTGACTACCTGGAGCAGTTTGATGTGAATCAAACGATTTAAGGTACAAATCTTTACTAGGCGTTTGCCGCACTCTTGTCGTAAGGAAGTTCCATGCAAAAGGTGGTTGTGCCGTTTTCAGTGGATACCAATGAAATGTCACCTCCATTGAGACGTATAAAAAAGGCAGAAAGCGCCAATCCCAAACCCGCTCCCCGCTCACCTTTGGTGTCATTCATGGATGGCATTTGAAATGTGAACAACTTATCTTTCAATTCGTCAGGGATAGGCTGCCCCTCATTGGCCACCGTCAGTTGCACCTTGTCATTTCCATTCCGCGATACCTTAAAATAAATTTTGGTGCCTTGGCTTGCAAACTTAAGCGCATTCGAAATTAAATTGTGAATTGCAATCCTGACCATATCCTCATCAGCGCTTACTCGGACATGCGGATCAGACTTTATTATCAATTCAAGTTTCTTTTCATTCAACTGGGGTTGAAAAAGCTTCTTCTTGTTCTCTGCCAAAGCCTGAATGTCAACAGGTGCTTTAGTTAAAACAAATCCTTGCATCTGTGATCGCGACCAACGCACAAGGCTATTCAATAAGAATGAAACATTATTTAACTCTTCATGAAGCTCTTTAAAGAACGGACGCAGTTCCTTTTCTGAAATCTCTCCCTTGGTTTGCATATACAAAAGGGCTGATAGTGAGTTGAGCGGTGAGGCTACATCATGAGATAAAACGGAAATTACTTTATTCTTCTGCTTATTCAGATCATCAACCAGCCGGGTTTGTTCAGTCAAGTCGTTGAACTGCAGAAAATTCTTCCTCCTTCGGTTCTCCAATACCACGCCAACGATATGGATGTATAAGAAAATTGAAAATAAATGAGGATACTGGCTGAAATAAAACGGATCCCGATTAACAAAATTCGAATAATAAAGGAAAACCAACAGACAAACTAAATTAACATAAAGGGCATGCCTGAAATGCAATCCACTGGCGGTAACCACCAGAAGAAATATGAGAAATAGCAAGTTGGTCAAATAAAAGGAAGGCATTCCGGCAAACGTGGCGGTGACCAGGGATGCTCCAAAATTTAATATTACAATTAACATCACGCAGATAACAGCACCCCTGGACGAGAGCCCCCGGTAAGTCAACCACATGATCAACGAGGCACCGGACAAGACGACTACTCTTGATCCCAACACATATGAGAAATCAACATCCTTGAAATAGTCGATCAACAAGAATAGCGACATTCCAAAAATGGTAATAAAGGTGACCAATCTCAATGATGTCAAGTTTGAGGCCCGTACAAATTCATTGTACTTGCGTTCTTGCTCATCATCAAACTTCCATATATAAGAATATCTGGAAAAAAGATGCAAATTTGAAACTTCGTTTAGGTTGCCCGAAAATACGTATTAAAACAACACTATGAAATTTGGAACTAAGGCTGTACATGCCGGAGCTGAACCCGATCATTTAACAGGAGCTGTAATGACTCCCATATATCAAACTTCCACCTATGCACAAGAGTCGCCCGCAAAACACAAAGGGTATGCCTATGCGCGTGGAGCCAATCCCACCCGCAACGCATTGCAAACAAGCATAGCGGCTTTGGAAAATGGGAAGTTCGGCCTTTGCTTTTCTTCGGGCATGGGGGCCACAGACGCTGTGATCAAGTTGCTTAACCCAGGTGATGAAGTGATTACAAGCAATGACCTATATGGTGGGTCCTATCGCATGTTTAGGAAAGTATTCGAGCGGTTTGGCATCAAATTTCATTTTATTGATGTTACTGATACGGATAATATCGTTCCTCTGATCAATAAAAAGACCAAGTTGCTTTGGCTGGAAACTCCATCCAATCCGCTGATGCGCATTACGGATATAGCAGCCTGCTCGGCATTGGCAAAACAACACGGTATCCTGGTAGCAGTTGACAACACATTTGCTTCTCCTTACTTACAAAATCCACTTGATCTGGGTGCTGATATTGTCATGCATTCTGTCACAAAATACCTTGGAGGGCATTCTGACGTAATTATGGGGGCCCTTGTTGTGAATGATCAAAAACTAAGGGATGAACTTTTTTTCATCCTTAACTCATGCGGGGCGGTCCCCAGCCCAAATGATTGCTTCCTTGTACTTCGCGGTATTAAGACACTCCAACTCAGAATGCAAAGGCATTGCATCAATGGCAAAGCTATCGCTGAATTTTTGGCCCACCACCCCAAGGTAGGTAAAGTATATTGGCCGGGGTTTCCATCACATCCAAATCATGCCATTGCAAAAAAACAAATGCTCGATTTTGGAGGCATGTTGTCATTTACTCTCAAGGACGATAGCCAGGCAAAAGCAAACCTATTAATGGAAAGCGTAAGTTTATTTACTCTTGCTGAATCATTGGGCGGAGTAGAATCCCTTATTAATCATCCTGCTTCAATGACGCATGCCAGCATTCCAAAGGAAGAAAGGGAGAAGAATGGCCTTAGTGATTCCCTGATTCGTTTGAGCGTGGGTATTGAAGATGCCGAAGATTTACTTGCAGATCTTGGCAATGCCCTTGACAAAGTATGAAAAAGAAAAAAGGGCCTAAGCCCTTTTTTTTCTAGTTGTTGTCAATCTGGTTGTGCTTTGCCCTGCGGATATTCCGGCTCGCACGATTTTGCTTTCTTTCCAGCTTGCGTTTTTCCACGCGGGTGACTTCACCATCTGATTTTGCCCTTCTTTCTGCCCTGCGAATGTGCCTTTGCTGTGCATTCAAAGCAGCTGCCTCCCGTCTGGTCACGTCCCCGTCCACTCGTCCTTCGTGAATTCTGGCACGTTGAGCCACCTGTCTTCCGTCTGTCCGAGGAGTACGATCCTGGGCATATCCTGCTGCACTAATCATCATCCCAAAGAATAGGATTATTAACATTTTTACCTGCTTATTCATAGTATTTCCAGTTTTTTTACCCTTTGATGATCAAAATTGAATAAGGTTTAATTAAAAATGAATTCTTTTTAGTTTTTCTTCCTGCGCTTTGGCTGTGGGGCTTTGGTTCGCTTACCCGAGCGGATTTGCTTCTTCTCAAGCCGTATTTTCTTTTGCATGCTCACAGGCTTGTTTTTCTTAGATTTTCTTTCCGATTCGTGCACCAATTTTTGTTCACGAGTCATATCAGCAGCCTCCACTTTATTAAGTCGCTTGCTTTTTATCTTTTTTTCTTTCTGGGCAAATACCGATAAACAAGAAGAAAACACAAGCAGGACGATAATAAGACCTTTCATAAGCACTTTTTTTTTGCAAGTTAAGAAGAGATAGGCTATCCTATGCCTCCTCAAGAAAATTCATATCTCTAGAATATGTCTCATCTATACTTCTGAGTGCTATTACAGCTATTATGATAGTAATCACACCTACAATTAAAGCCCCATAGATAATTCCAATTTCACCTCGCAGAAACTTAAATGATAGCGTAATAGGAACCACAGTACCCCGAATAAAGTTAGGTACAGTGGTGGCTACGGTAGATCTTAAGTTTGTACCAAATTGCTCAGCGGCAATGGTTACAAACAAAGCCCAATAACCGGTAGCAAATCCCAATAGTGCACAAGCGATGTAAAAGAAAAATACGGTTTTGAATGGGAGAAAAAGATAAAATATAATAGAAGCCAACGTTAATAATATAAAAACAAACACAATCTTTTTCCTCGACCGAATCAATTGGCTAATGAATCCGCTGCCAAAGTCACCTACGGCCAAAGCCAAATAGCTGTACATCACCGCATCACCGGCTACTATTTCACCATCGATACCCAACTCCCTGGCAAACTCCGGTGAAAAGGTGATCAAAATGCCGATAACGTACCAGATGGGTAAGCCAATAAGGATACAACCAATAAATTTTTTTAACCTAACTGAATTGGTAAAGAGCATAAAAAAATTGCCTCTCTGGACCGCGGCCTCCTTAACCTTCATAAACAATCCAGACTCGAATACGCTCGCCCTTGCTATGAGGAGAAGTAAGCCCAAACCACCTCCGATAAAATAAGTGGTTTGCCAATCAAAATGTTTGGCAACAAAATTTGCTAAAACCGCTCCAAACAACCCCACAGTAGCAACCAACGCGGTGCCATATCCCCGCAATCGGGTAGGCAGCACCTCCGAGACCAACGTAATGCCAGCTCCTAACTCTCCGGCAAGTCCGATCCCGGCAATGAAACGGAGTACGGCATATTGATCAACTGTAGCCACAAATCCATTGGCGATGTTCGCGAGCGAGTAGAGTAGAATCGAACCAAATAAAACAGATAATCTGCCTCTTTTGTCTCCCATGATGCCCCAAATCAATCCGCCTACCAACAGACCGGTCATTTGTACTTGAAGCAAGAACTCGCCTTCATCCAGCAAGGATTCAGGTGCAACCCCAAGCGATCGAAGGCTTGGAATTCTGACAATGCTGAAAAGCAGCAAGTCATAGATGTCTACAAAATAGCCTAGCGCAGCTACAACTACAGGCAGACTAAACAAAGGCTTGATGTCTTTCATTATATGCAAAAAGATTTGCTTCAAATTAAACTAGTTTCTTTAGAATCCAACCATCCCATCACTAGTTCAAATCAACCATTTATAGAAAAAACAACGCTTTTTTACCCAATAACCTGTAATCTCGAAACTGGAAAAATGACATGTACAAATCAATGAAATTCCTGACTTTGATTTGGCCCAGGTCATCTCGAGCAAGCTTATTGGGTAGCAATATCCGGAACTGCTTTTCTTAATACTAAAACCAATTCTCATCATGAAAAAATTCTTTCTAATTGTCTCTGTCACTTTATTGATGGTAGGCACAAGTGATGCGCAAAGAAGACGCGGCACTACAACAGCCGCAAAAAGCACACTTACGTATGATGAAAAACTTTACAATGCCCTTGAGTGGAGAAGCATTGGTCCTTACCGAGGTGGAAGAAGCAGCGCTGTTACTGGCGTTCCCGGTAAGCCATTGCTATTCTACTTTGGCGCTACAGGGGGTGGAGTATGGCGCACTCAGGATGGTGGCAATTCCTGGACAAACATTTCTGATGGTTACTTTGGCGGCTCCATTGGCGCAGTAGCCGTTAGTGAATGGGATAATAATGTAATTTATGTCGGTGGCGGGGAAGCTACAGTAAGAGGAAATGTTTCCTCAGGTTATGGCTTATGGAAATCCACCGATGCGGGCAAAACATGGAGCGATATCGGTCTCAAAAATTCCAGACACGTGCCAAGGATTCGGATTCACCCAAAAAATCCTGACTTGGTTTACGCTGCAGTACTGGGCGACCTTTTTAAGCCAACTGAAGAAAGAGGAGTTTACAGGTCTAAGGATGGAGGAAAAAATTGGGAGCGCATTCTTTTTGCCAATAGAGATGCCGGAGCCGTTGATTTAATAATGGATCCCAACAATCCACGCATCTTATATGCATCTACCTGGAGAATAAAAAGAACACCTTACAGTCTGGAAAGTGGTGGCGAAGGATCTGCATTATGGAAAAGTACGGATGGAGGTGATCATTGGACTAATATTTCAGCAAATGATGGCTTGCCCAAAGGTCTTTGGGGGATTGTTGGTGTGACGGTGTCGCCTGTAAACTCTAATAGAGTGTATGCAATTATTGAGAATGACAAAGGAGGCGTTTATCGCTCTGACGATGCAGGTAAAACCTGGAAGCAGATGAATGACGAAAGAAAGTTGCGTCAACGTGCGTGGTATTATAGTAAAATCTATGCCGACACTGAAGATGAGGATATTGTATATGTAATGAATGTGCAATATCACAAGTCGAAAGATGGCGGAAAAACATTTTCTACCTACAATGCGCCTCATGGCGACCATCATGACTTATGGATAGCCCCGGAAGATAACCAGCGAATGGTTATTGCTGACGATGGAGGCGCACAAGTTTCTTTTGATGCCGGGGAAAACTGGTCTACGTACATGAACCAACCAACGGCCCAATACTATCGCGTGACGACCGACAATAATTTCCCTTATCGTATTCTGGTTGCTCAACAGGACAACTCGACCCAGCGGGTATTGCATCGCACTGACGGATTCTCCATTGGTGAGCGCGATTGGGATGTAACTGCAGGTGGTGAAAGTGGACACATCGCGGTTGACCCAACAGACAATGACATTGTTTATGGAGGAAGTTATGATGGATATTTGGAGCGTTTAAACCATAAAACCAACGAATCGCGAAGCATAAACGCCTGGCCGGATAACCCCATGGGGCACGGTGCAGAAGGAGCTAAATACAGGTTCCAATGGAACTTCCCGATCTTCTTTTCTCCTCACAATCCCAAGAAATTGTATGCGACATCCCAACATCTTCATGTAAGTTACAATGAAGGTCAAAGTTGGGAACTGGCAAGTCCGGATCTAACAAGAAATGATCCTAGCAAACTGGGTGCCTCCGGAGGTCCTATCACTAAAGACAATACCGGGGTGGAATACTATTGTACCATCTTTGCAGCAGCAGAATCTCCTTATGAGGAAAATGTTATTGTAGCCGGCTCAGATGACGGGCTAGTACATATCACTAAAGATGGCGGAAAAACATGGGAAAAAATTACCCCTCCCATGATGCCAGAATGGAGCATGGTCAATAGCGTGGAATTTGATCCCTCCATTAAAGGAGGTATGTATATTGCAGCTACCCGATACAAGCTAGGTGACTACAATCCCTATTTGTACAAGACCAAGGATTACGGAAAAACATGGACGCAGATTACGGATGGAATTCCAGCCGAGCATTTCACACGAGTCGTTCGCGTAGACCCAAAACGTCCTGGCCTGCTTTACGCAGGTACCGAAGCGGGTATGTACATATCTTTTGATGATGGCGCTAGCTGGAAATCCTTTCAGCTTAATTTGCCGATCGTTCCCATTACCGATCTTACCATTAAGAATGATAATCTAATTGCTGCAACCCAGGGAAGAAGCGTGTGGCTGATCGATGACCTTACTCCTCTTCATCAACTCAATGATGCGGTAGCCGCAAGCAATACACATCTATTCAAACCCATGCCCAGCTACAGGA
>CAYNCP010000044.1:30970-37321 GCA_964395905.1 uncultured Ohtaekwangia sp.
GGTAAAAATCACCCAAACGGTGTAATGGTGCATTTCTACCTGAAGGATACAACAAAAACCACTGCAAGTCTTGAAATCCTGCAGATGGATGGCACCTTAATCAAAAAATTTGCTACCAAGCCCGACAAGAAAGCGAAAGAGGAGAAAATGGATATTAAGCCAGGCATGAATCGCCATATTTGGAACATGAGATATCCTGATGCGGAAGGTTTTGACGGATTAATCATGTGGGGAGCTTCATTGAGAGGGCCAAAAGCGGTGCCAGGAAAGTACAAGGCCAAACTGACAGTGAATGGAAGCGCCATGGAGACGGAGTTTGAAATCCTTAAAGATCCTAGAACATCTGGCACGCTGGCCGATATTCAGGAACAGTTCGACTTTGCCATTAAGGTGAGGGATAAACTGACTGAAGCTAACCTGGCCGTTAAGAAGATCAGGGACGCACGGGATCAAATCAATAGGGTAACCGAACCCATGAAAGGGAAAGAAGAATTTAAGGACGTAACTGATCTGGCTAAAAACATCCTGGATAACGTGAAGAAGATCGAGGAAGAGGTTTACCAAACCAAAAATAGAAGTGGGCAAGATCCGCTGAACTTCCCGGTTAGGTTAAACAACAAGATTGGTGCGCTTGCAGGAGAAGTGGAAGGAAATGATTTCAAACCCACTAATCAGGTGCTGGCTGTATATGATGAGATCTCAGGACAAATTGACACTCAGTTAAAATCGCTCAATACTATATTTACTGAGCAAATTCCTGAATTCAACAATTTAATCAGGCAGAAAGAAGTGAAGCCTGTAGTTATTCAGTAAATAAACAATTCTTAACAACGCAAAGGGCTGAAAATAATTTCAGCCCTTTTTTTATGGTCAGGTGTCCTCAGGTTTGACTTTTCCCCACAACATAATAAAGAAGTGGCCCGAACAGTGGCAGAAAAAACACGATCGCTATCCATGCAAGCTTTCTCAAGATCTCCTTCTCACTTCTGATGATGTCATATATAACCACGGCATCCAGTAACAAAACGAGTATCCCCAATAACCTCACCATATGATTTTAGTTAACCTCAAGAATTTTGAAAAGTTCGTCAAGGTTTGGCGTAATGATGATTTCCGTTCTCCTGTTTTTCTGTTTGTTCTCAGGGTTTGTATTCGGTGCCAAAGGCGAAAACTCTCCTTTTCCGGATGCTGTAATTTGGTTTGGCGAAACACCTCCCCTTGTTAAAATCTTTGTAATAGAAGTAGCCCTCATCACGCTCAAATCCCAGTTATCCTGCATGTATGCAGATTTCTTTGATATGGGAACATTATCCGTATGGCCCTCCACCATGATATGGATATCTTTTTGATCCTTAAGTGCTTTGGCCAATTGTTGCAATGCGGTTACTCCTTTGCCATCCACTTCTACACTTCCAGAACCAAAGAGTAATTGCTCAGCCAGGGAAACGTAAACTTTCCCATTTTTAATGTTTACAGTCAAATCATTCTCCTTAAAATTAAGCAGGGCATTGCTGATTCTGTTTTTTAGATCCTGAACCGCCCGGTCTTTATTGGCCAACACCTGCTCCAGCTCTTTTACCTTCCTCTCCCGATCTTCGAGATTGATACTTAACGAGTCATTTAACTTTCGTGTCCTTTCAAGATTATCCTGTATGGCCAATAACTGCTCTCGTTGTAATGTAAGATCGCGGTTCAATTTTCCGCTGCTGCTGAGCAAATTCTTGTAATAGGCATTCAGTTGGTCATACTCTGTATTAAGCCCTTCCAGCTTTTGCGATGTAGACCTCAGCACCTCTCCCATGTTAGTCGTGTCATCCTTGAGTTTGACCAATTTTGCATTTAACTCGGTCAATTCTGCAGAAGCTTTATTCAGCTTATCAGTTTGTTCGGCCAATTCACCATCAGCTTTTACCTTTTGGGCTAATAAATCATCATACTTTTTCTTTGATACAATGCATGATTCAAGGGTAAAAAGAACCAGAAAAATCAATATTAAATGTTTTGGCATGGTTTTATATCGTTTACCTAATTGGTCTCAAACTTATTTATAATACAAACTCGCCACATTAAAATGAGATGAAATCATGAACAAAAATAAGAAAATATAATTGCCAACGTTTAAACCTTCTCCCCTGCACGAGGAGTCTAAGTAACTGGTACGTATTTCAAACTTAATTTTCTGACAATGAACTGGCTAGTTAAAACCAACTCACAACAACTCGAAGTATGGTCTGAGTCTGAATACAGAAACAAACTAATGAAGTGTGAATACTACGGTGCCAGGCCCTTTTGGCAGAAAATCCGCAAACTAGCCCCCCCTGGCCCTGAACAGCAGATAAATTATTCTGTGGGTGAGATTATTCCTTATAAATTAACTTCCATTCGAAAAGGTTTTGCAGTAATTATTGAACTTTTCAATGAGGCAGGTCAACCAAAGTTCTTAGGAATTGATATCGATAGCAAAAGCAAAGTAGTGGCAGCCATTGTCTGAATGAACACCCTCTTCCAAAATGGCATTACATAAGCCTATTTCACTGGGACTTTCCTACTATAAATGCCTCCTCGTCCTTACATTTGAAAACAACCAAATAAAACCTCATGGACGGAATGCTAAAAGAAAATGCCCTCAAGGGTAAGACCATCATCATTACCGGGGGCGGTACCGGGCTGGGCAAATCAATGGGAGAATATATGCTACGGTTGGGAGCCAACCTGGTGATTACCAGCCGCAAGGAGGAAGTATTACTTAAAACTGCAAAGGAACTGGAGTCGCAAACGGGAGGCAAAGTGCTACCTGTTGTCTGTGATATCAGAAAATATGAAGAAATACAAAATGTAATAGCTCGAGGTGAGAAGGAATTTGGACAAATAAACGGTGTGTTGAACAATGCTGCTGGCAACTTCATCAGCCCTACCGAGCGTCTTTCTCACCGCGCGTTTGATATAGTGGTAGATATTGTGCTGAGGGGCACTTATTACTTTACATTGGCAACAGGCAAAAACTGGATAGCAAAGAAGCAGGCAGGCACATTTCTAAATATTGTTACAACTTACGCGTGGACCGGTTCCGGATACGTGGTGCCTTCCGCCTGTGGTAAAGCAGGGGTACTTGCATTAACTAGGTCTCTAGCTGTTGAATGGGCAAAGTATAAAATACGGTGCAACGCTATTGCTCCGGGTCCATTTCCAACGGAAGGAGCGTGGAGTAGATTGCTTCCTGGTGAACTGGTGAAGAAATTTGATCCTGCGGAAAGGATTCCGCTAAAGCGAGTAGGTGAGCACATGGAACTGGCAAATCTCGCTGCTTATTTGATGTCAGATTTTTCTGCTTACATCAATGGTGAAGTAATCACCATTGATGGGGGCGAATGGCTGCGAAACGGAGGTGAGTTCAACCACTTGGAACAAATTCCGGATGCCACGTGGGATGAATTGGAACGTAAAAGAAATAAAAATTAATCCTTTATAGAAATCTGAGTTACTTGCGAATGAGACACATTGTACACAAACAACGTTTTCATTTTTTCATCATAATATAGGGCAGGATGCTGAGTGGATTCAATTGGCTGGCTCAACATCAGTTGCCCTGCGCTGGTAATGATATAGGAAAAATTCTGAAACTTGTCATAAAAACAATAGTATCTCTGCTTTAGCCTGTTCTCTAAATAAGAAAGTTCCCATTCTACCGAGCCTGGATTTTCAATTTCATAAAGCATCCGACCTTCAGGATCTAAAACTGCTAATTTTCCAGGATCTACCCTTAGAAAGACGAAAGATTCTCCATCATTAGTCTTGACCATAGAAAAGGAAGTCGCTCCAATGCGCTTAATAAGTGCTTCCCTTTTCTTAACCTGCCCATCAAGACCAAACTCTACTTTTAATCCATCATTTGACACCACGGTAAAATAAGATGCAGAAAGACTGCTCTTAAGCGTTAGGAAATAGTCTCCCATTGGCCTTATATTTAAATCTAAAGGATATCCTTTCGCCATCTCTCCTCTTCTGTTTAATAGATTTACAACTCCATTTTGTTGAATCGCGATAAAATAATCCTTTCCCAATACCCTGTAATGATTGGGGGCGCTCATAAGCTTTCCCCCCATTATTCGAGGGTTCCATCCATCCAGGCCGCTACCATTTTTATTTGTAAGAATTAACTTGCCTTTCGAATCAGCAAAAAGATACCGATATCTTTTGCTTCGATCATAGTCAACAACCGCAGCATACTCTTGAATCCCTGCATTCAATTCCACTGGAAATCCATCCACATTGCTCCCCGTTCGATCAATCGCATGAACTGCATTACCAGCCACAAAAAAGTATTGAAGCTTCCCATTAGTAAAGAAATCTATTTGTTGAATCTCATCTACAATGGGAGCATTGATATTTTTTTTCCAGTGGCTTTTTAAATCTTTCGACAATAAATGAAGATTGCCGGCTGAATCCTGAATCATTATCTCGATGTCCCTTGAAAGATGACTTCTAACAATGGTTGGGGATTTTACCAGAGAGCTTCCAAAGTCATAAGTTACTTTGTGCAGCGATGAGCTCGATCCCGCTGCTTCAGAATTAGAAAATTGTAATGAGGCATTCAGGTAATAATTGGATTCCAGCCTGCTTAATTGAATGGACCCCTTATCAATATTTAAGAAAGAGGTGGAGTCTACAAATCTCCTCCATTTGTCCTTTAATTTATCTTTAAGGTAAATCGATGTGAGTTTCCCATCAAAAAACAAACTAATATTCGATTCCTGTAAAGAGGTGGAAAGAAATTTATTCCATTCAACGGATTTACCCCATGTATTTTCGTTGTCAATGTCATCAATGAAAAGCTTAACACGCCCCACATCTTCGGAAAAGATCATGTAGGATCCTATTCTTACAAAGAAGCTCTGCTCAGCTGGCGCTGACAATGGATAAAACAGCTGGTAAAGAAAATTTCTGTAATCGATTAATTTTATCTGATATCCCGCATAATTTTCAACGTACAATGAATCTCTTTTTTCAGTGGATATTTTTGAGGCCAATTCATCAAAAACAGATACCCGCCCCACATTTTCTCTGAGTTTTAAAATAGTCACCTCATCTCCTGCTTTCCCTAAATAGCAGGTTGCCAATTGATTTCCAATGGATTTTCTTACGGCCTCCATACTGACAGATAATCTGGACATTTCCTTTTCAAGGCTGTCAATTGATTTAGCGCTTTGACTTTCTGAATAAGTACGCTGTTGTTGAAACCAGAAATCAGGATTTGAAAACCCATAATGACCCATTGAGTAAACGTTGTTTGAAACAAATTGATCAATATCTTGGCTTTGAGGTGCTTGATTACGGAAGAGAGTCAACCAATCAATATCAGATTCCTCAACAAATCCATTCAATAGAACGCCATTCTCACTAAATTGCAAATCCGCTAAACCACTTCCTCCATGGTTTTTTCCCTTCTCACCTGGCCGTAAGAATAATCCAGCGGATTCAACAAGATTGGAGACATTTAGGTAAGCATTCCCGTCATCAGCCTTCAGCGTAGGCAATCCAAAAAGTTTGGGATTGGAGTTTTTGAATAAACCAGTTCCATCTGATTTCCGAAGCCTAAGGGCTCCCTCCAGCAAAAAGGATGAATTACTCACCAATATTAAGTCATCGGTGATCGAATAGGATAATATCGTTTTACCTTTTTTGAGGAGTTCGTATATCTCCATTCCATTGTATTCCCTTTTCTTAACAACCTCACCCTCATGTTTAAAAAGATTTGAATCAATTTTTAATCCTCGTTGATCACAATATACTATTACCCCAAAATCATTAATTGAAATTGGGTGAAATGACAATAAGATTTTACTATCATAAAAAGCCCTATTACTGGCTAGTCTATTGACACTTGCGTTTGAATTCAATATTCGGCTTAATGACGATTTCCCATCAATTTTTTCATTGATTGAAGCTAAGTTGCTTAGTTCAAATACAATGGCGGCATCATCTCCAATTAAGTCCCACGGAGTAATCTTTCTATCGTTATAAAACTGAGATATCCAGATAACACCGCCAGTGATGATGATTATGGTAAACGTTATAAGTAGCGAGGTTCGCTTCACTTGAATGGTCAATGTGATAAATGAAATCTTCCGAAAGATACAAGTCGAAATAGGAATGACAATACGTAAATCGTTTCTATAATACCCTTAATCAAGCCCATGGAATTTATGCGTAGGCTAGAAAACAAAAAGCCCCCACATTGCTGCGGGGGCTTCATTATAAAAAAATGCAACCTACCTGCTGCAGGCGACTTATGCTGACGTTTCAGTCAGCACCTCTAACGGAGTCTGATACTCGTCAGAGTCGTCAGACCTG
>CAYNCP010000045.1:0-16902 GCA_964395905.1 uncultured Ohtaekwangia sp.
GGCAATTAATTTTTCTTCTTTTACAGGCTCAATGGGAGGTTTCTCTTTTGGCTTGTCTTCAATCTTAGGTGTGGGTTTGGTTTCCTTTTTTGATTCTTTCACTACCACCGGGCTTTCCGTTTTGGTTACGGGCTGTTCTGTAGCTTCTACAGTCTCTTCTGTAGTCACTTCCTCCTGGGACTGCTCATCTTCTACTTTCTCTTCGGCAGGCTGTTCCGTTGCCTCTGTTTCACTGACTGGTGTTTCAGGTTGCACTTCTCCGTACCCCTGATTATCCAATCCAAAGTTCAGCTCGATTCCATACTCCGGAAATGGTGGATTGGGTGCTCTCCAGGCCATCATGAACAAGAAAAAGACAAGCACAGCCAGGTGAACACCAATGGATGTGATGAGTCCTATTCGTTGATTCTTCTTTTCCTCTTTTTCAGTCATGTTACTTCGGTTTAGTAGCAATAGAAACTTTGGCTTCCAATGCCGTGGCTATTCCTGCCACGTATACTAATTCCTCCGTAGGAACACTTTTGTCTATGTGCAATACTACAACACCATTTGGACCCGCTAAGTTGCTTTTCAACATCCCTTCCAGGGTACCTCTGGTTACTCTTTTGTCATTAACGTAATATTCGAGGTCTTTGGTGACGGTCACCGACACTTTCTGAACTTCGATCGTGCTCGTCTTGCTGGTGGGCAGGTTGACCGGCAAACCTGAAGGAGTGATGAAAGAACTGGTGAGCATAAAAAAAATGAGCAACAGAAACACCATATCTGTCATGGATGCCATGCTAAAAGCCGCTTCAACTTTATTTCTGGATTGCAATTTCATGGCTAACGCGGTTCTTGCAACAAGTCAATAAACTCAACTGAAGAATACTCCATTTTATGCACCACCTTCGACACGCGAGTAACCAGGTAGTTGTATCCGAGATAGGCAATGATACCAACGATCAAACCGGCAACTGTAGTAATCATGGCTGTGTAAATTCCTGATGAAAGTAGCTTGGGACTCACTGAGCCTTCCTCCTGGGCTATAGCAATAAAAGCCTGCACCATTCCGATTACGGTTCCCAAAAAGCCCATCATGGGCGCTGCGCCTGAGATGGTAGCGAGGATGGACAAGTTCTTCTCCAATTTGAAGAGTTCAATTTTAGCCAGATTTTCTATGGACGCCTCAATATTTTTCAGTGGGCTTCCTATTCTTGTAACGCCCTTCTCTATCATTCTGGCAATGGGGCTGTCAAACTGAGTGCATAGCAACTTTGCTCCATTGATATCACCACGGAGCACGAGCTCTTTAATCTTACTGATAAAAGCGTCCGGACTTTTGTTGGCTTTATTGATAGTCAGTACACGCTCCACAAAAATGTAGATCGCGATAAAGGAACTCAATACAATTGGAATCATCATAAAGCCGCCTTCTTTGGCAAGCTCCCAAACGGATATGGCTTCATTTGGCGCTTCGACAACATCCGTAATTACCTGTAATAGGATCATAGTCTAAAAAATAAATTAATCACAAAAAAATATGCTACTGAGGATCAGTCAATAGCGAACTACCCACACTTCGTTGCCATATGTTGCCTTCACTTCATCTGCATTGGCCTGTGCTTTGGCATACGTATCATGATCAGCAATGGCCAAACGTGTGAACTTCGTGTTTCCAAAAGGAGGAATAATTTTGGTACCCACTCCTTTCTTGCTAAGTACTTTTGCATAGTCCATTACCAGGTCATCATCAATCGCGGTAGTTATCACTACGTAATAACGTCTGGTGCGCTCAGTTAGTACTTGTATTTCACCAATTGGTGGTTTGGCGTTGGCAATGGCTAAAGAATCCGCAATTGCCTTTTGTCTTGCCTCATCTCGCTCGCGCTGAAGTTGGGCCTGTTTGTCTCGGGCAGCCTTCTCATCGGCCGCCTTTTTCCTTGCTATCTCCTCTTGTTTAGCCCTCTCCTGACCTGGCACATAAACGTAATTGTAAATCAAAAAGCCTGCAACAATGATCACGGCTAAAATAACCAGCCCAATGACTATAGGTGCCTTTGATTTTTCCTCTACTGGAGGTGTGTACACGTATCTTTCTTCCTGCTTGGGTGGCTTAGCAGCTTCAGCGGAAGGCGACTCTCCCTTCCCTTCATCAAGGGGTTTGTACTCTATATCTGGCAAACCAAAGCTATCTTCGGACTCATTGCCATTGTCCTTATTGTCATCAGGACCATCTTCGGGTTTATTTTTTTTTGCCATAGCTGTGTAAGAGGTTAACTGGTATTATTAACAAAAATAACTTAATTTCTTAAAACAAATAACCCTGTCAGAAGCTCCAGCTCACACCTCCCAGTACCTGCAATCCCCTCACAGGATAGTTTAAATATACCGGATATTCGTTTGATAATAAATTTTCAAATTTCAGAAAAAAAGAAGCTTGTTTGGACAGGTGGTAATCTGCTTTGATGTTGAGATCAATACCTGTTTCAAGCGTCACGACCTGAGTGGTTTCACTGTTCAGGGCTTTCATACCACCCTGACCCACCAAGTCCACTTTCAACACAAACTTTTGGTAAAAGTTGAATGATGAATTGGCACTAAATTGATAGGTGGGTCTGTGCCAGGCTTCAGGTTGCTTGTCTGTGCTATAGCTAAAATAATCACCCCGAAGTCCCAGCTTCACTGATTCGTTCCTGATAAAACCAAACTCGCCAAAAAAGTTGACACGTTGCACGTTGCCCTGGTCATAAACCAGATCAAACTTCGCCCGATCAGCAATGGTTTGGTAAAAATAAAAATCCTTTAGGTTGGCCGCAGACACGCCCAAATTGAAAGATGCTAATTTACCTACGCTTCCTTTTAGGCCAGCTGTAAAATCAAATGTCTTATTGGTATGAAAAATATTAACATTCGCATTTACCCAAAAATTTTCTGAAGCCGTTGATCTCAGGGTAACCTTATCCATATCTCCTGAGAGTCTCGCATAAGCGCTGACCTTTTTTGACAACGTGTAGTCAGCGGCTATATCCGGGTATAGGTGAAATGATTTACTTCTGATGGAATCATTTTCAAGCACTGCATTAGCGCCTATTGAAACAGAAAGATTTTCAATAGGCGTAAACCTAAAGGTTGGATTCACCTTCAGCAGGTGTCTTGGCTTGGCATCAATTAGAGAATCCTTCCTGGCAATCAAATAATATGACGAATTGAAATTAATACGCTTGTTATCGGCAATGGCATAATCACTTTTGAACTGCAAACCCAATTCACTTTCTACTGCCTGATAATGATCCGACAAGTAGCCAAAGCTGCCGTCCAACTGGTAATTGAGTTCGGATGGTTTGGTGTTGCCGATGCTGCCACCTAAACTGAACAAATGATACGATTGTCTAATACTGTCGCGCAAAACTTCTAATCCAGGCGTATATCCATAAAAATAGCCAGCCCTATTGGCATAGTCTAAATAACCGCTGGTAGTGACATTGTTGAGGAATGCCGATCCGAAAACACTGACTTCAGAATTTGAACTGGCGGAATTTTTCTCATCCACCGGACCGTTGCCAAAACTTCTGTGGTACACATGTGCCCCAAAAAATTTCTCCTTGTCCCGTTTCGTATTAAACCATGCATCCAGGTACGGTGAGGCGAAGTTGCCAAAACCAACACTTACGTAGTTTCCATATATCTTCGCGATTTCCTCCTGCTTCAACCGCAATGGCCTAATGCTGGCCTGGTAGCCAGGTACTTTGAAATTTAGGTTTCTAAACTCATAAGTGATTTCGGGAGTAATCGGTTCAGATGGCCGTGGTGGCACCTTTTCAAAATTACGACTTGCCCTCGGAAGCGTGATTTGTCGGTCACGTAATATCTCAATCTCCACGTCCTTAATTTCTCCATCTCTCTCCCATTGCTCATCCTGCGCCCAAGCCTGATGGCCAGCCAGGATGGCAACCATAACAACAAAGAATCTTTTAAATAGGTGATGCATCACTTTCTAATTGTTGCGATTCAAAGAATCCGTTTTCTTCAACTCCTGCTCTTTCTTCAATTCAGCATCCTGAATCTTCTTTAATTTCTCCCTGGCCAATGACTTAATGTTTTCAAGTGGAAAATTTTCAACTAATGAATTCAGCGTACCCTTAGCCTGAAAAAGATCTCCCATGGCTACAAAGTTGTCACTCAACAATAGGTATGACTTCCCAACCCATTCGGTATAGGCAGCAAAATCGGTATTCAATCCTACCAGCGTTTCATAGCACTGCTTATGCTCTTTTGTCAAGTAGAAAATCTCAGCCAACAAATATTTGGCTTCAGCTCCATTTTCATCTCGTGCTGTATTTAAGGTATTCAAAAATTCATCTTTGGCCGTTTCGTAATCGCCCCTACCCATGGCAGATTTTCCCAAAAACAGAGCCGCCTTATTTTGCGCTCCGGCACTCACGTTTCCTTTTTCAATAATGAGCCTGGCATAGGCATCAACAGAGTCATAATTGGCCAGCATATAATAAGTCTCCATCAATCCCGACCAGGCGCTGTACTGATCCTTTTTGGTAGTTGCAATGCGGGCCAACTGCTGAAATACAGGAATCGCCTGGTTGTAGTTGCCTAACTTGAACTCCAACTCGGCTATTCTGGAAGTAACCCTAGACGCAAACAAGAAGCCTGCATCTGTGCTAATTTCACGATGGATGGCCAACGCTTTTGAATTTTCTTTCATTCGATAATGGGATTCCGCCAAATAGTATTTGGCCTCAGTTAATCCAGGACTTTCCGGGTAAGAAATGATGTAGCTACCCAGGCTTTGAATGGCCCGCTGGTACTCCTGACTAAAGTACAAATTCTTGGCGGTTTCAAACTCAACAGCTTCTATGCCTTTGGCATCCGGGTTAGCTTGCTTGAAGTGGGCCAGATGGGCATCAAATTCTGCACCTCTGCCAGCCAGGTTCAAGGCTTCCTGCAAAGGGAGTAAGGCATCATTGGCAACTGGATGGGCTGCATAATCATCCACTACTGTCATGTAATCTGAAGCCGTCTTGTTGTAGTCCTTCAAATTATAATAGGATGCAGCTCTGCGCATGTACGCATACGGAGTAAAACGGGAAGACTTGTTGCTTGCAATTAATTTCGAATAACCTGAAGCCGCTGCTGTATAATTGCCTTGTTCGAAGTCAAGCTGTGCTCGCTGAAACATGGCTTCGTCAATGAATCGGGATTTGGGATAATTTGTGAGTACCTGATTTAATTCGGTGGCTGCCTCCGCATATTTTCGCTGAATTCCTAAAATCACCCCAGCTTGCATATGGGCATAGTCGCTGTCGGCCGACTTTAATTGAATAGCTTTTCTGTAATTGCTCAAAGCTTCAGGATAGACTTTGGTCACGTAATAGCAATCGGCAAGTCTCAAAGTGCCATCTGCAAGGTTTGGATTACCTGGCGCTGACTTGGCAAACTCTTTGAAACTAAACAACGCCCTGTCATATTGTTGTTGGTTGAAATAAGCATATCCCAATCCATATCGGGTTTTGGTTATAATTTCGTTGTTGAAATAATTCGGGAGTCCAATTACGCGCAAATAATGATCAGCGGCTTGCTCATATTTTCTTCCTATAGAATAAGCCTCTCCGCTCCAAAAGCTTGCTTCGGCTGTATAATTCTGATCAACTGGGTTTTGAATGGATTTCTCAAACATCACAACTGCCTCTCCATATTGCTCCATATTAAAGAGTTCCATTCCTTTCAGCAGCGTTGCCTTTTGATATGCCTTGACAATAGCAGGATTTCTGGCAGGCAGGGCCTCAATATACTCGATTGCCTTGTTGTAATTATTTGCATTCACATATGCTTGTGAAAGCAATTCCTTCACCTCGGTAAGATGACTGCTCGTGGCATACGTTTCCAAAAACGACTCAAGCTCTTCAATTGATTGATCAGGTCGTCCCAGATCATATAGTATTTTAGCGGCTTGAAATGAACTCTCCTCCACCAACTTCGGATCTGCCTTGAATTTTTTTGCATTGTCAAAAGCAGTAAGCGCTAATTGTTTTTGATTTTGCTTCAGGTAAATCGACCCCAAGTAATAAGAGGAGTAGAACCCAACCGAATCTTTATCAGAAGCAGATCCTTTAAGATATGAAAGTGCTGCATCTACATTATCCAATGTATAAGCACAGAATCCAGCCCGCAGCATTACACCCCTGTCAGCACGGGACTTGTTTACTGCAAGGTATGTCTGATAACCCGTCAATGCATTTTTATAATCCCGTTTGTTGTAATATGCCTCTGCGGCCAAAAGTGCAATTTCTTCCTCATTTGCAACCCCTTCCTTATTATCAAGAGAAGTAACATAGGCCAGCAGATCATCATACCTGCCTTGCCGGTAGTAAACATTAGCAATCAGGTAAGGCACCACCAGTGCATAGGAGTTGTTCTGCTCTGCCCGCTTTAAATCGATGATGGCATTTGAATAATCACCATTTTCCATTTCCAGGAATCCGGCATAATAGCTGGAGGCCGGACCATATTGTCCGCCCAGGTTTTTTATGAAATTGAACTGATCCAGTGCCTCATCAAGCTTGCGTAAATTGAAAAGACTATAGCCCCAATGAAATCTACCAACGGAATGCTGTTCGTTGCTCAGGGCAGTGAAGTCTACTTTCTTAAAATTGGCGGATGCCCTGCCATAATTTTTCTCATTATAAAAGAAATTGGCCAAATCAAAATAGGCAGTAGCTGTTTTAGGATGATCCGAATATATGCTTACAAAGTCCTCAATCATTTTCTCCCCATCGGCATGGTAGAGGTTCAAAGCGCAAAAGGCATGATAGTATGTCGCTTCTGCCCTCCTGCGATCCGAAAAATCGGCCTTTACCAGGAATTGAGAAAAGCTTTGTCGCGCTCCTCCAAACTCATGGTGTTCCATCAGGTCCATGCCTGTGGCAAAAAGACGGTCAGCGGCTGTTTGCGAAACGAGATCCTGTGGCAGCGCAGGGGTAATGAATAGGCATAGGATGACAGAGCAAATGAATCTCCGATTCATAAAATATTTTTCGCTAGAACTGGGTAACCCTGAAATTATTGCCTTACTAAGTTTAAAAAATTGCTCCATGCGTAATCAAAAAATGAGATGATGGAATGCATGGACTCAAAACTAGTGATTAAAACGAGAATTTATCATTACAAGATTCAATAAGTTGCTATTGCTCGCGTGTAAAAATAAGTAACTAACAATTCAAGTCGGAATAGCCAACTATCAGTGAATCAACTTGTAAACCAGCTCACGCAAAATCTTACTTTCACCTATGGCCGTGCTATTCACACCTTTTAATTTCAAATCTGCCTCCGCAATGGCTCCTATGCATCGAACGATGTCCTGGGTGGAATAATGCTGCAATGCATTGCTGTAATCGCGTGCTGCAAATGGACTTATTTTCAGTATGCTAATAAGCGCCTTATCATCGGATCTTGGCGTTGAAGAGGCAATCAACAATTTACTATAGAAAGAATAGAGGTACGCCACTACTGGGATGAGTGGATTTTTTTTGGTGTTGCTTTCAAAGTAATTGACGATTTTGTTGGACTGGATTGGATCGCGTCTTACAAGCGCCTTTTGCAGTTCAAAAATATTATACTCTCTGCTTATTCCTACCTGGCTCATGACCTGCTCTGCCGATATTGACTGATTGGCTTGACCTGCAATCATAATCTTGTCCAACTCATTGGAAAGTCGCATCAAGTCATTGCCTACATATTCGCAAAGTACCCCTACCGCAGCCTCATCAATTGAAAATTTCCTTTCCTTAACATAGCCTTTGATGAATTCTGGCAAGTGATTTTCATAGGGCTTTTTAAATACTGCCGACACTGTCAACTTCGCTATTTTCTTGCCCAACTCCTTTCTTTTGTCCAGTGTCTTATGCTTATGGCAAAGGACCAATACGGTGGATGGCGTAGGATGGGTCGCGTAGTCCAGCATGAGTTTTGTGCCCATCTCATTTTGAAGATCCTGAATTTCCTGAGCCTCTCTCACAATGACTACCTGGCGCTCCGACATCATAGGGTATCTTTTGGCATGAGTCAGGATGGTTGCCACATTTACATCCTTGCCATATAGCACAACCTGGTTGAATCCCTTCTCCGCTTCGGTCAAAACATTGGCTTCGATATAGTCGGCAATCAAGTCGATGTAATAGGTCTCCTCCCCTTGCAGCACATACATGGGTGCATATCTGCCTGCCTTCAGTTCAGTTAATATTTTTTTTGCTTCAGCGTCCATAACTACCCGACTCGTTGTCTGTTCCTTAAATTATATGCGGTAATCATTCCCACAATAGCACCTGCGAGATGCGACTCCCAGGAAATCCTGGGATCAGTTGGCAATATTCCGTAAAAAATTCCACCGTAAGTTATGATGACCCCTATCGAAATTAACAGCGATAGGAAATCTTTTCTTAACAGCCCAAAAAATATAAGGAATGACGATAGGCCGTATATAAGTCCGCTTGCGCCAATGTGGTAGGAGAGCCTGGGGCTTAATAGCCAAACCAGTATGTTGGTTATGAAGTAGCACCTGAAAAAAATAGTTTTCCCAATGCGTTCGTAAAAGAAAAACAACGCAGATCCCAGCACCAATAAGGGGATGGTATTGGAAATGAGATGCGTTCGGTCACTGTGAATAATCGGTGCAGTAAGAATGCCCAGCAACCCTTCCAGCGTCCTGGGTTTGATCCCCAGAATACTCAAGTCAATTCCATATAGGTACTCCATTGAAAAGGTAGCCCACATCAGGAAAACTAAGCGAGCCGGGATGATTGAACTGCCCCAAAGGCCTGGCGATTCTTTGTCCACTGATTAGGGCTTAGCTGGGTCTTTTATCATGGGCAATTTGACCAGTTCGGCTTCCTCCTCACCAATGGTATTTAATCCAAGTATGCCCCCGGATGACTGTGCTGTGCTAAGGGCGATATCCCTTAAGCTTTTATAAAAGTCATTGGCAAACGAACGATTCAGTTTTGGCAGAATATGGTTTACTTGATTTAGCTCCTCGGTTATTATCGCGTTCCTTTTTTTTGCGTCATTGGGGTAACTTTGAATGACTACTTTTAGTTTGTCTTCAAAGTCTTCTGACATTTCGAGATAAAAACTGGATAATGAACTGCCCTTGAACTTTTTATGCTTTTTTTTGGCCAATTCAATACTCCCCTTGATTTCCCGATTATCAATTTGATGATCGGCTCCGGCAATCAGTATGCAAACCAGTATAGGAGTCTTTTGCAGTAGCTCCACTTCAGAGTTATCCAGTTTTTCAAATTCTCTTAGCATGGGGTCTATTTTGGAACAATATGTAAAAAAGACGAATTAGTGTAAATTATGAAAGTTTTGAAGTAATAAAGAGAGTGATTTAATTTACAATACCAATACCCCGGCATGTACGAGAAGGATCCTGTTAAAATTTTTGTGGTCGAAGATGACGCAACCTATACCAAATTCATCAAGTACGTGCTCAGCCTCAACCCGGATTTTGAGGTGGAATACTTCACTACGGGCAAGCAATGCATCGCTGAGTTGGGTCAAAGGCCTTCCGTTATCACGCTTGACTACTCGCTGCCCGATATGTCAGGAGAGGATGTTTTAAAAGAAATAAGGGCTTTTGACCCCCATATCAATGTAATCATTGTATCGGCACAGGAGAAGATAGGCACCGCGGTAGAACTGCTAAAGGCTGGAGCATTCGACTATATCAGCAAAGATGAGGAGGCAAAAGACAGGATACTGAATTCAATAAACAATGCCCGCAATAAGACGTCACTTATCAAAGAGATTGATCATCTGAAAAAAGAAATCAATGCAAAATACAATTTCGAAACCAGCATAATCGGCAACAGCCCGGCCATTAAGAAAGTCTTCTCCTTAATTGAAAAGGCGCTTCAAACCAACATTACTGTGTCCATTACAGGCGAAACGGGTACGGGCAAAGAGCTGGTAGCTAAAGCCATTCATTACAACTCTCCCAGAAAGAAAAAGCCGCTGGTGGCCGTTAACATTGCAGCGATTCCCAAAGAACTGATCGAAAGCGAATTGTTCGGTCACGAAAAAGGAGCCTTCACTGGGGCCGCCAACAGGCGACTGGGTAAGTTTGAAGAAGCAGAAGGAGGCACCTTATTTCTGGATGAAATAGGAGAAATGGACCTGAACCTGCAGTCCAAACTGCTGCGCGTTTTACAAGAGCGAGAACTCAGTCGTGTAGGTGGAAATCAGGTCATTAAAATTGACGTAAGAATAATAGTTGCAACCCATCGCAACCTTCAGGAAGAGGTGAAAAATGGCAACTTTCGCGAAGACCTTTTCTACCGGCTACTCGGACTGCCCATACACCTCCCTCCTCTCCGTGAGAGAGACAAAGACGTGCTCTTGCTGGCCAAGTTCTTTGTCGATCAATTCGCAGCAGATAACAAACTCAAAAAATTAAAAATTACCCCTGAAGCACAGGAGAAACTCATTGAATACCCTTTTCCAGGAAACATCAGAGAGTTGAAATCCATTATGGAGTTGGCAGCAGTGCTTGCACAGGACGGTCTGATAACACCTAATGACATTACATTTAGTAATTCAGCACGGGATTCATTCATGATTCGCGAAATGAAACTGCAGGAATATATCTACCACATCATTCGCAATTACCTCACCAAATATGACAACAATGTGATGGAAGTAGCCCATCGGCTCGATATTGGCAAATCATCAATATATCGTTACTTAAAAGAAATGGAGGAGATCGGTATCTGATGGACTTAAAAAACTATGTCAAAAAAGGTTTATTCTTCAAATCCGTTGTTGAAGATGGGTCTGACGTTATTTTCATTGTAGATTATGAAGGTGAGATACTTTACCATAATAATTCAACAAAAGAAACTTTGGGCTATAAGCCAAAAAGTCTGTTGGGTCGTAATTTTTTTGATCTGATCCTGCCTTCCACATTACCAACATTTAAAAAACACTACAAGGCAAGCACAAAAAAGAAGTTTAACGAGTCCATTGAGTTTCAATTCTTATGTAAGAATAAGTCATATAAGTATCTGGAATTCAATTCAATAAACCTTAAACATAAAGTGGGAATTAATGGCTTGATCCTCGACTGCCGGGATATCACCCAGCGGAAAGAAGATGCCGCTGAGCTATTGAGAGCACAAAAGGCAAAGGAGCAATTCCTGGCCAATGTCAGCCATGAAATAAGAACCCCAATCAACGGCATTGCCGGCATGGCTGCATTATTAAGTCAAAACCCTACCGCCAAAGAACAGGTCACATACCTCAACGCTATAAAAAGTGCAGCTGAGAACTTAAAAGTGATCATCAACGATATACTTGATCTGGCCTCCATCGAATCGGGTAAGTTGAACTTCGAACGCATTGGATTCAACATCAATGAACTACTTGTATCCATCATTGACTCATTTACAGTTCAATCCAGGCAAAAGAATATCGAATTAAGTTTTTCATTGGATGAGCGAATCAGCCAGATACTCATTGGAGATCCATTTCGGCTTAATCAAATACTTATCAACCTGATTGGTAATGCGCTCAAATTTACGCACGCGGGACAAATCACAATCAACTGCACACTCGACAAGAGACAGGGCAAAAATCAATACATAAGAATCGATGTATCCGACACAGGCATTGGTATTCCGGCTGAAAAGCTCAATACGATATTTGAGAGCTTTAGCCAGGCAGACGCAAGTGTGACCCGTAAGTATGGTGGCACCGGATTAGGACTCACTATTGTCAAGCAATTGGTGGAATTACAAAAAGGTCGGATCAAAGTGCAGAGCGTAGAAGACGTAGGTACCACCTTCAGTATCTTCATCCCTTACATGGTTGGAGAGATTAATCAAATTGAGGAAAACGCCTCCATTATCAACAAGAATAAGGGGGATCAAATAAGCCTCAAGGGATTAAGAATACTCCTTACAGAAGACAACGACATCAACAGGTTGTATGCAACCAGTATCTTAAAAATGTGGGAATGCCAAACGGACACTGCAGAAAATGGATATGTGGCGCTGGAGAAAGTCCGCAACAATGATTATGACATCATACTCATGGATATCCAAATGCCTGTAATGGATGGGTTTGAAGCAACCAAAGCGATAAGAATGGGAGGACAAAAGAAAACACAGATTCCAATCATTGCTTTGACGGCCAATGCTACTGCTAAAGACATTGAAAAATGTTTAGCAGCTGGAATGGTCGATTGTATAGGCAAGCCCTTTACGCCACAAAGTCTATTTTCCATATTAGCAAAGTACAGTCAGCTGCGATCAATCAAAACAGAGTTGAATTCGCAGGTAAGTGTAAGCCAATTTGAAGCCATAGATTTAACCTATTTAAAAAAAGTATCCGGCAACAACAAAGCGTTTATTGGCGAAATCGTAGATTCATTTGTTGCCAGCACTCCACTGGCAATTAAAGAAATTAGGACGCATCTGGAGAACGGCAATTGGCTAAAAATGGAGAAAGAGGTTCATAAAATAAAACCCACTTTATCTATGATTGGACTGGTTGGTACCCGCGAGAAAGCTATTGAAATAGAGTTATTGACACACGCTCAATCTGATAATCTCAGATTGGCAACACTGACCAAAGAATTTTGCAACAACATTGAAAATGCCATAGGTCAACTCAAGAATCTTGAGTTTTAATTTCTGTTCATCACTACCAACTTCTTGTAGGTAGCTGATTTACCCTTTCCGGTGATGATCACATGGTACACACCATTGGCCAATGAGGAAACATCCACAGGTAGCACGCCATCCATTTGCTGCATAAAATCGCCCTTAATCATGATCACACCACGCTGATCGGCTATTTGCCAACGGTGGCCTTGTAGATCACCTGAAGGCAAGGCAAAGTTCACCTGGCCGTTGGCTGGATTCGGATACAAAGTAATTTGACTGGTGAGTTGATCCATCGGCTCATCCTCCAGGCCCACTACCACCGAACCTGTTTTAAATGGTGCATTCATCACAATGCTTTGGTATATCTCTTTAGTGTTCTTGTCTTGAATATATCCAACCAGTTCCAGTTGATTGGAATTAACGATAGGTACATTAATAACCACATTCGTTTTTCTTTGAACGAGCGATTGACCAGCCGTCCATGGCGTACTGATGGTGAGACCATCAGCTCCAAATAACTGTTTCCTTACCACATTTTTAGCTGTTCCCACACTCCTCTCTATCAAAATTACCTGCGCAATAAGTGGTGCAGTAAATGCCTGTGTTGCTGTAATTGTCAAAGTCGCGTTAATGGTATTGCCGCTTCCGGTACCGAATCCTGCTCCGTCCAATGTATCTAAAGCGAGGTCAAACAAAGGATCTACCAATGCCCTCCTATCGATCTCAATGGTAGTGATATCTGTGAATGAACCTTTGAATTTCACACCATCCAGTTTTCCATCCATGATGGTGCTGGGCGCCTGAGATACGTTGTAGTAAGAGGCCCGTGCACCCGGATCGGTTGGATTATCCACGTTAAGCGGATCTACAGTAGCTGAGCTGATGTGGTAACGCACATCTTTAAAGTCATACACAGTTCTTGGAATGTTAATTTGGTCTTGAAGCCTGTCATCCAGATAGTCATTTGAAATTTGTATACCAGGGTTACTGGGTGTGTTTGAATTGGTAAAGTGTTCAACCAATACATTGCGTTCTTTGTCTCCTACAAACACGTTATCAAAAGCAAAACCATCAAAGGTGGCACCAGCTGGGTTTTGATCATTGCTTGCAAATGCAATTCTAATTCTCACCTGATCACGTTCTGCTATATCGACCATATCCAGATTAAATCTGGCGTTTTTCCATCCTCCTTGTTTGCCTGTCCAGCCATAACCTCCTATTGTCTGTTCACCAGGATTAGAAGGAAGAGCTTGTCCATTGAACCAATTTATACCTTGATCTCGGTCGGGCAAACCTGCCAATGGTCCAACAATTAACCAGGAAATTCCACCATCGGTTGAATATTGTAAAACCGCGCCATCTACGTTGCTTTCCATATCAGACCAATAATCCAGCGAAATCATCGGTCGGCTTAGCATCGTTAGATTTAAGCAACGACCATTAACAACAGAATTCTCGTTCGTAAAATAAGTATTCGAGTTCTTTCCAGTCCACCAGACCCTGGTTCCGTTCAATGCGGTATTAATAGTAGTTCCAGTAGGTACACCCCATTGCCAACTTGAGAGTGTAGGATCGTCAGGATTATTTAAATCTTGCGTGAACCACGTATCGGTACTGGTCTCAAAATCATCTGGCGGATCGCCAGGGACAGGCGTTTTGACCGTATATCCAAGAATAGTAACCGGTCTTGTTCTAGGGAAGCTTGAGCATCCAAGATCTGAAGTTACCGTCAACGTTACATTATAGGTACCTGTGCTAACGTATTTATGCAAAGGTTTTTCATATGTACCAATTGTCCTATCTGCATGGGTGCCTGCTGGTACTGCACCATTACCCGACAAAATATCCGCATCGTTAAAGTCCCATAGGTAATTTGAAACAAAGCCGCCACCAAGGTTTGAGATATTGGCGACAAAGCGTGTGCTGTCATTGTTACAAACTGCTGAGAATAGAAAGTCGGCAACTGGAATAGCTCCAACTGCGATCGGTGTTGGTGTCACTAATGTATTGGCACAGCCCTGTGATGTCGTCACCGTTAAGCTGGCATTATAGCTTGTTGCAATAGTGTAGATATGATTTGGATTAGAAAATGTTCCGGAAGTTCTTCCACCATGGGTTCCGGGTGGTACTGTCCCTCCTGGAGGTCCAGACAACTGGTTGAGGTCTCCAAAATTCCAACTTAATGATGTAATAGACGTTGGGAACGGTGTAGCATTTACAGTTGACATGTCTGTAAACACAACAGGTCCATCTATACAGCTTCCACTGGAACTAAATGACGCAACAGGGCTTGCAAACACGATGACATCTCTAATTCTTGTGGTGATGGCATTGAATGCATTTTTATAAGTATAGAGCACCCTGTAAGTATCTGAAACCAAGCCATTGGTTTGCATAAAGTAATTGGTACCGTCAAAAGTAATGGTGGCTGTTGGCCCACCAGCGTAGGCTGGTATGCTCGTAAACTGCGTTTCAGGTGGCAACCCTGTCGATGCCGCTGGGTTTCCTACTAATTTGACAAGCCCGACTTCAGCGCAAACTTCGAATTGACCAACACCATTGAGCGGAACAAATGGGAACGGTGCAGAACCAAATGTGTATTGCATAGTGAAATCAACATTGGTTACCGGATTAACAATTATCTCTTGTGTATCGAAATCAGTACAACCGTTCGGGTCAGTATAGGTATAGGTTACAAAATTTGAACCCAGATCGACAGCGCTTGGATCAAATGACGCTCTATCAACAGGACTTGGCGTAGTACTTCCAATGTTTGACGTTACGGGAGTGATGGTAAACACACCTCCCACCTGATTTCCTGTAAGGGTAATCGGTGCGTTATTTTCAGCCATCTGTGGCGGAGCGCCTGCTGGGAATCCCGTGAAAGTGACGATTGGTTGTGGATTAATGGTCAATGTCATGGACTTCGCTTCAGCCGGACAAGCCCCCGCAGCAGGTATGTTTAGTGTATAAATTTTGTTAGTGGGTACAGTCACAATTTGATCTGCAGCGGTTAAGGTATAAGTCGGCTTCTCAAGCAGATTGTTATCAAGCGGTGGCGTTCCTCCCGGAGTCCAGAAATACGCCAGCGGAGAGAAAGTAACTGATCCTTGCAATTGGATGCTACTTTGATTTCGGCAGACCGCAAGATCAGGACCGGCAGAGAATATGGCTTTCGGATTAACAGTTACTGAAACAGTAAATGCATTTCCTACACAACCACCTATCTGACTGGTAGGCGTCACTGTATAAACCACGGTTTGATTTGAGGTCGTAGTATTGATCAGTATGTCATCTATTATGGATCCGGATTTTAATGAAGTGGTTTCGCCCGTTACATTAATATTTGAAGCAGCCGTCCATGTGAAATTCGATGGCAATACATTTCCTGAACCATCCACATTGTTTTGCAGGTCATACCCTACCATTGTGCCACTGCAAATATCAGGTGCAACGTCTGTTACGCCTACGGGTTCTGGTTTAATCGTGATGGTAACATCAAAAGAATTACCAAAACACCCGCTTGCGCCCATTGGGGTCACCGTATAAACCACCAACTGATCGGTGTTCGTCAAATTGGTGATGACATCTGTTATTATTGGCCCAACTACTGTTGTTAGACTTTCACCGGTTACAAAGGGATTGACATTATCCGCAGCCACCCAAGAGAAAGTACTTCCTACATTATTTCCAAGTGTGGCCACATTCAATAATAAATTGTAATCAATTGGCACATCACTGCATACGGTTTTAGAATCGTTCGCACCCAGTGGCTCACTGCGTACTGGAACAGTCATCGTAAAGGAATCACCCACGCAATTTCCAGGACCAGGTCCTGTAGGGATTACTGTATACACTGCATTCAAGAATCCCCCGCTTATATTATTCAGGGTTTCAGCTACATTTCCAGTGCCGCTTCCTGCCCCTCCTGTTAGTCCGGCATCATATATAACTGTCCAGCTAAATGTAGAGCCTATACCATTCGATATCCGCGACTGAGGATTAAAGTTGAATGGAACATCACTACAAACTATAGTTTCAGTACTGTTCACTCCCCTTGGCTCCGGAGTAATCGGAACGGTTACAGTAAATACATCCCCATTACAAACTCCACTGACGGGTGTTACCGTATAGACTACATTGACAACACCTGTAGAGGTATTGGTCCACACGTCATTTGATAATTCATTAGCCGCTTTGCCTGATCCGGCACTCACAGTTCCTGCACTTTGAACCAATCCGTTGC
>CAYNCP010000045.1:17002-18627 GCA_964395905.1 uncultured Ohtaekwangia sp.
ACGACAGCCAGCTGAAGGTACTTGCCAATCCATTGTTACTATTGATGTTTGCCTGCAGGTCATAGTTCAAAGTTCCAGTTGCGCTACATAAACTGGCTGTTGCGCTACTACCCAATGGCTCTGGAGTGATCGGTACTGTAACCGTAAACACATCTCCATTGCAGGTTCCGGCAACTGGAGTGACTGTGTAAACTACATTCACCACGCCAGAGGTCGTATTTGTCCATGCATCATTTGATAATTCATTTGCCGCTTTGCCTGATCCGGCACTCACAGTTCCTGCACTTTGAACCAATCCGTTGCTATTCGTGCTTATTGTGTAGCTACTTGCTCCACCCACGGTGAGCATATACCCGATGGCCACATCGCTGCATACGGCTGCTGTTACCACAGGTGCAGTTGTCACCGGCTCCGGATCCACATTCACCGTGACATTAAATGACTGCCCCAAACATCCAGCACTGCTTACCGGCACAACAGCGTAGATGATAGACTGCTGTGACCCTGTCTGATTCCTCCAGGCGTCATCAATCAATACATTGGCCGCGAAGCCTGTGCCGGTAGCTGGCGCTCCTGCACTGAAGGGCAATGCTGCCGCATTGGTTATGCTGGTGATATTGTAGCTGGCAGCACTTACGCTGGTGCCATTGGTATTTAAAATAAAGGCTGTCCCCAACGCCACATCGCTGCATCGCACAGCCGTAACAGGCACACCTACCGGCTCCGGACGAACTGTTACACTAACTGTAAAAGTATTTCCCACACAACCACCGCTGGTTGGTGTCACTGTATATACAACCAACTGGTCTGAATTAGTCGTGTTGATCAAATTGTCGTTGATGAAGGCGGTGTTTTGTGCAACTAAACTCTCATTCGAAACATTGGGGTTGTCAACCAACGACAGCCAGCTGAAGGTACTTGCCAATCCATTGTTACTATTGATGTTTGCCTGTAGGTCATAGTTCAAAGTTCCGGTTGCGCTACATAAACTGGCTGTTGCGTTGCTCCCCAATGGCTCCGGAGTGATCGGTACTGTAATAGTAAAAGTGTTTCCAACACAATTGCCAGGTGCAGGCCCTGTTGGTGTGACTGTATAAACAGCATTTAGGATACCTCCAGTTATGTTAGTAATGGTCTCTGCTATGTTTCCCGACCCTATTACGGAGCCACCTGTAAGCCCTGCTCCATAGCTGGCAACCCACGTAAATGTACTTACAATACTGTTACCTGCATTTACGTTAGTCTGCGGATTGAATGTAAAAGGTGTGTCACTGCAAACCGCAATCTCGACAGAGTTCAGACCAATGGGCCGTTCATAAAAGGTGACAACGATATCGTCAGTATCAACGCAACTACCGTTTGTTTCAGTTAATGTGAGCGTATAAGTCCCGTAGGCAATGCTTGTAATAATCGGATTGAAAATAGAAGCACTGCTGAATGAAATATCGAGTGGATTGCCTGCAGTCACCGCCCAGCTAGCAGTACTACCAAATACGCTTTGCACACCTGACAGATTGGCTGTCAAATCACAAACAATAAGTGTTGGCGGCCCGGCCTGAGCTACGGTCTGCTCCCAGAAGTTTACCGTCACCTCATCAAAGTCGTTGCACGTGTTGTTCACTTCG